>NZ_JBBJUM010000010.1:0-181706 GCF_037726105.1 Ramlibacter sp. AN1015
CGCGATTCAGCAGCAGGGGGCGTTCGCTTCAAGGGCTGCGCTCCGCATCGCGCCCGCCGAATACGGCAGCGCGCATCGCCTGCAGTTCCGCAGGGCCGGGGAGCGCAGACCTGTCTACGTTTGCGATACCAGACGCGGCATCACCGCTGGACTTCGCCGGCGAGCCTGTCGGCTCGAACTTGCCACCTTCATCGAAGCGCACCCAGCCGTACCACTCGCGCACAATATCCGCGGGCGCGCCATGCTCCAGCCGCACGTGCCAGTCCGCGAGCCTGAATGCCCGGCCCGCCAGTTCGTCGCTGGCCGCTTCCGACCGCGCGAGCGCCACGTAGAGCGCGTGCGGGATGGGATGCACGCCGTCCGCGCCCAACAGGAAGACGTAGCTGGCGTATTCGGAATCGTCGCGGGATACCGCGTCCTTGAGCGCATGCGCGATTGACGCGTCCGCCTGCGGCAGCGTGTACACCGGTGCAAAGCCGCCACCGGGCGTGCGGAAGTTCGTCGTCTGGCCGCGGTACATCCGGGCACCTGTCCACTGGACCTGCGCCGCATACACGTACTGCCGCACGTCAAACTTCATCGGCGCGTCGCCTTCACTGCGGGCGGTGTGCCGCACACCCGGCTGCACCAGTGCCTGCGCCACGTACCCACCCCTGAGGATGTCCTCCCAGGTACGACGGGTAAGCTTGTCGCCCCGAAATGCGCCGCGCGCCCCGAAACCGCTGACCGGCTTGAAGAACAGCTCCCGGCGCCGGCTCCAGAGGTCGTCAGCGTTGGCGGCTCGCACGCGATCGGTGCGGGGAACCACCTCCGCCAGCAGTGCGCGGTCTTCGGCGGCGGCGCCGAACTGCTCCAGTGTCTGGTGATCGCTCAGGTCGACCAGGCGCTCCTTGTTCGCATACAACGCGTGCGCCTGTGGGTGCGGCGTGACCACCACCGCGTTGGTGAGGTAGGCGTCTCGCAGGAACTTACTGCTCGGCTGTTCGAAGTAGAAGTCGGTTAGCCGGTTGTAGACCAGGTCGATCGCCACTTCCCCCAGGCGCAAACGGCCATCGGTGAACGATAGCTGCTCAGGGCTGGCAATTACCGTTTCGATGCCGTGCCGCTGGAACAGCCGCTGAAACAGGAGGAACTCGGGGTATAGATACTGAGAAGGTGGGTCGCTGTCGACGATCGCCACTCGTCTGAGCGGCTCGCCGGCGTGGCCCGCGTGCCACTCGCGCTGGAACATCGCGACGATGCGGCGCTCCAGCTCCTCAGCCGCCGCCGACGTAGGCTGCATCGGCAGCAAGACGCTGCAGCAGGCGCGCTGCGCGCGCGCCAGGAGCGCATTCATCAGCGCGCCACCGGCATTGGTGTTGATCTCGATCAGCCCCAGGCGGCTCCCGCTGATATGGAAGTCGTACCCCAGGAAAGCGCCTCGCGCGCCCTGTGGGTCGTGGCGGGCCGCCTCTGGCGCCGAGTGCAGACTGTGCTCGCGCCAGCCGGGCAGCGCCACCACCCGCTCGATCGCTTCGACCGCCTGGCGCATGCGCCGAAGTGCCGGCTCGGGGACGAACACCGGTAGCTCGGCGAATGCAGTTGCCCACCCGCCGCTCAGGGCGCGCTCGGCTAACGCGTCGCCGAGTTCGCTGCGCAGGCGTTCCTGCAGCTGCGAGCGGTCGAGGGTGATGCAAAAGCAACCCTCGGCAGGGCCGCCGCTCGCTGCAGGATCGCCCGGCGCAGCCCCCTCAACTCCCGGTCTTCTGGATGTGGGTGATGACATAACAACTGGCCCGTTTCGGCGTCAAACTTGCTCTTGCTCCCGGCCTTCAAGCCCCTGAGAGGTTCCGGGGGCTCGGCGCGGGCGCGGAACACCATGGTCAACGAAGGCATATCTAGGTTGGTAATCGGTCGTGGCGAAGCGTCACCTTTCCCTGCTCGGCGTTAACTTTGCGGACCTCACTGGATGTTGTTTGAGCAGCTGACATCCTGTCCAGAGTAACGCGCGCTCCTGCCTGTGTAAGTTGGTGAACGGGTGCCCTCAAAATAGTGCTGCCAAGGCAAGATTGAACCCCGCGGCTTCCCGCTGGCAGCAGCTTTTGCGGAGTAAACAATGAGCGACAAATTTGGCGCAGGGCTCGTCGTAGGCTTTCTCGGTGCAGTGGTAGTTGCCGCGCTCGCCGGACTAACGATCGCCTACACGGGTGCATACAACGTCGCGGCGACTGAAGAGCACCTCTCTGTGACCAGATGGGCTTTCGACACAACAATGCACAGCTCTGTCAAGCAGCGGGCCGGTTCGGTCCAGCAAGCCGAACCCGTCACCCCGGTGATGCTGGCCAGGGGAGCAGGCGAGTACAAGGCCATGTGTCAGCACTGCCACGGAGGTCCTGGCGCCAAGCGCGAGAAATGGGCTGACGGCATGCGGCCGCAGCCGCCTCACTTGGCCGAAGCGGCGGCCGATTGGAAGCCCGGCGAAATCCTCTGGATCGTCAAGCACGGCATCAAGATGACCGGCATGCCGGCGTTCGGTCCCACCCACGACGACGAGACACTGCGCAGCATCGTCGCATTCGTCAGCGAGTTGCCGGCGATGACGCCGGAGCGATACGCTGCCTTGGGGTCCGATTCGGGATCGGGCGCAGCTGGCCAACAGCGCGGCGCCAACCACCATGGCTCGGGGGGGCAACCGGGCCGTTCGGGGGGGCAACAAGGCGGCTCGACTGGGCCAGCAGCATCCGGCGACCATCACGGCCCTGGCGGGGCTAGCCAGCACCCCCCTTCAGGAAACCCGAAGCAGTAGGAGCACGCAATGCAGATGTCCTACTGGCGCTTCGCCGCGATGATTGCCACGTCCACGGTGGTGATGTACGGCCTTATGTACCTGAATACGTGGGCATGGAAGCAGGTGTTCTGGAGCGAGACCCGCGCCTGGATGGCCCTCGTCATGGGCTCGACGATGGCGGTGATCATGCTGGCATTCATGCTGAACATGTACAACAAGAAGGGCGTCAACTACGCCATCTTCGGCGGCGCGATTGCCGTTTTTGCGGCATCCCTCTGGCTGGTGCGCAGTCAAGCCAGCGTGGACGACATCGAGTACATGAAGGCGATGATTCCGCACCACTCCATCGCCATCCTGACCAGCACCCGCGCGCAAATCACAGATCCGCGGGTGCGCAAGCTTGCCGATGAAATCGTCGAGGCCCAGGAGCGCGAGATCGCTGAGATGCGCTACCTGGTGCGGAACCTCGAGAGGCGCGACTGATGCGGCGCCGCACCTCTGTTTTCCGTTTCGTCGCTGCAGGTGTGGCAGTGGCTTTTCTGGCGGCTTGCGGCCAGAGCGAGCTGCCGGACGACGCTTCCACTCCGGCCCCGGTAGTGGCCCGCGTTGCCAGCGCCAAGGAGGCACTGCAGGGAGCGCATGTCCGCACACTCGATCCCACCACCTTGCGCGGAGCGGAGGTCCGCAAGGTCATCGGAGCGCGTCCTCACTGCACCTTCAGGTACACCGGCTCGGGGCACCCGGTGGTGGTGGCTGGCCTGCGCCAGGACGGCAGTGCAGAGCTCGGTGTGATCAAATTCAACAACCACCTCGTGTCGCTTCAGCCTGAGCCGTCGAAGTCCGGTCTGGCTGCGGCCGGTTTCGTGCTGAGCAGCGAACCAGTGCGGGTCAGCGTGCGACCGCTTCCCCACGCTTTGGCATCCGAGCAGGGCGGTGCCCAACGCATCGAAGCCGACATGACCTTTGAGGTCGGCCAAGAGCTGAAGGTCGGCTATGGGGGATTCCTCGAGTGCCGCACGGCGGCGCCTTCGGGCACACAGGAACACTGACGCTGGTGTGAATCCCTGGCCGAGGCGAAAGGATCCTGCAGCCGTGGACGTAAGTCGTGGGCGCGCTGCGCAGAACTTTTCCGGCCGCGCGACCAGCACAATCACTCTTCCAGCGGCATCGAGCACACGGTCATCCGTTGCAGGTCGGGAGGGAACGAGAACTGGACCATTCGAAAAGCGGTGGAGCCGGGCATTTTGATTGCCGTGTCTACACCATTCATTGACACGAACCGTGTACGCCATCTACCCGACGGCAGTGGCTACGGAAACGAGCCGCCATCTGTCCGGCGACAAGCTGGCACCGACCCTGTCGGCTCCATGCCTCAGTTCTCCAGCCGCAGGCGACGGTGCCAGTTCACCCTGGTGCCGGCGCCTTTGCGCTGGACCGAGACGCAGATCTCTGACTGCCCACCGAACACTGATCGATCTGCTGCCGACTCCGCTCAGGTCGCAGCATGCACAGGTATCTGTGCGTCGGCAACCACCTGCGGTGGCCCACTGCGGTTCAGCCGCCGAACGTACGGTCTTGCCGAGACCACCACTCAAGGGCCTCGCGAAGGTGCTCGTCTCGGTAGTCGGGCCAGTAGTCGTCCACTACGTACATGTCGGCGTACACGGATTGGACTGGCGGGAAGCCGCTGAGGCGTCGTCCACCGCCCCAGCGCACGATCAGGTCGATGCGCGACACCTCGGACGAACGCAGCGTGCCTGATTCCCGCAGGCCGTTTAGGTCCCATTGCCAGCCGTAGTTCACCAGGAAATTCACCTTGATGCCGCTTCCCTGGCGCCGCGTGAGGTGGGCGAGTTCCGGGGGAAACTGCGGGGATTCGGCATCACCAATGACCGCGAGGGCCGCCCCCCTGTGCGCGATCTCCTGGGCGAACGCGACGCATGCGGCACGGAACTGCCTGGCCTGCACACTGGGCCGATGCGTGTTGTCCTGCGTGAAGCCGTACACGGACACCTCCTCGATCCCGAGTTTCTCGCAGGCCTCGTACAGCGCGAGGCCGGGCTTGATTCCATGGTGGTAGCCAGCCTCCTTGGGCAATTCGCGGGCTTCCGCCCAGCGACGATTACCGTCGGGAATGAAACCGATGTGCTTAGGTAACCGCTTTTGGTGCATTGAAGGCAGATGCTCTCCGCAGATCGGCTTGGCCAATGCTCGACGCTGCCCGGATTGCGTGTAGGAAGGCGCCTGCAGGCTCACACCGTAGGTCCGCCTGCAGCCTCGACTACCCGCCACCCCCGGGGCCTGCGAACGTCACATAACGCCTGGACACCGTTGCGGCCGAGCTCATGGTGCCCCGCCACGAGCGCGGCAAAGGCTCGCCGCTGCTGCCACACGCTATGCATGGGATCATCATGTGCGATCCGCGCTCGGCAGCCTAGGCGGCGGTGACCCCTGTGACCGTGCTACGGCTTGCATGAGGTGGGGGCGGCTGGAACACCCTGCAATACCTTGACGGGCCTGCCTTCGTTGGGGGGACTAAAGCATCCAAATGTTGCCCGGCCGCGAGGTCTGTATATCCGTAGATGGTAGGATGGCGCGGCCCATGAGACGCTGGTTGTTGTTGCTGCTCGCATTCGTGCTGCCTCTG
Organism: Ramlibacter sp. AN1015; assembly: GCF_037726105.1. Lineage (NCBI taxonomy): Bacteria > Pseudomonadati > Pseudomonadota > Betaproteobacteria > Burkholderiales > Comamonadaceae > Ramlibacter > Ramlibacter sp. AN1015. Next base: position 5,415 of record NZ_JBBJUM010000010.1, read on the forward strand.
CAAATGAGCTGGGCGGCCGTGCACGCTTGTCACGACGAGCTTGCGACAGCTACTGCGCACGCGCAGGCCCCGGGATCCGACCGCGCGATCGCCCTTGATGTGTCGAACGTGGAAATTGAAGACGGGAAGCAGTTCTCCGACGCCTGCTGTGGCGCGGCCCACGCCTGCCACGGTCTACACCATCTGATGGGCCATGCTGCACCGGAGTTCACAGCGCAAGTATCCAGTCAGATCAACCTGACTTCCGGACCGGCGCCGGCCCTGATTCAACTCTCGGCACGAGTGGAACGCCCGAAATGGCTCGCCGCCTGACGGCGGGCCGCGATACACTCTTCCTCTTTTATTTCCTTGCTCGCGGTTCGCCGAAGTCGTCCCTTTTCGACTTTCGGAGAACTCGATGCCTTTGTCTTTTTCACGGCCGCGGCAGGCCGTGCTGCTTGGATTTCTTGCGCTCGCCTGTTCGGCATGGGCGCAGCCGCAACCGACGCTCACAGAAGCTGTCGAATCCGCCTGGCAGCTGAGCCCCCAAGCTAGGTCATTGTTAAGCCGCCAAGCCGAGCTAGACGCCAGGGCACGCGCCGCGGGCGCATTTCTGGCGGGGCCACCGGCGCTTTCACTATCGCATCGCGCTGGCCGCGGACAAGCGAGCGGCGCGCGGGAGACGGAGGCGGAAATCTCCGCCCCGCTCTGGCAACCGCGCCTGAGAACTGCGACGAAGTCCCAGATCGACGCGGACCGGCAACTGCTGGCCACTCAGATCGACGCCACCAAGCTGAAGCTGGCAGCCGAGGCACGCGAGCTTGCAGCCGCGGTGGCGCTCGCGCAGGTCGAGCGCGATGCGGCCGAGCGCAAGCTGACAGAAGCGGCGGCCCTTGCCGCTGACGTCGAACGGCGCGTGCGCGCGGGTGACACCGCACGTATTGATCTCCTTCGCGCCCAAGGTGCAGTGCGAGAGGCCGAGGCCATGCGAGCCGTGGCGGAGGGCTCCCTGTCCCGGGCGCAATCTACCTGGCGGGCACTGACAGGGCTAAGCCAGGTCGCGGCCCTGGCCGAGGCGCCCGTGCCCCATGCAACACACCCGCTCGTTTCGGCGGCTGAGGCCCAGTGGAATGCGGCCCGGGCGCGACTGAGACTCGCAGACGCTGATCGGAGCGACCCGATGGAGGTCGGCGTCGGCGTCGTTCGGGAGCGTCCAGGGCCCGGAGCTGCGGACGAGAACGCAATCCAAGTCTCACTTCGCATTCCTTTGGGCGGGGACATCCGCAACGGCGCACGAATTGCCGCAGCGCGGGCAGAACTGGACGCGGCTGGGGCCGAGCTGGACGCTGCACGGCGGCAGGTCGAGGCAGATCGCCAAGCTGCCAGTGCCGAGGTTGCTGCCGCCCAGCGGGCGCACCAACTCGCCCTAGAGCGCGAGCGGCTTGCACGAGAGGCCCAGGAGCTCGTCGCCACTTCACACCGCCTCGGTGAGAGCGACCTGCCAACCCGGCTACGGGCGGACGCTGAGCGCTTTGAGGCCGAACTCGCGCGCGCCAGGGCTGCCCTGGAGGCGCGTCGCGCCATCACCCGACTCAATCAATCTAACGGATCCGTTCAATGACAAGAAAACACGTGTGCCCCCTCTGGCGGCACTTGCTGCTTCAGGCACTTTTTGCGGCGGCGCTCTTCCACATCACCTTGCCAGCGTTTGCCGAGGAAGGCCATGACCACGGAAACGAAGCGGCGGTCGAACAAGGCGCTGCCAGCCCCCGCTTCGAAGCGCATTCGGACCTTTTCGAACTGGTGGGTATTGCCGAAAACGGCCAGCTGACTGTCTACCTGGACCGGTATGCAACCAACGAACCCGTGGTGGACGCCAAGGTGGAGTTTGAGTCCGGGGAGGCGAAGGGCGTCGCTGCGCCCCAGGCTGACGGCACCTACATCATCAAGCTCGACGCGCTGTCCAAGCCCGGGCATGTCCCCTTCTCCTTCACGGTGACCTCCGGCACCGATACCGATCTGCTCGCCGGTGAGCTCGACATTGCAGACACCCATGCGCATGAGGAGGAGGAAGCCAGCCCCTGGCAGCGCTGGGGCGTGCTTGCCGCAGCGGGACTGGCCGCACTGGCACTTCTCACCGCGGTGGCCATCGCCATGCGCAAGCGCACTGCACGCAGCGCGCGAAAGGACTTGCAATGAATAACCGCCTGCTCACGCTGACCGGGTGCGCGCTCCTGGCAGGAGCGATCGCACTGCCCTCTTTCGCCGGTGCTGACCACAACCACGGCAAGGCCGCGCCGGCCGCGACCAGCAACTCCCCCAAGCGGCAGCCGGATGGCAGCGTGTTCCTGCCGAAGAACTCGCAGCGCCAGCTGGAGGTGCGCACCTTGGTGACCGAAGAGAAGCTCACGCCACAGACCGTCGAGCTCACAGGTCGCGTCCTGATGGATGCCAATGCCGGTGGCCGCGTCCAGCCGACCCAGGCCGGGCGCGTCGAGGCAGGCCCACGCGGGCTGCCGCAACTCGGACAAGCCGTTCGCAAAGGCGAAACGCTGGCCGTGGTGCGCTCGTCGGCTTCGGCGATCGAGCGTGCGAACCAGCAGGCTCAGACCGCCGAACTGCGTTCGCAGCTCGATCAGGCGCGCCGACGCGCCGCTCGGCTCGCGCAGCTCGAGGGCACCGTCCCGCAAAAGGAAATCGAGGCGGCGCAGGCCGATGTGCAAAGCCTTCAGCAGCGCGCGGCCGCGGTGGGCGGATCCCTGGTTGCGGTCGAACGCTTGACAGCGCCTGTCGACGGCGTGATCGCGGCCACCAATGTGGTGGCTGGCCAGGTCGTCGATGCGCGCGAAGTCCTGTTCGAGATCGTGGATCCGAACAGGCTCATCGTCGAGGCGCTGGCATTCGACGTGGGGCTGCTTTCCAACATCGGCACGGCCAGCGCGACCCCCACCCCGGGCGTGAGCGTGCCGCTTCGGTTTATGGGCGCAGGGCGCACGCAACGCGAAGGTGCCATCCCGCTGCAGTTCCGTACCAGCGGTTCGCAGTCTGTTCCGTTGGCCGTGAACCAGCCCGTCAAGGTTCTGGTGCAGACGAAGACGATGGTCAAGGGCGTGCCCGTTCCGGCGGCGGCCGTCGTCAAGAGCCCCAGCAACCAGGACATGGTGTGGGTCCACACCGCGGCCGAGCACTTCGCACCGCGTCCGGTTCGTGCCACTGCGGTGGATGGGTCCACCGTGTCGGTCGTCAATGGGCTCAAACCCGGCGAGCGCGTGGTGACACAGGGCGCCGCTCTGATCAACCAGGTCAGGTGAGGACGGGAATGTTCGACAAGCTCGTCAATTTCTCACTGCACAACCGTCTCATCGTTCTCGTCGGCGCACTGGTCCTGATGGCCTATGGGGCCATGACGCTGGTGCGCATGCCCGTGGATGTCTTTCCCGACCTGAACAAGCCCACCGTCACGCTGCAGGCGGAAGCCGGCGGCATGGCGCCCGAGGAGGTGGAGCAGCTCATCACCATTCCGCTCGAAACCGCGATGGGCGGCATCCCCGGCGTGGAAAGCATCCGCTCGGTCTCCAGCGTGGGCCTGGCGTTCGTCTACGTAACCTTCAACTGGGACATGGACATCTACCGCGCGCGTCAAATGGTGGGCGAACGCCTGTCCACGGCGCGCGAACAGCTTCCCCCCGGGGTCGAGCACGTCGGCATGGGGCCGGTGAGCTCGATCATGGGCGAGATCATGTCGGTGGCGCTGCCGATCGATCCGGCCAAGATCAGCCCGATGGCCGTGCGGGAGTACGCCGACTTCGTGGTCCGCCCCCGGCTGCTGACGATACCCGGTGTCGCCCAGGTGGTGCCCATCGGCGGCGAGGTGCGCCAGTACCAGGTGCAGCCCGACACCGCCCGCATGTCGGCCTTGCAGGTGAGCGTGGAAGACATCGAAGACGCGCTCAAGGGGTTTTCGGCGAACACGAGCGGGGGCTTCCTGGAGCTCAACTCGCGCGAGTACCTCATTCGCAACATCGGGCGGACCACCCGGATCGAGGATCTGGAGCGGCTACCGGTGGCGTTCCGCAACAACCAGCCGATCAGTCTGCGACAGGTGGCATCGGTGGCCTTCGCCCCCGCGATCAAGCGCGGCGACGCCGGCTACAACGGCAAGCCGGCGGTGCTTCTGGGCGTGCAGAAGCAACCAGACGCCGACACGGTGAAGCTCACCCTCGCGGTTGAGGAAGCACTGGCGGGCTTCAAGAAAAGCCTTCCGCCTGGCATGGGCGAGCCGATCGTGACGATGCGCCAGGCGAGTTTCATCGAGGCGTCTGTCAGCACGCTGCAGGGCAAGTTCCTCGCTGCGGGTGTGGTGGTGGCGGCGGTGCTGTATCTGTTCCTGATGAACATCAGGACAACCGTGATCGCGCTCACGGCGATTCCGCTGTCCGTGATGATCACGGTGCTTGTCTTCAAGTACTTTGGCTTCTCCATCAACACGATGACGCTCGGCGGGCTCACGATCGCCATCGGCGGGCTCGTGGACGATGCCGTCGTCGGCGTGGAGAACGTGCTTCGGCGATTGAAGATCGACCGGCAGGCGCACCCCGGACGCCGCATGGGCCCACTGGAGCTGATCGCCAAGTCGACGCTGGAGGTGCGGTCGGCCATCGTTTACGCGACAGTGATCATCGTGCTGGTGCTGCTGCCGCTGTTCTTCCTGCCTGGCATCGAAGGACGCCTGATGCAGCCGCTGGCCGTGGCGTACATCGTTTCGCTGCTGGCCTCCATGCTGGTGTCGGTCACGGTGACGCCGGTGATGTGCTACTACCTCCTGCCCAACATGAAGTCGCTCGATCATGGCGACTCGAAGGTGCAGACCTGGGTCAAGCGCCGGTATGAGGGCGGGCTGATGCGGGTGCTGGCCCGTCCCAAGCTCTGGATCGGCGCCGGCGCCGTGGCGACCCTGGCCGCTGCGGCGGCGGTGCCGTTCTTTCCCACCACCTTCCTGCCGCCTTTCAACGAGGGCGTGGCGCTCGTCGGGCTGCGTCTGAACCCCGGAACCACGCTGGCCGAGAGCATCCGGATCGGTGCCGTCGCCGAAAGGAACCTGCAGACCGTGCCCGAGGTGGAGCACGTCGGCCGCCGATCCGGCCGGGCCGAGCTGGACGAGCATGCCGAAGGCGTGCATGTTTCCGAGCTCGATGTGAAGCTGCGGCGCAGCGATCGCAGCGTGGAGGAGGTCTACGCCGACCTGCGCTCGCGCGTGTCGTCGCTGCCCGCGGCCATCGGCATCGGGCAGCCGATCAGCCACCGTATTGACCACATGCTCTCGGGCGTGCGCACGCAGATTGCAATCAAGATTTTCGGGGATGACCTGGACGTGCTGCGCGGTCAGGCCGAGGCCCTGCGGCAGCGGCTCTCGCGGGTGGAGGGCGTGGTGGACCTGGAAGTAGAAAAGCAGGTCCTCACGCCCCAGATCAAGGTGCGCGCGGACTACGACAAGGCGTTGAGCTACGGCCTTCCACCAGCCAAGCTGCTGCGCGAGCTGCAGATGATCATCGACGGCGAGAAGGTGGCCCAGATCGTGGAGGGCAGCCGCCGCTTCGACCTGGTGCTGCGCCTGCCGGAGTCCGCGCGCGGCATTGCGGGCCTGCGCAACATCGTGATCGATACGCCCGGCGGGCGTGTGCCCTTGTCGCAGCTGGCGGTCGTGGAGGAGGACGATGGGCCGAACCAGATCAGCCGCGACGACGGACGGCGGCGCATCGTGATCTCGGCCAACGCGGCTGGGCGCGCCTTGAGCGATGTCGTGGCGGACATTCGCCAAGTCGCTGACTCGACCAACCTGCCCGAGGGTTACTTCATCACGATCGGGGGGCAGTTCCAGGCGCAGGAAGACGCGAGCCGGCTGATCGGGTTGCTGTCCATCGCGTCGGTGGCTCTCATCTTCCTGATCCTGTACTCGCGCTACAAGTCCGCCGTGCTGGCCACGATCATCATGGCGAACATTCCGTTAGCGCTGGTGGGCGCCGTCTTCGGACTGTGGCTCTCCGGCCAGCCGCTGTCGGTGGCGGCGCTCGTGGGCTTCATTACGTTGGCAGGCATCGCAATCCGCAACGGAATCATGAAGGTCTCGCACTACGTGAACCTGTGCGCGTTCGAAAACGAGAACTTCGGCGACCACATGCTCGCGCGCGGATCGCTGGAACGACTCACACCGGTGCTCATGACGGCGCTGGTCGCCGCGCTGGCGCTCTCGCCTCTGCTTTTCGAGGCCGATCAGCCCGGCACTGAAATCCTGCATCCCGTGGCCGTCGTGATCTTCTCCGGGCTTATCACCTCCACGCTGCTGGACTCGTTCCTCACCCCGGCAATGGTCAAGCTCTTTGGCCGCAAGCCGATCGAAAACCTGGTCAACCAATCGGGCTCCGAAGCCTTCTGATCCAGCTTCCTCCCCCAACCACCGAAAGGAATTTCCATGTTCATCAAGCACATCGCCGTCGCTGCTGCAGCCGTTGCTTTTGGCTTCTCCGGCGCCGCAATCGCTCAGAAGGACGATCATGCGGCCAAGCACGGCGGCATCTTTGTGGAAACCAAAGCCCTGGACTTCGAGATCGTCCCCAAGGCCGAGGTGATCCATGTGTACGTCTCTGATCACGGCAAGCCGGTCAAGCTCGAGGGAGCAAAGGGCAAGGTGACGCTGCTCAACGGCAGCGACAAGACCGAGGTCGACCTCGCGCCCGCCGGTGACAAGCTGGAGGGCAAAGGGACCTTCAAGGTTGCCAAGGGCACCAAGGGGATTGCGGCCGTCTCGCTCGCGGGCAAGCCCGCGGCCACCGCCCGATTCGAGGTGAAGTGATGCGCACGCGCCTTGCCGCGCTGCTGGCGGCCGCCCTGGTCGCCACCGGCTGTGCGTCATCCGTGTACGAAGGCAAGTACGCCTGGGACAGCGGGTGGCGCAAAGGCAAGGTGGTCCGGGTCGCCGAGGCCTCACAGCTGGGCGGCCGGCACTCCATGGACTGCCGCTACAAGATGGATCGCCAGGAACTGGCGGCGACCCGGTTCGTCGTGGTGGCTGTCCGGGGCGTTAGCCGTACAAGACGCGCCATCGTGCCCCTGGCGGCAGGCTCGCCAGAACCAGCACCGGGGGACCTCGTCTACGCGAAATGTTCGCACCTGCAATGCGAGAGGTCTTCTGCCGCGTAGTGCCTCCGGATCTGCGGGAACCTGATGCGCCCATATGAAACAACGCAGGAAAGCCGATGAGTAAGGCTTGGGGTTGGCTGCTATCGGCTTGGATTCTTGCCCTGATATCTACAGCCGGTGCGCTTTTCATCGGCGAGGTTCTGGGGATGACTCCCTGCCTGTTGTGCTGGTACCAGCGGATTCTGATGTTCCCCTTGGCCATCATCCTGGGCATGGCTGCATTCAGCGAAGACAGGCGTGGTGCCGTGTACGCACTGCCTCTTGCGCTCGGTGGCGCCGTGCTTGCCGGATATCACACCGCCCTTGTCGCAGGCTGGGTGCCACGCTGGTGGATACCGTGCGGGACCGGACCGTCGTGCGGTGACCAAAGCCTTGCCATTCTCGGCGGAGTCCAGCTTCCCTGGCTGTCGCTGGCCGCCTTTGTGGCGGTTGTCCTCCTGCTTCTTATCTACCTGCGAAAGACCCGGTCATGAATGCAAAGAAGAGCACAGTTGTCGTGCTGTTGATCCTTGTGGTTGCCGCCTTTGTTTTTGGCATCGGCGCCTACCGCACTCGCGTTCAAGCGGAGCAGGCAGAGCAGGTTCGATCCCAACAAGCGCGTCTGGTGCGCATGCACTCACCCGTACTCGGGCCGCAACAAGCACCCGTGACCATCGTCGAGTTCTTCGACCCTGCATGCGAAACCTGTCGTGCGTTCTATCCAATCGTCAAGAAACTGATGGCGCAATACCCGGACGTCGTTCGCCTGGTGATCCGCTATGCACCTTTCCACCAGGGCTCTGAGCAAGTCGTGAAGCTCCTTGAAGCGGCGCGACTTCAGAACAAATACCAGCCGGTCCTGGAAGCAGTGCTTGCATCCCAGCCCGCCTGGGCGGATCACGCGAAGCCGAACCCAGCCCTGGCCTTCGAGGCTGCCGAGCGAGTAGGGCTCGATGTTGCCCGTGCAGTGCAGGACGCCCAACGCCCTGAGTTCCAGGCCGTTCTGGAGCAGGACGTCGAAGACCTCAAGGCGCTGCAGGTCAACAAAACGCCGACGTTCTTCGTCAACGGCCGCAACCTCCCGAGCTTCGGTCCTGACCAGCTGGCTGCTCTTGTGGCAGAAGAAGTGTCCATGGTGAATAAATGATGAACTGCATGGCCAGGCGCAGGTGGCAGCAAGGGCGGGCCTTGAGATGACTGACGGATCCAAGCACGGCCACAGAAGTGACAGTGGACCGGACCACGACCACGACCACGACTACGACCATAACCATGGGGAGGGCAGCCGCGGTACGGAAAGCCTGCGGCACTCACACGGTCATGGTCATGGCCGCGCTCACGGCGGCGGCGCAAATCTGAAGGCGGCCTTCGCTCTGAACCTGAGTTTCACCGTCATCGAGGTGATCGGTGGCCTCTGGACCAACAGCATCGCCATTCTGAGCGACGCTGTGCATGACCTGGGCGACTCCATGTCGCTCGGCGCGGCCTTGTACTTCGACCGCCTCTCTCGCCAGGGGCGCACGCCACGCGACACCTACGGCTTGCGGCGCTACTCATTGTTGGGCGGATTGATCACCGCCGCAGTCCTGGTGGTGGGGCTGTCATTCGTGCTCTGGAACGCCGTCTCCAGGTTGTTCGCGCCCGAGCCGGTGAATGCGCCGGGCATGATGGTGCTGGCCCTGATTGGGGTCGCATTCAATGGCGCTGCAGTGCTCCGCGTGAGACGAGGCACGTCGCTGACAGAGCGCGTGGTCAGCTGGCACCTGCTCGAAGACACGATGGGCTGGGTCGCCGTGCTCCTGGGGGCTGCGGCCATGTCTATTTGGGACTTGCCCATCATTGACCCGCTGCTTTCCATCGGCATCGCGCTGTTCGTGCTCTGGAACATATTGCGAACGCTCAGACATTTCTTCGCCGTCTTTCTTCAACACACGCCGCCGGGATTTGAAATGGAGCGTTTTGAGCAGGATGTGCGATCCATACCTGGGGTGGTCAAGGCGCAGCATACCCATGGCTGGTCGATTGACGGGGAAAGCCACGTGCTCACGACGCACTTGATGATGAACCCGGGCGTTACCCGACAGGAGATCGTCGCGGCGAAAGCAGCAGTGAGGCAGCTACTCAGCGCGAAGGCATTTGAGCATGTGACGATCGAAGTTGAAATTGCGGGTGAGGAGCCCGAGGGCGGCGGCCATAGAGGAACGCTTTCGAGCGGAGCTGAGGGTTGAGGTGCTGAGCTCGTCCAGTCACCGCATCAAGGCCTCAGAGCGAGCACTCGCCCTTTCTGAGAGGACCGGACCATGCAAACCATTCAGCTTGCGGCGCTGGCGGCCGTATTGGTGCTCGCCTGCGTCCACGTGTTCTCCAACCGCCTGCGCGTCTTCCAGAACGTGCCTCGCCACAAATTCCTATCAGCTGCAGGCGGCGCAGCGGTTGCATTTGTGGTCCTGCAACTTCTGCCAGGGATCAGCAAAGGTCAGGAAACGCTGGTCCAGGCATCTGAAGGCGGAATCTTTTGGTTCCTGGATCGGCACGCCTACCTCCTGATGCTTGCGAGCGTTCTCCTTTTTTACGGCCTCGAGAAAGCAGCGAGAACTTCGCGGTCGAGTCGAAAAGAGCAGTCTGAATCGGACCGCCCTGGCCCGGCGGTGTTCTGGTTGCACATGGCCACCTTCGGCGTCATGAACGTGCTGGTCGGTTATTTGATGATTCACAGGCACGAGACGATCCAAGCCCTTGTCCTGTTCTTCCTCGCGATGCTGGTGAAGTTTCTCATCAACGACAACAGCCTGCATGCTGCGCACAAGGCGGGCTATGACAGACTGGGGCGCTGGCTCCTCGCAGGCGCAGTTGTCGTCGGATGGGGCACAGGCTACGTCTACACCGTCCCGAATGTCGGCCCAGCGGTGTTGCAGGCTTTGCTGGCAGGCGCTGTCCTCCTGAACGTCTTTAAGGAGGAGTTGCCCTCAGAGAAGAAGGGCAAGCTCCTGCCCTTTGCCTTAGGCGCAGTCGCCTATGCGGGGCTGCTGGTGACTTTGTGACCAGCGGCACTGCAGAGCCCCCCTATGCTGGGGCGCTGCTCGTATTCCGGTCAGGGCGGCTGGACAACTCAGGGGCTCTAGCGACCGCTTCGACGCGCTGGGCCCGTTCGCGCTCCACTCCTGATCCACCTCAAGCTTGTGACCGCGTTCGACGCGCTTCGCCACTGCCATGAAGGCAGTCAGTAGCAGCCGCCAGCTAATACGCCGGCGGCGCCGGCAGCCATATCTCTTGCAAGGCTCACAGCAGCACTCTCGCTATGACCCGCCTCGGTACACAAACACCTGAAAGGTCGCCCGTAGCAAACGCCATGCTTAGGCTTCCTTCGAGACCGGCGCGGCTGGTCGAAGTAGCCGTAGCCCGTTTGCGACAACCAGCAGACTGGCGCCCATGTCCGCAAACACGGCCATCCACATGCTGGCACCGCCAACGACTGCCCATACGAGAAAAACCGATTTGATCCCGAGTGCGAAGGCAATGTTTTGCCAAAGCACGCTGTGCGTTCTACGGGAGAGGCGAACGGTCTCGGCCACGCGCCGCAGATCATCATTCATGATCACTACGTCCGCGGCTTCCATGGCGGTATCGGTTCCGGCTGCGCCCATCGCGAATCCGACGTCAGCTTGGGCAAGCGCCGGAGCGTCGTTGATACCGTCGCCCGTCATGCCAACAGCACCGTAGCGGGCCCGCAGGTCCTCAATCGCCTGCATCTTGGCTTCCGGCAGCAGGTCTCCCCTGGCTTCAGCAATCCCAGCCTGTGCGGCAATGGCTCTGGCCGTGGCCGGGTTGTCGCCAGTCAGCATGATCGATTCCACGCCGAGGCTGCGCAGATCCGCAACGGCCGCTTTGGATGTCTCTTTGATCGTGTCGGCAACGGCGAACAGCGCGAGCACGCCCGCCTGGCTCGCCAGTAAGGTTACCGTGCGGCCCTGCGCCTCATGGCCCGCGAGCTGTGATTCAAGCTCGACTCCGCACAAATCCCGCTCGTGCATCATCCGGTGGTTGCCAAGGAGGATCACTTCGCCTTCGACCACCCCCTGCACCCCGCGGCCGGGCAGGGCCTTGAAGTCCTGCACGTCGGGGCCTTGTGCTGCTAGCCCCTGCGCGATGGCCTTGGACACGGGGTGGTCGGAACGAGACGCCAGGGCGCTCGCCAGACTCTTCGCGCGGCTCTCGTCACTAGAAGCCCAGACACGGAATTCCACCAGTTTGGGCTTACCTTCGGTGATGGTTCCGGTCTTGTCCAGCGCGACGGCTTTTAGCAGGCGCGCTTGCTCCAGGAAAGTGCCGCCTTTGACCAGGATGCCGCGGCGTGCCGCCGCCGAAAGCCCGCTCACCACCGTGACGGGCGTGGAGATGACCAGCGCACACGGGCAGGCGATCACCAGCAGCACCAGTGCCTTGTAGATCGCGTCGAGCCACGTGGAGTCGGTCAACATAGGCAACAAGGCCGCCGTGGCGAGTGCGAACGCAAAGACCGCAGGCGTGTAGATGGCCGCGAACCGGTCGACGAAGCGCTGCGTCGGAGCTCGCGTGCCCTGCGCCTGTTCCACCGCATGGATGATTCTGGCCAGCGTCGTGTTCGCGGAGGCGGCGGTCACGCGCACTTCCAGTTCACCTGTCTCATTGATCGTGCCGGCAAACACCGCGGAGCCTGGGGCCTTGTCCACCGGAATGCTTTCGCCGGTGATCGGCGCCTGGTTGACCGCGCTCTCTCCTTGGGTGACCACGCCGTCGAGCGGCATCCGCTCGCCTGGCCTCACGCGGATGGTGGCGCCCACGGGCACCTGCGATGCCGCCATTTCGGACCAGCTCGCGTCTGCCGCACGCACGAGGGCCGTCTCTGGCGCCATCTCGAGCAGGCCCTTGATGGAGTTGCGCGCGCGGTCGACCGCTCGCGATTCGATGAGCTCAGCAAGGGCGTAGAGAGCCATCACCATTGCAGCCTCCGGCCACTCGCCGATCAGAAAGGCGCCTGTCACAGCCACCGACATGAGGGCATTGATGTTGAGCTTGCCGCGCAGCAGCGCCGTGAGTCCTTTCTTATAGACGTCGAGCCCGGCCAGCCAGATCGCAACGACCGCTAAAGCCATGCCCGTTGCCTTCCAGGTAGGCACGTCCGGCGCCAGGAACGACACGGCTTCGGCAGCGACCGCGAATGCGAGGGCAAAACCCATGCGGGTCAAGCCGGCTCCCGGCCCGTGCTCGTCTGCCCGTGCGCCGGCCTGAGCGCCAGATCCGGTGCGGGCGGCCAGGTCCGCCGGCTCCAGCGGCTGCGGGTCGAATCCGGCCTTGCGGATTGCGTCGAGTGCTGGCGCGAATGAGCTTGTATCGGCGTCGATCCGAAGCGACCTGGCGCCAAGCTGGAACCCCAGGGACCTGATGCCGGGCACGGCGTCGAGGGCGCGGCGGATCTCAGCTTCCTCCACACTGCAGTCCATTGTGGCGATGCGGTAGACCTGCCCCTGGCCGGGGTGGCTCGCGGCCGCGGCTTGCGCAACCGGGACTGAGCAGCCAGATGAACAGCAGGTGTCCGGGCGGGACTCGCGCAGGGTTTCTCTTTTCATGGCCAAATTACAAACCTTGTAGTCGCTACAGAGTCAAGTACTCAGGAGCAGGTTATGAAAATTGGAGAGCTGGCGCAGGCAACCGGATGTCAAGCGGAGACGATCCGCTACTACGAACGGGAAGGGCTGCTTGCTCGGGCAGCGCGTACCGATTCCAACTACCGGCTCTATGGGCCCGCGCACGTGCGAAGGCTCGCATTCATTAGGCACTGTCGGTCCCTCGACATGACGCTCGAGGAGATCCGCACATTGCTGCGGTTCAAGGACGAACCTTCTGAGAACTGCGAAGGGGTCAATGAGCTACTGGATGAGCACATCGCGCATGTCACTGCGCGCATCAAGGAGCTTCGCGATCTGCAGGCTGAGCTTCGGACACTTCGCAATGAGTGCGGGGCGTCGCGCGAGGCAGCGTGTTGCGGAATCCTCAGTGGACTGGATAGAGCTTCGCTGGACAGCACGTCAGCTGCTGTGCCAGGCGATCAATTCGCTCATCCTCGCGGAGCTCACCGGAAGATCGGATAGGAGAGGATTGCGTTCGCGCGCAACAGCGGCGCCGGACGGGATCCACCTTGAGCGCTCGCAAGCTCCTACGCCGACGAGGTGCTGCACCACCTATTCTTGCGTCCTCTCGCGTGCAAACAAGAACGTCAAGGAGATACGCGTGGATCCCTGGCTTGTGCTCGGGTTGGCGCTCCTGCCAGCCATCGGCAACTTTGGCGGCGGCATGCTCGCCGAGTTCTTTCCGACCAACAACCGCATCGTGAGCATCGCTTTACATGGGGCGGCCGGCATTGTGATCGCGGTGGTCTCAACTGAGCTCATGCCGGAGGCACTCGAGCAACTTTCTCCCTGGCTCGTTGCGGCCGCTTTCGGTGCGGGAGGGGTGAGCTATGTCGCCATCAGCGGTGCGGTCGATAGGCTGCAAGCCTCTGCCAAACCGAAGGGTGGAGCCTCGTCGAGCGGTATGTGGATGATCTACATCGCCGTCTCCATGGATCTTGCCAGCGACGGGCTCATGATCGGATCAGGCTCCGCGGTGTCGGCAAGCATGGCCCTCGTGCTTGCGATGGGCCAGGTCCTGGCCGACATCCCGGAAGGCTATGCGACGATCGCCAACATGAAGGAGAACGAGGTCCCGAGGTCCCGTCGGATCTTGCTATCGGCGTCCTTCGTGATCCCGGTGGTCGGGATGGCCATGGTGTCCTACTTCCTGCTTCGTGACGTCGCTGATGCCTGGAAAATGGGGGCGCTTGCGTTCGTTGCAGGGTTGCTCTCTCTCGCAGCTGTTGAGGACATGATCAGTGAAGCGCACGAGAGCGGAGAAGACACGAAGTGGTCAATGCTTGCCTTCACCAGCGGCTTTGTGCTGTTCGTGCTCGTCTCGGCGGGGCTCGAGCGGTTTAGCCGGCATTATCTATCTGATGCAAGTAAACCGCCAGAAAGGTCAATGGCGACAAGGACTTAGCTCGTATCCACCCTTGAGGATCGCGTGGGTTCACAGTTGAGTAGCCACCGCCAGAGGGCGACGGGCGGGAGCTACGAATGGCATCGCCTCGCCGGCGCGGCTTTATAGCGTTTTATAGTGCCGAGCTATAAAACGGGCCGCTTGGCAGTCCGGCCACTGATCAGGAGATCGCGCCTCTGGCTGCTGGGCATTGTCTGATGCGGCGACTTGGGCCGCATTGCGCTCCCCCGGGCGTGCGCACTCTTGAGTGGGCACGTTCCTAAGGCGGCCAAGGGATAAAGAAGTAGTCTTTCGCGGCGTTTGCGCATTTCTTTATCCTTTGGAGGTGATCCCACTGTTCCTGGACTTTGACGGCGTGCTCCATCCTGAACACTGCCGTGAGGACATGTACTTCTGCCGGCTACCGTTGCTGGAGGGTGCCTTGGAGCGGCTGCCGCTCCTGCAGGTTGTGATCTCGAGCACCTGGAGAGTTCGCGGCATTGACTCTCTCGCCCTTCGTCTTCCACCGACGCTGCGCCAGCGCATCCACGATCTAACTCCGACTTTTTCCGAGTTGGGTGATGTGCCCGACCAGCTCTACGCCTACCGGCGCGAGGCGGAGTGCACCGCGTGGTTGCGCGATCATGGCCTGCTGTCGCGCCCGTGGCTCGCGCTGGAAGACCGCGCCTGGTTGTTCAGGCCGTTCCATAAGCATGTCGTCCTGGTGGATGGCGAGACCGGGTTGAAACAAGTCGACATCGAGGAGCTTGTCGCCCGCTATCGTCGTCTGGTGTGATGCTGAGCCTCATAAGGCCCAGACAAGCACGCCAAGACGCAGATCCTTTCTCTTGACCTTCCCCCAAGGTGAAGGTTGATCATTCTCGAAAACTTGGGAACATCAGCAGATTTCGTGTTCGTAGGAACCTTCAATTGCGCGGGAAAGCCCCTGCCTGCGCTACCATGTCGCTTGCAATGTCGTTTGTTCGCCTCTTCGTCGCCTGGCTTCTGATGGCCGCGCTGCCCCTGCAGGGGATCGCGGCGGCCTCGATGCTGTTCTGCGACCAGAACGTCGCCTCAGCGGCGGCAGGTCACGAGGAGCACTCTGGGCACGACCACCATCACGCTCAGGGTCATGAGAGCGTCAACCACCAGAGCAGCCACGCTGCGAAGGCCGACGCACATCCGCACGCGGACGCGGTGCAGTCCGCGGACGACGACCAGCAGTCTGTAAACGCAGAGGAAGCTGCCCACGCTTGCCCCATTTGCGCTTCCGGCTGCCATCTGGTGGCACTTTCCGAGTCTTTGCCCAGTCAATCTGCGGCTGACTCCCCATCGGCTGTCCTGCCTCAGCCGACGATGCCTGCACTAAGCCGCGCCACCCCGCGCCCAGACAAACCTCCTCGCGCCTGAGAGGCCGCTCCAGCCCCCACTGATCCGGGGCGGGCTGCCGCATTTCCGCTGCGCACGTGACCGTGAGGCTCTGCCTTCGTCGGCCTGCGCTCCGAAGAAATCTCAGCGAGGAACCATGTCACCCACGACCAGAACACTTCTGTTGGGCCTGCCGGCACTGCTTGCAGGTCTGCAGGCAGCTGCCCAAAGCGCTGCGCCCGAGCAGTCTCCAACACCCGCGGCGAGCGCCGCTTACAACTCGGCCTTCGAGAGCTACCGGCCGTTTGCCGCCGAGGAGATCCAGGACTGGCGCCGCAGCAACGACACCGTCCGCGAGATCGGCGGCTGGCGCGCCTATGCCCGCGAGATCAGTGGCGGCCAAGGCCAGGCGTCGCCACCCGCCCAGCCGGCCGCACCGGCGGAACCGGCTTCGGCCCCGGCTCCAGCGCAGCAGCCCAAGGCGGCCAACCCGCATGAGGGGCATCACTGATGAAGACGCGCTCTCCCATCAAGCTGGCGGCTGTCGCTGCCGCGGCGATTGCCCTGGCCGGCTGCGCCGCTCCCAACATGGATGCGGCGCTCGGGCGGGCCAATGAACTGGCAAGTCCGATCGCAGGCGGCGCCACGGCGACGCTCTCACGCGACGCGGCCCAGCGTCAGGCGTCTGACAAGCTCGCCGCCGACCTGCTCGCCAAGCCCCTGACGATGGACGGCGCGGCGCAGCTGGCGCTCGCCAATAGTCCCTCCTTCCAGGCCGCGCTGGCTCAAAGCTGGGGTGAACTCGCGCAAGCTCAGCAGCGCGGGCTGCCGGGTGGCCTGGTCTTCTCGTTCGAGCGTTTGCGCGAAGGCGCCGACCTCGAGATCGGCCGGCTGCTGTCATTCGGGCTGTTCGACCTCATCACGCTGCCGCAGCGGCGCGCCGTCTCACAGGTCCAGGCCGAACAAGCGCGCGTGCGCATGGCCGGCGCCGTGATCGACCAGGTCTCAGCCGCCAAGCAGGCCTGGGTGAACGCGGTGGCGGCCCAGGAGGTGGAGACGTACGCGATCCAGGTCAAGGATGCCGCCGAAGCGAGTGCCGAGCTCGCCAGGCGCATGCAACAGGTGGGCAACCTGACCAAGTTGCAGGCGGCACGCCAGCACCTGTTCTACGGTGACGCCACCTCGCGCCTAGCCAGCGCACGGCAGGCGAGTGTCGCCACGCGTGAAGCCCTTGTGCGGCAGCTGGGCCTCACCGATGCCCAGGCAGCGGCGCTGAAGCTGCCTGAGCGGCTGCCACAGCTCCCCAAGGCGCCGAAGGGTCCATCCGACATCGCCAAAGCTTTGTCCGATCAGCGGCTGGACGCCCGCCTGGCTCGCCTGGAGCTTGACGCGGCGGGTCGCTCGCGGGGCGTCGACCTTCTCACCAGCCTCACGGACGTCGAACTGGGGGTGCGGCGCGACTCTCACTTCGGAGGCGATGGGGAACGCTCCACCACGCGCGGCTATGAGCTGGAGATCCGTCTTCCGCTCTTTGACTGGGGTTCCACCCGCCGCGCAGCGCTTGATGCGCGCAGCCTGGCCGCAGTGAACGGCTATGAGGCGGTGGCCCGCAGCGCCTCATCGCAGGCACGCGAGAGCTATGCCGCGTATCGCACCGCCTACGACCAGGCCAGGCACCAGCTGGGCGAGATGGTGCCGCTGCGCAAGACGATCTCGGAGGAGAACGTCCTTCGCTACAACGGGATGATGATCGGCGTCTTCGAGCTGCTGGCCGACGCGCGCGACCAGGTCTCGGGCGTCATCACCGCCATCGAGGCGCAGCGCAACTTCTGGCTGGCCGACGCCGCTCTTTCTTCCACGTTGATCGGAAGGCCCTCTTCGGGCCAGGCCGCAGCCATGCCTGCTGCCGGGGGAAGTGCCCCCGCCGAGCCGGCCGGGCACTGATCCGAAGGGACCACAACATGACTGCAAGCAACCGCCGCGGCTTCCTGACGGGCATGGGCGCGATCGCCGGCGCCGTGAGCGCCGCCTCCGTGAGCAAGGTCGCCATGGCCGCTCTGCCCGAGCCGGTCATCCAGACCACGCCCGACACGGCCAGTCCGCTCGCACCGCCCACCGGGCGACCCTACAACCCGGTCGTCACCCTCAACGGCTGGACGGCACCTTGGCGCATGAACAACGGCGTCAAAGAATTCCACCTGGTGGCCGAACCGGTGGTGCGGGAGATGACCCCCGGCTTCAAGGCACACCTGTGGGGCTACAACGGCCAATCGCCCGGCCCGACGATCGAAGTCGTTGAGGGCGACCGGGTGCGCGTGTTCGTCACCAACAAGCTGCCCGAGCACACCAGCATCCACTGGCATGGTCAACGCCTGCCCAACGGCATGGATGGCGTGGGCGGCCTCACGCAGAAGACGATCCAGCCTGGCAAGACCTTCGTCTACGAGTTCGTGGCACGCCGCCCTGGCACCTTCATGTACCACCCGCACGGCGATGAGATGGTGCAGATGGCCATGGGCATGATGGGTTTCTGGGTGACCCATCCCAAGGAAAAACACCCGCTCATCGATGAGGTCGACCGGGATTTCGTGTTCCTGCTCAACGCCTATGACATCGAGCCGGGCTCATACACGCCCAAGATCATGACGATGACGGACTTCAACATCTGGACGTTCAACAGCCGGGTGTTCCCAGGCATCGCATCGATGAACGTGCGGCGCGGTGACAAGGTACGCATCCGCGTCGGGAATCTCTCGATGACGAACCACCCGATGCACCTGCATGGGCACGAATTCGTCGTCAGCGGCACCGATGGCGGGCCGACTCCGAAGGGCTCCCGCTGGCCCGAGGTCTCGGCAGACATCGCCGTGGGGCAGATGCGCCAGTTGGAGTTCCTGGCCGACGAGGAAGGCGACTGGGCGTTCCACTGCCACAAGAGCCACCACACCATGGGCGCCATGGGCCACGAAGTGCCCACCATGATCGGCGTCGACCACCGCGGCGTGGCCAAGAAGATCGCGGGGCTCGTTCCCGACTACATGGTCATGGGCGAGCGCGGCATGGCGGACATGGGCGAGATGGAAATGCCCATCCCCGACAACACGCAAAAGATGATGGCCGGAGAAGGCCCCTTCGGTGGCCTGGAGATGGGCGGCATGTTCACCACCGTCAAGGTTCGCCGCGAGCAAAAGCGGGGTGACTACGCCGACCCTGGCTGGTTCAAGCATCCTGAAGGCACGGTCGCCTACGAGTTCACCGGACAAGTGCCAGAGCCTACCCGGCAGGCCGCACCTGCTGCTTCAACGCCAACGGCAGCGCCCACCAAGGACGTCGAAGTACGTGTTCGCCGTCCCGCCTCCGGCCACAGCGGCCATTGACCCGACAACAAGGAAACTCTGATGAACAAATTCAACATTCGCGTGGTCGCCACGGCTGCGATGCTTGCGCTCACCATGAGCTCCGCGTTTGCGCATGGCAACGATGAACACAAGAAGGCGCACAACGCTGAAGTGAAAAAGGAGCAGCAGCCCTGGGGAATCGCGGGTGACTCCCGGGAGGTCAAGCGAACGATCCGGATCGCCATGACCGACGACATGCGCTTCACCCCTTCCACGATCCAGGTGCAAGAGGGCGAGACCGTCCGCTTCATCGTGCAGAACAAGGGCAAAGTGATGCACGAGATGGTCATCGGCACGAAATCGGCCTTGGACGAGCACGCTGCGCTGATGCAGAAGTTCCCGAACATGGAACACGATGAGGCGCACATGGCTCACGTGGCCACCGGCAAACAGGGTGAGCTCGTGTGGAAGTTCAACCGTGCGGGCGAGTTCGATTTCGCCTGCCTGATCCCGGGCCACTACCAGGCGGGCATGGTCGGAAAGATCAACGTCGCTGCCGCCAAGGAGGCGTCCAAATGAGCCGCCATCCCACTCGCCGCACCCTGCTGGCAGTCATCGCAGCGGCTGCCGCAGCTCCCACGCTGGCGCAGGTCGTCGCTCCGGCCGCTAAAAAGCCCGTTGTGGAGGTCTGGAAGGATCCGAACTGCGGCTGCTGCAAGGATTGGGTCACGCACCTGCAGGACAACGGCTTTGCGGTCACGGTTCATGACACGGGAAACACGGCGGTACGGGCTCAGCTCGGCATCGATCCGAAGTACGGCTCCTGCCACACGGCCGTGGTGGCCGGCTATGCGCTGGAAGGGCACGTTCCCGCACGAGAGATTCACCGCCTGCTGGCGGAAAAGCCCGCAGCGCGTGGCCTGGCGGTGCCGGGCATGCCCATTGGCTCGCCGGGTATGGACGGAGAAGCCTACGGCGGGCGCAAGCACCCATACGACGTGCTGCTGCTGGCCAAGGACGGCTCGAGCAAGGTTTATCAACGCTACGAAGGGAGCAAATCATGAAGCGATACCTCATCACCGCTGCACTGGTGCTCGGCGCGAACAGCGTGTGGGCGCAGCAATCGGCGACGCAGGCAGCGGACGACCACAGCGCCCATCACCCCACCACGACGGCAGCCCCGGCTCCAGCCACCGACCTCGCAGAAGGCGAAGTGCGCAAGGTTGACAAGGCAGCCGGCAAGATCACCCTCCGGCATGGCCAGATCAAGAGCCTGGACATGCCGCCCATGACCATGGTGTTCGTGGTCGCCGACGCGGCCATGCTCGATCAGGTGAAGCCCGGGGACAAGGTGCGCTTCCGCGCCGCAGACCAGGGCGGCAAGCTGACGGTCACTCAGATCGAAGCCGCAAACTGAGCGGGAATACGCGTCGAATCGCGCAAGGAAGAGGAGCCGCCTGGCTCCTCTTTTTGTTTCACAAGCAGGTGCACAGCGTCAACGCAGTCCTACGGGGCGCACCATCTCGCAGCCGTAAATTGAACTCGTGTCGATCTTGCGGCTTTTGCTGACGTTGTTGCTGTCTGTGGCCATCCCTATCCAGGCCGGCGCAGCTGCGGGTGTTTCCGTTTGCCGCCATCACCAGCAGGGCGCGGCCCATCATGCCGCACGCGCATCCGACGGGTATCACGCAACCGGAATGCTCGCCGCTATCGGTGATCAAGCTGGACATGCCGACGTCTCTCAAGGCGTCAGCTCCGACAAGTCGCAGACGCACTCGGCTTGCAAATGCGCGAAAGCCTGCTCCCAACCGATGGCTGCCGCGTCCGGCGCCTGGCGGATTGGATTGAGCCCCCATGTCATCGGTGCGGCTCCCGCGCTTGAGCATCTGCCAAGCCGGGCCGTACCCGTTCCTCACAAGCCGCCCAAGGCTTGAGCCACTTGGCGATCTTTGCCGGCCAGTGTGCGCCGGCAAGGTGCCTTCGGCCGTCCTTCTCTCAGACAGCACCCGCTGGTCCTCGCTTCGCGCGAAGGGGCCGCGCCCTGAGCCGCCCGGGGATCCAGGCGGCAATCCCAACAACCCAACAGGAGTTTTCAAATGCCCCACGAGCAATTCAAGAGCTGCATCCAGGTCTGCTTCGAGTGTGCCGAGGCCTGCAACCACTGCGCCGCCGCCTGCCTGCAGGAGCAGGACGTCAAGATGATGGCGCGCTGCATCGCTCTCGACATCGACTGCGCTCAGGTCTGCGAACTCGCCGCAGCCGTAATGTCGCGGGCCAGCGAGTCCTCGAAAACCGTCTGCCGGGCTTGCGCGGAGATCTGTGAAATGTGCGGCCAGGAGTGCGCCAAGCACCAGATGGAGCACTGCAAGCAGTGCGCGCAGGCATGCAAGCGGTGTGCGGATGAGTGCCGCAAGATGGCTGCCATGGCTTGAATCCACGACAAGAGATCACGATGAGCACTGAAGCCATTCATCAGCACGAGCGGCGGCATCATGAGCGCCGCTCCTCACCGGGCGCGGCCCACCACGCCGACACGGCGGGCACCCACTCCATGCACAAGGCGAGCTATGGCCGCTTTGCGGCCATGGTGGCGACCTCCACTGTGCTGGGCTTCGGTGCCATGTACGTGAATACCTATCAGCTGGATCACGTGTATTTCAGCTGGAATCGGGTGTTCATGACCTTTGTCATGGCGGGCGTCATGACCGCGGTCATGATGCTCTTCATGTGGCGCATGTACCCGAACCGGTTCGCGAACTACGTGGTGCTCGGCGTGGCAGCGCTGCTGCTGCTCGGTGGCGTGGCGTTGGCCAGGACGCAGGCGACAGTCGGCGAAGTCGATTGGATGAAGGCCATGATCCCTCATCACTCGATCGCCATCCTCACCAGCGAACGAGCCAGCATCAGCGACCCGCGCGTTCGCGAGCTGGCCGACCAGATCATTGAGTCCCAGCGCAAGGAAATCGCCGAGATGAAAGCGCTGGTCCAGGAATTGGAAAACCGCTGAGGCTTAGCTTCGAGAAAAGGAGATCAACATGAGAGTAGTCATCACGGCTGCGCTTGCCGCCGCACTTGCTGGATGCGGCGCCATGGCTGGAGACGGTCCCGGGCGATCCGCTTCCGGCGACATGCCCGCAATGCGAAGCGGGATGCTGGGAGGCATGCAAGGAGGCATGCAAGGAGGCATGCCGGGACGCATGCAAGGCGGCATGCCTGGGGGAATGCAAGGCGGCATGCCTGGGGGCATGCAAGGGCGCCCAGGTGCGGCCATGGGCATGGCCGACCACATGCGTGCGATGGACACGAACGGAGATGGCCTGTTGTCCAAGCAGGAGTTCCTGAAGGCTCAAGAGGCCATGTTCGACCGGATGAAGAAGAACGAGCAGGGACAGGTCGCTATCGCCTCCATGGGGCCCATGGGCGGAATGGACGGCATGATGATGTGTCCGATGATGAAGTGACTTCGGGCGTGCGCTGCAGCACCGCAGGCCCGTCTTCCTTTTCTGACGATCCCCGCTCACAGCGCTTGACTCTCCCATCATGGGAAGGTTGAAACTGCCTCCATACCGTTTGATAGGGGGCTGCTGTGATCGAATTCGAAATACCTGAGATGACCTGCGGTGGATGCGCAAACCGAATCGCGCGCGCCTTGTCTGACGTGGGATGGGAGGACGCGCGCGTCGAAATCGATGTAGTCACTCGTCGGGTGCGGCTGCACGCGCCCGACGGTGAAGACATCGAGGTGTACCGCTCGGCCATCGAGGCGGCTGGGTACTCAGCCCGGACGGTGACCACATCGCCCCCGGCGCGCCGCGGCGGTGGCTGCTGCTGCGCCAGCCGGCGCAGCGACTCGGTCGACTCGGTTGACGTGCATCAACGCGTCAAGGCGAGCGCGGGTGGATGCTGCGGCTGAGATTCATAGCCGTTCTGGAAGGACTGACATGGCACACGGAGCACACACCACCAGCGGGCCGCAGACCACCCGGTCCTTCTGGCGCTCCCCTTTCGGGGTTGCCGCAACGGTGCTGGCCGTACTGGCGAGCATTTACCTGTATCTGGCGCATCAGGCCCATGTCTACGCTTTGCTGCCGTACCTGGTCCTTGCGGTGTGTCCGCTGATGCACATGTTCATGCACCGTGGCCACGGCCACGGCCACCACCACGGACCTAGCCATGAACAGCCATCAAGCCCGGCCGGCGGCCGAAATTCACAGGAAGGCTAAGGCGGCCGATCTGGCATGCAGCCTCGGTGCAATCGCACTCGGCGCCGGACTGGCACCGATGGCGCACGAGGTAATCGAGCCACACGCTTTGCACCTGCTCGCGAGTGGGCTGATCGTCCACGGCGGCGGAATGACGCTCAAGCACCGCTGGGAGAAAGAGCAGCGGGAACCGCGATGGTGGGAGCAGGCACTTTTCTGGCTGTGTTGGTTGCTACTGGCAGCGCTCGCCATTTTGATAGTTGGCCGTACTGGCGCTTCGGGTAGTGCCTAGCTGAAGGAATAACAATGAATCGCGATACCACCTCCGCAGAGATCATGCCGGACCACTCGCACCATCACGTTGAAGGTGGTCAAGCCCCCGGGCAGACGTGCACGCACCATGGCCATCACGCGAGTCACGAGCATCCGTTGCCTGCGGCGGGTCACGGCCCCCACGGACACGAAACGCAACGCGCTGTGGTGACGCCACCAAAGGGCGCCAAGGACGTCGAGTACACCTGTCCGATGCACCCCCAGGTGCGTCAGATGGGCCCCGGCAATTGCCCGATCTGCGGGATGGCGCTGGAGCCGGTTCTCGCAACTGCGGAGACCGGCCCTAGTCCCGAGCTTCGCGACATGACGCGGCGGTTCTGGATCGGGCTGGTGCTGGCCATCCCGGTGGTGGTCCTCGAAATGGGCGCGCACGTGTTCGCTCTCGGCCACTACATTGGCGCGCAGGCCTCCAACTGGGTGCAGCTCGCCTTCGGCACCCCCGTCGTGCTCTGGGCCGGCTGGCCGTTCTTCGTGCGCGGCTGGGCGTCCGTTCGCACCCGCAACCTGAACATGTTCACCCTGATCGCGCTGGGTACCGGTGCTGCCTGGCTGTACAGCGTGGTCGGCACGGTCGCTCCACAGCTTTTTCCTGAGCAGCTGCGCGGGATGGGAGGCGCGGTCGCCATCTACTTCGAAGCGGCCGCGGTCATCACCGTGCTCGTGCTGCTCGGACAGGTTCTGGAACTGCGGGCACGCGAGAAGACCTCCGGTGCGATCCGGGCGCTGCTTGACCTCGCGCCCAAGACGGCGGTCAAGGTGTCCGCCGGCCAGGAAGATGCCGAGGTGCCGATCGACACCATCGCGGTCGGGGACCTGCTGCGGGTGCGTCCGGGCGAGAAGGTGCCGGTGGACGGCGAACTGGTCGAAGGCAAGGGAACGGTGGACGAATCCATGGTGACCGGCGAGCCGATGCCGGTGGCCAAGTCCGCCGGATCGAAGGTGACGGCGGGCACCATGAATCAGACTGGCGGCTTCGTGATGCGGGCCGAGAAGGTCGGCGCCGACACCCTGCTGGCCCAGATCGTGCACATGGTGGCCGCCGCCCAGCGCAGTCGCGCGCCGATCCAGCGCATGGCCGACCAGGTGGCCGGCTGGTTCGTGCCCCTGGTCATCATCGTGGCGGCGCTCACGTTCGCCGCCTGGCTCGCATGGGGGCCGAGCCCGGCCTTCTCTTACGCGCTGATCAATGCGGTGGCGGTGCTGATCATCGCCTGCCCTTGTGCCCTCGGCCTAGCCACTCCCATGTCGATCATGGTCGGTGTGGGCAAGGGTGCTCAGCACGGCGTGCTGATCCGGGACGCCGAAGCTCTCGAGCACATGGAGAAGGTCGACACGCTGGTCGTCGACAAGACCGGAACGCTGACTGAGGGGCGGCCAAAGGTGGTGCACGTGGAAGCGGCGGCTGGCTTCGAGCGTGATGAGGTGCTGCGCAAGCTCGCCAGCGTCGAGCGATCCAGTGAGCACCCATTGGCCCTTGCCGTCGTGGCTGCTTCGAAGGAAGCAGGCATGCAACTGTCCGAGGTAACCGATTTCGACTCGCCGGTTGGCAAAGGGGTCGTCGGGTTGGTCGACGGCCAACAGGTTGCCAGCGGCAGCGCCAAGTTCCTGGCTGAGCATGGCGTCCAAACGACGGCGCTGGAGGCGGCGGCCGAGGCCCAGCGTGCGAAGTCCGCCACGGTGATCTATGTCGGCATCAATGGCGCGCTGGCAGGCTTCGTGGCCATTGCCGACCCGATCAAAGCCACGACGGCAGAGGCACTCCAAGGACTGCGCGAGGCAGGGGTGCGCATTGTCATGCTCACGGGCGATGGCCGCACGACCGCTGAGGCGGTCGGACGTGAGCTCGGAATCGATGAAGTGGTGGCCGAGGTCTTCCCGGAAGACAAGGCCGCAATCGTTCAGCGGCTGAAGTCGGAAGGCCGGATCGTTGCAATGGCCGGAGACGGCGTGAACGACGCGCCTGCCCTGGCTGCTGCCGACGTGGGCATCGCCATGGGCACCGGAACGGACGTGGCGATGGAGAGCGCGGGCGTGACCTTGCTCAAGGGTGACTTGCTCGGGATTGTTCGTGCCAGGCGCCTGTCGCGCGCCACCATGCGCAACATCCGCGAGAACCTCTTTCTCTCGTTCGTCTACAACGTGGCCGGTATCCCGCTGGCCGCTGGCGTGCTGTACCCGCTGTGGGGCCTGCTCTTGTCGCCTGTGGTCGCGGCTGCGGCGATGGCGCTGTCGTCGGTCAGCGTGATTGCGAATGCTCTCAGGCTGCGCGCGACAAAGGTGGACTGATCAGCCAAACTGCTAGGTTGTCCGCGCCTACTAGCCTCCAACAAGTCATGCTTCTAGGGCGCGGCGCTTGATCTGCTCGTGGTCAACCATAAGCGCCTTACTGGGTCCACGTGAACGTCATCTTCAAGTCGTTGCAATGGGAGGGCGGCAGGAGCTTCTTGTACTGGAGCTGACCGACGACGACGCCTGGTGAGATTCCCACCTGGCGAGCAAACGCCACAATCGCGGCTTTACTGAAGATGGGCCGAGCCGAGAACGCGGCGAACTCTTTGCGAGAGATCAGCTCGTTTTCGGCAAACTCATTGGCCTCATGCTCCTTGGCCTCATCGAGTCCGTTCGCGCCCTCGAGGAAGCACTCCTTCTTGCCATGCAGCAGGATATGGCCAGCCTCATGAAAGAACGTGAACCACAGGTGATCGTCGGTGCGGTACCGAAGGCTCAGCTGAATAAGGGCTTTGGTTGGGGTGAGCCAGCGCGTGGCGCCACTGACGCCTGTCTTCGGCAGCGCGGGAACGAACACGACGGCCACCCCCGCCTCGGCACACAAGCTTGCGAGGCGAGGCACAAAGACTTCTGGGGCCTCGCATGTGAGGCTGCGAATCTCGGCCAGTGCGGTGCGGAAAGCGCTGCGGTCAAACGGCGCGCAGGAGATCTTGGAGGCCTCCAACTCCCCGCGGCGCAGCCAAGCAGACACCGCCTCCGGCGAGATCTCGCCTTGCACGTGCTGGCGGTAGGCCACGGCTAGGTTCGGCCACATGTCGTCCCACTGGTCGACACTGGCAATGCCAAAAAATCGCAGCACCTCCACCAACTGTGCCTTCGCGTCCGCCGCCTTCGCAATCCAGCCACGCTTGATCATCTCGGTCACGGGGACTTTCTTGAGCCAAGTCCGGTCCCGCTCAAGCTTTTCTTCCTCCGCCAGGCGACTGAGCACCTCCTGGTAATTGCTCTCCAGGTTGAGCCAGTACTGCGCGGGCATGCCCAGGGCGCGCTCCAGTTTGATGGCGGTGTCCGAGGTGATCGCCGACTTGGCTTTTGCGATCGAAACGATGTGCTTGGGCGTTAGGCCGGTGCGCAGGGCGAGCTCGTGCTGCGTCATGCCCCGCATTTCCAGCTCGGCGACCAGGACCTCTCCCGGCGGGACCGCGTAGTCCGGCCGGTACTCGTTCAAGGTGTTGCTCTCATCCATGGGTGTCCTCAATTCCGCAGATCTCGATGGCCGTCACTTGCTTCCAGTCGAGGCCTCCCTCCGGGCGCGTGGGAAGTGGCTTGTGATGGACCCTGAAGACCAGCCGATAGGGGTGATCCAGGTCCATCGTGAGCTGCCCCTGCCGGTCGCCCGTGAGCTCGTGGCATCGGTGTGGCGGGCTCATAGGCGGCCCGAACGCCGCCAGAGTAGGTGCTGCCCTCAGCATCGTCAGCAGCACCTGGAGCTTCTTGGTCCTAAGCGGGCCGTGCACGCGAACCATGGTCT
This sequence comes from Ramlibacter sp. AN1015, assembly GCF_037726105.1. NCBI lineage: Bacteria > Pseudomonadati > Pseudomonadota > Betaproteobacteria > Burkholderiales > Comamonadaceae > Ramlibacter > Ramlibacter sp. AN1015. Next base: position 32,621 of record NZ_JBBJUM010000010.1, read on the forward strand.
TGCCTTCGTTCAGCTCCTTGGCCAGGCGCTTGTTCGCAAACGTGATGTCCATCTGTTTTTATTAACCGGAGAGGTTATCACTTTTCCGGGGGAAGAGTGCGACTGGTTCCGAGTTCCCCGCTTCTCAGCCCAGCGGCCGCCAGCTCATCGGCCCCGCGGCGAGGCCAGCAGCCGTTCCCCAGCGCCGTCCAAGGGCAACGCCAGTTGGCAACTTGCCAGGTGGCCCTCGACTGTATAGAAATACAGCTACGAACCGGGCACGCGACGGCGCCGCCGTCGCTTGAGCTCCTCTGGGAGCGTGGGAATGTCGATCGATGTCTTTCCCATGGCCGAGAGCAGCTGGAGCGCAAAGACGAAGCTGTACGAGTTGCGGTTCACCTTGTTGATGAGGGCCTGCTCTTCGATGTCGACCCCGAGCGCCTGGAGGCGCTCGGCGATCTCCCAGTAGGGGAAGTTGCCGTCGTGGCGCGCGTCCTGGATCACCTTCTTCGCATACCGCCGGAAGAAGTCGATCTGAAGACTGTCCTTGTCTGCCACGTGCCCTTAAATCGAAACCGATTTGTCATCGTAGACGGAGCAAACAGCTATTTATCTGGAATACATCGAAAACGATTTGCGAGAACCCGGCGCCGGCCCGAGCGTCTCGCTTTCGTTGAGAGACTTAGCTCATGCATTCGAACCTGAACTCCGCCAGCAAAGGCCCACATTCGGTCTTGTGGGTCGGCGCGCGGGTCGGCTAGGAGTGAGTCGTGCCGGCCCACTTCCTCCTCACCGCCACCGCGAGAAACTTCACCCTTGAGGATCTCGAGGGCATGACCGAGGCGCGCGCCAGGGACTACTTCGCGCGATGCCGATGGGGTGATGAGGGCACACAGGTCTGCCCTGAGTGCGGGACAATCGACAAGCACTACTGGATCCGCACGCGCAAGCAATGGCGGTGCAAGGAAATCGCCTGCGGCCGGTTCTTCTCCGTCACGTCAGGCACGAAGTTCGCAGACCACAAGCTACCCCTGCGGAAGATCCTGAAGGCCGCACTGATCTTTGCTGCCAACGTGAAGGGGATCTCTGCAAGCGCCCTGGCGCGGCAGATCAACGTCGCTTACCAGACCGCCTTCGTCCTGCTCCATAAGCTGCGCGAGGGGATCGCAGAAGAATGCTCGCCGGCTCAATTGGATGGGATCGTTCACATGGACGGGGCGCACGTGTCCGGACGCCTGCGAAAGCCGAGGGTGAAGGAGCCGACCAATAAAGCGCAGGCGCGGGACCGCGTCGACGTCGCCGCCAACCCGACCCATCGGAATCGGCGCATCGTGATGGTGATGCGCACCGTCTCGCCCGAAAAGGGTAAGGGCGCCGTGCGGACTGTGGTTGAAGTGACCCGTGGCGAGACTGCAGAGATCGCCGCCGCGCTGGCGAAGAAGTACATCAAGCGAGATGCGACAGTGCACACGGACGAGCATCCTGCTTACTCTGGCTTCATGGCCAGGTACGACCACGAGACCGTGAATCACAGCACGCACTTCTCGAGCGATGCTGGCGTCAGCAACAACCAGGCTGAAAGCTACTTCGCTCGGATGCGCCGAATGGTTATCGGCCAAGTGCATCGAGTCACGCCGCGGTACATGGTGAGCTATGCGCGGGAGGTCGCCTGGCGAGAAGACAACCGGAGGATGCCTCCCAGCGTGCTCGTGAAGGACCTCGTGAAGGCTTCGCTTCGTCGGGCAGCGCGCGACTGGTGCGGATATTGGCAGCGCAAGCGGCGGCGAACTGAAGACATCTTCGAGCCGTAGCGCCTGGAGGCGCGGGCACCCGTCTTGGCTCAGCCCGCCTTGCGCTTCATCGCCGGAGGGGATTGCTCCTCCTCCGCGTCCTGCACAAGCGCCCACGTCCCCTCTGAGTTCGTGGCTTGATCGTGCTGAGATCGAATGAGGCCTGCGGCCCTCATCTTCTTCAAGCGATCTCCAACCCGTCCAATTAGGTCGGCCTTGCGCACCTTCGTCATGTCCAGGCCGGTCGCGCGCGCCACGTGCATAGCGATCTCTGACGTATAGCGTGGCGTCCCCTCAGCCTGGCGCAGGCACCTCAGAATCTCGCGGCTCATGACTCCAAACGGCAGGAGCGCGGGCCCACGCGGGCGAGTGCCGACGATTCGCTTCGGGTCCACCTTGACCTCATGTCGTGGTATCACGGCATCAAGCGCTGCGAGCTGCTGGTTCAGCTCGACCAGTGTGCGCGGCAACTGGTCCAGCGCCTTCTCGCACTGATCGATCTGGCCTTTGAGCCGCGATCGCTCACGAATGAGCCAAGCAAGCGAGGGCGGGGTCCTCAACAGTCCGGTGTAGTCACGGTATTTCGACATCGCCAAAGGATGCCAGAGGCACTGGACAGGCATCCAGTGCATCAGATAGATAATGCCGGGTTTAGCTGATTTTGGCTCGATAGGAGCGCGCGACCCGACCCCTGAAGAGCCAGGGGCAGCGCTGGCAGCCCTGGCGATCTCGGGAGCGGCGACAGGTCTGTGACGGCTAGGGGCCAGCTGCGCGAGGCGCGCGCCCACCTGAGCCGGATCAGCCGCCTGAACGCGCGGAACTGAGCGAAGAAGTCACGAGGAGCGCCGCGCCGACGCAGATGGCGATGTCCGCCACGTTGAACGCCGGCCAGTGCCAACCGGCCCAGTGGAAGTCCAGGAAATCGGTGACGGCGCCGAAGTGGATGCGATCAATCGCGTTGCCGACGGCGCCGCCCATGATCAAGCTGAAAGACGCCGCCTCGAGCCGACTCCTTTGCCAGGTAAGCATCCATGCGAGGGCGGCCGTCACCGCGAGGGCGAACGCCGCCAGCGCGTGGCGTTGCCAGCCGCCGGCGTCCGCGAGCATGCTGAACGCAGCCCCGTGGTTGCGCGCCGAGACGAGGTTGAAGAACGGGGCGAGACTCACGGAGGAGCCTTCGGCCATCCTCTCGCGTACGACCTGCTTGGTGCCGAAGTCCGCGAGCGCCGCGAGGCCAGCCAAGGCCCACCAAGGCAAGGCAACGCTGAGGCGATCACTCCATGCGCCGGCCGGCGGACTGGCTGGGGTTAGGCGAGGCTTCCGGGTCGCGGAAGTGGCTTTCATCCCTGGATTGGAAACCCTGTAGCCCCTAGAGGGTCAAGAGCCCGGCCGGTCAGGGGCGCTCGGGCAGCCAGCCCGGCGCCGTGAGGAGACCTCCACTGGCGCCTGCTTGACTCTGTAGCAGCTAGCAGGTTTGAAATCGGCCATGCCCCCTGGAGCGGATGTGGATCAGCAGAAGCAACGAAGCACCTTCGCAGTCCCGAAGATGGACTGCCCTTCCGAAGAGATCATGGTCAGGATGGCCTTGCAGGGCGCGCAGGGCGCGCAGGGCGTGCAGTCGCTCGCGTTCGACCTTGGCGCGCGAAAGCTCACGGTCGCGCACACCTCGCCGGTCTCGGAAGTGCTTGGCCGCTTGGAGCCGCTGGGCCTGGGCGCCCAGCTCGTTGACTCCGCGCCCATAGCGGCCGCAAAGGCTCGAAAGAATTGGGCCGCCGCTTGCAACCGGTCGGAGGCGGCGGCCCTAGCCTGCCGCTTGCAGCCATTGCCGAATGCGCGTCCCAAGCTCGTTTGGCCGCCTGGCGGAAATCGATGGCTCCCTCACGACGGCGACATTCGGAGCCGCGAACCCCTCATGCACGCCCCACAGTCGGTGCTTGCGCCGGAGCACAAGGAAGATTTCGCCAGCGCGGGCGCGGGGTAGCAGCACTTCGCGCAGGTACTGCTGTGCGGCCCAAACGCTCTGCAAGCCCGCAGCCAGCCGCACTTCGGCAGCCCAGCGCATGCAGCGCCAGCATCTTTTGACCTCCTGCGGCGCCGACATCCACAATATCCATTCGCCCCCACGGTCTGATACGACCGGTGGAGCTTGGACCAACTGTTCCATAGAACCTCCTTCATTGAAGAAGGGGGTCAGTTCTCAATGTCGCCAGGGGGTCAGTTTTACGTGTCGCCTGACATCTCAGGCCCCGCAGACCGCAGACCGCGGACCAGGGGCAGCCATCGCTGGCCTGGTGGCGCACACGCTGGTCTCGCGCTTCGCGTTGACGACGTGCCCTACTACCGGCAAGAGCAGGTCAAGGGGTAACGCCCCCCCGGCCGTGCACATGCCCCGATCAACGCTAGCGAGCTGGCTGGTGGAATGGCGCCGCACGCGAACAGTACACGCCATTGTGACGCCGCTGTGATCCCCAAGGCCGCGATTGCGGCCGTTCTTGGAACCCGCGACGCGTTTGCATCACGAGGACGTATGTATTGGCGCGCCAGTGACCGTCGGCTTACCCATGGGTTATCTTTCCGTTATGACGCCGGCTCGAAAAGGAAATGGGCTCTGCTCCGTCCGTTCTTCCAGTGGCCTTGCGTGAGTGAAACGATTGCCCCATGAAGGCAGCGCCAGTAGTGCGCCATGAACTGTTCGCCGGCAGCACGTGGCGATGCGCTGCTGTGACTTTGGACTTGCAGGTCGGTTGATATCTCAAGCCTCGCGAGTACACGAAGGATGCGCTTGGTTCGAGTGGGCTGCAGCGTCCGAACCATCGCATCGCCGGACCGCTGCCACACCGCTCCGGATCTCCGGGTTGGTTCAACGTTTCAGGAGCATCCATGGAAAATCTTTGGTGGCCAGTGGCGGCCGCCGCATTCGTCTCCCTGCACAGCCAGGCGCAGACGCCGATCCCGGCATCGCCTGAGTCTTGCCAAAGTTCCCAGCCTTCCAGTGCTCCCCTGAGCCTGGCAGAAGCAGTGGCGCACGCACTCGCCGCTAATCCGGAGTTGTCCGCAGCAAGGAAAGAGCTCTTTGCTGTACAGGCCGCACGCGATGAAGCCGGCCTGTCAGGAACCCGCAGCTGGAGCTGCAAGTGGAGGGCGCCCGAAGCGCGAGCGCGAAAACAACGGCGGGCGCCGAAGGAGATGCCCTCGCCAGCACCGCCCTCAGCTCTGCCGGCTTGCTGCGAAGGAAATGCCCTCGCCAGCACGGCCCTCAGCTCTGCCGGCTTGCTGCCTTGTCCTTCCGAACACTAGCTGCAGCCACTCCCGGTCGTTCCTATAAAGCCAGGCATAAGTCGCGGGCGCGGCACTTCGAGCTACCTTGACGCTGCCAGCCTGAGCCGAGGCGACTGCAGCGGTCCAGGCGTCCCTGTGGTGCACAAGATCAGCCTCGGAGCATCGAGCACGCCACAACTTCATAAGGGATGCGTCCGCAACCAGGATTCGGGACACAGAAGACATTGAAATGGTAAACCGCCGAGCCACGTCTGCCTGGGAGGTTCCCTGGCCGAGCGCAGCTCGCACCTTTTCTAGCAGGGTGCGTTCCAGCCGTTTGGGCTTTCGCATGGGGCTGTAGCCGGCTTGGGCGAGCCACCCTAGAGCGGTGTTGGTGCTGATCCCAAGCTGCTCGGCAGCCTTCCTTGCAGAGAGATGATCTCGCTGCACGAGGCGAACGAGTTCGAGTCGCTTATCTGCCCCGTAGGGATTGCCTCTTGCATGGGACTTGGGACGAGTCTCTCTTTCGAGCGTCAAGGTGCTGGTTCCAGCCCCGTCTCGAGCTGCCGAAAGCAGCGAATCCACGCTTCCAAACAGCCAATCACCAAGAGCAGACAGTACGATGGGGTGAATAGATCGCCCGCGAGATCCTGACAAGACTCGATGGATTCGGCTGGTGCTGGCCGTTGTACTCGCGCCCAGGTGATGCAATGGGACGAAGGCTTCAAAGGGGGAGAAGTGTTCCGAAAACGCTTTGCTGAACTCTTGGACGCGCAGCCGGCCCGAAGGCGAGAGTAGGCCGTGACGAGCAAGACCGAGTTTGACTGCTGCGGCAACGGATTCGGGGCACACCGATGCAGGGTCAAGGGTGGCCAGGTATGCGACACCGGCCGCGATCGCACCGGTCCGCCGGGTGAGATCGTCGTGAGTGATGTCGTCGCGCCGGTGTTGCCGAAAGCTCGGGCGGATCAGGGTTTCCTCGGAAGGGAGGCACCAAAAAAAGCGCTCGACGCGCGTCGACTTTGATGCGGCAAACCCAAGTACCTCATTTTCGTGCCTCGAGCAGGTCCATACGCCCGGCCACTGATGCTCCATATGCCAGTAGGCAAGCCCGAAGTTGAGACGGTCTTGGGATATGCAACGGAAGCAGGCCCGCAACGGGTGCCAGGCGCCAAATCCGCTGGCCGGCAGCCCGAGACGGGTTTTCAATCCGGCAATGCTCGACGACCTCATCGCCGCAACAGCGGCCCGGGCGTTCGCCGCATCCAGGAGCGGAAGGTACGCTCCGATCACGGTGCGCCGACTGATGATGTCCTCGGCTTGGCCTATTGCGCCAGCGGAGCGGCGCACAAACTCGTCGATTCGTGCGGGCAGGTCGTGGGCGCAGCCGATGCGCGGATGGCCGAAGAACCGACTGGTGGTTGCCTCCGGGCGGGCATTGCCGCTTACAACGTGGGCACGACTGACAAGACTGAATAGACTTTCACCAGGTAACCAGGAAAGCGGTGGGAAGGGGGGAACAGGTGAAACCGGCGGAACGGGTTGTGCGCTTGATCGCGGCCCTATCTCCTCGCGAGCCGAGCCTCGCCTGGGGTCGCCTACCGTGGACAGATGTTCATTCATGGGACTGCACCCGAGTGCGCGCATCGCACAGAGGGCCCGCGCGGCGGCAGCGTTCGCACCACCATAAATCTATTCTCCCCACCGGGCAAGTCGTGCTGGCCCTAGCCTAGTCACCTGTCCGCGCCTGATACCACAGTTGCCGGAGGCCAGCCGAGGTGTCCACCATCGAAACTCAAATATCTGCGCGTCAGGCAGGCACGGCAAAAAAGGCGCGCTTTCGCACGCACATCGTGCAACACAGCGGCAGTTTTTGGATACAGTTTTAACTCATGCGCAGCCATGAACGCGGCTGGCACTGGACGGTCACCACATCAACGCCGAAAGGAGCATTCGCCCGAGCCGATCGACGCTGCGGTGAGCAGCTGCACTTTGCAAGCACGTTTTCCGATGATCGGAGGCGAAGGTCGTTTCGCCTGCGAAGGGATTCATGCGCGCAAATTGGGCGAGATGATATGAACAGCGCCGATGAATCGCGTTCCGTGAAGGTGACGCACGTACTTCGTCTGACGGAGTTGGCGAATCAGCCGCTTTGGGATGGCACGTACACGCCAGGCATTGCGGGAACCCGGGTCCAAGCGCCCAGCAAGAGCGGCACGGCGACGGCCGTATCGCAAAAACTGGGGCGGGTAGTGGTGAGTCACGGTGCGGCCGAAGTTTACACAGCACTCGCGTTATATCACCCAAACACCATTGCACTTTTTGAGGAGCACGTGCTGAACCCCTATGCGGCGCAGCACCCGCTTGCCAGCCACCCGGTGCATGGGCAAGTGCCTTGGCCATCCACTAAGGGGACCGTCGCCATCGCCCAGGAACTCGGGCTGCTTCGCCGTCATGCGAGCGTGCTGCACGCGGACGGAGGTGACACTCTTCGTATCTACTGGCCTTACATCGGCGACCATCTGGTGTGTCTTGCAGCGGAGCAAGGGCCATATGCCGTCGAGTGGGACATCAAGAAGTCGACTGGGGACCACGGCAAACCTGGTCCAGCAACGGCAACGTCTAAGGTGCAGCCACGAGCAATCGCCAGAGCTCAGTGCCGGGATGAGATTTATCAGGGGTACATGAAGGAGCTCGGCATCCCAATCAAGCGTGTGGCTGCCGACGATCTCGACTTCACGGCTGCGACGAATCTCGTGCGCCTCTGGTGGTCACACGGACGTGAGCCGCTCCTGCCTAAAGGGCTGCTGCAGGCGCTTCTGCCGGAGTTCAACTCGACGCTCAGTGAGGGCAAGCCCCTCACGTCCCTTTACCCGCGCCTGAGAAAGCACCGCATTGCCTGGGAGGATGCGCGTGATGCCTTCTATGTGGCCGTTTGGCGGCGACAAGTTCGGGTGTCGCTCTTCGACCCCATCTTGGATGACAAGCCGATGCGTCCTGAGAAGCTCGACATCCTGGATGCATACGCTCACCTCTTCGCGAGGTGACGTGAGCATTCAACTCCATACCCCCGCAGGATTCGGACCCTTGAAGAAGGGGGAGCGCTACTTCCTGCTTGACAATGGTGCTTGCTGTGGACGAGTCCTGCTCGTAAGCTTCGGCGCACAGCCATCCTATTGCCTCGCCACCATCGCTATCGAAGACTTCGAGCGAGCTTGCAAGGCCATCCGAAATGCAAGGGGGACGGTCCGCGATGCGCTGATAGAGCGGGTGCCTGAGCAGGATCGATGGGATCTTCCGCCTTGGCTGAGAGATCGTCGGGGTCTGAACGGCTCCATCGCGTCGCTGCGAGCGGCGAAACTCACGGACGCACTCGACGTGCTGTCGGATATCACTAGCGCGGACAACCCCGACAAAGTGCTGAACGGGTATGCGTACGGCGTGAAGGAGAACACGCAGCGCTTTAGGCTTTGGTTCTATACGTACGTCGCCTTCGGCTTCAATGCCATTGCGCTGCCCCCTGGATTAGCAACATGACGATTCAGAGTCCGCGGGTTGAATGGCGGCCCAATCCTGCATCGTGCGTCCTGCGAACTCCGGACCGTTGTCCGTGCGAATCACCCTGGGCAAGCCCCTCTCGGCCTTGACCTGGTCCAGCACGCGCGTGACGTACAGCGCAGGGATCGAGGTATCGACCGCGATCTGGACGGACTCCTTGGTGCAGTCATCCACCACGGTCAGGGTCTTGACCTTGCGGCCGTTGGCCAACTCATCGAACACGAAGTCCATGCTCCACACCTCGTTGGGCTGCTCGGGACGCACCAGCGGATGGCGCTCGGGCACTGGCAGCTTCTTGCGCCGCCGCTTGCGCACCGCCAAGCCTTCCTCGCGGTAGATCCGCCAAGTACGTTTGACGTTGATCGCCCAGCCTTCATGGCGCAGGCGGTTGTGCAGCATCCGATAGCCGTGGCGGCGGTGCTGGCCCGCCAATTCCTTCAAGCGCTCGCGCAGTGACTCGTTGCCGTCGGTGCGCGGCTGGTAGCGCAGCACACTGGTGCTGATGCCTACCAGCCGGCACGCCTGGCGTTCGCTCAGACCACTGGCCTGCAGTTGTCGAACGCACTCGCGCTTGGCCGCCACGGCCGCTACTTTCCCTTGAGCACCTCCCGCATGGCATCGATCTCCAGCATCGAATTGGCCAGCAGCTTCTTGAGCTTGTTGTTCTCCGCCTCCAGCGTCTTCAAGCGCTGGGCGTCCGACACGTTCATGCCGCCGAACTTGGCCTTCCAGGCGTAGTAGCTCGGCTCGGAAAACCCGTGCTTGCGACACAGCTCCTTGACCGGTAGGCCGGCATCGGCCTCACGCAGGAAGCCAATGATCTGCTCCTCGGTGAATCGCTTCTTCATCGTCCAATTTCCTCACAGGGTGAATTGGACTCCAGACCGTCACGTGGCTGATCTCAGGGGGCAGCGCAGGTGCTTTTTTTGTGCCTCGGGCGCGGACCAGCATGCTCATTTAGGTGCTCACGTGGGAAGGCACGAGAGTTTCGGTTGTAGCGGCGTCGCGAGTGGGGGCGCGGTCCCGCCCCGACCACTGAAGCACAGCAGGGCCTGTGTCGCTCAGCAGCACGCGGAGGTGAAGAACTCGTGGAAAAGCTCCAGGGTCAGGCGGTGAGTACGCCATCCATCCGGTGGGCGGCCGCACGCCGGGGCAACATGGGCGTGCTGCTCTGGCCAAAGCCAAGGTGCCGTATACCCGTGCTTCGAGAATGGAGGGCACCAATGGCGAGCTCGGTCAAGTCGGCTGGCGATCGTGCTTGATGCCAACAACCGGTGATCCCGCTGCACGCCCTTCTACGGCATTGCCCATGCTGGAGGTAAGCGTCCGGCGATTCCGTGTTGACGGGACGGGGAATGCTGGTCAGACCTGCAGCGGCTGCCAACGGTGCGGCAGCAGTTCGTCGATGCGGCTGGCCGGCTGCGTCGGCAGGCGCTGCATGATGTCCTTCAGGTAGGCCCGTGCTTTCCGCGGTCCCTTTACCGACGCGGTTTTGCCTCGTCACTTTTCCCCTTGATGAGCGCCGCCAAGGCGCGACCTCCTTTACCGGGCGATCCGGCTCGACTCCCGGTTGTTTCCCCATTTGCGCGCAAAGCTGCACGCGAATGGGGAAAGCCGGGCGGCTTCTGTAGTAAGCAGATGGCGATTCCATCTTGACCGCGCGAGGTTGGCGGGATCCTCGGCTCAAGCGGCCGCAGCGCACCAGCGATTCGGCAGGAGCTCGCCGATCAGGCTGGCCGGTTGCATGGTCAGGCGTTCGAGCACGTCGCGCAGGTAGGCGTAGGGGTCGTGCCCATTGATTCGCGCCGAGTGGATCAGGCTTATGACCGCCGCGGCGCGCCGGCCCGCGCGCAGGCTGCCGGCGAACAGCCAGTTGTTGCGACCGATTGCAATGGGCCGGATCAGGTTTTCCACCCGGTTGTTGTCGGCGGGCAGACGGGCGTCACCGGGGTGCTCACAAGGCCATACACTCACCAAGGGTCAGGGATTCTCAGCACAACTCGTCGAAGTCTGTTTTCCGGAGTGAGCAGTCATGTCAATCAAACGCGTTGAGACATTCGATTTCAGCCGCTTCAATGTTCCGTACCGACTATGGGGTGGGATCAGCCTGGAGATATCGACTGGTAAGGTACTTACGCCTTGGCGCCGGTTCGTTTTCCCGGCGGTCTGGGGGCTCGTTGCCACCAACAGGACCGATGACATTGGTATACGGACGCTTCCTGAAGCATGGTCGTACCTATACCAGGGCCCTCACCGCCACCGTCTCACGGGCGAACTGTACGCCGTGATCGCGTATCACAAGAAGATTGAGTTGCTATTCGATAGCGCTGATGTCGAGGCTTTCTGGTCTTGCGTGACGATGTTCAATCGAGTCGCAAATTTGGACGAGAGCTGTTTCCAGCTAGCGCTGCGAAGGTACTTCGATGGTCAGGAGCATGAGCGCACACTGTCATTGCTCGGATGTGACCCTATGCCGCTCGGAACGACATACCTCTACAAGCACTCCCTACGACAGGCGAAAGCACGCGGTCTCGTCACCTGAGGCATGCTGGCTGCTTCGCTGCAGTGGAAGGACGCTGCCGGGGTCTGTGGCGCAAAGCGATCGGATCGGGCGCTCGTTCGCAAGGACTCGATCTGCGACTCGCCGCGCTAGCCCTCCGCCGCGGCTGACGTGACTGGTGCGGGTTTGTGCGCGCATGCTGACCAGCTCATAGCGCGAATTCGACAGCTCGGCGGAGACCGGGCGGGGAGGGCAGTATACGGCGGCTACAGAAGCACTTGGATGACGCGAGGGCCAGCGACAAGCGAGAGCCTAGGTGGATCCGGGAATCGGCGATAGCCCGATCACCGCCGGCAACTTTACCCGGTTGCTGGAGGGACGCAGGCTGCGGATGCGGTCTGCGCAGTTTCTGCTGATGGACGCGGACCTGTTAAGAGTGCGTGCGTGGCGCGTATGCGGGCCGAAACGACAGGCTTGGCTCCCCCTGCCTAGGGGCGCGCGCCGATTCGATCCGTACCTTCCTCCAGGCGAATGCTTGCAGCAGCCCGTCATAATTACCAGCATGCCGAACATCGCCGCAGTCCTTAAATCTGAAATTGCTCGTATTGCTCGGAAAGAGATCCGCTCCCAAACCGGTGCTCTCGCGGAGACGAACTCGGAACAGCGAAAGCAGATTGCCGCTCTGCGGCAGCAGATCCTTGAGCTGCAGCGGGCGGTCACCCGATTGCAGAAGGGAGTTACCGTGAGACCGGCTCCAAGTAAAGTTCTGCCGATGCGGCAAGAGACGAGTCTGCGCTGGAGGCCTGAGGGATTCGCTCAGCACCGCAAACGCCTTGGGCTGAGCGCTGAGCAGATGGCACACCTGGTTGGGTGTTCGGCGCTTTCGGTCTACAAGTGGGAGTCCGGGAAGGTGCGCCCAAGGCGGGCCCAACTCGATGCAATCGCACGCGTTCGGAAGCTTTCCAAGGCCGCTGCGCTCCAGGAGCTGGAGAAGGCTTAACTCATTCCAGGAGCTGCAAGCGCGTCCAGCGGGGTGCTTCAGGACCCTGCCACGGGTATGTGGGGTCCGCAACTTCGGCTCTCTACCTCCGACAGCGTCATCCAGCGCAGCCGCTACGAAAGTGCCTGCGCATACCGATCTCTCATGGTCTGGACGTCAGGGGCTTGGAGGCCCTTCTTCCCGTCAACCAAAATCAAGTTCTTGTGAAATGGTCTGAAGAGCCAGGGCCTGTCGTCCAACGCAAGCCATGGCCGGCCGAAGCACGCATTGCGGCGCAACCATGCGACGCACTCGGCCTCCCGGCCGAAGTAGTGCAGCTCTGGCGGGATTTCGCCCAGATCCGAGTACTGCGGAGTCACGCCCAACACCCTCTCGCGCAGCTGCGGCTGCAGTCCTGCTCGAAGAATCTCCACCCCACGCTCCCGCCAGGTGCTTGAAACGACCACGTGCAGGAGCGAAAGCTCATTCAATGCCTGCTCGAACAGGGGCAACCGGCACAGGTGCAGGTCCTCGGGGCAGTGCTCGGGATGGAGTACGCCATCAAAATCGAGAAACAGCGGGATGAACATCAGTGGATAGAGAACTGCGCTTTTTGCGAAAAGGGATACTCCTCTATCCCTTTGAGCGGTGGTCGCCGACCTCGCGTCTCCGCTTGGTGTTCCTGCCGTCGCGCAAGTTCGATGGTAAGCGGCCAGGGAAGGCATATTGCCCCGCGCGCGAGGTTGGGGCTCTCAGTCAGGAATTATCTAGCTGATGCATTGGACCGGGCAAAAAGCCCATCCGAATCGCATACTTGGCTGAATTTCAGCGATACAGTGAGAGGTGGCTGCGCGCAGCGGGTGCTGTGCGCCGACCTGCATCACGGCACGTAGACGCAATCGCTCGCTGATACTGCCGCCTTGCGACAAGGCGGCGAGCCCTAGCTTCGCTTTCCCAGTCCTTGCTTGTGGACAACGATGCTTGCGTCCGGACGAGCCTGCTGGATGGCGACGCGCGCGCTGGCGGCGGACCTGATGATCCCCAAGGCCTCTAGGTCAAGCAAAAACGATTCCGTACTGATCAAAGTGCCAAGGGGAAGCGCAGCGGCATTACGCAAGAACCATCCATCCTCGAAAAGGACGATCGGATTGGCATCGGGGCTTTGAACGCGAAGATCGATAAGGAAACTTTGGATCGACAACTCGCCGAGGTTTCTCGGCTGCTTATAGTTCGGATCCGCAGCGCGCGCGGCGCGCAGGACTCTACCCACCTGGGTGGCGATGACTTTGATGTTCGGCGCGTTCCGGTTGTAATAGTCGACGAGCCGCTGCGCCTCAACGGAGCAGTTTGGCAGAAGGCCCTTGTCGAAGGTCTCCTCTTTGACCACATCGGTGACCGACAGGAAGAAGTGGTCCAAAACCACAAGCAGATCTGCGGCCGCCAGCGAGAACAGAGGCCCCGAATCAGCGACGAGCAGTTCCATCAACCAGGAACGAGGCGCTTGCTGCGCGCGGGCCTTTTCTCCTCGGAGTTGAGGGGAACGGGGCGCATCGCAGTCCGGAGCGCGTCGAGGCTGCGCCCGGCCATCTCTTCGACCTCGACAGGATCAATGGACGGCAGCGGCAGACCCTTCTCACGCATGATCTGAAGCAGGAATCCGGCGTCCTGCAAGCCGAGTTCGCGAGCGGCGTCGGCGACGGAGACCTTACCCACCACGACTTCGGTCAGTGTGGCATCCATGGCGCTGCGGGCAATGCCTTGCTCCTTCTTTCCGAGTTGGGCAAAAAAAGCTGAGACCAGCTTGCTCAGCGAAGTGCGGTTCTCCGCGGCGTACGCTTGCGCCTGAGCAAGCAGGCGCTCATCCAACTCGAAATTGATCTTCGCTTTTCCCATAGGAGGTCTCCAACGACCCCCGATTATGGGTGTTTTTGACGACCCGCACAAGAGGTCCTTTGAGGCGTTTCCGACTTCTGACTGAGCCGCCGGCTGGAAATCACGGTTGGTCGGCATGCCCCCATCCTGCTGAGAGGACCGGGTGGGTGTCTAGTGCATCAGCTAGATAATGCCGGACTACCTCGCCAACGCGCTGGTGGTAATCGCCACCGACGGTGACGAGAACGACAGCGCATGAGCGTCTCGGACGAAGCGTGAACATCTAGAACCGAGCCGCTGGCCGTGGGGTCTTTGATTTCCCTTGTGTTCCGATCACTTCCGCGTTAGTTGAGGTAGGTCTCAAGGCCGCACCATGATGGTGCGAACACCTGTTCAGACAGGATACATTGTCGAAGTGCCGCTTGCATGGTCTGCAAGTCGAGCGCTAGACAGACTCAGCGCGTTTTGCGGGGCCGGCACCTCCCTCCGGGGATCCAGACAACCTATATTGGCACTAGCCACACGGCGCATGGATGGAAGCCACTCGGCGGCTGGCGCTTCGGCAACACGATCGACGGGTGCCAGGCCGAGTACGTGCTGGTGCCCGACGCGATGGCCAACCTGGCGCCCGTGCCGAACGAACTCACAGATGAGCAGGTCCTCATGTGTCCGGACATCATGTCCACCGGCTTCGGCGGCGCGGAAAGTGGCGGCATCCGCATCGGCGACACCGTGGCGGTGTTCGCCCAGGGGCCGATCGGGCTGTGCGCCACGGCGGGTGCCAAGCTGAGCGGCGCGACCACGGTGATCGGCGTGGACCGGCTGTCCTCCCGCCTGGAGATCGCGCGCCGCATGGGCGCCGACCACGTCATCGACAGCAGCCGCGCCGACCCGGTGGAGGAGATCCTGCGGCTGACCGGCGGGCGCGGCGTCGATGTGGCGATCGAGGCCCTGGGTATGCAGGAAACCTTCGAGGGGTGCCTGCGCGTGCTGCGCCCCGGTGGAACGCTCTCCAGCCTGGGAGTCTACTCGGGCGACCTGAAGATCCCGCTCGGTCCCTTCGCCGCCGGCCTGGGCGATCACAAGATCATCACAACGCTCTGCCCCGGCGGCAAGGAACGCATGCGCCGGCTGATGGCCGTCATTCAGGCTGGGCGGCTCGACCTTGCACCCTTGGTGACGCATCGGTTCAAGCTCGATGAAGTCGAGCAGGCATACGAACTCTTCGCGAACCAGCGCGACGGTGTGCTCAAGGTCGCCATCACGCCTTGATGGCTGGAGGGCTAGCAATGTTTGTTCACGTTCGGCGCGGCATGGGCTTTCCCCAGCTAAGTACTTGATTTGTAATGGTCCCGTGTTCACCGGCATTTTCGTTTGTTCAGCTACCGTTTTTACCCACAGCGTGAGCGGGTGCGGGCGGCGCTGCTCACCTGCGGGCTGGACTTCCCGCACAACAAGCGAATCACGGTGAATCTCGCGCCGGCCGACCTGCCCAAGGACTCGGGCCGCTTCGACCTGCCGATCGCCCTGGGCATCCTCGCGGCGAGCGGGCAGGTGGACGCGGCGGCGCTGGAGGGCTTCGAATTCCAGGGCGAGTTGTCCCTGAGCGGCGAACTCAGGCCGGTGCGCGGCGCGCTGGCGATCGGACTGGCCCTGCGCGCCGAAGGCAATCCGGTGCAGCTGGTGCTGCCGCCCGGCAGCGCGGAGGAAGCCTCGCTGGTGCCCGGTGCACGCGTCTGGCGCGCCCGGCACCTGCTCGACGTGGTGCGCCGCTTCCGACCCGCGGCAGACGCCGGGCCAGCTGCGCCCGACGACGCCGACGAGGGCGGCTGGCGCGAGCTCCCCACAGGCGCGCCGGTGGCGATGGCGGCCTATGCCGACCTGGCCGACGTCAAGGGCCAGGCGGTCGCGCGCCGTGCCCTGGAGATCGCGGCGGCCGGCGGCCACAGCCTGCTGCTGGTCGGCCCACCCGGTTCGGGCAAATCCATGCTGGCGCAGCGGCTGGCGGGGCTGCTGCCGGCGATGCCGCTGCAGGAAGCGCTCGAGAGCGCGGCCGTGGCCAGCCTTGCCGGCCAGTTCAGCAGCGAGCGCTGGGGCCTGCGGCCGACCTGCAGCCCGCATCATTCGGCGAGTCCGGTGGCGCTGGTCGGCGGCGGCTCTCCGCCGCGGCCGGGCGAGATCACGCTCGCGCACCACGGCGTGCTGTTCCTGGACGAGTTGCCCGAGTTCCCGCGGGCGGCCCTGGAGGCGCTGCGCGAGCCTCTGGAGACCGGGCAGGTGCGCATCGTGCGCGCCGCACGCAGCACCACCTTCCCCGCCGCCTTCCAGCTGGTGGCCGCGATGAACCCCTGCCCCTGCGGCTGGCTGGGCGCCCTCACGCGCAGCTGCCGCTGCGCGCCCGAGCAGGTGGCGCGCTACCAGGGTCGGCTGAGCGGGCCGCTGCTGGACCGCATCGACCTGCAGGTGGAGGTGCCGGCGCTGCCGGCCGACGCCCTGCTGGACGGCCCGCCGGGGGAGTCCACCGCCACGGTGCGGGCCCGCTGCGCCGCGGCCCGGGAACGCGCGGTGGCGCGTCAGGGCAGCGCCAACCACCGGCTGCAGGGCCGCGCGCTGGACGAGTACGCCGGCGCCGAGGCCGCGGCCCGCGACTTCCTGCGCACGGCCGCGACCCGGCTGGCCTGGAGTGCGCGCGGCATGCACCGGGCGCTGCGGATCGCGCGCACCGTCGCCGACCTGGACGGCAGCGAGCGCGTGCGCATCGAGCACGTAGCCGAGGCGGTGCAGCTGCGCCGGGGGCCGCTCGCGCAACGCGAGTAGGCATGCGGCGCCCCCCGCTCAAGCGGATCACCGGACCCGGCCAGCACCCTGCTGCGCAGGGCCGCGGGATGCCCGGGCGCAGATGGCTGCGCGCGCCTGCGGACCTGGAGGGGACGCACGCGTGCAGCCGTGCGGCTGGCGATCGACAGGCGGGCCTGCGCGGCCGCCCACCGCTCAGCGCCGCCGTGCTTCCTGTGCCGCCCGCGCGCAGCAGGCGGCGAACAGCAGCACCGCCGACGAAAAGTAGATCCAGAACAGCAGCACCACCAGCGAGCCGGCGGCGCCGTAGGTCGAGACGATCGGTGCGGTGGACAGGTAGACCGCGAGCAACTGCCGCCCGAGCGTGAACAGCAACCCGCCGATCAGCGCTCCCAGCACGATGAAACGGAGCTGGGGACGCCGACCCACGCTCAGGCGCATCATGGCCACGAACAGCCCTGCACAGGCGCCGAAAGCCAGCAGCTCGTTCATCAGCGCCAGCAGCACTTCCACCGCGATCCAGCGACCCGCCCAACCCGAGAAGATCTTCAGCACCGTCGAGACCACCAACGACACCAGCAGCAGGAAACCGAACGCGAGCACGTAGCCGATGCCGCGCAGCCGCAGGCGCACCGAGCGGCGCCAGCCCGTTGCAGGCGGGGCGTCGGTGCCGTAGGCCCAGAGCCGGTGCAGCGCCTCCTGCATTTCCCCGAACACGCCGGTGGCGCCGAACAACAGCACCGCGAAGCCGATCAGCGAGGCCAGCAGGCCCTCCTCGGGGCTCTGGGCGCTGGACAGGGCTTCGCGGATCAGCCCGGCGCCGCGCGGACCGACGATCTCTCCGACCTGCGAGACGAGGGTCTGCTCCAGCAGCGCCCGGTCCAGCCACCAGCCGAGCAGGGCCACCACCACCAGCAGCAGCGGTGCCAGGCTCAGGACGCCATAGAAAGACATGGCCGCGCTCATGCGCATGCCTTCGGCTCCGTTCCAGAGCTCGATGGCACGCCACAGCGGCTGCGCCGCGGACTGCATGCGCTGCGCCCAGGCGGACGCCCGGAGCTTGAACGAGGGCATGGGCCAGCGTAGGCATGGCAGAGCCAGCCGGCCTATCGGCCATGCTTGAAGCTGCGCGTAGTCCGCGGCCGACGGTGTGCCGTGAGGCGTGCAGGTGCGGCTGCTGGCGCATGCCCCGCCGGCCCCACGGTTCAACGCGTGCGGCGCGGACGAAGCTCGAAGCGCGGGGCACGGGGCACGGGGCACGGGGCACGTTGCAGGAAGCAGCTGCCGCTCAAGCAGCCGAGGGCGCGAGCAACGGAGCCGGGCCGCGCCTTTCCTCACGGACATGCGCGCTCGTGCAGCCGACGCGCTGCGTGCCGGCCGCCGGCTTCAGTACTGGAGGTTCGGCGCCAGCAGCCGCTCGAGCTGCGTGCGCTCTTCGCCGCGGCGGCGGGCCTGGTCTTCGAGCTGGTCGGTGCCGATGCGCCCCACGTTGAAGTAGCGGCTCTCGGGGTGGCTCAGGTAGAAGCCGCAGACGCTGGCCGCCGGCATCATGGCCAGGCTCTCGGTCAGGTCCATGCCGATCTCCTGCGGCTGCAGCAGCGCGAACATGTCGCGCTTGACGCTGTGGTCAGGGCAGGCCGGATATCCGGGCGCGGGGCGGATGCCCTGGTACTTTTCGGCGATGAGCTCCGGCACCGACAGCTGTTCGTGCGGCGCATAGCCCCACAGGTCGCGCCGCACGCGCTCGTGCAGCACCTCGGCGAAGGCCTCGGCCAGCCGGTCGGCAAGGGCCTTGAGCATGATGGCGGAGTAGTCGTCGTGGTCGTCGAGGAAGTACTGTTCCTTGCGATCGACGCCGATCCCCGCCGTGACGGCGAACATGCCCACATAGTCCGGCGCCGCGCCACGCGGCGCCACGAAATCGGCCAGCGCGCGGCTCGGCCGCATCTGCCCGTCCACGGCCTGCTTCTCCGCCTGTTGGCGCAGCCCCCACCAGGTCATGGCGACCTGCTCGCGCGTCTCGTCCGTGTAGAGCGCGATGTCGTCGTCGTTCACGCTGTGCGCGGGCCAGAAGCCCAGGACGGCATTGGCCGTGATCCAGCGGCCCTCGACCAGCCGCTTGAGCATGCGCTGGCCGTCCGAGAACACGCGCACGGCTTCGCTGCCGACGACCTCGTCCTTGAGGATGGCCGGGAAGGGGCCGGCCAGGTCCCAGGTCTGGAAGAAGGGGCCCCAGTCGATCGCGCGGGAGAGTTCGGCGAGGTCGAAGTTGCGGAACACCCGCCGCCCCAGGAACTTCGGAGCCGGCGGGCGCCAGGCACTCCAGTCGATAGGGGTCTTGTTGGCACGCGCCTGCGCCAGCGGCCACAAGGGCGTCTGCTTCTTGCTCGCATGCTGGCGGCGTACCCGGTCGTAGTCGGCCTCGACCTCGGCGATGTAGCGCGCGGCCTGGTCGGACAGGAGGCTCTGCGCCACGCCGACGCTGCGCGAGGCGTCCGGCACGTAGACCACGGGCCCCTCGTAGTGCGGCGCGATCTTCACGGCGGTGTGCACGCGGCTGGTGGTCGCTCCGCCGATCAGCAGCGGGATCTTGCGCATGCGGAAGTGCTCGTCCTTCTGCATCTCGCCGGCCACGTACTGCATCTCTTCGAGCGAGGGCGTGATCAGGCCCGACAGGCCGACGATGTCCGCGCCCTCGACCTTGGCCCGCGCCAGGATCTCGTGGCAGGGCACCATCACGCCCATGTTCACGACGTCGAAGTTGTTGCACTGCAGGACCACGGTGACGATGTTCTTGCCGATGTCGTGCACATCGCCCTTGACGGTGGCGATGACGATCTTGCCCTTGGCCCGCACGTCCTCGCCCGCAGCCTCCTGCTGCTGCTTCTCTTCTTCGATGTAGGGAATCAGGTGGGCCACCGCCTGCTTCATCACCCGGGCCGACTTGACCACCTGCGGCAGGAACATCTTGCCCTGCCCGAACAGGTCGCCGACGATGTTCATGCCGTCCATCAGCGGGCCTTCGATCACGTGCAGCGGCCGCCCGCCGCGTGCCCGTACCGCCTGCCAGGCTTCCTCGGTATCGGCCACGACGTGGTCGGTGATGCCGTGCACCAGGGCATGCGACAGACGCTGTTCGACGGTGCCGGCGCGCCATTCGTTGCGCTTGCTGTCGTCGCGCGCCGCGCCCTTGGCCTGTTCGGCGATCTCGACCAGGCGTTCGCCGGCGTCGGGCCGGCGATTGAGCACCACGTCCTCGACGCGCTCGCGCAGCGTCGGCTCGACCTCGTCGTACACCCCGACCATGCCGGCGTTGACGATGCCCATGTCCATGCCCGCCTGGATGGCGTGGTAGAGGAACACGGTGTGGATGGCCTCGCGCACCGGGTCGTTGCCGCGGAAGGAAAAACTCACGTTGGACACCCCGCCCGAGACCTTGGCGCCGGGCAGGTTCTGCTTGATCCAGCGGGTGGCCTCGATGAAATCGACGGCGTAGTTGTCGTGCTCCTCGATGCCGGTGGCGATGGCGAAGATGTTGGGGTCGAAGATGATGTCCTCGGGCGGGAAGCCGATCTCATCGACCAGCATGCGGTAGGCCCGGGCGCAGATATCGATCTTGCGCTGGTAGGTGTCGGCCTGGCCCCTCTCGTCGAAGGCCATCACCACCGCGGCGGCGCCGTAGCGCCTGACCAGCGTGGCCTGCCGGCGGAACTCGGCCTCGCCTTCCTTCAGGCTGATCGAGTTGACGATTCCCTTGCCCTGGATGCAGCGCAGGCCCGCCTCGATCACCTCCCACTTGGAGCTGTCCACCATGACGGGCACGCGGGCGATGTCCGGCTCGCTGGCCATGAGGGTGAGGAAGCGCACCATGGCGGCGCGGCTGTCCAGCATCGCCTCGTCCATGTTCACGTCGATGATCTGGGCGCCGTTTTCCACCTGCTGGCGCGCCACCGCCAGGGCCTCTTCGAACTGGTTGTTCAGGATCAGCCGCGCGAATGCGCGCGAGCCGGTGACGTTGGTGCGTTCGCCGATGTTCACGAACAGGCTGCCGGGCGCGATGGAGAGAGGCTCCAGGCCGGCCAGGTGCAGCGGCGGCGGGGCCGCAGTCGTCGGCGAAAGGGAGGTGGTCCGCGAAGGAGAAGGGGTCTGGGGCTGCATGGTTCACCTGCCGGAATTGCCGGGCCGCGGCCCGGAGAGATCGTGAGGTGAGCGCCGTTGAACCATGCTCAAGCCTGACGGCCGCACAACCGATGTGCCGCCGCTGCAACGCTCCTTGAGGAGCCGCGATTCTATCGGCGCCCGACCCGCGCCCGCAGACGCGAACCTGATGCCAGCTGAGCAGAACCACGCAACAATGCGCGGCAGATGACCTTCCTTCCGAGCCTTCCGCGCGTTCCGCGCCCGCGCTCCTGGGCCACCTCCCGGCCGACGAGCACGCCTCCCGCCGACCGGGCCGACGCCCGCAGCGCCGCCGGCCTGTCGCTGCTGGTGCTGGTGCTCGGCCTGGGGCTGACCGCCACCGCCGTCACCGGCGCCCGCTCGGCGCTGCAGGCCGAGACCCAGGCGCGCTTCCTGACGCAGGTCGATCGGCTTCAGACTGGGCTGCATCGCCAAGTCGCATTGGCCGAAGACCTGCTCAAGGGCACCCGCGCGACCTTCGGCATCTCCGGCAGGCTCACGCAGGACCAGTTCCGCGCCTATGCGTCCAATCGGGATCTCGGGGCCCTCTTTCCCGGCGTGCGCGGCCTGGGGGTGCTGGACGCGGAGCCTGCGCTCGTGGCACCGTCCGACGATCTGTCGGGGCGCCGGGTCGCCGCGGCCGACAGGCCGCACGCGGTGGCCAGGCCTGCCGCGGCAAGCCTGCGCATCACCCACTTCGCAGAGCCGGCCCACGGCAGCGGCTGGGCTCCTGCGCAGGCGCTGGGCGCCGACTGGGCCCGCCTGGCCCTCGCCCAGCAGGCGGTCGCGACCGGCCGCGCGGTCCTGAGCGGGCCCGTCTCCATGGGGCTCGAGGGCGGCAGGAAGGCCTGGCTGCTGATGGTGCCGGCCCACGACGCCGCGGGCGCGCAGGGCGTCGAGGCGCCCGCGCGGCTGTTCTTCGCTGCGCTGAGCATTCGTGAAGTGATGGAGCCGCTGCGCGACGGGATGGGACGGGGCCTGCAGTTCCAGCTGTTCGACGGCGACGAAGGGCGGCCCCAGAGCCTGCTCTACGACAGCCGGGCGATGCCCGGCGCGTCCCTCGCTTATGCGCCCCTGCCGCGCGGGCGCTTCGCCAGCGAGGAGCAGCTGGTGGTGGGCGACCGGCCGCTGACCCTGCGGGTGGTGAGCACGCCGGCGCTGCAGCTGGCGCCGGGGCAGACGCTGCCGTGGGTGATCGGCGTCAGCGGCGGCCTTCTCAGTGCACTCCTGGCGCTGGCGAGCTGGCTGCTCATGTCGGCCAAGGACCGCGCCCGCCGCATGGCGAGTGGCATGACGGGGGACCTGCAACGCATGGCACGTGTGGTCGAGCGCACCTCCAGCGCCGTGTTCGGCATGGACCTGGACGGGCGCATCACCTGGGCGAACGCCGGATTCGAGCGCCTCACCGGGCTGGCGGCCGACGAATGCGTGGGCCGCTTCGCCGGTGAACTGCCCGAGATCGCGGGGGTGGAACCGGCCTCCCGCGCGCTGCTGCGCGCGGCGGTTGCCAAGCGGGAGGTGCGGCGCCTGGAGTTGCTCAACCAGATGCGCGAAGGCGTGCGCTACTGGACCGACACGGAGCTGCAGCCAACGCGCGACAACGAAGGCCACGTCAACGGCTTCATCTGCATCGCCTCGGACATCACCCGGCGCAAGCTCGCCGAATTGCGCCTGCGCGACAGCGAGCACCTGATGCGCGTGATCGCCGACAACCTGCCGGCGCGGGTTTCGTACTGGGACCGCGAGCGGCGCTGCCGCTTCGTCAACCGCCGCTTCTGCGACGTCTTCCATCGCGAACCCGGGCAGCTCAAGGGGCAACTGCTGTCCCCCGACATCTTCGGCCAGGCCTTCTACGACCAGCTCAGTCCGCACGTGGACGAGGTGCTGCAGGGCAGGCCGCAGTACTTCGAATACGAGGCCGACGAAGGAGCGGGGCGCACTTCGTCCTGGCAGCTGCACTACATCCCGGACATCGAAGCCGACGAGGTGCGGGGCTTTTTCGTGCTCGCGCTCGACGTGACCCAGCTGCGCCAGGCGCGCGACCTCGCCGTGCAGGCCAGCCAGTCCAAGAGCCGCTTCCTGTCCAGCATGAGCCACGAGATCCGCACACCGCTGAACGCGGTGCTCGGCATGCTGGCCCTGCTGCGCGGCACCACCCTGGATGGCCGCCAGCGCGACTACGCCGACAAGGCCGACCGCGCGGCGCGCTCGCTGCTCACGCTGCTCAACGACATCCTCGATCTGTCCAAGATCGAGGCCGGCAAGATGGCGCTGGCGCCGCGCGCCTTCGCGGTGGACGACCTGCTGCGCGACCTGTCGGTGATCTTCGCCGCCAGCGTGGGCCGCAAGGAGCTGGAGGTGCTGTTCGACATCGACCCGGCCCTGCCGCCGCGCCTGGTGGCCGACGACCTGCGCCTGCGGCAGGTGCTGATCAACCTCGGTGGCAACGCGATCAAGTTCACCGAGCGCGGTGAGGTGGTGCTGGCCCTGCGGCTGCTCGGGGGTGACCGCGAGCGCGCCCGGGTCGAGGTGTCGGTGCGCGACACCGGCATCGGCATCGCCCCGCAGGAGCAGGAGCGCATCTTCAGCGAGTTCGGCCAGGCCAGCGACACCACCGCGCGCCAGTTCGGGGGCACCGGCCTGGGCTTGGGCATCTGCCAGAAGCTGCTGGGCCTCATGGGAAGCCAGCTGCGCCTGGAGAGCGAAGCCGGGCGCGGCAGCCGCTTCTGGTTCGAGCTGGACTTGCCCGTGGCGCCGGCCGACGCTGCGCCGGCGCCGGCGCCGGCGAAGGCCTCGGGACCGCGCCGGGTGCTGATCGTGGACGACAACAGCGACGCGCGCGAGAGCCTTGCGGCCATGGCCCGGGGGCTGGGCTGGACAGTGGATGTGGCGGACAGCGGCGCGGCCGCGGTGGCCATGGTCGATGCCGCGGCTCCGGGGCAGGCCTACGACGCGGTGTTCGTCGATTGGCGCATGCCCGACATGGACGGCTGGCAGGCCAGCCTGCGCATCCGCCAGCTCCCAGCCGCTGCGAAGGCGCCCCTGGTCATCATGGTGACGGCCTACGGACGCGAGATGCTGAGCCAGCGCCCTCCCGACGAGCAGGCCCTGCTGGACGGCTTTCTGGTCAAGCCGGTCACGCCCACCATGCTGGCGGATGCGCTCGCGCCCGCAGCGCCGCCGCAGGCAATGCGCGGCGCCGTCGGGCCAGGGCTGCCCCTGGCGGGGCTGCGCCTGCTGCTGGTGGAGGACAACCCGACCAACCAGCAGGTCGCCATGGAGCTGCTGGCCGCCCAGGGGGCGCAGGTGGAGCTTGCATCCAACGGCCGCGACGGCCTGGAGCGCATCCGCGATGCCGCGCACCAGTTCGACGCGGTACTCATGGACGTCCTGATGCCGGTCATGGACGGGCTCACTGCCGCCCGTGCGGTGCGCGAGCAACTGGGCAACTGGCGCCTGCCGATCATCGCGATGACGGCCAACGCGATGGAGAGCGATCGCATGGACAGCCTCGCGGCCGGCATGAACGACCACGTGGGCAAGCCCTTCAGCATCGAGCAGCTGGTGCAGGTGCTGCTGCACCACGTTGGCCAGCGAGGGGCGGCGGCGCCAATGGCCGCTCCTGCGGCAGCGGTCACGATGCCACCGCTGCCGGAGGCTGCCTCGCAGGGCGCCGGTCTGCCGGCATCGGAACCGCCGCAAGCGCTGTCGCAACGCACGGCATCGCACCCAGACAACCCCAAGCAGCCCGCGCACGGCCAGGCGGACCCGGAACACACCGCGCGTCCGCTCGCGTCGCAGCTGCTCGACCGGGGCTCGGCGGTGAGCCGGCTGGGCGGCGACCGCGCGCTCTACGACCGGCTCGTGCCCAGCTTCACCGAAAGCCTGCAGGGCATCGCATCGCGGCTGCCGACGCTGCTCAACAGCGTGCCGCAGGCCGAGGCGGTGCGGATGATGCACACGCTCAAGGGCTCGGCCGCCACCATGGGCGCCGACCGCCTGTCTGCCGCTGCCGCGTCCGCCGAACGCGTGCTGGCCGGCCCCCAGGCGCAGGGCGAGCCTTCCGAGGCGCTGCACGCGGTGGCGGCAGCGATCGAGGACACCCTGGGCGCGCTGGCGGGGGACTGAGCCGGGCCGCTCAGGCCGGCACTCCCGGCACGTTGCTTGCGGCGTGCCGCAGGCTGCGCGTCGCAAGCGGCGTCACCGCCTCGCGGATGGCGCCGATGTGCGCAGGGGTGGTGCCGCAGCAGCCGCCCACGATGTTGATCAGGCCTTCGGCGGCGAACTCGTGCAGCAGGCGCGCCGTGACCTCGGGCGTCTCGTCGAAGCCGGTCTCGCTCATGGGGTTGGGCAGGCCGGCGTTGGGGTAGCAGCTGATATAGGTGTCGCCGGCCACGCGCGAAAGCTCCTGGATGTACGGGCGCATCAGCGCCGCCCCCAGCGCGCAGTTCAGGCCCACCGCCAGTGGGCGGGCGTGGCGCACGCTGTACCAGAACGCCGCCACCGTCTGGCCGCTCAGGATGCGGCCGGAAGCGTCGGTCACGGTGCCGCTGACGATCAGCGGCAGGCGTTCGCCCGATTGCGTGAAGTACTCGTCGATCGCGAACAGCGCCGCCTTGGCATTGAGCGTGTCGAAGATGGTCTCGACCAGCAGCAGGTCGGCCCCGCCCTCGACCAGCGCCTGCACCTGCTCGAAGTAGGCCGCGCGCAACTGCTCGAAATCGACGTTGCGCGCGCCCGGATCATTCACGTCGGGACTGATGCTGGCGGTGCGCGGCGTGGGGCCGAGCGCGCCGGCCACGAAGCGCGGCTTGTCGGGGGTGGAGAACTTGTCGGCCGCCTCGCGCGCCAGGCGTGCAGAGGCGAGGTTCAGCTCGCGCGCCAGGTGGCCGAGCGCGTAGTCGTCCTGCGCGATCGAGGTGGCACCGAAGGTGTTGGTCTCGATGATGTCGGAGCCCGCCGCCAGGAAAGCCTCGTGGATGTCGCGGATCACGTCCGCACGCGTGATGCTGAGCAGCTCGCCGTTGTTCTTGAGGTCCTTGCCGTGGTCCTTGAAGCGCTCGCCCCGCACCTGCGCCTCGCTCAGCTTCAGGCGCTGGATCATGGTGCCCATGGCCCCGTCGATGATGACGATGCGCTTGGACAGGGCGTCGGCCAGCGCGTGGCCGCGGGTGTAGGCGATGGGTTGCATGGTCCGTCGATTGTAGAAACCGTGATTGCGATGGCCGCCGAAGCGTCACCTGCAGCTCACCGGCCGGCGAGCCCGAGCTCAGGATCTGGCACCAGGTCCGTTCTTCGTGTCGGGCGCGCCCCTGAGCGCCTGGCGTCGGGTCGCAGCTGGCTGCCTATTGAATCCAGTGGCATCAAAACCTCACATTTCACTGATGAGCAAAAAGTGTGTGCCCCCTAGCGCTTTGGTATTTGCTGAATTCCTGAGCCGGGCGTGAGGCGACAATCGCCGCCATCGTGCTCGCCACCGCCTCACCTTCTCCCCTGTCCGTCCTGCACGAGGTCTTCGGCTACGAGCAGTTCCGCGGCCCCCAGGCCGCCATCGTCGAGCACGTCTGCACCGGCGGCGACGCGCTGGTGCTGATGCCCACGGGCGGCGGCAAGTCGCTGTGCTACCAGGTGCCGGCCATCGTGCGACAGCGGGCCGGCCGCGGCATCGCGGTGGTCGTGTCGCCGCTGATCGCGCTCATGCACGACCAGGTCGGCGCGCTGCACGAAGCCGGAGTCGATGCGGCGTTCCTGAACTCCACCCTGAGCGGGGCCGAGGCGGCGGATGTCGAGCGGCGCCTGCTGCGCGGCGAGGTCACGCTGCTGTACGCCGCGCCCGAACGCGTGACCACGCCGCGTTTCCTGGCGCAGCTCGATTCGCTGCACGAGCGCGGGCTGCTGTCGCTGTTCGCGATCGACGAGGCGCATTGCGTGAGCCAGTGGGGCCACGACTTCCGGCCCGAGTACCGCGCGCTGACGGTGCTGCACGAGCGCTATGCCGGTGTGCCCCGGATCGCACTCACCGCCACGGCCGACGCCCTCACGCGCCAGGACATCGTCGAGCGCCTGCAGCTCGAGCAGGCGCGGCAGTTCGTCAGCAGCTTCGACCGGCCCAACATCTCCTACACCATCGTCGAGAAGAAGGATCCGAGCCAGCAGCTGCTGCGCTTCGTGCAGGACGAGCACGAGGGTGAAGCGGGGGTGGTGTATTGCCAGTCGCGCAAGCGGGTCGAGGAAGTCGCGCAGATGCTGGCGCAGCAGGGCATCGACGCGCTGCCCTACCACGCGGGCCTGGACGCCGCGATGCGCCAGCGCCACCAGGACCGCTTCCTGCGCGACGAGGGCGTGGTGATGGTGGCGACCATCGCCTTCGGCATGGGCATCGACAAGCCCGACGTGCGCTTCGTGGCCCATCTCGACATGCCCAAGAACATCGAGGGCTACTACCAGGAGACCGGCCGCGCGGGGCGCGACGGGCTGCCCGCGGCGGCGTGGATGGCGTATGGGCTACAGGACGTGGTGAACCAGCGCCGCATGATCGACGAGAGCCCCGCCGGCGCGGACTTCAAGCAGGTGATGCGCGGCAAGCTCGATGCGCTGCTGGCGCTGGCCGAGGCGACCGACTGCCGGCGCGTGCGCCTGCTGCACTATTTCGGCGAGGTGTCGGGGCCCTGCGGCAACTGCGACAACTGCCTGAATCCGCCGCAGGTGTGGGACGGCACCGATGCCGCGCGCAAGCTGCTCTCGACCATCTACCGGGTGCAGCAGCACAGCGGCATCACCTTCGGCGCCGGCCACATCATGGACATCCTGCGCGGCAAGGCGAGCGACAAGGTGCGCCAGCACGGGCACGATCGCCTCAGCACCTTCGGTCTCGGCGGCGGCTTCAGCGAGACGCAGCTGCGTGGCGTGTTGCGCCAGCTGATCGCGGTGGGGGCGGTGTCCGTCGATGCCCAGGCCTTCAACACCCTGCAGCTGACCGACGGCTCGCGTGCGGTGCTGCGCGGCGAGCAGACGGTGACGCTGCGCGAGGGCGTTGCGGCGCCGTCCGGCGGGCGTCGGCGCGCTGGCGGCCCCAAGCCGACGGCCGCGGCCGTGGCTGCCGGCCTCACCGACGACGGGCAGCTGCGCTTCGCCGCGCTCAAGGCCTGGCGCGCCGAAGTGGCACGCGAGCACAACCTGCCGGCCTATGTCATCTTCCACGACGCCACCCTCGCAGCGATCGCGGCGCAGGATCCGCGCACCTTGTCGGATCTGCAGGGCATCAGCGGGCTCGGCGCCAAGAAGCTCCAGGCATATGGTGAGGAGGTGCTGCGGGTGGTCGGGGCCGCGCGCTGATGTCCGAGAATCCGGGCATGACGAGCGAACCCACGACACCTCCCGCGGCGCCCGAGCGGCCCGAACTGCCCGACCATCTCAGCGTCGATCCGCGCAGCCCCCACCATGTGGCCGCCGTGTTCGAGCACGACGTCGGCATCCGCCTCAATGGCAAGGAACGCCACGACGTCGAGGAGTACTGCATCAGCGAGGGCTGGGTGAAGGTTCCGGCCGGCAAGACGGTGGACCGGCGCGGCAGGCCGCTGCTGATCAAGATCAAGGGCGCGGTCGAGGCGTTCTATCGGTGACGGTCGGGTGTGCGCCGGGTGCGCATCGGCCCTGCGGTGCTACTGCACGAACCCGATCGAGCGTGCTTCGCGCACTTCCGGCTTGATGCGGTGCTCGGCTTCGAGCTGTTCGAGGAAGTCCTCGGGCTCGAAGCTGGCGCACAGGATCACGCTCTGGCGCTTGACGGCGGCGAAGTCGCCTGGGCATAGCTGCTCCAGGCGTGCCAGGCGGTTGCGGATCTCCGGCGTGAGGCGGCTGGCGTCGCCCTCCAGCACTTCGACCACGAACATGCGTTCGCGCTGCGCGCTCGTGAGCGGATTGAAGCGGATCTTGAAGGTGAAGCGGCGCAGCGCGGCCTGGTCGATGCGGTCGAGGAGGTTGGTGGTGCACACGAAGATGCCGGCAAAGCGTTCCATGCCCTGCAGCATCTCGTTGACCTCGGTGACCTCGTAGGTGCGCTGCGCACCGCGCCGGTCCTGCAGGAAGCTGTCCGCTTCGTCCAGCAGCAGCACGGCCTTTTCGGTCTCCGCCTCGCGGAACATGGCGGCCATGTTCTGCTCGGTCTCGCCCACGAACTTGCTCATGAGGTCGCTGGCCTGCTTGATCAACAGCGGGCGCTGCAAGCGTTGGGCGATGTGCTCGGCCAAAGCGGTCTTGCCGGTACCCGGGGCGCCGTAGAAGCACAGTGTGCCGTGGCCGCTGGCCTGCAGGGCGGCCACGATGCGCGGGAGCTCGAAGCGGGTCTCGACGTTGAGCATGTCGAGGTCGTAGTTGGTGGCGCTGCGACGCTCGCTGGTGCCGGGGCCGCGCACGCCCAGCGCGTGGTCGGCGTTGTGCAGCTGGCGCTCGATGAGCGCCTCGACCCCGACTGCGTCGCAGCGCGCCAGTTCGGCAAAGCGTGCCGCGGTGCGGATCTGCGCCGGCGTGAGGCCCTTGCGCTCGGTCAGCTTGACGACGAACGCGTCGGACACCGCCACCCCCTCGAGCGTCTTGCGCACCAGTTGCTCGCGCGCACCGGGCGGCGGCGATTTCAGCTCCAGGTGGTAGGCGAAGCGGCGCCGGAACGCGGGGTCGATCTGCTCGATGCGGTTGGTGACCCAGATCGTGGGCACCGCGTTGGTCTCCAGGATCTGGTTGACCCAGGCCTTGCCGCTTACGCTGCCGTTGCTGGGCGCCACCACCTGCTCCGCACGCGCCATCAGCTGCGCCGCCTCGGAGCTGATGGGAGGAAACACGTCCTCGACCTCGTCGAACAGCAGCGCGGCCTGGGCACTGCCCTTGAGGAAGACCTGCGCGATCTGCAGCGAGCGGTAGCGGTCGCGGCCCGACAGGGAGTTGCCGTCGCGGTCGGCGTACTCGACTTCGAAAAGCTCCAGCGCCGCGGCCTGCGCGAGCACCTTGGCCAGTTCGGTCTTGCCGGTGCCCGGGGGCCCGTACAGCAGCACGTTCACGCCCGGCTCCTTGCGCGCGACGGCATTGCGCAGCAGGCTGCACAGCACCTGCACGTCGTCCTCGACAAAGGCGAAGTCGTCCAGCGACAGCGCGCTCTTGCTGGAGGGCCGCGTGAAGACGGCCATCAGCTCGGCCTGGTCGCGGTACTCGCGCATCAGCACGGGGGGCAGCTTCTCGCTGACCTTCATCAGGTCGGCCAGATCGGTGATGTTGTGCTCGGAAATAAGGTTCTCGACGAGGCCGATGCGCTCGAGCCGCGAGCCTGCGCGCAGCGCCTCGCCGACCTCGCTGGGCGCCACGCCCGCGATCTCCGCGATGGCCGCGTAGGCCTCGGGTGCATTGTTGACCTTGAACTCGACCAGGATGCTGCGCAGGTCGCGCTGGTAGCGCGCCAGGGTGCCGTATAGCAGCAACGCGCGCTCGGCCCGGTTCAGCTGGAGCAGTCCCGAGAGCGCGTCGATGTTCTTTTCGACCAGCGTGCTCTGCTTCTTCAGCGCGTGGGTGAGCCAGTCACCGGTGACGCTCAGCACCGACAGCAAGTCCTTCGGCTGGTCCTTCGCGTACTCGTCCAGGTAGAAGAAGAGCGTGCCCTCCTCGTAGGGGCCACGCCAGATGCCGTGGCGCTCGAGGAAGTCGCGGGTGGACAGCGCTTCGTGCCCGCGCCAGAACTCGTTGTCCTTGCAGCGCCTTCCGAGGAACTCGCGCAGCCGCGCGAGCGTGGACACCGGCCACACGAGGTGACGCCCGGCCAGCGACAGCAGCCCGTTGAGGTCGCGGCGCACGTTGAACTTGCCACCCTGCTTGGCCGCCAGCGTCAGCACGAAGTGCGAGCACATCATGTCCAGCACCGGCGCGTCTTTGAGACCCGGTGAAGGAAGGACCTGCACATCGACAGCACGCTTGACCATGGAAGCCTCCGGCGGCCACCGCTGCCGCGATGGTGCGGGCCATGCTACATGGATTGGGGGCGCGGTGGTGGGCTGCTGCGCCGGTCGGCAAAGTCGGAGAATGACCGCATGATCGAACTCGCCGACATCCGCCGCGCTGCCGAGCGCCTGCGCGGCCAGGTTCTGCAGACGCCCTGCGTGGAGTCGCGCACGCTGTCCGAGCTGACGGGCTGCCAGGTGTTCCTGAAGTTCGAGAACCTGCAGTTCACCGCGTCGTTCAAGGAGCGGGGCGCCTGCAACAAGCTGGCCATGCTGGCCGAAAGCGCGAATCCGCCGACTGGCGTGATCGCCATGAGCGCCGGCAACCACGCGCAGGGTGTCGCCTATCACGCCCAACGCCTGGGCTTGCGCGCGGTCATCGTGATGCCGCGGTTCACCCCAGGCGTGAAGATCGAGCGTACCCGCGGTTTCGGCGCCGAGGTCGTGCTGCACGGCGACACGCTGGACGCGGCGCGCACGCATGCCCTCGAGCTGGCGGCGACGCAAGGCCTGAGCCTGGTGCACCCCTATGACGACGCGGATGTCATCGCCGGCCAGGGTACGGTGGCGCTGGAGATGCTGGAAGCCGTGGGTGACCTCGACAGCGTGGTGGTGTCCGTCGGCGGCGGTGGCCTGGTCGCGGGCATGGCCACCGCGCTCAAGGCGCTGCGCCCGGCCATCGAGGTAGTGGGCGTGCAGGCGCTGCGCTTTCCCACCATGTACAACGCCATCAAGCACGCGACGCTGCCGGTCGGGCAGACCTCCATTGCCGAAGGCATCGCGGTGGGCACGCCGGGGCGGCTCGCGCGCGAGGTGGTCGAGCGGCTGGTGGATGAGATCGTGCTCGTCGATGAAGGCGACATCGAGCAGGCCATCGTCATGCTGCTGGAGATCGAGAAGACGCTGGTGGAGGGCGCCGGCGCGGCCGGGCTCGCGGCGCTGCTGAAGGAGCCCGAGCGTTTCCGCGGACGCAAGGTGGGGCTGGTGCTGTGCGGCGGCAATATCGATCCGCTGCTGCTGGCGGCCATCATCGAGCGCGGCATGGTGCGCGCCGGCCGGCTGGCGCGCATCCGGGTGAGTGCGCGCGACGTGCCCGGCTCGCTGGCGCGGATCACGGCCACCGTGGCCGAAGCCGGCGCCAACGTCAACGAGGTGCACCACCAGCGCGCCTTCACCATGCTGGCCGCGCAGAACGTCGAGATCGAGCTGGTCATCCAGACCCGCAACCGCGAGCATCTGCGCGCCGTGCTGGACGCGCTGCACACGGCGGGCTTCCAGGCCGGCGAGATGTAGAGTCTCGCGTCATGCAAGAACAAGAGCTTCAGGCGGCGCTGTCCGCGTATTTCGCTCCCTGGGTGCAGGCGCTGGGCCTGGCGGTGCAGTCGGCCCAGGGCGATACCGTGCTGCTGCGCCTGCCGGCCAGCGACCAGCTCGCCCGGTCCGGCGGCACCCTCTGCGGCCAGGCCATGATGGCCGCGGCCGACACGGCCATGGTGCTGGCGCTCATGCAGCATTTCGGCGCGTTCCGTCCCTGCACCACGGTGCAGCTCGCGAGCTCGTTCCTGCGTCCGCTGTCGGGGCAGGACGCGCTGGTCGAGGCCCGGGTGCTGCGTGCCGGCAAGAGCCTGGCTTTCGGCGAGATCGATATCCGCGGTGCGCAGGACGGGCGCAGCGCCTGCCGCGCCACCACCACCTACGCGCTGCTCTGAAGCCGCGGGTCCAGGGCTGCGGCTGGGGCCGCGGTGGCAGCGGCCGCTGCTCTGCCCAGGGCCGGTAAAATCGCCCGTTGCACCGTTGGCCATCACAACACCCGAGGTACCGCACATGTCCACCCCCGAACCCCGCCACAGCCATGGCGACAGCCACAGCCCCAGCGAGGGCGTGCCAGCCGAGCCGCACGACCCGGTCGAGGGCATCATCCACAGCGTTCCCATCGTGCTGCCCCTCGTCGGCGGCGTGTTGATGTTCCTGCTGGCCTTCATCGCCATCTACCTGGCCTGATCCGCAGCGGCTGAGCAGGCCGAACACGGCGGCGATGCCGCACCCTTCATCGAAGCCCGTGCCCGCCTAGTGCAGGCACGGGCTTCGTGCTTTCTTGACCGGTCGAGCACGATCCTTGGGCCGGCATGGCGCCATGCATGTTTTGCATGGAATTGCTTTGTAACCAAGACCCGTGCCGGGGCTGCTTGCCTAGAATCGATTCCCCAGCCGGCTCTCCCTGCCGGCTGAGCCAAGCCCGATTTCCACAGAGGCTGCTCGCCACGCGCTGGAGACGCTCCTTCTTTGGAAATCAGGTTTCCAACATCAGGAGCTTTGGGAATGAACTCTCCCGTCATGCAGGGCCTGGCCCTGAACACCCCCGCCTGGGTCCGCAACGCGAAGTTGATCGCCTGGGTGGCCGACATGGTGGCCCTGTGCAAGCCCGATTCGGTGGTCTGGTGCGACGGCAGCCAGGAGGAATACGAGCGCCTGTGCCAGCAGCTGGTGGACGCCGGCACGCTCAAGCGGCTCGATCCGGTCAAGCGCCCCAATTCCTACCTCGCGTGGTCCGACCCCAGCGACGTGGCCCGCGTGGAGGATCGCACCTTCATCTGCTCGCGCAGGAAGGAAGACGCCGGCCCCACCAACAACTGGACCGATCCTGCCGAGATGCGCGCCACCCTGCAGCCGCTGTTCGACGGCAGCATGCGCGGGCGCACCATGTACGTGGTGCCTTTCTCCATGGGCCCGCTCGGCTCGCCCATCGCCCACATCGGCATCGAGCTGTCCGACAGCCCCTATGTGGCGGTGAACATGAAGCTCATGACCCGCATGGGCCGCGCCGTCTACGACGTGCTCGGGGTGGACGGCGAGTTCGTGCCCTGCGTGCACACGGTCGGCGCACCGCTGGAGCCGGGGCAGAAGGACATTCCCTGGCCCTGCAACAAGACCAAGTACATCGTCCACTACCCGGAAACGCGCGAGATCTGGTCCTACGGCTCGGGCTACGGCGGCAACGCGCTGCTGGGCAAGAAGTGCTTCGCCCTGCGCATCGCCTCCACCATGGGACGTGACGAGGGCTGGCTGGCCGAGCACATGCTGATCCTGGGCGTGACCAGTCCTGCGGGCAAGAAGTACCACGTGGCCGCTGCATTCCCGAGCGCGTGCGGCAAGACCAACTTCGCCATGCTGATCCCGCCCAAGGGATTCGAGGGCTGGAAGGTCACCACCATCGGCGACGACATCGCCTGGATCAAGCCCGCGGCCGACGGGCGGCTCTACGCGATCAATCCCGAGGCCGGCTACTTCGGTGTCGCGCCGGGCACCAACATGGAGACCAATCCGAACTGCATGGCCAGCCTGGGCCGCGACGTGATCTTCACCAACGTGGCGCTCACCGACGACGGCGATGTCTGGTGGGAGGGCATGGGCCCGGCGCCGGCACACGCGATCGACTGGCAGGGCAAGGACTGGACGCCCGAGCTGGCCCGCGAGACCGGCGCCAAGGCGGCCCACCCGAACGCGCGCTTCACCGTGGCGGCCACCAACAACCCGGCGCTCGATCCGGCCTGGGACGACCCGAAAGGCGTGCCCATCGACGCCTTCATCTTCGGCGGTCGCCGCTCCACCACGGTGCCGCTGGTGACCGAGGCGCGCAACTGGGTCGAGGGCGTGTACATGGCGGCGACCATGGGCTCGGAAACCACGGCGGCGGCCTTCGGCCAGCAGGGCGTGGTGCGCCGTGATCCGTTCGCCATGCTGCCCTTTGCCGGCTACAACATGTCGGACTACTTCCGGCATTGGCTGGACCTGGGCCGCAGGCTGGAGGCCTCGGGCGCCCGCCTGCCGCGCATCTACACCACCAACTGGTTCCGCAAGGGCGCGGACGGCAAGTTCGTCTGGCCGGGCTACGGCGAGAACATGCGCGTGCTCAAGTGGATGATCGATCGCATCGAAGGCGCGGTGCAGGGCGACGAACACGTCTTCGGCGTGAGCCCGAGCTACGAGGAACTGAACTGGACCGGCCTGGACTTCAGCCGCGAAAAGTTCAATGCCGTCACCAGCATCGACAAGGCCGCCTGGTTGAAAGAGCTGCAGCTGCACACCGAGCTGTTCGAGCAGCTGGCCTACCACCTGCCCCAGGAGCTGGGCGCCACCAAGGCCCAGATCGAGAAGCGGCTGGCTGCCTGAGCTTCGAGTTCCACCGTCCGAGCCGGTTGAGCCTTTCACCTGCCGGATGCATGGTGTAAGTGGGCGCTGACACTGTTGCGCCTCCAGAGTCACTGCCGCAAGAGCGGCTGCCCGCCCTTGAAAGCAAGACGCCCCAGCACTGCTTGGGGCGTCTTGCATTTCACATCGAGTTCGCCACTGCCCGCGGCGCTTCGCTCAGGAGCGGCCTGCTTGTCGGGTTGCCAGCAGCCGCGCCCGGCGGCGTTCGGCGCGTCGCCGTGCCACCTGCTGCGACCACGCGTCGAGTGGATCCAGCAGCGATCGCGGCAGCTGCCGGGCCAGCCACAGCATCAGCCGGCCGGGCGCGGCCAGCAGTGCCAGCATCAACGCACCGTACGGACGTCGCGCAGCGAGCGCGCTTCCATGCCGCGGCTGATGTCAGCCATGACACGGGCGTCGGTCAGGGCAAGTTCCCAGACGCGGCGATCTTCCGCTGCCTGGAAACGGCGGGCACGCCAGTTCGCCAGCAGCCCCGAGGCCGTGGCGGCGGCGCGTCGCACCGGAGCGGCGAACAGCGCCAGGGCGGCGAACGCAACCAGCCACATCACGATCCAGGCGGCCAGCAGATGGCCATCCGTCCAGGTGTCCACGACCTGGTTCGCCAGGGCCACCACGGCTGCCACGACGGCTGCGAGAACCACGCTGCCGTGGGCGGTGCGCCGCCAGGCGGAGCCGAAGAACTCGACCGAACGCGCGAGGCGGGCAGCACCCGAGTGCTCGACGGGAAAGTGGGGACGTACGAAGGTGGTCATGAGGGTGCCTTTCGGAGGTGACTACTGCCGGCGGGCGGCCGGCTTGCGTGGGACGAATATTAGGGTTCCCCCTGATATTTGCCAAATTTAGAATGGTGATGAATACCATTCAACAAACATATGATTGCCGCATGAGCTCGCCCAACTTCCGCACTCTCGACCTCAACCTGCTACGCGTGTTCGATCAGGTGATGGCAGAGCGCAACCTCACACGGGCCGCACGCAACCTTTCCATGACCCAGCCGGCGGTGAGCAATGCGCTGGCGCGGCTGCGCGACTTTCTTGATGACCGGCTGGTGGTGCGCAGCGGCTACGGCGTCGAGCCCACGCCGCGGGCGCTGGCCCTGTGGCCCGCAGTGAGCGAAGCCTTGCGGCAGCTCGAGGCATCGATCGCGCCGGGTTCCTTCGCCGCTGCCGAGGCATCGAACACCTTCGTGCTCGCCATGGCCGACGCCACAGCGGCCGAGCTCATGCCCGGCCTGGTGGAGATCATCGAGCGCGAGGCTCCGGGCATCTCCGTGCGGGTGCTGCCGCTCACCACGCGCGACCCGCGGCGCCTGCTCGACGAGGGGCAGATCGATCTGGCGGTGGGCTACTTCCCGGCGGTGCTTGCCGACCTCACGGCGCAAGCCCAGGCCGGCGTCGCCGCCGTGTTCGACCACCAGCGCCTGTACGACGGGCGCTATGTCTGCGTGATGCGCGATGCGCATCCCCTCGCCGCTGCCGAGCTGACGCTCGACGCCTTCTGCGCCGCGCACCATCTGCTGGTGAGCTTCTCCGGCCGGCCTTTCGGCTTCATCGACGAGGCGCTCGCATCGCTCAACCGCAAGCGCCGCATCGTGCTGACCGTCAACCAGTTCTTCACCGCAGGCCGGGTGGTGTCCGGCTCGGACCTTCTCACCGTGCTGCCGCACCACTTCGTACGCGTGACCGGCATGGCGAGCGAGCTCACCTGGCGCGAACTGCCGTTTCCGGTGCCCGCGGTGCACGTGGACGCGCTGTGGCATCGCCGGGTCGGCACGCGCGGCGACCACCGCTGGCTGCGCGGTGCCGTGTCGGACGCCGCGGCACGGGCGTTCGCGGCGCAGGGCGACATGCCTGCCGCGGGCGCAGCGGCAGAATCGGCGCCGTGAAAATCCAGCTTCTGTCCGACCTGCATCTCGAAACGCAGCCCGACGTGCAGGTGCGGCCCGCACCGGGAGCCGACGTGCTGGTCCTGGCCGGCGACATCGGCTCCTACCAGCGCGGCAGCCGTCTCGCTGGCACCGATGACTTCGGGCTGGAGCGTTTCTCGCCGCGCCACGGCTGGCCCACTCCCGTGCTGTTCGTGCCGGGCAACCACGAGTACGACGGCCTCGATTTCGACACCACCCACGCGCGGCTGCGCAGCACCTGCGAACGCCTGCAAATCCACTGGCTCGAACGCGAGGTGCTGGTGCTGGGCGGCGTGCGCTTCGTCGGCACGACCCTGTGGACCGACTTCGAGGCACTCGCCGGGGCGGCACCCGATACGGTGCGGCGCATCAAGGCGCGCGAGAAGGCCATGCGGGCGGCCAACTTTTACCTGCAACGCTACAGCGCCAGCCGCGGCGGCGAGCCGGTGCTCGCGGACGGCTGGCGGGCCCTTGGCCTGGCCTGCCAGGAGTGGTTGCGCGAGGCGCTGGCGCGGCGCTTCGACGGCACCACGGTGGTGGTCACGCACTTTGCCCCCAGCCTGCGCAGCGCCGACCCGCGCTACGGGCTCACCCCGGGCACCGCCGGTTTCTGCAACGCACTCGACGAGCTGTTCGCGCGCGCCGACCTGTGGCTGCATGGCCACCTGCATTGCCCGCAGGACTATCTCGCCGGCGCCTGCCGGGTGGTGGCAAACCCGCTGGGCTATGCCAGCAAGGGAGAGCAGGAGAGCTTCCGGCCCGACCTCGTCATCGACACGCAGCGCCTCACCTCAGGCGTCGCCGTCTGACTCGGCGGCCGGCTGGGCCGTGCTAGCCTCGCAGACTTCCCTTGGTGGAGGTATGCCATGAAGATCCTGCTTGCCGTCGATGGCAGCGAGTACACCCGCAAGATGATCGACTACGTGGTCAACCAGCCCGCGCTGTTCGACCCGGCCCACGACTACACCGCGTTCACTGCCCAGATGCCGCTGCCCAACCACGCGGCATCCGTCGTGGGCAGCAACACGACGCACGACTACTACGAGGACGAGTCACGCAAGGTGCTCGACCCCGTGGTGAGCAAGCTCCAGTCCGCAGGCCTGCGCGCGACCGGCGCCTGGAAGGCCGGCCACGTGGGCGAGACCATCGCCGAGTACGCCGAGCAAGGCGGCTACGACCTCATCCTCATGGGCTCGCACGGGCACGGCGCCCTCGGGCGGCTGGTGATGGGCTCGGTGGCGAGCCGGGTGCTGTCGCACTGCAAAGTGCCGGTGCTGCTGGTGCGCTGACCCGCCGCGCGCTGCGTGCCATGACCGCGTGGAGCCAGGCAGCCGCAGAACTGCGGCGAGCCGTTGTGCCGCGGCTGCGTTGATCGGGTGCCCGGGCTGCTCGCATGCCCCCGGTTCTGGCGAGACCGAGCACAAGGCGACGTGCGAGGCCACCCGCTACGCACCGGAGGCCGCCCACGAGGGTGGCGCAGACCGTGATGAAGCCAACGCGAGAGTGCGCCTCGCGCCCGGAAGCTCCGTGCGTGCATCCAGCGGACACGCACAGCAGGCGACCCGGGCCTTGGCCGCGCCGATTTCAGGCGCGCGAGGCGCTGCTGGAGGCGCACTCCGGCTACTGCAAGCAGCTGCTCTCGACCTTGCAGCCACGCCCTGGTCAGATGAAGGGGCGCCGCCTGCTCCGGCGCGGCGCGGCTGCCGGCGCGGGCTCGGGTCGGGCGGATGCGCTGCCGTACCCCGCGATGTGCAGCGCTTCGCGCTCGGTCGCGTCCATGGCGGCGATCGCTGCGCGGATGTCCTGCGGCGTGTGCAGGCCGCATGCCTGCAGGCTTGCGCACACCGCCGCTTGCTCGCGCTCGAGTGCCGAGCCCCGCTCGTGCAGCGCCTGGTCTGCCTGGCGGAACCACTGACGCCAGCGCGCGAGTGCGTCCGCGTCGTCCTCTCCGGCGACCTGCTTCGTCGCGGCGGCGTCACTTGGCTGGCGGGTCGGCATGCGGGGCCCCTTCGTGGTGCCGGCGTGGTGGCGACCGGCGTGCCCGGACGGCTGCCTGTGCCCTGTCTGCGACGTGCAAGTGCATGCGTCAATCGACCGGGTTTTCCAACGGATTGCGCAGGTCGGCTGGCGCCGGGGGCACCGTCTTGCCCTGCGCCGTCATCCATTCGGTGGTGCGCGCCAGGGTGTCGAACGCCTGCCGAACGGCCGCTTCGGTGTCGGGCCCGGGTGCGTGCAGCCACGCCTGTATCGCCATGCGGCACGACCCCCAACGCCGTTCCAGCTCGGCCAGTTCCAGCCCGGACAGCATGCGCTTGCCCCTGCCAGGCGCACCCTCTCCGCTGCCGTGCTGCTCGCGACGCTGCTGGCGCAGCGAGGCTTCGTCCAGGCTGCCGCGCGCCGCGGCAACCGCACGCTGGCGCTCCAGCTCGGCGAAGCCGGAGCGATCTGGCGGTCCGGCGGACGCCATTCCCAGAAGCACGCCCATCGCGGCGTGATCGACGCGGCTCATCGCCGCATCGACGATGGATGCTGCCGCCGGCATGTTCGACGGAACCATCGCGGCGGCGCGTGCAGAGGCGGGCGCCGGCGCGGGCGCGTCCCGTGTTTCCCCTTCCGGGGCGGCAGGCGGCGGCGGTGCAGCGACTTGCGTCGCCGCCGAAGCAGCGGGTGGGGTGTGCGGGAGCATGGCAGCCGACGTCCCGGAAGCGCCGGCTGCGCCTGCGCCCTGGCCCGGTGCCGGGTCACCAGCCGGGGTGGACGGCATCGCGACGGCCAGGCGCTGAAGTACTGTCGCCGCAGGTGACGGCGCGGGCTGAGCACGCTGCGGCGTTCGCGTTGCGGAGAAGCCAGCCTCGGAAGCGCGCGCCGCGTCAGGGGCGGCAGGCTGCGCGGTGGGTGCGGGGCCGCCGCGGCCTGCCTGCGCGGTCTGCGCAGTTTGCTCGACGGCGCTCGCGGGTGCTGCCTGTGGCGGCGGCTGCTGCATGACCACCCCGGACCGACCCGGCGGCTCCTGCGGCGCCGGCGGCACGCCCTGCGCGGCGAGCGCGGTCCCCAGCTGCTGTGCCTGGCGCACGAGCTCCTGCACGCGGGCGCGGTTCGCGGCGTTGGGCTGCGCGGCTTCCTCGGCCAGGGCACGCGCGAGTTCTCGCGAGAGCTGGGCCAGGCTCTCGCGTCCCGCCAGGTTGTGTGCCAGCTGCGCATCGACGGCCACGAAGCGCGTGAGGTGCGCGGTCGCGGCGCCGGTGTGGACGGCCGCAGGCATCTGCCCGGCCGATGCTGTTGCCGTTGCGGCAGCCGCCGCGCGCGACGCGCTTGCCTTAGGCGGCGCGGCAGGCACTGCGGAGGGCGGGCTGCGATCGACCATCAGCGCTTCGGATGGAAAACGGCGACGGTCAGCAGGCCGCAGCCCCACGCGGCTGCGCGTGGCGCGCTCGCCCGGGGCACGGCGATGCCGGGAATGGCGGTGTCGCGCATGGTGCCCCTGCGATGCTGTCGCGCGCTTGCCAGAAGACCGCGATCGAAGAGGCGTCGGCGCAGGGCAGGCAGGCGACCGTGCGCACGGACATGTGGTGATCCTTTTCGGCTGAAGGGTGTCGGGGCCTGGTGAGTTTCGTGCCGATGCGGATGGTTCCACACAGCGCGCAGCCGCAAGGCGGGGCTCCTCACGGCCGCGAAGATGGCCCGGCGCAGCGGAGGCGACGCGATCTGGAGACCGCAAGCCGGCCGCGGACGGGCGATCGCGACGGGTGACCGCTCAGTGCAGCAGCCGGGGGAGCGCGAGAAAGCTGAGGACCGCGGCGTCGAAGTCGTCCGGCGCCTCCAGATTCTGCAGGTGGCCGATGCCGCGCATCTCGACGTAGGTGCTGCTCGGGATGGAGCGGCCCATGCGCTGCATCACCTCGGGCGTTGCATGGCGGTCGCGCTCGCCGGCCACGAGCAGGGTGGGCACATGGATGTTGGCAAGGCAGGCGTCGCGGTCGAAGGCGGTCATGGCCTGGAGGGCACGGCGGAAGGTCGAGGGGTGCACCTGGGCCATGCAGTGCTGTGCAAGTCGCACGCCCTCGGGCAACGAGCCCGGCCCCACCAGCTGTGGCACCAGCATGTCGGCCAGGGCTTCCATGTCGCCGGTCCCGTGCAGGGCTTCGGCACGCTGGGAGACCAGCATGCCGTCGAAGGCCGCGTAGGAGGGGCTGGTGCCGCACAGCACGAGCTTGTCCACCAGTTCCGGCCGGCGCGCCACGACCTCCTGCGCGACCATGCCCCCCATGTCGTGCCCCAGCAGCACGACGCTCGGGCACTGCAGCGCGTGGATGAGTGCGATGCAGCGTTCGGCCAGGCCCTTGAAGGTATAAGGCTCGATAGGGGGGCTCACGCCGTACCCTGGCATGTCCCATGCAACGGCACGGTAGCCCGCCATCGCCAGCGACTCGACCTGGGGTGCGAAGGCAAGGTGCGTCGCGGCGACGCCATGCAGCATCAGCACGGTCGGACCGGCGCCGAGCGTGGTGAAGGTAGGCAAGCTCATCGGTCCCCCTGTGCTCTGCTTCGGGGCATACTACATGAAATTTCATGGAATAAAGCTGGCACGATGACCCCGCCCCGACGCGCCCAGGCGCCGAGTTTCTCGGCGCGCGAATTCAGAGCGGCGCTGGGCATGTTCGCCACCGGCGTCACCATCGTCACCACCCGCAGCACCGACGGCACGCCGATCGGGCTCACCGCCAACTCCTTCAATTCGGTCTCCCTCGAGCCACCGCTCGTGTTGTGGAGCCTGTCGCAGGCGGCGGCATCGCTGGCGGCCTTCCGGGCGGGCTCGCACTACGCCATCAACGTGCTCGCGGCCGACCAGAAGCTGCTGGCCGAACGCTTCGCCGCCAAGGGCGCCGATCGCTGGCGCGGCGTCGACTCGGCGGCGGGCGTAGGCGGCGCACCCCTCATCGCAGGCGCGGCGGCCACCTTCGAGTGCTTCAACCGCAGCCGCTACGACGAGGGCGACCACGTCATCTTCGTCGGCGAGGTCGAGCGCTGCACCTGGCG
The DNA here is from genome assembly GCF_037726105.1 of Ramlibacter sp. AN1015. Classification (NCBI taxonomy): domain Bacteria; kingdom Pseudomonadati; phylum Pseudomonadota; class Betaproteobacteria; order Burkholderiales; family Comamonadaceae; genus Ramlibacter; species Ramlibacter sp. AN1015. Next base: position 74,664 of record NZ_JBBJUM010000010.1, read on the forward strand.
CCAAGGTGCCTCGCCCCTGCTGTTTCACGGCGGCCGCTTCTACACCGAGCTGCCGCTATAGGAGCCGCTGGCGATGTCCGACCGGTTCATCGACAACTACCTGGGGCATCTGCTCGGGCAGGCCAACTACGCGGTCTACAAGGATTTCGACGACCACGTCCGCGCGGCGGGCCTGAGTCCGGTGGAGTGGCGCGTGCTGGCCACCCTGCACGATGGTGAGCCGCTGACCGTAGGCCAGCTCGCGCGCGAGGTGCTGTCCAAGCAGCCCACCCTCACGAAGCTGGCGCAGCGGATGGCAGAACAGGGATGGGTGGCACTGCTGGCCGATGCGCACGACCAGCGCTGCACGCGGGTCGCCGCGACGGCCGCCGGGCGGCGGCTGGTCAAGCCGCTGGTGGAGGAGGCCCGCCAGTACGAGGCCCGCATCCTGCGCACGCTCGGTCCAGGAGAGACCCGCGTGCTGCGACGCCTGCTGGAAAAGCTCGCCGCCGGCTAGCCATGCACTGCGGGTGCGGTGCGGTGCGGAGCGCGCCGCCGGCGGAGGTGCTCGCGCATGCCGCGGCTACAAGGACTCGCGCGCGTGCCACCTCAGGTGGTCGTCGATGAAGCTCGCGATGAAGTAATAGCCGTGGTCGTAGCCGGCGTGGCGGCGCAGGGTGAGCGGCTGCCCGACCTGCGTGCAGGCCGCCTCGAGCAGCTCGGGGCGCAATTGCTCGTCCAGAAATTTGTCGGCCGTTCCCTGGTCGATCAGGATGCCGCCGGGGTAGGGCGGCGCGGCCTGCCGGCGCATCAGCGCAGTCGCGTCGTGCGCCTGCCATGCCGCGTGGTCCGCCCCAAGATAGCCGCCGAATGCCTTCTGTCCCCAGGGCACCTCGCTGGGCGCGCAGATCGGGGCGAACGCCGACAGCGTGCGAAAGCGTCCCGGATGCCGCAGGGCCAGCGTGAGCGCGCCGTGGCCGCCCATCGAATGGCCACAGAGGCCGATGCGCCGCGCGTCCAGGCGCAGCTGCTCGACCAGCATCGGCAGCAGCTCGTCGCAGATCCAGCTTTCCATGCGGTAGTGGGTGCGCCATGCGGGCTCGGTGGCATCGAGATAGAAGCCCGCGCCGACGCCGAAATCCCAGTGCTCGGCCTCGCCCGCGACTCCCGCGCCGCGCGGGCTCGTGTCGGGGGCGATCAGCACCAGCCCCAGTTCGGCGGCGAGCCGCTGCGCGCCGGCCTTGGCCATGAAGGTCTCCTCGGTGCAGGTGAGGCCGGCCAGGTACAGCATCGCCGGCAGCTCGCCGGCACCGCCAGCCGCCGCCGGCGGCAGGAACACCGAGAAGCGCATCGGCAGCCCGATGGTGCGCGACGCGTGCCTGCAAAAGCGCACCGTACCGCCGAACGCGGCGTGCTCGCTCAGGACCTCCATCGCGCGCTCCTCAATAGACGACGACGGCACGGATCGACTCGCCGCGCTTCATGAGATCGAAGCCCTCGTTGATGCGCCCGAGCGGCAGGGTGTGCGTGATGAGGGAGTCGATGTCGATCTTGTGGTCCATGTACCAGTCGACGATGCGCGGCACGTCGGTGCGGCCGCGCGCGCCGCCGAAGGCCGAGCCTTTCCATTGCCGGCCCGTGACCAGCTGGAACGGGCGGGTGCTGATCTCCTTGCCGGCTTCGGCCACGCCGATGATGACGCTCTGGCCCCAGCCCTTGTGGGTGCACTCCAGCGCCTGGCGCATCACTTGCGTGTTGCCGATGCACTCGAAGCTGTAGTCGGCGCCGCCGTCGGTGAGCTGCACGATGGCATCGACCACGTTCTCCACCTCCTTCGGGTTGATGAAGTGCGTCATGCCGAACTGCCGCGCCATCTGCTCGCGCGCCGGGTTGATGTCGATGCCGATGATCTTGTCGGCTCCCACCATCCTGGCGCCCTGGATCACGTTGAGCCCGATGCCGCCGAGGCCGAACACCGCAACCGTGGCGCCCGCCTCGACCTTGGCCGTGAAGAGCACCGCGCCGATGCCGGTGGTCACGCCGCAGCCGATGTAGCAGACCTTGTCGAAGGGCGCGTCGGAGCGGATCTTCGCCATCGCGATCTCGGGCGCGACGATGTAGTTGCTGAAGGTGCTGGTGCCCATGTAGTGCAGCAGGGGCTGGCCGTCCAGGCTGAAGCGGCTGGTGCCATCGGGCATGAGGCCCTTGCCCTGCGTCGTGCGAATGGCCTGGCACAGGTTGGTCTTGCGCGACAGGCAGAACTTGCACTGGCGGCATTCGGGCGTGTAGAGCGGAATCACGTGGTCGCCGGGCTTGAGCGTGGTGACGCCCGGGCCCACATCGACCACGATGCCCGCGCCCTCGTGTCCGAGGATGGCGGGGAACATGCCTTCCGGGTCGGCGCCGGAAAGCGTGTAGTAGTCGGTGTGGCAGATGCCGGTGGCCTTGATCTCCACCAGCACTTCTCCCGCGCGCGGGCCGTCGAGATCGACGGTTTCGATGGACAGCGGCTGGGCAGCCTTCCAGGCCACGGCGGCACGGGTTTTCATGCACAACTCCTCGTGTTCGACAAGGGCGCAAGTGTCGCACCGTTGCCCGCGGCGCGGGGCCCGGCGCCTGCGGCTGTGCCTGCGCGCACAGGCACTGCTGCGGCGTGCGCCGCGCGAGTTCGCGGCCTGCTTCGTCGGCCCTCGCGCCGCGCCCACGCGGCGGAGCGCGGGCGGGGCACCACTAAGATCGGCGCATGTTCCAGCGCAAAGAACACCTCGATACCCTCGCCGTCTCGCTGCTTCTGGCCTGCTGCGCGTTCTGGGGCTTCCAGCAGATCCTGATCAAGGTCACGGTGCCCGAGGTGCCCGCGCTGTGGCAGGCCTCGCTGCGCTTCATCGGTGCCACGGCGCTGCTGGGGCTGTGGTGCGCGGTGCGCGGCGTTCCGCTGTTCCAGCGCGACGGCACGCTGGGCGCGGGGCTGCTGGCGGGGCTGCTGTTCGCCGGCGAGTTCGCCTGCCTCTACCTGGGCCTGCGCGACACCACCGCCTCGCGGCTCACGGTGTTCCTCTACACCTCACCGTTCGTGGTGGCCCTGCTGCTGCCGCGGTTCGTTCCGGCCGAGCGGCTGCGCACGGTGCAGTGGGCCGGCCTGGTGCTCGCGTTCGCCGGCGTGGCGCTGGCGTTCGCCGAAGGCTTCGTCAACCAGGTCGCGGGGCCCCACCAGCTGCGCGGCGACGCCCTGGCACTCGCGGCCGGCACGCTGTGGGGGCTCACGACGCTGGTGATCCGCAGCTCGCGCCTGGCGACGGCCAGTGCCGAGAAGATGCTGTTCTACCAGGTGGGGGTGACGGCGCTGGTGGCGCCCCTGCTGTCGGCGCTCCTCGGCGAGCGCTGGTCTTTCGCGTACTCGGGAATGGCCTGGGGCTCGCTCGCGCTGCAGACCGTGGTGGGTGCCTTCGCGAGCTACCTTGCGTGGATGTGGATGCTGCGCCACTACCCGGCCACGCGGCTGTCGTCGTTCACCTTCCTCACGCCTTTGCTCGCGCTGGTGCTGGGGGCGGTGCTGCTGAACGAGCCGCTCACGGTGCAACTGATGGTCGCGCTGGCGGGGGTGGCTGTGGGCATCGTGCTGGTCAACCGCAAGTCCGCCGTCGCGGCGGCACCTCAGGGTGCGCGGCGCCGGGCGTAATCGACGTACCAGTCGAGGCTGTCCGGATTGGCCATGGCGTCCCGGTTGACCACCTTCTCCAGCGGCTGCCCGAGCAGCAGCTTCTTGACCGGCAGCTCCTGCTTCTTGCCCGAGAGCGTGCGCGGAATTTCCTCGACCTGCACGATCTCGTCGGGCACGAAGCGCGGCGACAGCGCCTCGCGCACCGCGCCGGCAATGCGAGCGCGCAGCGCGTCGTCCAGCGCGAGCCCGGGGCGCAGCACCACGAACAGCGGCATCCAGCTCGCACGCCCGAGGTATTCGAGATCGACCACCAGCGAGTCCATCACTTCGGGCAGCGCCTCCACCGCGCTGTACAGCTCGCTGGTGCCCATGCGCAGGCCGTGCCGGTTGATGGTGGCGTCGCTGCGGCCGTAGATGATGCAGCCGCCTCCGGATGTGATCTTGAGCCAGTCGCCGTGGCGCCAGACCCCCGGGTACATGTCGAAGTAGCTGGAGAGATAGCGCGCGTTGCCTTCGTCGCCCCAGAAGAAGAGCGGCATCGACGGGATGGGCCGGGTGCACACCAATTCGCCCACGCTCCCGACCACTGGATGCCCGTGTTCGTCCCAGGCTTCGACGGCGCAGCCGAGCAGGCGGCATTGCATCTGCCCTGGAACCTGCGGCAGTTCCCGGTTGCCCCCGATGAAGGCGCCGGCGAAGTCGGTGCCGCCGGAGATGTTGCACCACCAGATGTCCGGCGTGCCGAGTGCGGCGAACTGTGCCGTGCCCCAGCGCTGCACGTCCTCCGACAGCGGCGAGCCGGTGGTCCCCAGCGCGCGCACGGCGGGCAGGCCGGGAATGTCCGCCAGCGACACGCCCGCCTTCATGCAATTGGCATAGAACGCAGCGCCTGCGCCGAAGAAGGTGACTCCATGGTCCGCGGCGAAGCGCCAGAGGGTGGTCCAGTCGGGGCGCTCGCGCGAGCCGCCCGGGTTGCCGTCGTAGATGCAGCAGGTGGTGCCGTTCAGCAGGCCTGCGATCTGGGCGTTCCACATCACCCAGCCGGTCGAGCTGTACCAGTGGAAGCGCTCGCCCCGGCTGTTGGGGTGGTAGCTGCAGCCCACGTCATTGTGCAGGCAGCCCAGCGCGAGCGCCACCAGCACCGTGCCGCCGTGGCCGTGCACGATGGGTTTGGGCAGGCCGGTGGTGCCGCTGGAGTAGACGATCCACAGGGGGTGGTCGAAGGGCAGCCACAGGGGCTCGAAGGCTTCGGTGGCGCCGTCGTCGCGCGCCAGCACTTCGGCGAGCAGCGTGCAGGGTGCGAGGGTGTCCAGGGGCAGCTGCAGCTCCTGGTGCACGAGCAGGTGGCGCACGGAGGGCAGCGCGTCGCGCAGCTCGGCCACGGTGGCGACGCGGTCGTGGTCGCGCCCGCCGTGGCGCACGCCGTCGCAGGCGATCAGCACCCTGGGCTCGATCTGGCGGAAGCGGTCGAGCATGGCGCGCGCGCCCATGTCGGGCGCGCACAGGCTCCACACCGCGCCGATGCTGGCCGTGGCCAGGAATGCCACCGCCGCCTCGGGCACGTTGGGCAGGTAGGCCGCCACCCGGTCGCCCGGCTGCACGCCTTGCGCGCGCAGGTGCAGGGCAAGGGCGGCGACCTGCCGGCGCAGCTCGGGCCACGACAGCGCGCGCTCGACGCCGCGCTCGTTGCTCGCGAGCAGGGCCGGCATGCCGGCGGCGTGCGCGGCATCGACGTGGCGCAGCACCTGGTGGGCGTAGTTGGATTGCGCGCCGGAGAACCAGCGGGCCCCCGGCATGCGGTCTTCGGCCAGCACGGCCTGATGCGGCGTGGGCGAGCGCAGATCGAAGTAGTCCCAGACGCTTTGCCAGAACGCGGGCAGGTCGGCTGTGGACCAACGCCAGAACGCGTCGTAGTCGTCGAAAGAGAGACCGTGCCGCGCGCGCAGCCAGTCCTGGTAGAGGCGGATCTGGGGAACGAAAGGAGCTCGCATGGCCCGAGCCTAGCGGCCACGCGCCGCCGCGGCCATGCTGGATTTCCATGGAACCGCGCGTGCGGCCGCCGCCCGCTGCATGGCGTGCCTATTGAGCGGCGCAGCGCGAGCCCCTACCATTGCTCTTCTTTTAGGAGCGAGGAGAAAACAGCATGGGAATGTTCGACTGGACGCAGCGGCCGTCCGAGGTGGTGAGCCAGGGCGGCGTGATCGCGCCGGACGAGCGCCTGCCGTGGCCCCAGACCGCGGTGATGGGCGTGCAGCACGTGATCGCGATGTTCGGGGCCACCGTGCTGGCGCCGATCCTCATGGGGTTCGACGCCAACGTGGCCATCCTCATGAGCGGCATCGGCACGCTGATCTTCTTCCTCGTGACCGGCGGCAAGGTGCCCAGCTATCTGGGCTCCAGCTTTGCATTCATCGGCGTGGTGATCGCCGCCACCGGCTACGCGGGCAAGGGCATCAACCCCAACATCGGCGTGGCCCTGGGCGGCATCGTCGCCTGCGGCATCGTGTACTTCGTGATCGGCGCCATCGTGCACGCCTCCGGCACCGGCTGGATCGAACGCTTCATGCCGCCCGTCGTCACCGGTTCGGTGGTGGCGGTGATCGGCCTCAACCTCGCCGGCATCCCCATCAAGAACATGGCGCCGACCAATTTCGACGCCTGGATGCAGGCCGTCACCTTCGTTTCCGTGGCCCTGGTGGCGGTGTTCACCCGCGGCATGGTGCAGCGCCTGCTGATCCTGGTGGGCCTGATCGTCGCGAGCGTCGTCTACGCGGTGCTGACCAACGGCCTCGGGCTGGGCAAGCCGCTCGACCTCTCCGGCGTGGCCGGCGCCGCCTGGTTCGGCATGCCGGGCTTCGCCGCCCCGGTCTTCAGCGGCCCGGCCATGCTGCTGATCGCCCCGGTGGCCATCATCCTGGTGGCCGAAAACCTCGGGCACATCAAGGCCGTCACGGCCATGACCGGACGCAACCTCGACGTCTACATGGGCCGCGCCTTCATGGGCGACGGCGCCGCCACCGTGCTCAGCGGTGGCGTCGGCGGCACCGGCGTCACCACCTACGCCGAGAACATCGGCGTGATGGCCGCCACCCGCATCTACTCCACCGCGGTGTTCCTGGTGGCGGCGCTGATCGCCATCGTGCTGGGCTTCTCGCCGAAGTTCGGCGCCGTGATCCAGGCCATCCCGCTGCCCGTGATGGGCGGCGTGTCCATCGTGGTGTTCGGCCTGATCGCGGTCGCTGGCGCGCGCATCTGGGTCGATAACAAGGTCGATTTCTCCGACAACCGCAACCTGATCGTCGCGGCCATCACGCTGGTGCTGGGCACCGGCGACTTCACGCTGCGCTTCGGCGACTTCGCCCTGGGGGGCATCGGCACCGCCACCTTCGGCGCCATCCTGCTGTGGGCCTTCCTGGGGCGTGGCGCACCGAGCCGCGGCCGCACGGAAGTCGCCGACGCACCCGTTCGCTAAGATGGCCGCCATGCGCATCTGGACCCACCCGATCTCCGTCGAGCTGCTCGCGCAGAGCCACCGCAACACCGCGCCCGAGCTGCTGGGAATGGAGTTCCTGGAGGTCGGCGACGACTTCATCCGCGCCCGCGTGCCGGTGGACCACCGCACCCGCCAGCCCTACGGCCGGCTGCACGGCGGGGTGAGCGTGGTGCTGGCCGAGACCCTGGGCTCCTGCGGCGCGGCCTACAGCTGCCCGCCAGGACACCAGGTGGTCGGACTGGACATCAATGCCAACCACCTGCGCGGTGTCACGGAGGGCTGGGTGACCGGCGTCACGCGGCCGGTGCACATCGGGCGCAGCACCCAGGTGTGGCACATCGACATGCACGACGACCAGGGGCGCCTGAGCTGCGTCTCGCGCATCACCATGGCGGTGCTGGCGCCGCGCTGATTCGCTGGGCCGCCGCGCGGCGCGTGTGGCGCAGCGTGTGCGGCGCTGAACGGGTGCGCGGCAGCCCGTCACATCGAGACCGCGTCGTGCTGCCTACGCGGGCCGCGTGTCCTGCGCCCCCTCCGCACTCCCGCCCGCGTCCTGCTCCAGGTTCCCGGCCTCGCCCTTGTCCTCGCCGTCCGCGGCATGTGCCCGGGCCAGTCGGTCGCTGCGCCAGTAGATGTCGTCGCCGCCGTCCAGGCGGTTGAGCACCCGTGCGAGCACGAACATCAGGTCCGACAGCCGGTTGAGGTATTGCCGCGGCGCTTCGCGCACCGGCTCCTCTGCGCCGAGCGCCGTCACCGTGCGCTCGGCGCGGCGTGCCACGGTGCGGCAGACGTGGGCCTGTGAGGCCGCCCGGGTGCCCGCCGGCAGGATGAATTCCTCCAGCTTGGGCAGCCGCGCATTGTGCTCGGCCAGCGCCTCGTCCAGTGCGAGCACCGCGTCGGGCTTGAGCAGCTCGAAGCCGGGGATCGACAGTTCGCCGCCGAGGTTGAACAGCTGGTGCTGGATGTCCGCCAGGAGCTCGCGCAGCGACTCGGGCATGGGCTCGCATCGCAACACGCCGATGTGCGAGTTGAGCTCGTCCACATCCCCCATCGCGTGCACCCGCAGGCTGTGCTTGGGCACGCGGCGGTTGTCGCCCAGTCCGGTGCTGCCGTCGTCCCCGGTGCGGGTGGCGATCTGGGTGAGGCGCTTGCCCATGGGTTGCTCCCTGTGTCTTGTGCGGACGCACATTCTCGCGCGCGGCTGGGCCCCGGGTCATGTCCTACGCGGCTTTGCTAGCCCTGCGCATGGGCAATACGTTCTCCGGGCGGCACGATGGGTCGTGGGCCTGCTGTCCGGGCCGAAAGGTATTGCCATGACCGCACGATCGATTCAACTCACCGCTGCCGCACTGTTGGCCTCGGCGGCCGGCCTGGCCCTGGCACAGGCCGCCGGCGGCGTGGTGTCGGGTGGGGCGCGCGCCCCGGCCGGCGCCGCCGCGGGAGCCATCGGGGGCATGGTCGGACCGGGTGCCATGGGCGGAGCCGGCATCGGCACCGCCCCGGGCGGCTTCGTCGGCTCGGGGGCGGGCTCGGCCGGCGGATCGGTGGCCGGTGCCGCCGGCAGTCCCGGCCTGGCGCCCGGCGCGCCCGCGCCGGGGGGATTGCCCTCCCCGATCCAGGGCAGCCTGCCCTCGCCCATCCAGGGGAGCCTGCCGGGCCCGATCGGCGGCACGCTGCCCTCGCCGGTCCCGGGCAACCTGCCCTCGCCCCAGCCGTATCCCGGCGGCGTGCCCTCGGGGGTGATCACGCCACCCGGAACGGCCGAGCCCGGCACGGGGATCATCTCGCCGCCGATCGGCGCCACGCCGGCCGCCCCGCTGGGGACCGTGCCGGGCGGGGTTGGCGCGGCAGGCCTGCCAGGGTCGTTCGGCGGCACAGCCGGGCTGCCCGGCAACCCCGGAGGAACTGCCGGCCTGCCCGGAGCCGGCGCCGTCGTGCCCGGCGGGCCGGGCTTCGCCACCGGTGGCGGCGTACCCGGGGGCATTGCCGGCGGCATCGCAGGCGGCGTCGGGCGTGGTATCGGCGCTGCGGCAGCCGGCGGGCCGGCCGGCGCCGGCTATCCGGCGGCCGGCGCCGTCGCGCCTTCGACCGCCACCATGGGCGGCGCCCCGGCTGCAGCAGGTGCGATCACGGCGGTGGATGTCGCACGTTCGTTCCTTGCGGCCGATCGCGACGGCGACGGCGAGCTCACCCGTGCCGAGGCGCAGTTCCTGATGGCGAGTCCGCTGAGCTTCGAACAGATGGACCGCAACGGCGACGGCAGGGTCTCGCGATTCGAATACCAGGACGCGCTGCTGCCGTAGCGAGCGGCCGGGTCTTCGCGCGTTGCGCACAGCGCCTGGCCCGTGTGCACGCCAGGGCCTGCGCCTCACGCCCCCCACGCCATCCTGCCGAATGGATGCCCCACGCCCGGGGGCTTGCAGGCCGGGAGTCGTCGGCTCCGGCAGGCGGACATACACTGCGGTTTTCTCCGCTTTCCGCCGCCCTGCCGAGGCGCCGCGCAAGGACTTGCCATGAACGCCCCCACCGACCTCACGCAGCTCGTTCCCGCCATCGATCAGCGCGAGGTGCCCGACGCGCTGATCGATGCGCTCAAGGCGCGATTCGCCACCCAGTGCTCCACCGCCGCCGCAGTGCGCGAGCAGCACGGCCGCGACGAATCCTCGTTCAGCGTGCCGCCACCGGCCGCCGTCGTGTTCGCGCACAGCACGCAGGACGTGGCTGATGCGGTGGCGCTGGCGGCGCGCTGGGACGTGCCGGTGATCCCCTTCGGTGTCGGCTCCTCGCTCGAGGGCCACCTGCTGGCCGTGCAGGGCGGCATCAGCATCGACGTGGCGGGCATGAACCGCGTGCTGTCGGTCAACGCCGAGGACCTCACCGTCACGGTTCAGCCGGGCGTCACGCGCAAGCAGCTCAACGAAGAACTCAAGAGCACCGGCCTGTTCTTTCCCATCGATCCCGGGGCGGACGCGAGCCTGGGCGGCATGTGCGCCACCCGCGCCAGCGGCACCAACGCCGTGCGCTACGGCACCATGCGCGAGAACGTGCTGGCGCTGGAGGTGGTCACCGCCAGTGGCGAGGTGATCCGCACCGGCACGCGCGCACGCAAATCCTCCGCCGGCTACGACCTCACGCGGCTGTTCGTCGGCAGCGAAGGCACCCTCGGCGTGATCACCGAGGTCACGCTGCGCATCTATCCGCAGCCCGAAGCCATCTCCGCCGCCGTCTGCTCGTTCCCGAGCATCGAGGCGGCGGTGCGCACCACCATCCAGGTGATCCAGCTGGGCGTGCCGATCGCGCGCGTCGAGCTGATCGATCGGCATACGGTGCGCATGGTCAACCAGCACAGCAAGCTCGGCCTGCGTGAGGAGCCGATGCTGCTGATGGAGTTCCATGGCTCGCCCGCCAGCGTGCAGGAGCAGGCCCAGACCGTGCAGGAGATCGCCTCGGAGTTCGGCGGCAATGCGTTCGAGTGGGCCACCACGCCCGAAGAGCGCACCCGCCTCTGGACGGCGCGGCACAACGCCTACTTCGCTGCGATCCAGTCGCGCCCGGGCTGCCGCGCCATCTCCACCGACACCTGCGTGCCGATCTCGCGGCTGGCCGACTGCCTGCTCGATTCGGTGGAGGAAGCCGAGGCCAGCGGCCTGCCGTACTTCCTGGTGGGCCACGTCGGCGACGGCAACTTCCACTTCGGCTACCTGCTCGACCCCGACTCGGCCGACGAACGCGCCACGGCCGAACGGCTGAACCACACCCTGGTGGCACGCGCCCTGCGCCTGGGCGGCACCTGCACCGGCGAGCACGGGGTGGGCCTGCACAAGATGGGGTTCCTGGTCGATGAAGCCGGCGCGGGCGCCATCGACATGATGCGCACGATCAAGCGCGCGCTCGACCCGAAGAACATCATGAACCCGGGGAAGATCTTCGCGCTGTAGTCGGCGCGACGCTGCCGGCCTGCTGGTGCAGCCAGGCTGCACGGCCGCTGCGATGGCAACGGGCAACCGCGGAGGCGACCGCCAATGGGTGCCGGCGCCATCGGAACGCCCTACGGTCGGGCGGCGACGTCGGCACCTGCCGGCCTGGTTAGCGTTTGCGCGTCCCCAGCCACATCACCGCGCCCACCACCACCAGCGCACCCAGCACCTGCACCGGCGCGATGGCCTGGCCGAGGATCATCCAGGCCAACACCAGGGCGAAGACCGGCTCGACGTTCATGATGGCCGAGTTGCCCACCACGCCCAGCCGCGGCAGCACGGTGAAAAGAATGGTGATGGCGGTGCCGTAGAGGAAGGTGAGGGCCAGCAGCCCGCCCCAGCCCGCCGCCGCGGTGGGCAGGTGGAAGCCGCCGCGCGTGGCCACCATGCCCAGGGCCACCAGGCCGGCGATGGCCATGGTGCTGGCGGTGCGCACGCGGCCATCGATGTCGGCGACCTCGTGCTGGGTGACGACAAGCGCCATCCCGAAGCTCGCCGCGGCCGCCAGCGCGAAGGCCACGCCCGCGCCGATGCGCGCCCACTGGCCGCCGGCGCCCAGGCCGGAGGCCGCGCCGAACACGTCCAGCGCCAAGGCCAGGCCAACCAGGATCATCGGCATCGCCAGCACCACGGCGCGCTCGGGCCGGTGCTTGTAGATCGCCCAGGCCCAGAGCGCGGTCCACAGCGGATAGGTGTTGAAGGCCAGCAGCGCCAGCGCCACCGGCAGCCGTGCGACCGAGGAATACAGGCACAGGCTCTGCACGCCCACCAGCAGCCCGATGGCCGGCAGCATGCGCTTGTGGCGCGCCGTGAAGCGCGGGCGTGCGCCCTGCACGGCGAGGATCAGCACCACCACCGCCGCGGTGACCAGGCTGCGGAACACCACCGCCGTGGCGACATCGACGCCGTGGTTGAAGGCGATGCGCGCGGCCACGTGGTTCGCGCCCATCATGAGGGCCACCAGCAGCAGGGTGGCGAAGGCCGCGCCGGTGAGGGCGCGCACCGGGACCGCGGCGGCGGTGCCGGCCATCGCTCAGTACAGGCCGCGCACGCGGGCGTGCAGCCGCGCCAGGCCCAGCAGGGCATCGGTGAAGGGTGTGGGCACCGCGACCAGGTGTCCCATCTCCTGCACTGCCCCGACCAGCGCATCGAGCTCCACCGGCCGGCCTGCTTCGACGTCCTGCAGCATGGAGGTCTTGAAGGCACCAAGCTTCATGGTGACCTGGTGGCGGTCCTCGGGCTGCTGGTCGATCGGGATGCCGACGCGCGCACCGATCTCGCGCGCCTCCAGCATCACCTGCGAGATGAAGCCGCGCACCAGCGGGTCACCGATGATCAGGTCGGTGGTGGCGCCGGTGATCGCACTGACCGGATTGACCGTCATGTTGCCCCAGAGCTTGTACCAGGCGTCCCTCTGGATCTGCGCGGACACCGGTGCCTCGTAGCCGGCCCGCTGCAGCAGGTCGGCCAGGTGGCGCACCCGCGGCGTCTGCTCGCCCGAGGGCTCGCCGATGATGAGCTTGTTGCCGAAGTGGTGGCGCACGAAACCCGGCTCGCGCAAGGCGCAGCTGGCGTGCACCACGCAGCCCACGATGTGGCGCCCCGGGATGGCCTGCGCGATGGCGCCCTCGGGATCGACCGAGCGCAGGCGGGTGCCGGCATGCGAGCCGCCGAAGCCCTCGAAGAACCACCAGGGCACGCCGTTCATCGCGGTGAGCACCACCGTCTGCGGCCCCAGGAGCGGGCCGATCGCACGGGCCACGTCGGCCATCGCGGGGGCCTTCACCGCCACGACCACCAGGTCCTGCACACCAAGCTCGGACGGCTGCTCGCTGGACTGCACCGGCGCCTGCACCACCTCGCCGCCGCTCTCGAGCCGCAGCCCGTGCAGCTGCAGCGCCTGCAGCGTCGCGCCGCGCGCCACCACCGAGACCTCGGCGCCCGCGCGGGCCAGCCGCGCGCCGATCCAGCCGCCGATCGCGCCGGCGCCGTAGATGCAGACCTTCATGTGCCGAGCCTCACTGCTTGTAGCTGTCGTCGATGCGATCGACGCGCCGCACCAGCGCGTCGAACACGTCCTGTCCGGCGCCGAAGCGCGCGTCCCACTGCAGGGCGTCGCCGGTGGTCTTGCGCACCACGTCCTCGGCGATCGGAATGGCCGGGCCGAGCGTGGCCTGGGCCAATTGGATCTCGCAGGCGCGCTGCAGCGTCCACAGCCGCACCAGCGCCAGCGGCAGCGTGCGTCCGTGCGCCAGCAGCCCGTGGTTGCGCAGCACCAGCAGCGGCTTGTCGCCCATGGCGGCCAGCAGGCGCGGCGCCTCGTCGGCGTGCACCGTGATGCCCTCGAAGTCGTGGTAGGCCACCATGCCACCGAGCTGCGCCGAATAGAAGTTGTTCTGCGCCAGCCCGCCCGCGGTGCACGCCACCGCCAGGCCGGCGGTGGTGTGCGTGTGCATCACGCAGTGCGCGTCGGGCACCGACTCGTGGATGGCGGCATGCACGGTGAAGCCCGCCGGGTTCACCGGCCAGGGGCTGTCGTCGAGCTTGTTGCCGGCCACGTCGATCTTCACCAGGTTGCTGGCCGTGACCTCGCTGTAGTGCAAGCCGAAGGGATTGATCAGGAAGTGCTTTGCGCCACCGGTGACGCTGTCGGGCAGACGCACCGTGATGTGGTTGTAGATCATCTCCGCCCACCCCAGCATGTCGAAGATGCGGTAGCAGGCGGCCAGCTGCACGCGGCAGCGCCACTCGTCGGGGTGCATCGACGAGCCGGTGGATTGCAGGAGAGCGCTCATGTCGTGTCCTTCGGGCCGGGCGTGATGCGCGTCAACCTTCGGCGGTGAAGCCCACCTGCTTGACGATGGGCGCCCACTTCGCGGTGTCGCGCTTGATCAGGTCGGCCAGCTCCGCCGGCGTGGAGGCCATGGCTTCGAGGCCGAAACCGGCGAGCCCCTCGATCACGTCCTTCTGGGCCAGCGCGGTCTTCATGGCGGCGTTCAGGCGGCTCACGACATCCGGCGATGCCTTGGCCGGCAGGAAGAAGGCGAACCACTCGCTGTGGGTCGCGGCCTGCAGCCCCTGCTCGCCGAAGGTGGGCACGTCGGGCGCGAAGCGGTTGCGCTTGGTGCCCGAGGTGCCGAGGATGCGCACCTTGCCGCTGGCCAGGTGCTGGGTGATGTCGCCGATCGGGCCCGAGACGGCCGAGATGTTGCCGCCCAGCAGGTCCAGCATGGCCGGCTGCGTGCCGCGGTAGGCCGCATGCTTGAGGTCCACGCCGGCACTCTTGCCCAGCAGGGCGCCGATGAAGTGCGGGGTGGAGCCGGCGGCGGGCGAGCCGAAGTTCGCGCCGGCCGGATTCGCCTTGGCCCACTGCAGGAACTCCGGCACGGTCTTGACGCTCGCCGGCACGGCCGGGCCGACCGCGAAGCCGAAATCGAACACGCAGGCCAGCGTGACGGGCGTGAGGTCGGCCTGCGGGTCGTAGGGCAGGCGCTTGTAGATGTGCGGATAGATCGTGAGGATGGAGGTGGGCGTCTGCAGGATGTTGCTGCCGTCGGCGGCGAGGCCCTTGACCGTCTGCACCGCGATCTGGCCGCCGGCGCCGGTCTTGTTCTCGACCACCACCGACTTGGCCCACTCACCCTGCAGCGCCTTCGCGACACGGCGGCAGGTGGTGTCGGACGTGCCGCCCGCGGCGAAGCCGGTGACGATGCGCGCGGTCTCGAATTGCGGCTGCTGGGCCCATGCCTGCTGGCCGATGCTGGCGAGCAGGCCGAAGGCGCCGGCCGATTGCAGCAGCTGGCGGCGCTGGAGGAACGTGGAAGAAGCGGTCATGGAAGTCTCCGGTGTCGTGGAAATAAGAACAGGATGAAAACAATAACGGGTGGCTCGCGGCTCAGGATTCGTCGCGCAGCCACACCACGCCGCCCGAGTGCGTGACCGCACCCTGGTGGCTGGGGCGAACGGTCGCGGCGTATTTCTCGAGCAGGCCGCCGCGCGGCGCCGGGCGCGGAATCCGCTGGGCCAGGCGGTCGGCCAGCTGCGCGGGCGTGAGCTCGACGCGCAGGCTGCGCGACTCGGGCCGCGCGTCGATGTGGATCATGTCGCCGTCGCGCAGCGCCGCGATGGGGCCGCCGTCGGCCGCCTCGGGCCCGGCATAGCCGATGCACAGGCCGCGCGTGGCGCCCGAGAACCGGCCGTCGGTGAGCAGGGCCACCTTGTCGCCCATGCCCTGGCCGTACAGCAGCGCGGTGATGCCCAGCATCTCGCGCATGCCGGGGCTGCCACGCGGCCCCTCGTTGCGCACCACCAGCACCTCGCCGGGCTGGTAGTTGCGGTTCTGCACCGCGGCCTGGGCCTCTTCCTCGCTCTCGAACACCCGTGCCGGGCCGCTGAACACCAGCGTGGCGAGACCGGCGGTCTTGAGCAGCGCGCCGTCGGGGCACAGATTGCCCTTGAGCACCGCAACGCCGCCTTCGCGGGCGCGGGCGTCTTCGATGCGGCGCACCACCTGGCCATCGGGCTCGCGCGCTTGCGCGAGCTCCTGCGCCAGGGTGCGGCCGGTGATGGTGAGCGCCTCGCCGTGCAGGAAGCCGCCGCGCAGCAGCTCGCGCAGGATCACCTGCGCGCCGCCGGCGTAGTAGACGTCGCGCGCGTGGAAGCGCCCGCCGGGGCTGAGGTCGCCGATCAGCGGCGTGCGGGCGAACACCTCGGCCACGTCGTCGAGGTGGAAGGTGATGCCCGCTTCGTGCGCGATGGCCGGCAGGTGCAGCGCCGCGTTGGTGGAGCCGCCGGTGGCCGACACGACCGCGCAGGCGTTCTCCAAGGCCTTGCGGGTGACGATGTCACGCGGCAGCGGGCCATCGCCGAGCACCGCCTGCATCAGGGTGCGGGCCGCGCGGCGCAGCATCGGTGCGCGTTCGCTGAAGACCGCCGGCACCATCGACGAGCCGATCGGCGCGAGGCCGATGGCCTCGGAGACCATGCCCATGGTGTTGGCGGTGAACTGTCCGGCGCAAGCGCCCACGGTGGGGATGCAGGCGTGGGTGACGGCGGCGAGCTCCTCGGTGGTGGCGGTGCCGGACAGCACCTTGCCGATGGACTCGTAGTTGTGCACCGCGTTGATGTCTTCGCCGTGCATCTGCCCGGGCAGCGCGGCGCCGCCGTGCACGAACACGCCGGGCACGTTGCAGCGCACGATGCCCATCATCAGCCCGGGCAGGTTCTTGTCGCAGGCGCCGATGGCGAAGATGCCGTCCCACTGGTGGCCGCGGGTGGACGCCTCCACGCTGTCGGCGATCAGCTCGCGCGAGATGAGCGAGAAGCGCATGCCCGAGTGCGCCATGGTCAGGCCGTCGGAGACCGACACCACCGGGCATTCGTGCGGCGTGCCGCCGGCGGCATAGATGCCGGTCTTGGCGTGCTGCGCCTGCTCGCGCAGGTTGGCATTGCAGGGGCTCATCTCGCCGCCGGTGTGGAACACGCCGACGTGCGGCCGGGCGATGTCCTCGTCGTCCTGCCCCAGCGCGTGCAGGAAGCCGCGCGAGCTGGCGCGCAGCAGGCCCTCGTGCATGGTCTGCGAGCGCAGCCTGCGGGTCGCCGCCTTGGGTGCGTCGTTGTTGTGGTTGTCGTCGTCGTTGTCTCGGGTCATGCCGTGCTCCGCAGGGGTGGGGCGCTTCAGTACACGCGGCCGGTGGTGGGCACTTCGGGGGCGGCGTCCGCCTTGAAGGTGCGTGCCAGCGCGCTGGTGGCCAGCGCCAGCAGGCGCGTGTCCATGCCCACGGCCACGAAGGTCGCGCCCAGGCCGAGATAGCGGCGCGCCAAGGTCTCGTCGGCCGTGAGGATGCCCGCGGCCTTGCCCGCGCGCACTACCCGCACGATCGCGTCGTCGATGGCTGCCTGCACCTCGGGATGGCTGGCGTTTCCGCCATGCCCCATCGACGCGGACAGGTCGGCCGGGCCGATGAACACGCCGTCCACGCCTTCGATGGCGGCGATGGCGTCGAGGTTCTGCAGCGCGGTGCGGGTCTCCACCTGCACCAGCAGGCATACCTGCTGGTTGGCCTCGCGGGCGTATTGCGGATAGCGGCCCCAGCGCGAGGCGCGGCTGCCGGCCATGCCCCGCAGTCCCTCGCTCGGGTAGCGGGCGCAGCGCACGATGGTGGCGGCCTGCTCGGGCGTATCGACCATGGGCACGAGCAGGGTCTGGTAGCCGATGTCCAGGTATTGCTTGATCAGCGCCTGGCCGAGTTCGCCGTGGCCCATGGGCACGCGGGCGACGGCATGCGAGGCCGGATAGCCGGCGATCGCCTGCGCCTGCGCGAGCAGGGTCTGCAGGTCGTTCGGCGCGTGCTCGCCATCGACCAGCAGCCAGTCGAAGCCGGCACCGGCACAGATCTCGGCGGTGTAGGCGTTGGCCAGGCCGAGCCACAGGCCGATCTGCGCCTGCTTGTCGGCAAGGGCGCGCTTGAACGGATTCACGGGTGTCTGCATCGTGCGGCCTCAGGCGAAGTGGAATTCGAAGCGTCCGAGCGGACCGTAGTCGGCGTCGAAGCGGTCGCCGGGCTTGGCCGCCACCGGCCGGGTGAAGGAGCCGGCAAGCACCACCTGGCCCGCTTCCAGGCTCTCTCCCCAGGGCGCGAGCTTGCCGGCGAGCCAGGCCACGCCGATGGCCGGGTGGCCCTGCACGCCCGCGGCGAGGCCGGTTTCCTCGACCACGCCGTTCTGGCGCAGGATCGCGCCGCACCAGGGCAGATCGACTTCACGTGGCCCGACCTTGCGCCCGCCCAGCACGATGCCGGCGTTGGCGGCGTTGTCGCTGATGGTGTCCTGCACGCGGCGCATGGCCTTGGTGTGGCGGTCGAACTGCTCGATGCGCGAGTCGATGATCTCCACGGCCGGCGTCACGTACTCGGTGGCGTCGAGCACGTCCTCGATGCCCAGGCCCTCGCCGGACAGGCGGCGCTTGAGCACGAAAGCCAGCTCGACCTCGACGCGCGGTGCGATGAAGCGCTGCATGGGGATCGCGCCGGGCTCGAACAGCATGTCGTCCAGCAGCGTGCCGAAATCGGGCTCGTCGATCTGGCTGGCCTGCTGCATCGCGCGCGAAGTCAGGCCGATCTTGTGGCCGAGCACGGTGCGTCCTTCGCCCAGCTTGCGCCTGACCCAGGCGCGCGAGACGGCATAGCCGTCCTGCAGCGTCATGCCGGGAAAGCGCTTGCTGAAGTGCTCGATCTGCACGCGCGACTTCTCGCTGTCGTGCAGTTCGGCGGCGAGCTGGTCGATGAGGTCCTGGGAAAACATGGCGTTCAGTGCTCCATCCGCGCGCGGCGGGCAAGGGGAAGGGAAGGGGTGTCGGGTGAAGGCATGGTGCGGAAGCGGTGGCGTGCGGGTGGCGAGCGAGGGGCCGAGCTCAGCGCGCGGCGAACAGCGGGTGCAGCGTACTGTGTTTGCCGTCGTACACCTGCCCGGGGCTCTCGTCGACTTGCAGCGTGACGCCGATCAGCTCGCTTGCGAACACCGGCTCCAGGTGCCGCTTGACCGCGGCCAGCAGCGCGTCGCCCGCGGCCTTCTGCACGGCGTTGCTGCGGCCCGCGCCCATGCGCAGGTTCAGGTACATGAACGCGTAGTCGCGCTTTCCGTCGGCGACCGCGTAGTGCGCCGCCGGATAGGCCAGCACGCGCGCGCCGCCTGTGGGAAAGACCTGTGCGCCGGCCTCGTCGCGCTGCGCCAGCATGGTGTCGGCGAGGCTGCGGCACAGCCCGTCGAGGTTGGTCTTGCCCTCGAGGTTCGGGGTGTAGAGGATGACGAGGTGCGGCATGAGGTGGCGCTGCGCGTTCAGAGGCGGCTGCTGATGGACGTGTATCCCTCGGCCGACGAGGCCTGCGGCCGCGGAATGGCCGCACCGCTTTGCGGCGTGACGGGGAAGATGGCGTTGATCTGCCCGGTGCCGGAGGCGCCGAAGTAGGGTGTCACCACCTCCACCTTGCCGTCGTAGTCGGACCAGCCCAGCGCGCCGAGCAGCATCGCGGTGTCGTGCATGAAGCCTTCTCCGTGCCCCTTGGCAGCGTACTCGGGCAGCATGCCGCAGAAGTTCTTCCAGTCGCCGCGCTCCCACATGCGCACCACGTCGCGATCGAGCGCCTCCAGGAAGGGGCTCCAGATCTTGAAGCCGAACTCGGGCGCCAGGCCGTTCTGGGCGAAGCGGTGCGACAGCGAGCCGCTCGCGAACACCGCCACCGTGCCGTCGTAGTGGTCCTCGATGGCGCGGCGGATGGCCCAGCCGAGGCGGGCGCTGTCGTTGAGGTAGTGCGCCATGCACAGCGCCGACACCGAGATCACCTTGTAGTGCTGGTCGGCGTTCATGTAGCGCATGGGCACCAGCGTGCCGTACTCGGGGTTGAGCGTGGTCTCGTCGTGCGCCAGCGTCTCCACGCCCATTTCATTGGCTGTCTCGGCGATCAGCTTGCCCAGCACCGGGTTGCCCGAGAACTCGAACTCCATGTTGCTGATGAAGTGCGGCAGCTCGTTGCTGGTGTAGCGGCCCTTCCAGTGCGGCGCGCAGTTGACGTGGTAATTGGCGTTGACCAGCCAGTGGGTGTCGAACACCACGATGGTGTCCACCCCCAGCGCACGGCAGCGCCGGTCGATCTCATGGTGGCCGTCGATGGCGTCCTGCCGCGAGTTCTTGCGCGGGCCGTCGAGCTCGCTCAGGTACATCGACGGGACGTGGGTGATCTTGGCGGCGAGAGCTAGGGTTCCCATGGTGGTCCTCCTGGTGGGGGGAGCGTCAGACGCCCCAATGCGGAATGTGGTGGCTGCCCAGCGACAGCGCGATGTTCTTGGGCTCCAGGAACACCTCGTAGCTCCAGGTGCCGCCTTCGCGGCCGGTGCCCGAAGCCTTGGTGCCGCCGAAGGGCTGGCGCAGGTCGCGCACGTTCTGGCTGTTGACGAAGCACATGCCGGCCTCGACGGCCGCGGCGACGCGGTGCGCACGGCCGACGTTCTCGGTCCAGACATAGCTGGACAGCCCGTAGTCGATGTCGTTGGCAATGCGGATCGCGTCGGCCTCGTCCTCGAACGGGATCAGGCAGGCGACGGGGCCGAAGATCTCGTCCTGCGCGATCTTCATGCGGTTGTCGACGTCGGCGAATACCGTCGGCAGCACGTAGTTGCCCTTCTTCACGCGGTCGGGCACTACCGGCGCATCGAGTCCGCCGCACAGCATGGTGGCGCCTTCCTTGGTGCCGAGCTCGATGTAGCTGCGCACCTTGGCCAGGTGGGCCTGCGAAATCATCGGGCCGATGATGGTCTTCTCGTCGAGCGGGTCGCCCACCGTGATCCGCTTGGCGCGCGCGACGAAGCGCTCGACAAAGGACGCATACACCGAGCGCTGCACCAGGATGCGGCTGCCGGCGGTGCAGCGTTCGCCGTTGTTGGAGAAGATCATGAACACCGCGGCGTCGAGTGCGCGGTCGAGGTCGGCGTCCTCGAAGATCACGAACGGGCTCTTGCCGCCCAGCTCCATGCTGAACTTCTTGAGGCCCGCTTCCTTCACGATGCGGTTGCCGGTGGCGGTGGAGCCGGTGAAGGAGATGGCCCGCACGTCGGGGTGGCGCACCAGCGGCTCGCCGGCGTCCTTGCCGAAGCCGTGCACCAGGTTCAGCACGCCGGCGGGAATGCCCGCCTCGAGCGCCAGCTCTCCCAGGCGCGCGGCCGTGAGCGGCGACAGCTCGCTCATCTTCAGCACCGCGGTATTGCCGAAGGCGAGGCAGGGCGCGACCTTCCAGGTGGCGGTCATGAAGGGCACGTTCCAGGGCGAGACCAGCGCGCAGACACCCACGGGGTGGAACAGCGTGTAGTTGAGGTGGGTGTCGGTGGGGTAGGTGTGGCCGTCCACCCGCGTGCACATCTCGGCGAAGTAGTAGAAGTTGTCGGCCGCGCGCGGCACCAGCTGCTTGCCGGTCTGGGCGATCACCTGGCCGGTGTCGTTGGTTTCGGTCTGCGCGATTTCCGGCACGTGCTGCGCGATCAGGTCGCCCAACTTGCGCACCAGCTTGGCCCGCTGCGGCGCGGGCAGGCCTGCCCACTTGGGAAATGCTTCCTTGGCGGCCGCGACGGCGGCGTTCACTTCGGTTTCCCCGCCGGTGGCGACTTCGGCGAGCGGCTCCTGGGTGGCCGGGTTCAGCGTTTCGAAGTAGTCGCGGCCGGCGACGTGCTTGCCGGCGATCAGGTGGTCGATGCGTTTCATTGGCTGGCCTCGATGGTGTTCGTGAGGGCGCCGAGGCCCTCGATTTCGGTGACGACGACGTCGCCGGGGCGGCAGTCCACCACCCCGTCGGGCGTGCCGGTGAGGATGAGATCGCCCGGCTGCAGCGTCATGAAGCTGGAGAAGTACTCGATGAGAAAGGGTACGTCGAAGATCATGTCGCGGGTGGTGCCGCGCTGGGTGACCTTGCCGTTGACAGTGGTCTGCAGGGACAGCGACATGGGGTCGGGCACATCGGCCGCATCGACGAGCCACGGACCCAGCGGAGTCGCGCCGTCGCGGTTCTTCACGCGCAAGTTCGGGCGGTACCAGTTCTCCAGATAGTCGCGGATGGCGTAGTCGTTGGCCACGGAGTAGCCGGCGACGAAGTCGTAGGCATCGTCCCGGCGCACGCGGCGCGCCGTGCGTCCGATCACCACCGCCAGCTCGCACTCATAGTGCATGAACTCGACGCCGGCGGGGCGGCGCGTGCTGCGGCGGTGGCCGTTGAGCACCCGGTCGCCGCCCTTGAGGAAAGCCAGCGGCTCCTCGGGCGGTTTGAAGGCCAGCTCGCGCGCATGGTCGGCATAGTTGAGTCCGAGGGCGAAGATGGTGCGCGGGCGCGGCGTCGGCTCGAGCGGCGGCAACCATTGCACCGCCTCCTCGGCCAGCAGCCGCCCATCCTGCAGCAGCACCTTGCCCTCGCGCTCTGTGGCGCGGTGCAGGGTTCCTTCGAGCATCACGCGTGCGTGCTTCATGCGACCTCCTCTTCGGCATGCAGCGTGTTGCGCAGCGTACCCAGCCCGGGCGCGCTGAGCTCCACGGTGTCGCCGGCCCGGGCGCGCGGGCGGCTCGCTTCGCATCCCAGCATGAGCATGTCGCCCTCGCCCAGCGTCATGAATTCGCTCACGTCCGCCAGCAGGCGCTGCGGATTGCGCACCAGCGCATCGAAGCGCACGGTCTGGCGCAGCTCGCCGTTCACACGTACCTCGATGGCGAGCGCCGCAGGGTCGTCCAGCCGCGCCAGCGTGTCGCCGATGGACAGCGAGCCGTCGAAGCAGCGCTGCTTGATGGCCGGGCGGAAGAAGCTCGCGTGCGGCAGCGACAGGTCGTTGAGCAGCACCCAGCCGGCGACCTCGCCGGGAGCGCGCATCACCATGGCGATGGTCGCTCCGAGCTCGACCTCTTCGGCCGCCGCGGGCACCGCAATGCGGTCGCCGCCGCGGCTCCAGGTGGTGGCGGGCTTGACGTACAGCACCGGGGCGCGCGGCGGCGCCTTGTAGGGCGGCTCGTCCATGCGCGCGCCCAGCGCTTCGTGCTCGCTGCGGAAGTTCATCAGCGTGCCGTAGACCGTGCCCCGGGGGGCGAATGCAGTCATGCAGGTTTCTCCAGTTCGATCACCTGGTCCAGCAGCTCGTACAGGGCGCGCAGGTTCTGCTTTCCCAGGCTTTTTTCCATCCATGCGTAGTGCGCCTCGACCGCGCTCGACAGCGACTCCACCAGCTCCAGCCCGCGCGGCGTCGCCGCCACCACGGTGCGGCGCTGATCGAGCGGGTCGCGCTCGCGCGTGATCAGCCCGTCGCGCTCCATGCGCGCCAGCACACCCGTGAGGCTGGGCCCCAGGATGAAGGCCTCGCGCGCGACGCGCCCGGTCTCCACGGTGCCGTGCTCGCCCAGCACCCGCAGCACCCGCCACTGCTGGTCCGACAGGCCGTGCTCGCGCAGGCTCGGCCGCGTGTGGGCCATCACGGCCTCACGGGCTTGAAGCAGCAGGCGCGGCAGGTTGCGGTGGGCGAAGCGGGGGGCCATGGGGGCGGGCCGCCGGTGCAGGACAGGACGGACCGGAAGCGTTGAATTGATTAACATGTTAAATGAAAAGCGACCCATGACCGTTGTGGGGTATTGCGGGTTAACCCGTATGAGCCGCCCTGGAGTGGCCCGACGCGCCGGTCCCGGACAATCCCCGCCCATGGCCAAGGAAAAAACCGTCTACACCTGCAGCGAATGCGGCGGCAGCAGCCCGCGCTGGCTCGGCAAATGCCCGCACTGCGAGGCCTGGAACACGCTGGTCGAGACCGCGCCCGAGGGCGCCGCCGCAGGAGGGCGCAACCGCTTCGCCGCGCTGGCGAAGACCGCCGCGGTGGCGGTGCTCGCCGACATCGAGGCCACCGAGGTGGCGCGCACGCCCACCGGCATCGACGAGCTCGACCGGGTGCTCGGCGGCGGCATCGTGGAAGGCGGGGTGGTGCTGATCGGCGGCGATCCCGGCATCGGCAAATCGACGCTGTTGCTGCAGGCGCTCGATGCACTGCAGCGCGCCGGCGTGGCGGCGCTGTACGTCACCGGGGAGGAATCGGGCGCGCAGGTGGCGCTGCGCTCGCGCCGGCTCGGGCTGGACAACTCGCGCGTGCAGGTGCTGGCCGAAATCCAGCTCGAGAAGATCCTGGGCACGCTGCAGACCCTGCAGCCGGCGGTGGCGGTGATCGACTCGATCCAGACCGTGTACTCGGACCAGCTCACCTCGGCGCCCGGCTCGGTGGCGCAGGTGCGCGAGTGCGCGGCGCACCTGACCCGCGCCGCCAAGGCCAGCGGGACCTGCATCGTGCTGGTCGGCCATGTGACCAAGGAGGGCGCGCTCGCCGGCCCGCGGGTGCTGGAGCACATGGTCGATTCGGTCCTGTACTTCGAGGGCGATACGCATTCGAGCTTCCGGCTGGTGCGGGCCATCAAGAACCGCTTCGGCGCCGTCAACGAGATCGGCGTCTTCGCGATGACCGAGCGCGGCCTCAAGGGCGTCGCCAATCCCAGCGCCATCTTCCTGTCGCAGCACAGCGAGCCGGTGCCCGGCAGCTGCGTGCTGGTGACGCTGGAGGGAACGCGTCCGCTGCTGGTGGAGATCCAGGCTCTGGTCGACAGCGGCGGCCCCAGCCCGCGCCGCCTGTCGGTGGGCCTGGAGCGCGACCGCCTGGCGATGCTGCTGGCGGTGCTGCACCGCCACGCAGGCGTGGCCTGCATGGACCAGGACGTGTTCGTCAACGCCGTGGGCGGCGTGCGCATCAGCGAGCCGGCGGCCGACCTGGCCGTGATGCTGGCCATCACCTCGTCCCTGCGGGGGCGGGCGCTGCCCAAGGGCTTCATCGCCTTCGGCGAAGTGGGCCTGGCCGGTGAGGTGCGGCCCGCGCCTCGCGGCCAGGAGCGCCTGCGCGAGGCGGCCAAGCTCGGGTTTTCGGTGGCGGTGGTGCCCAAGGCCAACGCGCCGAAAAAAGGCAGCCGCGAGATAGAAGGGCTGGCCATTCATCCGGTCGAGCGCATCGAGGAGGCGATGGAGGTCGTGCGCGGGCTCGGCTGATGCTGGCGGCGCCACCGGTCCACCCACGCCGCACACGCGACTTGCACGGCGGTACGCACTCCCCGCAACAGGTGCGCGCGTGCGCCGCGAGACAATCCGCCCCTATGAACTGGCAACGAATCCTCATTCCCGTAATGGCCGTGGTGGTACTGGGCGCCGCCTGGCGCGCCTACGGCGCCCCGGGCCTGGCCATCGCCAGCGGGGGGCTGCTGATGTGGCTGCTGCTGCATTTCACGCGGCTGATGCACGTGCTCAAGCAGGCCGCAGACCGGCCCGTGGGCTGGGTCGGCAGCGCCGTGATGCTCAACGCGAAGCTCAAGCCGCGGTCCACCCTGCTGCACGTGATGGCCATGACGCGCTCCCTGGGCGAGCCGCTCTCGCCCAAAGACCAGCAGCCCGAGGTGTTTCGCTGGACCGACCCGGGCGGCTCGAGCGTCACCTGCGAGTTCGCCGACGGCCGCCTTGTGAGATGGACCCTGCAGAGGCCCGAGCCCGCTGCCGACCCCGCCGGCGCGCAGCCGCAGGCCGTGCAGGCGGCGACGGCTTCCCAGCGCGAATCGAGCACAGCGTCGGGCCACTAAAATCGGCGGTTTGCTGCTTCCCCACACCTGACTCCGAAGGACGAGACATGAGCGTTGTTCCCAGCATGGCCGACCGCGACGGCAAGATCTGGATGGACGGTGAAATGGTCGATTGGCGCGACGCCAAGATCCACGTCCTGAGCCACACCTTGCATTACGGCTGCGGCGCCTTCGAGGGCGTACGGGCCTACAACACGTCCGACGGCACGGCCATCTTCCGCCTGAAGGAACACACCGACCGCCTGTTCAACAGCGCCAAGATCCTGCGCATGACACTTCCCTTCAGCAAGGAGGAAGTCAACGAGGCACAGAAGGCGGTCGTGCGCGCCAACAAGCTCGAGAGCTGCTACCTGCGCCCGCTCACCTGGTACGGCTCCGAGAAGCTCGGCGTGAGCCCCAAGGGCAACCGCGTGCACCTGATGGTCGCCGCCTGGGCCTGGGGTGCCTACCTCGGAGAGGAAGGGCTCAGGCGCGGCATCCGCGTGAAGACCTCCAGCTACACCCGCCACCACGTGAACATCACGATGACGCAGGCCAAGGCGGTCTCCAACTACTCCAACTCCATCCTGGCCAACATGGAGGCGGTGGACGACGGCTACGACGAGGCCCTGCTGCTGGACAGCTCGGGCTTCGTGAGCGAAGGCGCCGGCGAGAACATCTTCCTGGTCAAGGACGGCAAGATCTACACGCCCGACCTTTCGGCCGGCGCGCTCAACGGCATCACGCGCAACACGGTGTTCCACATCTGCGCCGACCTCGGCATCGAGATCGTGCAGAAGCGCATCACGCGCGACGAGGTCTACATCTGCGACGAGGCCTTCTTCACCGGCACCGCGGCCGAGGTCACGCCCATCCGCGAACTCGACCGGGTGCAGATCGGCGCCGGCGCCCGCGGTCCCCTGACGGAGAAGATCCAGTCGGCCTTCTTCGACATCGTCAACGGCCGCAACCCCAAGTACGCCCACTGGCTCACCCGCGTCTGAGGGCCCGCTGCATGACCGCCACCCGCAAGGAAGCCGTCGTCGAGCTGCTCGGCAAGGACCTCAACGCCAACGGCGGCGTGTTCTGTCCCAGCCCCAAGGCCGACATGAAGCTGTGGAACACCCATCCGCGCATCTACCTCGACGTGGCCACCACCGGCGAGGCACGCTGCCCCTACTGCGGCACGGTCTACAAGCTGAAGGCGGGAGAGCATTTCGGCGCGGGGCACTGAGCCCGGCCGGGCCGGCATCGGCGCAGCCGACGCGCAGCACCCACGAGAGGCCAGCGCCAAGGAGCGGCCTCGACCGGCGCTGCGCGCCAGGGCTGCCGCGTCGCGCCCCCTGCGTTGCCGCGGGCGTGCCGCGTACCCGCGCGCAGCCTTCCTGGGCGCACGCCGGGGCCAGACCGCCCGCATCCTGTGAGCCTGCTTCCTCCCATGATGACCCTCTTGCACCGCCGCACCGCACCAAGGCCAACGCCTGCGAGCCACAGCCTCGTGGTCGCACCCCAGTGGATCGGCGATGCCGTCATGACCGAGCCGCTGCTGCGCCGGCTGGCCGCGCGGGGCGAGCGGCTCACGGTCGGTGCCCTGCCCTGGGTGGCGCCGGTGTACCGGGCCATGCCGCAGGTCGATTCCGTCATCGAGTTCCCCTTCCAGCACGGCGGGCTGCAGTTCGCCGCGCGGCGCTCGCTGGCGCGTGAGTTGCACGGGCGCTTTGAAACGGCCTATGTGCTGCCCAACTCGCTCAAGAGCGCGCTGCTGCCGTTCCTGGCGAGCATTCCGCATCGCGTCGGCTATCTGGGTGAGGCCCGCGTCGGGCTGCTCACGCACCGACTCAAGAACCCCCGCGGCAAGCTTCCCATGGTGGCCTTCTACTCGGCCCTGAGCGGCGAGCCCGGCATCGAGAACGACCGACCCCGGCTGGCGCTGCCGCCCGGCGCCGTCGAGCGCGCGGCCCAGGCGCATGCCCTGCAGGTCCGGGGCTACTACACCTTCGCGCCGGGGGCCGAATTCGGTGGTTCCAAGCGCTGGCCGCCGGCCCACTACGCGCAGCTCGCGGCCGGGCTCGACGCACCCGCCGTGCTGCTCGGCTCGGGCAAGGAGGCGCCGCTGTGCGAGGAGATCGCGCAGGCTGCGCCGGGCCGGTGCGTGAACCTGGCCGGCAAGACGTCCCTGCTGGACGCGTTCGCCCTGATCGCGGGGGCGCGCGCCATGGTCAGCAACGATTCCGGGCTCATGCACGTGGCCGCGGCGTTCGGCGTGCCGCAGGTGGCCCTGTTCGGCTCCACCAGCCCGCTGCACACGCCGCCGCTGAACGCTCGGGCGCAGGTGCTGTGGCTCAAGAACGATCCTGCCTACCAGCCGCCGCTGGACTGCGCACCCTGCTTTGAACGCGAGTGCCCCCTCGGACATCACCGCTGCCTGCACGACCTGCCGCCCGGGCGCGTGCAAAAGGCCCTGGCCAGCGCTTCCTGACCGGGCCGGCGCTGCGGGCGATCGCTGAGACTGCCGGCCTCTCGACCAACGCCACGCGCTGCCGGCCACCGCGGCCCAGCCCCGTCGCGCTCCGCCCCGCTAGACGCCCGCGACGGGCTCGGTCTGCGATGCCGGCAGCCGCACCACGAAGCGTGCGCCGCCGCCCTCGGCGCCTTCGCAGCGCACCGTGCCGCCGTGGCCCTCGACGATGGAGCGCACCAGCGCCAGTCCGAGCCCGACGCCGCCGGAGCGCTCGCTGGCGCCGGGCAGGCGGTAGAACGGCTCGAAGATGCGCTCGCGCTGGTCCGGCGGCACGCCCGGACCCTGGTCGCACACCTGCAGCGTGGCTTCGCCCGCCACCGCGCCCACGGCCGCGGTGACCGGGCCGCTGGAATAGCGCCTGGCGTTCTCGAGCAGATTGCGCACCACGCGGCGCAGCAGCCGCGGCACCCCATCGACCATGACGGCCCGACCGTCCTGCGACACCAGCAGTTCGGCGCCGCTGCGCGCGCATTCCTCGGCGACAAGGCCGGTGAGATCGACGGCTTCGTGCGGCTCCACGTCCGCGGCGCGGGCGTCCAGCCGGCTCGCCAGGAGGATCTCGTCGATCAACTGGTCGAGTTCGGCGATGTTGCGGGCGATCTCGGCGCGCGCGGCTCCCGTGTCGCTGCTGCGCTCCATCAACTCCACGCCCATGCGGATGCGCGCCAGCGGCGAACGCAGCTCGTGCGAGGCGTTGGCCAGCAGCGATTTGTGGCTCTGCACCAGCTGCTCGACGCGCTCGGCCGCGTGGTTGAAACGGCGCGCCAGGTACGCGGCCTCGTCCGAGCCGGATTCGTCCACCCGCGCGCTCAGGTCGCCCGCGCCCCAGCGCTCGACGCCGGCGCGCAGCGCATCCAGCCGCTGCGTCAGCCGCCGCACCACCGGGTAGCTGCCGACCGCCACTGCAAGGGCCGCGATGCCCAGCATCCACAGCAGGCCCGAGCCGCCGCGCAGCCAGCGGCGCGGCAGCGGGCCTTCGCCGGGGCTGCGCGGCCGGGGCGGCATCTGCACCACCACCGTGCTGCCGTCGCGCATGGCGACCGGAAACTCGATGCCTTCGCCCGGCACGAACACCGGACGCACCCGCACCTGCCCCAGCACCTCTCCTTGCTGGTTGCGGATGATCACCTCGCGCAGGGGCCGCGGCTCGCTGCTGGCCTGCCAGAGCCAGCCGAAGAAGAGCGTGATGACGGCCACGGCCGCCACCACCGCCAGCCACAGGCGCAGGTACAGCGGCAGCTGCAGGCGCCGCGCCGGGCGCTCAGTCCTGCTGCTTGGCAAAGACATAGCCCACCCCCCGCACCGTGAGGATGCGGCGCGGGTTCTTGGCGTCGTCCTCGATGGCGGCCCGGATGCGTCCCATGTGCACATCAATGGAGCGGTCGAAGGCCTCCAGCTCGCGGCCGCGCACCGCCTCCATGATCTGGTCGCGCGTGAGCACGCGGCCGGCGCGCTCGGCCAGGGCGGCGAGCAGGTCGAACTGATAGGAGGTGATCTCGCAGGGCCGCCCGCCCAGGGTTACGGTGCGCGCGTCGCGGTCGATCTCCAGCGAGCCGAAGCGCAGGATCCGGGCCGCGGGCGCCTGGCCCTCGCCGCGCCGGCGCAGCACCGCGCGGATGCGCGCCAGCAGCTCACGCGGCTCGAAGGGCTTGGGCAGGTAATCGTCCGCACCCATCTCGAGTCCGATGATGCGGTCCATCGGGTCGCCCTTGGCGGTGAGCATCAGGACGGGCAGCCGGGCGGCATCGGAGGGCAGCGCACGCAAGCGCCGGCACACCTCCAGGCCGTCCATGTCCGGCAGCATGAGGTCGAGGATCACCAGCGCGGGCAGCCCGCCCGCGGGCGGCGGCTCCAGCAGGGCCAGGCCGGCCTTGCCGTCCAGGGCGTGGGTCAGGCTGAACCCCGATTGCTCCAGGTACTCGCCCACCATCTGCGCGAGGCGGGCGTCGTCTTCGATCATCAGCAGGTGGGGCATGAGGGTCGTGGTCGAGGCTGGCGGGGCCATTCTGTCACCGGCGGGCGCGGCGCACGGCGCGCGCGCTGTAAACAGGCGGTAAACGGCCGTCCGGTGAGTCGGGCCCGCTCAGGCGCCGCGCGGTCGCACCCGTGCCGCCAGGGCCACCAGCAGCAGCACGGGCACGCCCAGGCAGGCGGTGGCCAGGAAGAAGGTGGAGTAGCCCCAGGCGTCCACGGCCTGGCCCGAGAAGCCGGCCAGCCATTTCGGCAGCAGCAGCATGACCGAGCTGAAGAGCGCGTATTGCGTGGCCGAATAGCTCACGTTGGTGAGTCCGGAGAGGTAGGCGATGAACGCCGCCGACGCGATGCCCGAGGCCAGGTTGTCCGCGGAGATGACCATCACCAGGGCCTGCAGGTCGTGGCCGCGGGACGCCAGCCATGCGAACAGCAGGTTGGTGGCGGCACTGAGCACCGCGCCGAGCATCAGCACCCGCATCACGCCCAGGCGCAGCGCGAGCACGCCGCCGATGAAGGCGCCGGCCAGGGTCATGGCGACGCCGTACACCTTGGTGACGGCCGCGACTTCGTCCTTGGTGTAGCCCATGTCCACGTAGAAGGGGTTGGCCATGATGCCCATCACCACGTCGCTGATCCGGTAGACCGCGATCAGCGCGAGCACCAGCGCCGCCTGCCAGCGGTAGCGGCGCACGAAGTCGGCGAAGGGTTCGACCACCGCCTCGCGCAGCCAGGCCGTCAGGCCGCGCGCGGGCGGCAGCACACGCCGGACGGGCTCGGGCGAGAGCAGCACGGTGGCCACGCCCACCGCCATCGAGGCCGCCATGGCAAGGTAGGCCACCCGCCACGCGCCGTCCTGGTAGGCGGCCTGTGCCCCGGCCACCGCCGGCGCCACCTCGGCCCGCGCTGCGATCCACAGCACGCCGGCGCCGGCCCAGATCATCGCCAGCCGGTAACCGGTCTGGTAGGCCGCGGCCAGCGCGGCCTGCCGCTCGGTGTCGGCCGATTCGATGCGGAAGGCGTCGAGTGCGATGTCCTGGGTGGCGGAAGCGAAGGCCACCACCAGGGCGAACCAGACCACGGCCTGCAGCTGCGTGCGGGGGTCGCACAGCGCCATGCCGGCCAGGCCCAGCGCAATGGCGAGCTGCGACACGAGCAGCCAGCTGCGCCGTCGCCCCAGCGCAGCGGTGAGCCCCGGGATCGGGAGGCGGTCCACCAGCGGCGCCCAGGCCCATTTGAAACCGTAGGCCAGTCCCACCCAGGAGAGATAGCCGATGGTGGTGCGGTCCAGTCCGGCCTCGCGCAGGCGGAAGCTGAGGGTTCCCAGCACCAGCAGCAGCGGCAGCCCGGCTGAGAAGCCGAGGAACAGCATGCGCCAGGTGGAGGGCTCGAGGTAGACGCGCAGGGCGGCGACCCATTCGTCGAGGCGCCCGGTCCGGGTCGGGGTGGTGATGTTGTCTGACATGGGGGGCTGCGGCGCTCATTATGATGGGCCGCATGTGCCAGCTCTGCTTCATCGGGGCCTCGCAGGACCGCCCTTATGCCCGGCCCAACAGCATGTCGCGCCGGGGCTTCCTGGGTGCCGGTGTGGCGATCGCCGGCGCGTCCGCGCTCGCACCGGCCATGGCCCAGGTCGATGTGGGGCGTCCCTCCAGCATGCGCGGCCTCGTACCTGCCGCCGAGCTCGAGGCTGCAGCTGCCCAGGAGTACGCGCAACTGATCGGGCAGGCGCGCCAGAAGGGCGTTCTCGCCAGCGACAGCAATCCCACCTTGCAGCGCCTGCGCAGCATCGTCGCGCGGCTCATTCCACACGCGGCGCAATGGAACAAGCGGGCCAATTCCTGGCGCTGGGAAGTCAACCTCATCAACAGCCCGCAGATCAACGCGTTCGTCATGCCCGGGGGCAAGATTGCCGCATTCACGGGCCTCATCGAAAAGCTCAACCTGACCGAGGATGAGGCTGCGATGGTGCTGGCGCACGAGATGGCGCACGCACTGCGCGAGCACGCCGGAGAGCGCATCGCAAAAACCCAGGGCACCGGTATCGGCCTCTCGGTGCTGGCGCAAGTGCTCGGGCTGGGGCAGTTCGGCGACATGGCGGCGAACATCGGCACGCAGCTGCTGTCGCTGCGCTTCAGCCGCGAAGACGAGATCGAGGCGGATCTGGTCGGCCTGG
Source organism: Ramlibacter sp. AN1015 (assembly GCF_037726105.1). Lineage (NCBI taxonomy): Bacteria > Pseudomonadati > Pseudomonadota > Betaproteobacteria > Burkholderiales > Comamonadaceae > Ramlibacter > Ramlibacter sp. AN1015. Next base: position 106,597 of record NZ_JBBJUM010000010.1, read on the forward strand.
AACTGGCCGCTCGCGCCGGCTACGACCCACGGGCGTCGCTCTCGCTGTGGGAGAAGATGGGCCGCGCCTCCGGCGGCAGCCAGGGGCCGGGCTTCCTCTCGACCCACCCGAGCGGCCCGGCACGGATGGCGCGGCTGCGCGAGAACATCCCCCGGGTTCAGGGCCTGTACGAGCAGGCGCGGGGGCGCGGCAGTGCACCGGTGGCGAGCAGCGCCCGACCGCCTGCGAGTGCCGCGGGCCGTCCGGCCGCCAGTGCGCCGGCGAGCGCCGCCGGCCGGCCTGCCGGCAGGCCTCCGCCCGAGCAGGGTGGCATCCCCATCATCCGGTAGACAGCGCGTGCGCACCCGCTGCCGGCACTGACGCAGCAGCAGCAGCAGTCACGCTGCTGCCTTGTTCAGGTGCCGCGCACGTACGGATTGCTGCGTCGCTCCTCGCCGAAGCTGCTTTCGGGCCCGTGGCCCGGGACGAACACGGTGTCGTCGCCCAGCGGCCACAGGCGCTGCGTGATGCTGCGGATCAGCGTGGCGTGGTCGCCTTGCGGAAAGTCCGTGCGGCCGATGCTGCCGGCGAACAGCACGTCGCCGACGAAGGCGCGCTTGAGCTCGGACGAGTGGAACACCACGTGTCCGGGCGTGTGCCCGGGGCAGTGCCGCACCGCCAGAACATGTTGTCCAAGCGCGACCGTGTCGCCATCTTGCAGCCAGCGTGTGGGCGTGAAGGGCTGCGCTGGAGGGAAGCCGAACATCCGGCTCTGCTCGGGCAGCGCGTCGATCCAGAAGCGGTCGGCCTCGTGCGGTCCGATGATCGGCAGCGCCAGACGCGCGGCCAGTTCGCCGGCACCTCCTGCATGGTCGATGTGGCCGTGGGTCAGCCAGACCTGTTCGAGCCGCAGCCCGCGCCGCCCGACCTCGGCGAGCAGGCGGTCCAGCTCGCCGCCCGGGTCGATCACGGCGGCCTGGCGCGTCGCGTCGTCCCACAGCAGGGAGCAGTTCTGGGCAAAAGGCGTGACGGGGAGAGTGAGGGTGCTCAGCATGTCAGCGCGATTGTGCGGCGCTGCCGGCGCCCTGGGCCTGCGCGAGCAGGGGCGCCCACTCGGGGCCCGCAGCCGCGCGGATGCGCAGCGGCCCCCCGGCCATCGCGAGCTCGACCGATTCGGCATGCAGCCACAGGCGCTGCACGCCCAGCCAGGCGGCCACGGCGCGGTTGTGCGCGCCCTTGCCGTGGGTAGTGTCCCCGACCAGCGGGTGGGCGATGTGCTTGAAATGCCTGCGGATCTGGTGGCGCCGCCCCGTGTGCGGCTCGATACGCACCAGGGCGTAGCGGCTGCTGGGATGGCGCCCGTCGGCGCTGAAGGGCCAGTCGAAGCAGGCGAGGCACTCGTAGTGCGTCAGCGCGGCGCGGTGCTCCTGGCCGGCCGAAGGCCGCTCCGGGTCGCGTGCCAGCGGATGCGCGACGGTGCCGCTGGCGTCCGGCCAGCCCCGCACCAGGGCCAGGTAATGCTTGCGCACGCTGCCCGCCGCAAAGGCCGCACCCCAGTGCGCCGCCGCCTGCGCGCTGCGCGCCATCAGCAGCACACCGCTGGTGGCCTTGTCGAGCCTGTGCAGGGGCCAGAGGCGCTCGCCCTGCTGGGCTTGCAGCAGATCCAGGGCGGTCCTGCTTTCGTGCGCGTCGAGGCCGCTTGGATGCACCAGAAGACCGGCCGGCTTGTCAATCGCGATCAGCGAACGGTCGAGGTATAGAACCGTGAGTGGAGCGTGCTCATGCATGGGGAAAGCTGATGGCCAGTGAGATGCATTGTGATGTGCGGCAGCGCCGGCCGAGCCGCCGGCTGCTGCGCTTTTCCTTGCTCATCCGGAGGGTAAACGGAGCAGATTTGCGCTGGGCCGCCCATGCTGCGACAGTCCGGCCCCTGCGCGAGGGAGCGCTTCACACACGATGACCGTATCCAAGTCCCGTCCCGCCCGCTGGACGGTGAGAACCTATCTGATCTGGCTCGTACTGGCCTGCCTGCTGCCGGGCGTGCTCGGCGCCGTCGCGCTGTTCGGCCACCAGTACCGGCAGGCACGCGCCGACCAGGAAAAGAGCACCATCCTCACGGCCCGCGCCCTGGCCCAGGCCACCGACAACCACTTGCTGAAGGTGCAGGCCGTGGCGCAGTCGCTGGCCACCTCCACTGCGCTCGCCCAGGGCGACCTGGCGCGCTTCCACCAGCAGGCGCTGAAGGTGATGACGCAGGTCGGGCTGGGCAGCCATGTGGTGGTGCGCGACCAGGCCGGCCATCAGCTGATCAATACCGCCGTGCCCTGGGGCGAGCCCCTTCCGGAGGTTCTGCAGCCCGAACTGGTGCAGCACGTCTTCGAGACCAGCCAGCCCACCGTGTCCGACCTGGTGGTCGCGCCCGAGCTGGGGCGCCACATGATGAGCGTGGATGTGCCGGTGCTGGTGAACGACGAGGTGCGCTATGCGCTCGGCATCGGCGTCGAGCCGGAACAGTTCGACCGACTGCTGCGCGTCCAGGGACTGCCGCAGGACTGGTACGCAGCCATCTTCGACGGCAGCGGCATGCTGGTGGCCCGCGCCCAGGATTCGCGGCAGTACGTGGGCCGGCGCGTCGCCGACGGTCTCATGAGGCTGCTGCAGGTGGCCAACGAGGGCAGCGGCCGCTTCACCACGCTGGACGGCACGCCGGTGTCGTCCTTCTTCAGCCGCTCGCCCATCACCAACTGGGGCGTCGCGATCGGTATTCCGCAGTCCGTGATGGTGGGCGACGTGGTGCGTACGTCGGCCCTGCTCGGCTTCGGGATCGTGGTGCTGTTCGCAGCCGGCATGCTGCTGGCGCGGCACATGGGGCGGCGTATCGGCACGTCGTTCGAATCGCTCAGCGGGGCCGCCTCCGAGCTCGGTGCCGGTCGCGAGATCGCGCTGCCCGAGATGCACATCAAGGAGGCAGCGGCCGTCGGCAGCGCGCTGCAGGCCGCAGCCGGGCTGCTGCAGGAGCGCTCGACCACCCTGAAAGAAAGCGAGATGCGCTTCAAGGCGCTGGCCGACAACATCGCCCAGCTGGCCTGGATGACCGACCGGCACGGTGCCATGCAGTGGTTCAACCGCCGCTGGTACGAGTTCACCGGCGCGAGCGCGCTCGCACCGGCCGAGGAGGGCTGGCGCCGCGCCCACCATCCCGAACACCGCGACCGCGCGCTCGACAAGTTCAACCGTCACGTGGAAAGCGGCAGCCCCTGGGAAGACACCTTCCCGCTGCGCGGGCGCGACGGCCACTACCGCTGGTTCCTCTCGCGTGCCTTCCCGCTGCGCGACCAGTCCGGGCGCATCGTGAGCTGGTTCGGCACCAACACCGACATCACCGAGCAGCTGGAGGCCCAGCAGTCGCTGCACGAGGCCGACCGGCGCAAGGACGAGTTCATCGCGCTGCTTGCGCACGAGCTGCGCAATCCGCTCGCGCCGGTGCGCACCGCGGTGGAGATCCTGCGCCGGGTGGGCGGCCAGGAGCCGCGCCAGGACCGCGCACGCGAGGTGATCGAGCGGCAGGTGACGCACATGTCGCGGCTGATCGACGACCTGCTCGACGTCTCGCGCATCGCCCGCGGCAAGCTCGCGCTGCAAAGGGAGCGCTGCGACCTTGCCGCCGTCGCGCGCCAGACCGCCGAGGACTACCGCAGCAGCCTGGAGACCGCCGGCCTGCGCCTGCACGTGCGCAGCGCGCCGCACCCGATCTGGGTTGATGGCGATCCGGTGCGGCTCGCGCAGATGATCGGCAACCTCCTGAACAACGCGGCGCGCTTCACCGAACGCGGCGGCCAGGTCGAGGTGCATGTCGAGGCCGACTCCACCCGGCGCATGGCCATCGTGCGGGTGGTGGACACGGGCGTGGGCATGGAGCCCGAGCTCATGCAGCGGCTGTTCGATCCTTTCAGCCAGGCGCGGCAGGACCTCGCGCGCTCCAAGGGCGGGCTCGGCCTGGGCCTGGCGCTCACCAAGGGCCTGGTCGAGCTGCATGGCGGCGGCGTCGCCGCCGACAGCGACGGCGTGGGCCACGGCTCGACCTTCACCCTGCGCCTTCCCCTGTCGGCCAGCCAGCAGGCGAGCGGCGGCACCTCCGAGCGCGTGCTCACGGACTGCAAGGGCCTGCGGGTGCTGGTGATCGAAGACAACGAGGATGCCGCACGCTCGCTCGGCGAGCTGCTGGAGATGGGCGGCCACACCGTGCGGCTGGCCTACGACGGCGAGTCGGGCGTCGCCGCGGCGCACGCCTTCCGCCCCGATGTCGTCATCTCGGACATCGGCCTGCCCGGCGAGATCGACGGCTACGGTGTGGCCCAGGCGTTGCGGGCGGCGCCCGAGTTGCGTGCGACCTACCTGATCGCGCTGTCGGGGTATGCCAACGAACAGGCCCGCCGGCGCTCCAGCGCCGCGGGGTTCGACGTGCACCTGCCCAAGCCGGCGGACATCCACATCCTCGAGCGGACGCTGGCGAGCCTCTAGGCCCGTGCGGACCACACGATCCGGGAGGCGAGCTCCCGCTGGCGGTCCGGTGCTGGTGGTCGGTCCTCACCGGGCGTTGATCGGTGCGCGAACGAGTGACTGCGACTGCGATACGCGAGGCGGGTCGAGGTGAGGTGAGGTGAGGCGAGGCGAGGCGAGGCGAGGCAGGGCGACGCGAGAAGTCACGCCGGAGCGAAGCGCCTGCGTTCAGGATCGCGCCGGCCACAGCACCGAGCCGATCGCCACGGTCATGAGGCCCACGGCCGCCCAGTCCTGCCAGTGCAGCACCTCGCCCAGCCAGACGGCTCCGCTGAACACGCCGAGCACCGGGATCAGCATGATGCTCAGCGTCGAGGCCAGCGGCGGCAAACCGCGCGCCAGCGAGAACCAGGCTGCCTGCGCGAAGCCGAAGATCAGCACGGCGTTGAAGGCGATGGCACCCCAGGTGGCATCGCTCGGGTGGTGCCAGTCGGCGCGCTCGAAACCGAAGGTCAGGGCCGACATGCACAGTGTGGTCAGCACGGTCATCCAGAACGACAGCGTGAGCGTGGGCGCTTCGATGCGGCTGCGCCGCAACTGCTGCGTGCCCAGCGCCCACACGCAGGCGGCGACCAGGGCCAGCCCCACGCCCAGCGGACGGCCGGCAAGTTGCACGGCTTCGTGCCACAGCAGCAGCAACACGCCCAGGGCCGCCGCACCGACGCCGGTCCAGCCGCGGGGCGTGAGCCGCGCCGAGTAGAGCCAGGCGCCGATCAGGGCCGAGAAGATGGGCATGGTGTAGCCCAGGATCGCGGCACGCCCGCTGGAGAGGTGGCGCAGCGCGAGGATGATGCACACGTGCCACACGAGCATGTTGGTGACGGTGAGCCAGAGCAGCGCCGGCCAGTGCGGCCTGGCGATGCGAAACGGCACCTTGAGCACCAGCAGCGCGCAGGCCAGCACCGGCAGGCCCAGCCACATCGACAGGGCCCGGAACCCGAGCGGTGGGAAGTCGGTCACGCCCAGCTTCATCACCGGCCAGTTGAGGCCCCAGGTGAGCGTGAGCAGGACCAGCAGGACGAGTTGTTGACGGCTCAGCAGCGGCATGGCAAGGCATTGTGCGCCCGGGGCCGCTCCTACAATCGCCGGCCATGACCTTCATCGAGATGCTGCTGGGCGCGCAGCAGCGCAACGGCTCCATGCTGTGCGTGGGGCTGGACCCCGAGCCCGCGCGCTTCCCGGCCCGCCTGAAGGGCGACGCGAGCCGCATCTACGAGTTCTGCGCCCGCATCACCGACGCCACGGCCGATCTCGCCATCGCCTTCAAGCCGCAGATCGCCTACTTCGCCGCGCACCGCGCGGAAGCGCAGCTGGAGCAGCTCATGGAGCACCTGCGGCGCAACGCTCCGCACGTGCCTGTCATCCTGGACGCCAAGCGCGGTGACATCGGATCCACCGCCGAGCAGTACGCCCGCGAAGCCTTCGAGCGCTACGGCGCCGACGCCGTGACCCTGTCACCGTTCATGGGATTCGACTCGGTCCAGCCCTACCTCGAGCACGCCGGCAAGGGCGCGTTCCTGCTGTGCCGCACCAGCAACCCCGGTGGCGACGACCTGCAGAACCAGCGGCTGGCTTCCGTTGCCGGCGAGCCGCTGCTGTACGAACACGTCGCACGCCTGGCCCAGGGCCCCTGGAACCTCAACGGACAGCTGGGGCTGGTGGTGGGCGCCACCTATCCGGCCGAAATCGAGCGCGTGCGCGAGGTTGCGCCCCGCCTGCCGCTGCTGATTCCCGGCGTCGGGGCACAGGGCGGCGACGCGGTGGCAACCGTGCGCGCCGGCTGGCGCCCGGACGCGCCGATCGCGGTGAACTCGTCGCGCGCCATCCTCTATGCATCCTCGGGCGAGGACTTCGCGCAAGCCGCGCGCCGCGAGGCCCTCAGAACGCGCGAGTTGCTGCAGGCTGCGCGGGGCACCTGAGAGCCCCCGCCGGTTCGCACGCACCTCCGGCGTCCTGTCATGACCGGCGGGCCCGCGCGTCAGTGGCTCCAGCGCCCCGCGCCGTCCCAGGGTCGGTCGTGACGGCCCAGCATGCGCTCCCAGGTCCACGCCAGTCCCTCGCGCACGTCGCCGCGCCAGCCGGCGTTGATCGGCACGACCGGCACCCAGCGCGTGTCGTGGCGCGCCACCCAGAACGAGAACACGTAACCCGGCTCCTGTCCCATGCGCAGGTCGGTCACGTAGGCCAGGTCGCCCTCGGCGTGCACCTTGTAGAAGCCGTGCGTGAACGCGGCCATCCGCCGCACCGGCTCGAACTCGCGCAGTTGCTCGCGCAGCGCGGCGTCGCGCTCGAAGCGCCGGAAGACCACGCGGCGCTGCGGATCGAGCAGCGAATGAAAGCCTTCGAGGAAGTGGTCGTCCTGCATCACGACCACGCGCCACAGCAGGGTGTTCAAGGGGGCCGGGGTCACCAGCATGGGCGCGCCCGAAGCTGCCGTGCCCGCCAGGCTGTCCTGCGCCACCTGGCGCACCTGCCACTGCGCCGCCATGCTCCACGCCAGGTACAGCGTCGCCAGGCCCAGCCCCAGGTGGTTCCAGCGCCGCCCCGATGGCCGGCGGCTTGCCAGCGCCGCCGCGAGCCCCACCAGCAGGGGTAGCGTGTAGAGCGGATCGATGATGAAGATGCTGCCGATCGCGAAAGGATGGTCGGAAAACGGCTGCAGCAGCTGGGTCCCGTAGACGGTCATCGTGTCGAGCAGCGGGTGCGTGACCAGGGCGAGCCACATCGCCAGCCACCAGCGTCGGAACGCGTCGCGCGGGCCGCCGGCGCGGCTGGCCAGCCATCCCAGCGCCGGAGCGCCCAGCGTGAGCCAGAACAGCCCATGGCTGTGGCTGCGGTGGAAGGTCATGTTGCGCACCGCGTCGCCGTAGTCGAGGAAGGAGTCGAGGTCCGGCAGGGTGCCGGCGATGCCGCCCCACAGCGCGGCTTTCCAGAGGGCGGTGCGCCGCCCCATGACGGCGGCGCCCACTGCGGCACCCAGGGCGAACTGCGAGACGGAATCCATGGCTGCGAACGCTACAGCAAGCGCTGCAGGTAGCGGCCGGTGTGGCTGTCCGGGTGCGCGGCCACCTGCTCGGGGGTACCGGCGACCACCACGCGCCCACCGCCCGATCCGCCTTCAGGGCCCATGTCGATGACCCAGTCGGCGGTCTTGATGACGTCCAGGTTGTGCTCGATCACGACGATGGTGTTGCCGGCGTCGCGCAGCTGGTGCACCACGCGCAGCAGCAGGTCGATGTCGGCGAAATGCAGGCCCGTGGTGGGCTCGTCCAGGATGTAGAGCGTGCGGCCGGTGTCGCGCTTGGACAGCTCCAGCGCCAGCTTCACGCGCTGTGCCTCGCCGCCCGACAGGGTGGTGGCTGCCTGGCCGAGCTTCAGGTAGCTCAGGCCCACGTCCATCAGCGTCTGCAGCTTGCGCGCGATCGTCGGCACCGGCTTGAGGAACGCGAGTGCGTCCTCCACCGTCATGTCGAGCAGCTGCGCGATGTTGCGGCCCTTCCACTGCACCTCCAGGGTCTCGCGGTTGTAGCGGGCGCCCCGGCAGACGTCGCAGGCCACGTAGACGTCGGGCAGGAAGTGCATCTCGACCTTCACCACGCCGTCGCCCTCGCAGGCCTCGCAGCGCCCGCCCGGCACGTTGAAGGAGAAGCGGCCGGGCCCGTAGCCGCGTTCCTTGGCCGTGTTGGTGTCGGCCATCAGTTCGCGAATGGGTGTGAACAGGCCCGTGTAGGTGGCCGGGTTGCTGCGCGGCGTGCGGCCGATGGGAGACTGATCGACGTTGATGACCTTGTCGAAATGCTCGAGGCCTTCCATGTCGTCGTACGCGGCCGGCTCCTCGTGCGAGCGGTAGAGGGTGCGTGCCACGGCGGCATACAGGGTGTCGTTCACCAGCGTCGATTTGCCCGAGCCGGACACGCCGGTGACGCAGGTGAGCAGCCCCACCGGGATGTCGATGTCCACGCCGCGCAGGTTGTTGCCGCGTGCGCCCCGGATGGCCAGGCGCTGGAGCTCGCCCGGCTTGCCGCCCGCCACGGGCGCCCAGGGCCGCCGCCGAGCGGGTACGGCGATGGCCAGGCTGCCGGCGAGGTAGCGGCCGGTGAGCGATTCGCTGGTGGCCTCCACCTGCTCGGGCGTGCCCTGCGCCATGATGCGGCCGCCGTGGATGCCCGCGCCCGGCCCCATGTCGATCACGTGGTCGGCGGCGCGGATCATGTCTTCGTCGTGCTCGACCACCAGCACGCTGTTGCCGAGGTCGCGCAGGTGCTTGAGCGTTTCGATCAGGCGATCGTTGTCGCGCTGGTGCAAGCCGATGCTCGGTTCGTCCAGCACGTACATGACCCCCGTGAGGCCCGAGCCGATCTGGCTGGCCAGGCGGATGCGCTGGGCCTCGCCCCCGGACAGGGTCTCGGCGCTGCGATCGAGGCTGAGGTAGTTCAGACCCACGTCGTTCAGGAAGCGCAGGCGCGCGGCGATCTCGCGCACCACCTTGTCGGCGATCTCGCCTTTCGAGCCGGGCAGGTGCAGGCCCGCGAAATACGCATGGCTCTCGCGCAGGGTGGCGCGGCTGACCTCATGGATGGTGCGCGCCGTGGCGCCCGTGCCCAGGCGCACGTGCCGCGCCTCGGCGCGCAGCCGGGTGCCGTGGCATTCGGGGCAGGGCTGCAGGCTGCGCATGCGCCCGAGCTCCTCGCGCACGGCCGGCGAATCGGTTTCGCGCAGGCGCCGCGCCAGGTTGGGAATCACCCCCTCGAACGGGTGCTTCTTGCTCACCTTGCGGCCCGCCGAACCGCCGGACTCCAGCACATAGCTGAACTTGATCGCCTCGTCGCCGGAGCCGTGCAGGATGGCGTGCTGCACCGCAGCCGGCAGCGATTCGAAGGGCGCTTCCACGTCGAAGCCGTAGTGCCGAGCCAGGCTTTCGAGCAGGCTGAAATAGTGGGCATTGCGCCGGTCCCAGCCCTTGATCGCGCCGGAGGCGAGCGACAGCGAGGGAAAGGCCACCACGCGCTGCGGATCGAAGTACTCCATGTGTCCCAGCCCTTCGCAGTGCGGGCAGGCGCCGACAGGGGAGTTGAACGAGAACAGCCGCGGCTCCAGCTCGCCGATGGAGGTGTGGCACACCGGGCAGGCGAACTTCGCGTTGAACAGGTGCTCGCGGCCGCTGTCCATTTCGAGCGCGACGGCACGGCCCTCGGCCAGTCGCAACGCGGCCTCCAGGCTCTCGGCCATGCGCTGCTGCACCTCGGGACGCACCTTGAGCCGGTCGATCACCACGTCGATGTCGTGCTTGCCGGTCTTCTTGAGCGCGGGCAGCTGCTCGGCCTCGACCATCTCGCCATCGACGCGGAAGCGCACATAGCCTTGCGCCTGCATCTGCGCGAACAGCTCGCCGAATTCGCCCTTGCGCTCGCGTGCGACCGGCGCCAGGACCATCAGCCGGGTCTCGGGAGGCAGCGCCAGCGCCGCATCGACCATCTGCGAGACGGTCTGCGCTGCGAGCGGCAGCTCGTGGGTGGGGCAGTGCGGTGTCCCGGCGCGGGCGAACAGCAGCCGCAGGTAGTCGTGGATCTCGGTGACCGTGCCCACGGTGGAGCGCGGGTTGTGGCTGGTGGCCTTCTGCTCGATGGCGATGGCCGGCGAGAGCCCTTCGATGACGTCCACGTCGGGCTTGTCCATCAGCTGCAGGAACTGCCGGGCGTACGCGGACAGGCTTTCCACATAACGGCGCTGGCCCTCGGCGTACAGCGTGTCGAACGCCAGGGAGGACTTGCCGGAGCCCGACAGGCCGGTGATCACCACCAGCCGGTTGCGCGGAATGTCGAGATCGACGTTCTTCAGGTTGTGCGTGCGCGCGCCGCGGATGGCGATGCGCTGCTGCTGCAGTGCATCGCCGAGGTAGGCGCCGTCGGCGGAGGAGTTCAAGCTCGGGCTTCGAAAGGTAAACCCGACATGATAGGGCCGGAGGTGGCGCCGGCCAGCCGCGGCGCGCCGGTGGACCGCCTGCGCCGCCCCCGAAGGGGTTGCCGCCATCGCTCACAATAGCTGGCTAGTCGGGCCTCGCGGCCCGCCCGTGACGCCTCAGCCTGCCGCCCCGTTCGTGAGACCCTCCGCTTCCCCTCCTTCCCCGTCCCGCCCCGCTTCGACCCGCATGACGCCGCTCGAGCTGCGCGCGAGCGGCTCGCTTGCCAGCATCTTCGCCGCCCGCATGCTCGGGCTCTTCCTGGTCCTGCCCGTGTTCGCGCTGGAGGCTGCGCGCTACCCCGGCGGCGACGATCCGGCGCTGGTCGGCCTGGCCATGGGCATCTACGGCCTGACCCAGGGCGTGCTGCAGATTCCCTTCGGGCTCGCTTCCGACCGCTTCGGGCGCAAGCGCACCATCGTGCTCGGACTGCTGCTGTTCGCCATCGGCAGCTTCGTCGCGGCGGGCGCCACCAACCTCGGCTGGCTGGTGGTGGGGCGCTCGCTGCAGGGCGCGGGTGCCGTATCGGCAGCGGTCACGGCCCTGCTGGCCGACCAGACCCGCGACGAGGTGCGCACCAAGGCGATGGCGCTGGTGGGCGCCAGCATCGGAATGATGTTCGCGTTGTCGCTGGTGGCCGCGCCGGTGCTCGCCGCCGCGGTGGGTCTGGGCGGGCTCTTCGCGATCACGGGCGTGCTGGCGCTGGGCTGTATCGCCATCGTGCTCTGGTGGACTCCGCCCGAGCCCGAGCAGCACAAGAACGCGCCGCGCGGGCGGATGTCCGAGGTGCTGAACCACGGGCCGCTGCTGCGGCTCAACGTGGGCGTGTTCGTGCTGCATGCGGTGCAGCTGGCGATGTGGGTGGCCGTTCCGGGCCTGCTGGTGGCCGCCGGCCTCGCTGCCGAGGACCAGTGGAAGGTGTACCTGCCGACGGTCCTGGCGTCCTTCGTCGTGATGGCCGCGCTGCTGTTCCCGATGGAGCGCCGCGGCTATCTGCGGGCGGTCTTCCTCTGGTCGGTCGGCCTCATCGGCATGGTGCAGCTCGGGCTGCTGCTGGTGACCAGCCGCCCCGGCGTGACGGAGCTCGCGGTGCTGCTGTTCCTGTTTTTCTGCGCGTTCAACGTGCTGGAGGCCAGCCAGCCGAGCATGGCATCGCGCGTGGCGCCGCCCCACGCCCGCGGCGCGGCCCTGGGCGTCTACAACACGCTGCAGTCGCTCGGCTTTTTCGCCGGTGGCGTGCTCGGCGGCTGGCTGGTCAAGTACGCCGGCCCGCACGGCGTCTTCGGCGCCTGCGCGGCGCTGGTGGTGCTGTGGCTCGTCGTGGCCTGGCCGATGCGTGCCCCGCAGCGGGCCAAGACGCCCGAGGAGACGCTGGCCGACGAGGCGCAGGCGACATAATCCAAGCGATCATTCCGGAGGAACTCCCGCCATGGCATCCGTCAACAAAGTCATCCTCGTCGGCAACTGCGGCCGCGATCCCGAAATCCGGTACCTGCCGTCCGGCCAGGCCGTGGCCAACGTGAGCGTCGCCACCTCCAGCCGGCGCAAGGACAAGAGCAGCGGCGAAACGGTCGAGGACACCCAGTGGCACCGCGTCACCTTCTACGACCGCCTGGCCGAGATCGCCGGCGAGTACGTGAAGAAGGGCCGTCCGATCTACGTTGAGGGGCGCCTGAAGTACGGCAAGTACACCGGGCAGGACGGCGTGGAGCGCAATACGGTGGACATCATCGCCACCGAGCTGCAGCTGCTCGGCGGGCGCGAAGGCATGGGCGGTCCGGGCGGAGCCGGCGGTGGGGGTGACGACGAGTTTGGCGGCGGCGGCGCGCCGCAACGCCGGGCCGCGGCGCCGGCGCAGCAGCGTCCTGGTGGCGCCCCGCAGCGCCCCGCCGCCGCCCCGCGCCAGCCGGCGCAGGACTTCAGCGACATGGACGACGACATTCCGTTCTGACGGAGCTCCGCGGGTCTGCCCGCACCAGGCGCCTCGGCGGTCGATGCGCTCGATGCTCCTGTGCCGCAGGGGCGTGTCCGTCGCTCCGTGCAAGACAGGCATCGCACGGGGCTTCCACGCCGTCGATGGAATCCACCTTCGCAGCAACACCGCAGCCGCGCCCTGCCGCAGCGCAACGCCGGCAGGCTCCGCCCCCCGCCACCGTCCCGCGCCTGCGTCAGGGACGCGAAACCTACCCCTGGGGAGCGGCGGTGCTGATTCCGCGCATGGAAGTGTCGCGTCCGGCGGGCACTGTTTCCCCTTGGGCCGGAGCGGCGATCACGCCGCCGCCCAGGCACACCTCGCCGTCGTACAGGACGGCAGACTGTCCGGGTGTCACCGCCCACTGGGGCTCGGCGAACGCGAGCGCGAAGCCGCCCTCGGCCCGCGGCACACACCGGCAGGGGGCGTCCTGCTGCCGGTAGCGGGTCTTGGCGGCATACGGCCCCGGCGCCGGCGGCTGGCCCGCGACCCAGCTCGCGTCGGCCGCATCCAGGCGCTGCGACAGCAGCCACGGATGGTCATGGCCCTGCACCACCCACAGCACGTTGCGTTCGACGTCCTTGCGCGCGACGAACCAGGGCGCGTGCTCGCCGCCGCCCCGGGCGGCACCCCGGGCCTTGACGCCGCCGATGCCCAGGCCCTGACGCTGGCCGAGCGTGTAGAAGCTCAGTCCCTGGTGTTCGCCCAGGGTGCGCCCGCGCTCGTCCTTGATCGGGCCGGGCGCCTTGCTCAGGTATTTGCCCAGGAACTCGCGGAACGGACGCTCGCCAATGAAGCAGATGCCGGTGGAGTCTTTCTTGCGGGCGTTGGGCAGCCCGATCTCGGCGGCCAGCCGGCGCACCTCGCTCTTGTGCATCTCGCCCACGGGAAACAGGGTGCGCGACAACTGCGCCTGGTTCAGCCGGTGCAGGAAGTAGCTCTGGTCCTTGGAGGGGTCGAGCCCCTTGAGCAGCTCGAAGGCGCCGCCGCGTTCGCGCACCCGGGCGTAGTGGCCGGTGGCGATCTTTTCGGCCCCGAGCCGCATCGCGTGGTCGAGGAAGGCCTTGAACTTGATCTCGGCATTGCACAGCACGTCGGGGTTGGGCGTGCGCCCGGCCTGGTATTCACGCAGGAATTCGGCGAAGACCCGGTCCTTGTAGTCGGCGGCGAAGTTGACGTGTTCGATCTCGATGCCGATCACGTCGGCGACGCTGGCCGCATCGACGAAGTCGGCGTTGGACGAGCAGTACTCGCTGTCGTCGTCGTCTTCCCAGTTCTTCATGAAGATGCCGACCACCTCGTGTCCCTGCGCTTTGAGCAGCCAGGCCGACACGGCCGAATCGACCCCGCCGCTCAGGCCCACCACCACGCGCTGTCTGCTCAATGCCATCGGCCGATTATCCCAGCCGGTCTGCGGCCTTCGCGGTGACGGAGGCATCGACGTGCAGCAGCGTCAGCGGATGGCTGACCCCTGCCAGGTGGTCTTCGACGCAGCGCAGCACCAGCGGGCTGCGGTGCCGCGCCACGCTGTCGCGCACCTCCTGGGCCGTGAGCCACACCGTGCGCACGATGCCCGCGTCCAGGGCGCGGCCGGGGTCGTGGCGGCCGAGGGCGCCGCGGAACGCGAAGCGCAGGTAGGTGACGTCCTCCCCTGCATCGCCGCGGCGCTCGCGCGCGAGGTAGATGCCGACCAGCGCGTGCGGCATGAACTCGTGGCCGGTTTCCTCGAGTGCCTCGCGGCTGCAGGCGGCCATCGGCGACTCGCCGGGCTCCAGGTGGCCTGCGGGGTTGTTGAGCTTCAGCCCCTGTGCGGTCTGTTCTTCCACCAGGAGGTAGCGGCCCTCGCGCTCGATGATGGCGGCCACCGTGGCATTGGGTTTCCACCGTTGCGTCATGCGGCGCGATTATCGGGGCGTCGCGGACGCGGTCGGGTGGGGCGGTGTCGCGAAGCCGCTGGGTCTCGCTTCAGGCGGCGTACTCCTGCGCACCCTGCACCCAGATGAAAGACTGGACATCGATCATGTCGCGCGCGCGCAGCCCGAGGCGCCGGTCGAGGTCGCGCCGGATGATGGCGCCGAACGTCATCAGACCCTCGTACACGCGCCAGGAAGGCGTCGGGTCGTAGGGCAGGTCGAAGCCGTAGGCGCGCGCCGCAGTGCGCGTGACCCGCGGCTTGAGGAACAGGTGGCGGTCGGGGCGGGCGATGAAGCCGAAGGCGGTCGCCACCGGCCAGGTCAGCACGCGGCCACGGGCGCGCGGCAGTTCCGACAGCGCCTGGACCCAGTCCTCGAAGCGCCGCTGCGGTGAGCCGCGGCCCCAGAGGAAGGCATAGAGCTCGTGCGCGAACAGGCGCGCCCCGGCGGGCGGGCGCAAGGCGTCGCGAAGCGCCATTTTCTCGAACGAAAAGAGCAGGTTGGTACGCGATTCGACCCGCAGCGCAGCATCGGCGATCTGCCGGTACTCGCCCCGTGCCAGCAGCTTGCGCAGGGTGTGCGGCCCCAGTTCGGCGTCCCACTCCAGGTGGGCACGTTCCTTGTGCGAGCGCTCGGCGATCAGGTAGGCCTCGTCGCCGAATCCGTCGGGGTAATAGAGCTCGAACTTGCGCCGGCAACGTGCCGCACCAAGGTAGCTCACGTTGTTGGCGCGCGCGCCGCCAGTGCTGGGGGAGAGGTATGCCGGTCGTGCCATCGGGGCAGTTTTTGGCGGCGGCCTTGCTCAGCAATGTCAGACGCGACCCCGGCTGCTTGTAGGAAGCCCGGCTTGAGCACGACGGCGCAGGCCGCGGCCGGGCAACGCGCGCCTTCATGTAAGCTCATGTTGCGACTGCAACAGCGCGGCCGCGGTGGCCACCCAGCCCCCTGCATTCCAGATCCGAGGAGGAAGGCTCATGCTCATTGGCGTACCCGCCGAAACCGCGGCGGGCGAAACCCGTGTCGCCGTCACGCCCGAGACGGCCAGGAAGCTGGTCGCACAGGGCCATGTCGTACGCGTCGCCTCGGGCGCCGGGCTGGCCGCCAGCGTGCCCGATGCGGCGTACCAGGCGGCCGGAGCCGAAGTGTCGGACCAGCTCGGCGCCCTGGGCTGCGAGCTGGTGCTGAAGGTGCGCCCGCCCCAGGAGCAGGAGCTGCCGGCGATGCGCCCGCAAGCAGCGGTGGTCGGCATGCTCAATCCTTTCGACGTGCCGGGCCTGCAGCGCCTGGCATCCGCCGGACTCACCGCGTTCGCGCTGGAGGCGGCGCCGCGGACCACCCGGGCGCAGAGCATGGACGTGCTGTCTTCCCAGGCCAACATCGCCGGCTACAAGGCCGTGATGATCGCGGCCAACGCCTACCAGCGCTTCTTTCCCATGCTCATGACGGCCGCCGGCACGGTGAAGGCGGCGCGGGTGGTGATCCTCGGGGTCGGCGTGGCCGGCCTGCAGGCGATCGCCACGGCCAAGCGCCTGGGCGCCGTGATCGAGGCATCCGACGTGCGGCCCAGTGTCAGGGAGCAGGTCGAGTCGCTCGGTGCCAAGTTCATCGACGTCCCCTATGAAACCGCCGAGGAAAAGGATGCGGCCGAAGGCGTGGGCGGCTATGCACGGCCCATGCCTGCGAGCTGGCTCGAGCGGCAGAAGGTCGCCGTCGCCAAGCGGATAGCGCAGGCCGACGTGGTGATCACCACCGCGCTGATCCCCGGCCGCACCGCGCCCGTGCTGGTGACCGAGGAGATGGTGGCGGCGATGAAGCCGGGCTCGGTCATCGTCGATCTGGCGGCGGCGCAGGGCGGCAACTGCCCGCTCACGGTGGCCGGCCAGACGGTGGTGCGCCACGGCGTCACGCTGGTCGGCGAGACCAACCTGCCCGCGCTGGTGGCCGCAGACGCCTCGGCGCTCTATGCGCGCAACGTGCTCGACTTCCTCAAGCTCGTCTTGAAGGACGGACAGTTGCACGTCGATCTGGAAGACGACATCGTCGCGGCCTGCCTGGTGGCGCACGCCGGCGAACTGCGGAGGAAGTAAGCCATGGAAGTCTCACACACCGTCGTCAACCTGATCATCTTCGTGCTGGCCATCTACGTCGGCTACCACGTCGTCTGGACCGTCACCCCGGCCCTGCACACGCCGCTGATGGCCGTGACCAACGCAATCTCCGCCATCGTGATCGTGGGCGCCATGCTGGCGGCTGCGCTCACCGAGGGCGGCTGGGCCAAGACCATGGGCGTGCTGGCGGTGGCGCTGGCCGCCGTCAACGTGTTCGGCGGGTTCCTGGTGACCCGGCGCATGCTGGAGATGTTCCGCAAGAAGGAGCGCAAGGCGCCCCCGACCGCCAAGGAGGGCGCGCAATGAGCATGAACGTGGTCACGCTGCTGTACCTGGCAGCTTCCGTGTGCTTCATCCAGGCGCTCAAGGGCCTCTCGCACCCCACCACCTCCATCCGGGGCAACCTGTTCGGCATGGCGGGCATGGCGATCGCCATCCTCACCACCGCGGCGCTGATCGTGGAGCTCTCCGCCGCTGCGGGTGCGGGCATGACCTGGGTGCTGGTGGCCCTGCTGGTCGGCGGCAGCGCCGGCGCCTTGATGGCCTACCGGGTCGAGATGACCAAGATGCCCGAGCTGGTGGCCTTCATGCACAGCATGATCGGCCTGGCGGCGGTGTTCATCGCGATCTCCGCGGTCACCGAGCCGCAGGCCTTCGGCATCGCCCGGGCGCCGGGCGAGATCCCGGCGGGCAACCGGCTCGAGCTGTTCCTGGGCGCGGCGATCGGCGCCATCACCTTCTCGGGATCGGTCATCGCCTTCGGCAAGCTCTCGGGGAAATACAAGTTCCGTCTGTTCCAGGGCGCGCCCGTCGTGTTCGGCGGCCAGCACCTGCTGAACCTCGCCCTGGGCCTGGCGACGCTGGGGCTGGGACTGCTGTACATGGCCAGCGAGAGCTGGACCGCCTTCTACCTGATGCTGGCGCTGTCCTTCGCGCTGGGCGTGCTGATCATCATCCCCATCGGCGGGGCCGACATGCCGGTGGTGGTCTCGATGCTCAACTCCTACTCGGGCTGGGCGGCCGCGGGTATCGGTTTTTCGCTGAACAACAGCATGCTGATCATCGCCGGCTCGCTGGTGGGCAGCTCGGGCGCGATCCTGAGCTACATCATGTGCAAGGCCATGAACCGCTCGTTCTTCAACGTGATCCTGGGCGGCTTCGGCGGCGACACCGCGGCCGCCGCCGGGGGCACGGCGGTCCAGCGGGCCGTCAAGAGCGGCAGCGCCGACGACGCCGCCTTCGTGCTCGGCAACGCCGAGACCGTGGTGATCGTGCCGGGGTATGGCCTCGCGGTGGCGCGGGCGCAGCATGCGGTCAAGGAGCTCGCCGAGCAGCTCACGCACAAGGGCATTACGGTGAAGTACGCCATCCACCCCGTGGCCGGCCGCATGCCGGGGCACATGAACGTGTTGCTGGCGGAGGCCGAGGTCCCCTACGACCAGGTCTTCGAGATGGAGGACATCAACGGCGAGTTCGGGCAGGTGGACGTCGCCATCGTGCTGGGCGCCAACGACGTGGTGAACCCGGCGGCGCTGCAAAAGGGCAGCGCGATCTACGGCATGCCGATCCTGGAAGCCTACAAGGCCAAGACGGTGATCGTGAACAAGCGCTCGATGGCCGCCGGCTACGCAGGCCTGGACAACGAACTCTTCTACATGGACAAGACCATGATGGTGTTCGGCGACGCCAAGAAGGTGGTCGAGGACATGGTCAAGGCCGTGCAATAGGACACGCGGCGCCCGCCAGTAAGGCGAGAATGGCGGGCGCAGGGCCCATGGACCGCCGCTCCTGGCCCGGCAGGATCATCACGAACAAGCACAAACAGACGAGACAAATGACCGACCGCCCCTGGCTCAGTGCCTATCCGCCCGGCGTTCCTGCCGACATCGATCCCAACCAGTACGCGTCGCTGGTCGAGCTGCTGGAGGAGAGCTTCCGCAAGAACGCAGATCGTCCGGCGTATTCCTTCATGGGCAAGGAAACGAGCTTCGGCGAAACCGATGCGCTGAGCCAGGCGCTGGCGGCGTGGCTGCAGGGCCTGGGCCTGCAGCAGGGCGACCGGGTGGCGATCATGATGCCCAACGTGCCGCAGTACCCGATCACGGTCGCGGCGATCCTGCGTGCCGGCTACGTGGTGGTGAACGTCAACCCGCTCTACACGCCGCGCGAGCTCGAGCACCAGCTCAAGGACTCGGGCGCCAAGGCCATCTTCATCATCGAGAACTTCGCGGCCACGCTGCAGCAGTGCATCGCCCGCACGCAGGTGCGGCACGTGGTGCTCACCGCCATGGGCGATCGCCTGGGCACGCTCAAGGGCGCGGTGGTCAACCTCGTGGTCCGTCGGGTCAAGAAGCTGGTGCCGCCCTTCGAGCTGGCGGGTGCGCTGCGCTTCAACGAGGTCCTGGCACGCGGGCGCAAGGCGGCTTTCAAGCGCCCGACCATCAAGGCAGACGACGTGGCGGTGCTTCAGTACACGGGCGGCACCACCGGCGTATCCAAGGGCGCCATGCTCCTGCACCGGAACCTGATCGCCAACGTGCTGCAGTCCGAAGCCTGGAACGCGCCGGTGATGCAGAAGGTGCCGCAAAGCGAACAGCCGACCGCCGTCTGCGCCTTGCCGCTCTACCATATCTTCGCGTTCACGGTCGGCATGATGCTGTCCATGCGCACCGGCGGGCGCCTGATCCTCATCCCCAACCCGCGCGACCTGCCCGCCACGCTGAAGGAGCTCTCGCGCCACACGTTCCACAGCTTCCCCGCAGTCAGCACGCTGTTCAACGGACTGGTCAATCACCCCGATTTCGGCAAGGTGGACTGGTCGCACCTGAAGGTCTCCGTGGGCGGCGGCATGGCCGTGCAGCGGGCGGTGGCGCAGCGCTGGCTGGAGAAGACGGGATGCCCCGTGTGCGAGGGCTACGGCCTGTCCGAGACCTCGCCCTCGGCCAGCTGCAACCCGGTGACCAGCACCGAGTTCACCGGCACCATCGGCGTGCCGCTGCCCTCCACCTGGATGCGCTGTGTCGATGACGCCGGCAACGAAGTTCCCGCGGGCGAGCCCGGGGAAATCGCGATCAAGGGGCCGCAGGTCATGCCGGGCTACTGGCAGCGGCCCGACGAGACGGCCAAGGTGCTTTCGTCCGACGGCTGGTTCAAGACCGGCGACATCGGTGTGATGGACGAGCGCGGCTTTTTCCGCGTGATCGATCGCAAGAAGGACATGATCGTCGTCTCCGGCTTCAACGTGTACCCCAACGAGGTCGAAGACGTCGTGGCGGCCATGCCGGGCGTGCTGGAGTGCGCCGTGGTGGGCGTGCCCGACGAAAAAACGGGCGAGGGCGTGAAGCTGGTCGTGGTGCGCAAGGACCCGGCGCTCACCGAGGAGCAGGTGCGTGCGTACTGCCGCGGCAACCTCACGGGCTACAAACGGCCGCAGGCGATCGAGTTCCGCGACGAGTTGCCCAAGACCAACGTGGGCAAGGTGCTGCGCCGCGAGCTGCGCGCGCAGGGATAGCGCGCGCACCCTGGCGGCACCAATCGACCGACGCACAGAGGAGGTCCGCGCGTGAAGCTCGCCATCGTGTCCGCCATGCACGAGGAGCTCTCGGCGGTGCTGGCCCTGATGCCGGACGAGCAGCGCAAGACCGTGGCGGGGCGCAGCTTCTGGTGCGGCCACCTGCACGGCCAGGAGGTGGTGGCGGTGCTCTCGCGCATCGGCAAGGTCGCGGCGGCAACCACCGCAACGGTGCTGGCCGAGCATTTCGAGGTGCGCCAGATCGTCTTCACCGGGGTCGCGGGCGGGCTAGCGCCGCAGGTCGCGCGGGGCGACGTGGTGGTGGCTCGGGCCTTCCTGCAGCACGACCTCGACGCCTCCCCGCTGTTCCCGCGCTACGAGGTGCCGCTCTACGGCACCGACCGCTTCGCCACCGATCCCGAGCTCACCGACCGGCTGGTCTGCGCGGCGCGCCGGGCGTTGCCCGACGCCGGGGTGCACGAGGGCCTGGTCGTCAGCGGCGACCGCTTCGTGCATACCGGGGCCGAATCGCTGGCGCTGCAGGCTGCCGTCCCCGATGCGCTGGCGGTCGAGATGGAGGGCGCCGCGATTGCACAGGTCTGCCACGACTACGGCATCTCCTATGCCGCGGTGCGCACCGTTTCCGACCGCGCCGACGATGCGGCGCACGGCGACTTCGTGAGCTTCATCGACCAGGTCGCCAGCCGCCACACGGCGGCGATCGTGCAGGCGCTGCTGGCGGGCTGACTGCGCTCGCAGCCTCGCGGCGCCATGCAGGAAAGGGCGTCGGAGCAGGTCAGGAAGCCGCCTGCACGCGACGAGGGTGACCAGCCCGGGGAGCAGGGCTAGTGGTCACCCACCCCAGTCAGCAGCAGTCGTTGCCTGTGCAGCACGCCCAACGCCGCAGGTTCAAAGGGCCGGGGCGGGGTAGGCGCGCCGGCGCGGCCCTGTACGGTACAGGCCGTGCGGTAGGGTGCCCAGCGCTCAGCGGCCGCGGTCGAATTCGCGCGTGAGGCCCAGCGTCCAGGAGGCGCTGCCAGGGCCCGCGATGCGGTGGGCCCGGCTCAGATCGACGGTCCAGCCGGGAGCAGGCTCCCAGCGCACGCCGCCCCGCACGAAATGGCTGTCTTCTGCCCGATAGCGTTCGAGCAGCGCGGTCCAGTGTCGGCGCAGCTTCCACGCGCCCGCCACGCCGGCACGCAGCTGGTCGGGGCCGCGGTGGACGAGGTCTCGTCCGATATTGGCGTGCAGGCTCAGCCGCTCGTCCACCGTCCACGACAGCAAGGCCGCAGCCGTGGTGCCCTGCAGGCGTGGCCGCGCGCCGGCCTGCCAGGTCGGGGCGAGCGACGCACCGATGGCCAGGCGCTCGCCCAGGTCGGCAGCCCATGTGATGCCCAGCCCCCATTCGGTCGTGGAGCCGTTCGCGTCCTCGCGTTCGTAGTCGCCGACGGCGCCGATCTCGATCGGGCCGACGCGGCACGCGCCGCCGGCATGCAGCAAGCGCACGCGCCCCGGCGAGCGGCTGGACCATCCGTCCAGCTTGCATGCGCCGGGGTCGAGCAGGAGCGCATCGGTCACTGCGAAGTGCCCGCCCGTCGCCTGCGCCTGGGCGCTGGCCGCGAGCAGGGCGCACAGCACGGCTGCGCGGCGGGCGCGCGGCAGGATCGTGGGCGCGGCAGCCTGTGCCATCGGCGCACTCGATGAGGCCGTTTCAGCCATTCCCGCTACTTCAACCAGCCACGCTTGCGGAAGTACCACATGGGTCCGACGGCGCTCGCGACCATCAGCGCCAGCGCGAAGGGATAGCCGGCCGCCCAGTCGAGCTCGGGCATGAAGCGGAAGTTCATGCCGTAGATGCTGGCGATCAGGGTGGGCGGCAGCAGGGCGACGCTGGCGACCGAGAAGATCTTGATGATCTTGTTCTGGTTGATGTTGATGAAGCCGACGGTGGCGTCCATCAGGAAGTTGATCTTGTCGAAGAGGAACGCGGTGTGGCTGTCCAGCGATTCGATGTCGCGCAGGATCTGGCGCGCATCGTCGAACTGGCCGGCCGAGAGCATGCGGCTGCGCATCATGAAGCTCACCGCGCGGCGCGTGTCCATCACATTGCGGCGGATGCGTCCGTTCAGGTCTTCCTGGCGCGCGATGCGCCCGAGGACCTCGCCCGCGCTCTCGTCGGTCACCTCGGAGGCCAGCACCTGCTTGCTGACCTGCTCGAGCTCGTCGTAGATGCGCTCGAGCGTGTCGGCGGAGTATTCGGCGTCGGTATCGAACAGGTTCAGCAGGACTTCCTTGGCGTCCTCTATGAGGCCGGGGGCGCGGCGCGCGCGCATGCGCACCAGGCGAAAGACGGGCAGGTCCTCGTCGTGGATGGAGAAGAGCACGCCCTTGCTCTTGTGGGCGTCATTCAACAGGTTGAGGATGAAGGCAACCCGCACGGTGCGGGGCTCGTCGTCGCCGGCGATCAGGAAGTCGCTGCGAATGTGCAAGTCGCCGTTGTCCTCTTCGTAGAACCGCGCGGACTCCTCGATGTCCTCGTCCATCGCATCCTGCGGAATCGACAAGCCGTAGTACTGCGATACCCAGCGCTTTTCGTCGGGCGTGGGCGCCTCCATATCGACCCAGATCGGCTGGAAGCGGGACAGCTCCTCCAACGACTCGATCTCCTCCTGGAACAGGCGTCCGTTGACGAGCGTGAAGATGTTGAGCATTGCTGCGTGCCTGGGAGGTCTCGGGCCCTGCTGGGCGGGCGGCGTGATTATGCCCGCGGGGTGTGCGCGGCTCAGGTGAAAAAGGCCAGCAACTCGTGCTTGCGCGCATAGGCGTCACGCTCGCCGAGGGCCACGAGCGTCTGCACGAATTCGGGCTCGAACAGCAGATAGCTCGCCAGGGGCGCGCCGTTGGCCAGGGCGCCCAGTCCGGCGAGCGCCCGCCGCAGCGGCGCGCCCAGGTGCGGCAGCTGCTTGAGCGCGAGCGCGTCCAGCGACTGCGACGGCTGCAGCGCCAGCACCTCCAGCGGACGGTACGGCAGCACGGCCGCCACCTCCCGCGGCAGCTGCTGCAGCGTCCGTGTGACGCGCTGGGCCTGCTCGACGTCGGCCTGCAGCGTGTCGTGAAACACGCTCGCCAGCGCATGGCCGGCGATGTCGCCGAAGCCGGGCTCGCGCGCGTTGGGGCCACCGACGACGGTGCGCTGGGGCTGGCCGACGCCGATCACCAGGATCTGGTGCGCGCCCAGGTGCATCGCGGGCGAAAGCGGCGAAATCTGGCGCATGGCGCCGTCACCGAAGTATTCGCGGCGCTCGTCGACCCACAGCGGCATTGCCGGGAAGAGAAAGGGAATGGCGCTGGAGGCCAGTAGGTGTTCGATGCCGATGTGCTGGAACGCGGCCCGCCGTCCGGGCCGGCTCCAGCCCGGGTGCGCGAGGTCGCGGGCGGTGTGGCAGAAAGTCCAGTGCACGCCGGTCGAATAGCTCGACGCGGTGACGGCCAGCGCCTGCACGGCGCCGCTGAGGAGCGCCTCGTCGATGCCGGCGAGCGAGATGCGCCGGTGCAAGGTGTCGATCAGCGGCATGCTGTCCAGCACCGCTCCCTGGCGTCGTGCCGTGGCCCACAGCTGCATTGCCGCGGTGATCCGCGACCAGCGGGCCCAGCGCGCGAGCTCGAGCCGGTAGACGTGGCGGCTATCCAGGCGGCTCCAGAAGCCGGCCAACCGGTCCAGTGCGTCCAGCCCGTGGGTGGCGGCGCTCGCCAGAAAGGCCGCATTGATCGCCCCGGCCGAGGTGCCCACGAGCACCTGGAAGGGAAACCGCATCGATGCACCCGGCTGCAGGCGCAGCAGTGCGGCCAGCGCGCGCAGCACCCCGACCTGATAGGCGGTGCGCGCGCCACCGCCCATGAGGACCAGGGCCCGCGTCTGATGCAGGGGCCGCACCAGGGCGGAGTTGATGGTCGTGTCCAGGGTCATGGCCGCGCGGCCATGGTAGAGCAGAACAGGGCCGCAGCCCAGCCGTTCAGTCCGAGGTGGAGGTGCCGGCCGGGGCCTCGAAGGAGGGGTGAACCTCGCACTTGAGCACCGAGGACAGGTAGCGCAGGCTCGTCTCCTTGGCCTCCTCGCTTTCGGCCGCGGTGCAGTCGGACGGCACCCAGCAGCGGAACTCGCGCAGGAAGGCATCGGCCGCCGTCATCTGCACGCACATGTCGGTGGCCAGCCCGCAGATCACCAACTCGTGCGCGCCCATCTCGGCCAGCAGAAGCTCCAGGGGCGAGCCGTAGAAGGCAGAGTGGCGGGGCTTGAGGATGGTGATGTCGTCTGGCGAGGGCGCCAGCGCCCGGGTGAGCTCGCCGCAGGCGCCCGGGCGACTGCCGCAGATCTCGATCAGCCGCCGGAAGTCCGATCGCCAGAACCCGTAGTTGTCGTTGGCATAGATGGTGGCCACGCCCTCGGCCGCCAGCCGCTGCTTCAGCCGGGCCGTGGCCTTTGCCGCGGCCAGGGCCGCCGGCGCCAGCTGGTCGGCGCCGGGAAAGTCGAGCGGGTTGATGAAATCGACCAGCAGCAGCACGCGAGGGCTGTGTGGCGCCTGGTCGGTGTGCCGGCGGTTGCCGCGTACTTTCGATGGCATGGCGCATGCTGCCCCAGTGGCGCCGCATGCGCAGGCCGGCAGACCGCAACTTCGGTAGCAGGAGGGTTCCTACACACCTGGGCCGACCCGTCCGACAGATCAGCTGAGCCGCCCTCCCTACAGTGGCCCGGTAGTCACCAGGAGGTCGTCCCCATGATCGAGCGAGCGAACGATCCGAACGCCAGCCGCGCCGCCTGGCGCGTCGAAAGCCAGTCCGTGAAGACCACGGCCGCCGGCCTCCAGCGCGGGCGCGCCGGCCACGCCTGGCCCTTCCTGAGCCGCCATGTCGAGCGGCCGCGGGGGGTCGATACCGGCAAGAACCCTCGCAACGAAAGCGGCAGCTGACCGAAGCTGGTGCCCCCGGAGTTCCATGATGTCTCTCGAAACCCTCAAACCCACGCCCCGCCCCATCGACGTTCCGCGCGACAAGCCGCAGGTCGATCGGATCGAGCATGCCAACCTCGATCGCCCCGGTGCCGTGCTGCACCCCCGCGCGGCAGGCGGCTGGAGCGCCGCACTGGCCCGATCCACGGGCTGGGAACGGGTGCGCCGGCAGGGCGACGGCTGGCGCTGAGCCGCTGCGGCCCCGTGCCCGACCCACGTCGGTCGATTTCTTTCCTCCCCCTTAGACCCCGGCACTGCCGGGGTTTTTCATGCCCGCCAGTGCCGCCCGCGTGCGTCAGATCACGTTGGCGCGCCAATCCCGGCAAGGTTGGCGCAATGCATTTGATCTTCCGTCCCGGTTTGCGCATAGTGATCCCAGCCCTTGTGATCCTCGGGTGCCCCGGCTGCGCCGGTGCGCACCTGCCTTTGCACCACCGTGCCATCACCACAGGAGATCTCCCCATGAATTTGACGATCAGCGGCCACCACCTGGAAGTCACGCAGGCGCTTCGCAATTACGTGAATGCCAAGCTGGAACGCATCACTCGTCATTTCGACCAGATCGAGGACATCAGGGTTCGCCTGATCATCGAGAACGAAACGGAGAAGGACCGGCGCCAACGGGCCGAGTGCCTCATCCACGTCAAGGGGGGCGATCTCTTCGCCGAGAGCGCGCACGAAGATCTGTACGCTGCGCTGGACCAGCTCGCCGACAAGCTCGACCGCCTTGTCGTGCGCCACAAGTCGCGGGTCCAGGACCACCACCACGCATCGCCCAAGCGCCTGGTTGCGGTCTGAGCCCGGCCGCGGCGCCCGAGAGCGCCGCGCCGTTGCCGTGCAGGAACAGGGGCTCGCGCGCCCCGCGTGCCGGACCGGGGCGGGTGCATAATCCACTCCCCAATGAACCGCCTCGCGTCCATCCTGCCCGTCGCTCAAGTGCTCGTGAGCGTCGATGCCACCAGCAAGAAGAGGGCCTTCGAGGAAGCCGGGCTGCTGTTCGAGAACCTGCACGGCCTTTCGCGCGCGCTCATCACCGACAGCCTGTTCGCGCGCGAACGGCTGGGGTCTACGGGGCTGGGCCACGGCGTTGCCATTCCCCACGGCCGCATCAAGGGCCTCAAGGCCCCGATGGCGGCGCTGTTCCAGCTGGCCCAGCCGATCGGCTTCGACGCGCCCGACGAACAGCCGGTGGGCCTGCTGATCTTCCTGCTGGTTCCCGAAGCGGCCACGCAGAAGCATCTCGAGATCCTCTCCGAAATTGCCGAGCTGCTCAGCGATGCGCCTCTGCGCGAGCGCATCAAGTCCAGCCACAGCGCCGAGGAACTCCACGCGCTGATCGCCAACTGGCAGTCGGCCCAGTCCGCCTGAACCCGCCCCCGTGAAGCCGACGGTCGTCAGCGCCGATGTCCTCTTCGAGGACCACCGCGGGCAGCTGAAGTGGGAGTGGGTGGCAGGGCTCGGCGCTTCCGAACGGCGCTTCGACGAAGTCGCCGTGCGCGCCGCCCGCTCCGGTGCCGACCTGGTCGGCTATCTCAACTACATCCATCCCTATCGCGTCCAGATCCTCGGTGAGCGCGAGATCGCCTATCTCACCAACGCCACCCAGGAAGACTGTGCACGCCGCATCGCGCGCATCGTGACGCTCGAGCCGCCGGTGCTGGTGCTGGCCGACGGGCAGGTCGCTCCGGACGCCCTCATCGCCATGTGCGAGCGCGCCCAGATTCCGATGTTCGCCACGGCCGACTCCTCGGCTTTCGTGATCGATGTGCTGCGTGCCTACCTGTCCAAGCACTTCGCCGAGCGCACTTCGATGCACGGCGTGTTCATGGACATCCTGGGCCTGGGCGTTCTCATCACCGGCGAGTCGGGCCTCGGCAAGAGCGAACTCGGTCTGGAACTGATCTCGCGCGGCAACGGGCTCGTGGCGGACGACGCGGTCGATCTCTATCGCATCAACCAGACCACGATCGAGGGGCGCTGTCCCGAGCTGCTGCAGAACCTGCTCGAGGTGCGCGGCATCGGTCTGCTGGACATCCGCGCGATCTTCGGAGAGACCGCGGTGCGCCGCAAGATGCGGCTCAAGCTGATCGTGCACCTGGTGCGGCGTGAAACCCTCGAGCGCGAGTACGAGCGCCTGCCGTACGAGCCGCTCACGCAGGACGTGCTCGGTGTGCCGATCCGCAAGGCGGTGATCCAGGTGGTCGCCGGCCGCAACATCGCCGTGCTCGTGGAAGCGGCGGTGCGCAACACCATCTTGCAATTGCGGGGCGTCGATACCTACCAGGAATTCGTCGAGCGCCACCGCCGCGCAATGGAGCGCGAAGGCTAACGGCTTCCGGGCGCCGGTGGGCCGGCGCCGCGCACCCTCACGGCCGGCGCGGGCGATGCGGGCAGTCGTCCTTGAGGCAATGCGCGTACAGGCTCAGCGCGTGGTCGGCGATCTTGAATCCCTTGGCCGCTGCCACGGCGTGCTGGCGCTGCTCGATCTCGGAGTCGTAGAACTCCTCGACCCGGCCGCAGTCCAGGCAGACCATGTGGTCGTGGTGCTGGCCTTCGTTCAGCTCGTACACGGCCTTGCCGCTTTCGAAGTGGCTGCGCGAGAGGATGCCCGCCTGTTCGAACTGCGTGAGAACGCGGTAGACCGTCGCCAGGCCGATGTCGGACCGCTCGTCGAGCAGCACCCGGAACACGTCTTCGGCCGTCATGTGGCGCTGCGAACCCTTCTGGAACACGTCCAGGATCTTCAGCCGGGGCAGCGTGGCCTTGAGCCCCGTGCTCTTGAGTTCGTCGATGTTCGCCATGTTGCGCGCGCCTGGGCCGGAGAAGACCGGCCGCTACAATCTTTCCATCATATACGCCACCGCTCGATCGATGCCCGCCCTCTCCCTACGCCTCGGCCGGCTCGCCGTGGGACTCGCGGCCTGCGCCGCTGCCGCCGGGTGCGGCAGCTTCGACAGTGCCAGTGCCCGGATCGCGTCGGCCGTGACGCCCTACCGTGCGCCGGTCGTGCAAGGCAATTTCGTCTCGCGCGAGCAGGTCGAGGCGCTGCGTCCCGGCGTGAGCCGCCAGCAGGTGCGCGAGCTCCTGGGCACCCCCTTGGTTGCGAGCGTGTTCCACGAAAACCGCTGGGACTACGTGTTCACGCTGCGGCGCACGGGTGCCGAGCCCCAGTCGTACCGGCTCACCCTATTTTTCAAGGACAACGTGCTCGAGCGCATGGAGGGCGACCAGTTGCCCACCGAAGCGCAGTTCCTCGAGCAGATCGACACCCGCCGCCGCGGCGCACGCATCCCCGTGCTGGAAGCCACCGAAGAACAGCTGCGGCGTTTCGGGTCGCCGGCGCCGCGCGCGGATGCGCCGGTCCCCGCAGTCCCCGAGCAGCCGCCGGTGCGCGCCGACTATCCGCCGCTCGAGCCCGTCCAGCGCTGACCGCATGTCCGTTGTCTCCGCTCCTTCCGCCGCGCGCCACCGCATCGCCGTCGCCGGCGCCTCGGGCCGCATGGGCCACATGCTGATCGAGGCGCTGCGCGCGTCCGACGACTGCGTGCTGGCCGGCGCGCTCGACCTTCCCAGCAGCCCCACCATCGGCAACGATGCCTCGGCATTTCTCGGGCACGCCAGCGGCGTGCCCGTCACCGCCGAGCTTCGCGTCGGCCTGGCCGACGCCGCCGTGCTGATCGACTTCACCCGGCCCGAAGGCACGCTGGCGCACCTCGAGGTATGCCGGGAACTCGGCGTGAAAGCGGTGGTCGGCACCACCGGCTTCAGCGATGCGCAGAAGGCGCGCATCGCCGAGATCGCACAGGACATCGCCATCGTGATGGCGCCGAACATGAGCGTCGGCGTCAACGTTACCCTGCGCCTGCTCGAGATGGCAGCGCGGGCGCTCTCCACCGGCTACGACATCGAGATCATCGAGGCGCACCACCGGCACAAGGTCGATGCGCCTTCGGGCACGGCGCTCAAGATGGGCGAAGTCATCGCCGAGGCGCTCGGGCGCGACCTGCGCAGCTGCGCCGTGTACGCCCGCGAAGGCGTGACCGGCGAACGTGATCCCTCTTCGATCGGTTTTTCCACCATTCGCGGCGGCGACATCGTCGGCGACCACACGGTGCTGTTCGCCGGCACCGGCGAGCGCATCGAGATCACCCACCGCTCGGCCAGCCGCGCCACGTATGCCCAGGGCAGCCTGCGCGCGGTGCGTTTCCTCGCCTCCCGCGAACGGGGCCTGTTCGACATGTTCGACGTGCTGGGGCTGCGCTAGTGGTGGTGTGGCAGCTCCTGCGCCAGGGTGACGCGGTGACGCAGTCGCTGGCCGTGCTGCTGCTGCTGATGTCGGTGTGCAGCTGGGTCGTGATCCTCTGGAAGTCGTGGCTGCTGCAGCGCGCCTCGCGCGACGTGGCGCGCGGTACCGCCGCGTTCTGGCAGGCGCCCTCGCTCGACGAGGCCCGCAGGCGGCTTCCGGCGTTTGACCGCGAAGCGCTGGTGACGGCGCTGGTCGATGCTACGCAGGCGCCGCCGGCGGGCGTGCTGGCGGCCGCCGGGGACCGTACCCAGCAGCTCACCCGGCTGCTGCGCGACGCGCTGCACCGGGCGCTGCACAAGCTGCAGTTCGGCCAGGTGGCGCTGGCCACCGTGGGCGCCACGGCGCCCTTCGTCGGCCTGCTCGGCACCGTCTGGGGAATCTATCTCGCGCTGACCGGCATTGCCGCGGCCGGACAGATCACCATCGACCAGGTGGCGGGCCCCGTGGGCGAGGCCCTGGTCATGACCGCCGCCGGCCTGGCGGTGGCTATTCCCGCGGTGCTCGGCTACAACATCTTCGGCCGCGTCATCGCCCGCATCGAAGCCGAGCTCGAAGGCTTCGCTTTCGACCTGCGCGAGCTGCTCGCCGCGTCCGCGGCTCCGGCAACCCCGGCGCAGGGAGCGCAGGACGGTGTCCGCAGTCCCGGGCTGGCCGGCGTGGGCGGCCCCGCGTGAGCTTCGGCAGGCTCGAGCGCGCGCAGGGAGCCAAGCCCTTCAGCGACATCAACGTCACGCCGCTGGTCGATGTGATGCTGGTGCTGGTGGTGATCTTCATTCTTACGGCGCCTCTGCTGGCCAGCTCGATCCGCCTGGACCTCCCCTCGAGCGAAGCCGCCCGGCCCGCCGAAGCGGCAGCCTCGGTGGCCGTCGCGCTCGACGCGCAGGGCGGGCTCTTTATCGACGGCCAGCCGGTGGACCTCCCGCAGCTCGCCACGCGCCTGTCCGAGGCGGCCGCAGCGCGCCCCGACACCGAAGTGCAGCTGCGGGCAGACCGCAGCGTCCCCTATGGCCGGGTGGTGGAGATCATGGGCGCTGCCCAGCAGGCGGGGCTCAACCGCATCGGCTTCGTTGCCGAGGCGCCAGCGCGCTAGCACACGCGGGCTGCGGGCCGGGGCGCAAGCGGGGGCACCCCTACAATTTGCGCACCATGCAAGACAAGTACAACCACCTCGAGGTCGAGCAGGCCGCCCAGGCGCACTGGACCGCCCGCGATGCCTACCGGGTCGTCGAGGATGCGACGCGCAAGAAGTTCTACGCGTGCTCCATGCTGCCCTACCCGAGCGGCAAGCTGCACATGGGGCACGTGCGCAACTACACCATCAACGACATGCTCACGCGCTACCTGCGCATGAACGGCTACAACGTGCTGATGCCGATGGGGTGGGATGCTTTCGGCCTTCCGGCCGAAAACGCCGCACTGAAGAACGGCGTGCCGCCGGCGAAGTGGACCTACGACAACATCGCTTACATGAAGAAGCAGATGCAGTCGATGGGCCTGGCCATCGACTGGTCGCGCGAGGTCGCCACCTGCGACCCCAGCTACTACAAGTGGAACCAGTGGCTGTTCCTCAAGATGCTCGAAAAGGGCATCGCCTACCGCAAGACCCAGGTCGTCAACTGGGACCCGGTCGATCAGACCGTGCTGGCCAACGAACAGGTGATCGACGGCAAGGGCTGGCGCACCGGCGCCGTGGTCGAAAAGCGCGAGATCCCGGGCTACTACCTCAAGATCACCGACTACGCCCAGGAGCTGCTGCAGCACGTGCAGGAGAAGCTCCCGGGCTGGCCGGAGCGGGTCAAGCTGATGCAGGAGAACTGGATCGGCCGCAGCGAGGGCGTGCGCTTTGCCTTCACGCACGACATCCGCGGCGACGACGGCGCGCTGATCGGCGGCGGCCGCATGTACGTCTTCACCACGCGAGCCGACACCATCATGGGTGTCACCTTCTGCGCGGTAGCTCCCGAGCATCCGCTCGCGACCCACGCCGCGCGCGGCAACGAGCGGCTGGCCGCCTTCATCGACGAATGCAAGCGCGGCGGCACCACCGAAGCCGAACTCGCCCTCAGAGACAAGGAAGGCATGCCCACCGGCCTGCAGGTGATCCACCCGATCACGCAGGAGCCGGTCGACGTCTGGGTCGGAAACTACGTGCTCATGGGCTATGGTGACGGCGCCGTGATGGGCGTGCCCGGACACGACGAGCGCGACTTCGCCTTCGCGCGCAAGTACGGCATTCCGATCGTGCAGGTGGTGCAGGTGGATGGCGAGGCGTACGACTACCAGCAGTGGCACGACTGGTACGCCGACAAGGAGCGCGGCGTCACCTGCAACTCGTTCGACTTCAGCGGCTTCGGATACCGCGAGGCGGTCGCTGCGGTGGCGCATGCGCTCGAGCGCAAGGGGCTGGGCGAGACGAAGACCACCTGGCGCCTGCGCGACTGGGGCATCAGCCGCCAGCGCTACTGGGGCACCCCCATCCCCATCATCCACTGCGAGGAACACGGCGCGGTGCCCGTGCCCGAGCAGGACCTTCCGGTGGTGCTGCCGCAGGACTGCGTGCCCGACGGCAGCGGCAACCCCTTGAACCGGCGCGAGGACTTCCTGCGCTGCACCTGCCCGGTCTGCGGCCGGGACGCACGGCGCGAGACCGACACCATGGACACGTTCGTGGACAGCTCCTGGTATTTCATGCGCTACTGCGACCCGCGCAACGACCAGGCCATGGTGGGCGAGGGCACCCGCTACTGGATGCCGATGGACCAGTACATCGGCGGCATCGAGCACGCCATCCTGCACCTGCTGTATGCACGCTTCTGGACCAAGGTGATGCGCGACCTCGGACTGGTCTCGATCGACGAGCCGTTCACCCGCCTGCTCACGCAGGGCATGGTGCTCAACGAGGCCTTCTCGCGCACCGCGACCGGCAAGCAGTACTTCTGGGCGCACGAGCTGGACATCGTGCGCGACGAGCACAACAAGGTGGTTTCTGCGACCGCCAGGATCGACGGGAAGCCGGTGGACTATGAGGGCTGGACCACCATGTCCAAGTCCAAGAACAACGGCGTCGATCCCCAGGAGCTGATCGAGAAATACGGCGCCGACACCGCGCGCCTCTACACGATGTTCACCGCGCCGCCCGAAGCGACGCTCGAATGGAACGACGCCGCGCTGGAGGGCAGCTATCGCTTCCTGCGCCGCGTCTGGCAGTTCGGCCAGCGCCTGGGCCCCGGCGCCGCCGTGATTGCCGCACCGCAGTCGAGCTACGGCAAGCAGGTCAAGGCGCTGCGCCACGAGATCCACACGGTGCTGCGGCAGGTCGATTACGACTACGTTCGCATGCAATACAACACCGTGGTGTCCGGCGCGATGAAGATGCTCAACGCGCTGGAAGACTTCAAGAGCGCCGACGAGCCGGGCGCCGCTTCGGCGCTGGCCGAGGGTTTCGGCATCCTGCTGCGGGTGCTCTATCCGGTCACGCCGCACATCGCCCACGCGCTCTGGCAGCAGCTCGGCTTCGCGGCCGGCCGCGGCGACCTGATCGATGCGCCGTGGCCGCGCATCGACGAGGCCGCGCTGGTGCAGGACGAGATGGAACTGGTGCTGCAGGTCAACGGCAAGCTGCGCGGGGCCATCAGCGTCGCCGCCGGCGCGTCCCGCGAAGAGGTCGAGCTTGCTGCCCTGCGCAGCGAGGCCTTCCTCAAGTTCGCCGGTGATGCGGTGCCGAAGAAGGTGATCGTGGTGCCCGGGCGTCTGGTGAACGTGGTGCTCTGATGGCCGATCGCCGCAAGGTGCTGCGGGCTGCCGCGCTCGTGCCGCTCGGGCTGGTCGCCGGCTGTGGGTTCCAGCTGCGCAAGGCGCCGGATTTCGCCTTTGCCTCGATCTACATCGCGGCGCCGACCGGTTCGCCGCTGGCCAATGAGCTGCGGCGCAACTTTGCGTCCATCGACACCGTCCGCCTGCTGGCGCCCGAGCAGCCGCCCGCGTCGGCCGACGTGGTGCTCGAGCTCGGCGCCGAGCAGCGCCAGAAGGTGGTGGTGGGCCTCACCGCCAGCGGGCAGGTGCGCGAATTCCAGCTGCGCAGCGCGGTCACCTTCAGCCTGCGCACACCTGCGGGGCGCCAGCTGATCGCCCCCACGACGCTGGAGCAGCAGCGCGACGTGAGCTTCAACGAGTCCGCCGTGCTCGCCAAGGAAGCCGAGGACAACCTCTTGTACCGCGACATGCAGTCCGACCTGGTGCAGCAACTGATTCGCCGCGTCGCGGCCGTGAAGGCGGCCTGATGCAGCTCGCGTTGGCGCAGCTCGAGGCGCACCTGAACAAGACACTGCGGCCGCTCTACACCCTGCACGGCGACGAGCCGCTGCTGGTGCAGGAGGCGGCCGACACGATCCGCGCCGCGGCGCGCCGCCAGGGCTACGCCGAGCGCAGCGTGCACACCGTCGCCGGCGCCCATTTCGACTGGAGTGCGGTTCTCGCCGCTGCAGGCTCGCTGAGCCTGTTCGCCGAGCGCCAGATCGTGGAAGTGCGCATCCCGTCCGGCAAGCCCGGCAAGGAGGGCGGCGCGGCCTTGCAGGAGCTCGCGGCGCAGGCCCAGGGCAGCGACAGCACGCTCACGCTCGTGCTGCTGCCGCGCCTGGACCGTGCCACCCGCTCCGGTGCGTGGTTCGGCGCACTCGACAGCTACGGCGTGACCATCCAGGTCGATCCGGTCGAGCGCGCGGCACTGCCGCAGTGGATCGCGCAGCGGCTCGCGCGGCAGGGGCAGCGGGTGCCGTCGGGGGAGGGCGGACAACGCACCCTGCAGTTCTTCGCCGACCGGGTCGAGGGCAACCTGCTGGCCGCCCACCAGGAGATCCAGAAGCTCGCGCTGCTGCACCCCGCGGGCGAGCTGAGCTTCGAGCAGGTCGAGGCTGCGGTGCTGAACGTGGCGCGCTACGACGTGTTCAAGTTGTCGGAGGCGGTGCTGGGTGGCCAGGCGCAGCGCGTGCAGCGCATGCTGGACGGCCTGCAGGCCGAAGGCGAAGCGGCCGTGCTGGTGCATTTCACCCTGTCCGAGGACATCCGCGCGCTCAAGCGGGTGAAGGACGCGATGGCCGAAGGACGTCCCTTGCCGCTGGCCCTGCGCGAGCAGCGTGTCTGGGGGCTCAAGGAGCGGCTGTTCGAGCGGGTGTTGCCGCGCCTGTCGCCCCTCGCACTCGACGGACTGCTGCAGGCGGCGCACACGGTCGATGGCATCGTCAAGGGCCTGAAGGCGCCGGGCTGGCCGGGCGACGGGTGGCAGGCGCTGCACCGGCTCGCGATGCAGCTGTGCCTGGCCTGCGCCGTGCCGTCGGCCCCTGCGCCGCGTGCCAGAATCGCGCCATGAACGCCGTCAACCTTGCCGAGACCATGCAGGCGCTGGGCGCCCAGGCGCGCCAGGCCGCCGCCCGGATGGCGCGCTCGCCCGCGGCGCGGCGCAACCAGGCCTTGAGGCGGCTGGCAGTGCTGCTGCGCGAGAGCGGCAGCGCGCTCGCCCTCGACAACGCCCGGGACCTCGAGCGTGCCACGGCCGCGGGGCTGTCCGCGCCGATGATCGATCGGCTACGGCTTACGCCGCAGGTCCTCGACACCGTGGCGCAAGGCTGCGAGCAACTCGCCGCCATGCCGGACATCATCGGCGAGATCGTCGGCATGAAGCAGCAGCCCAGCGGCATCCGCGTCGGGCAGATGCGCGTGCCGATCGGCGTGTTCGGCATGGTGTTCGAGAGCCGCCCCAACGTCACCATCGAGGCCGCCAGCCTGTCCATCAAGAGCGGCAACGCCTGCATCCTGCGTGGGGGCTCCGAAGCCATCGAATCGAACAAGGCCCTGGCCCGCCTGGTAGCCCAGGCGCTCGAGCATGCCGGCCTGCCCGCCGACGCCGTGCAGCTGGTGCAGACCACCGACCGCGAGGCCGTGGGCCACCTGATCGCCATGCCGCAATTCGTGGACGTGATCATCCCGCGCGGTGGCAAGGGCCTGATCGAGCGCATCAGCCGCGACGCCAAGGTGCCCGTGATCAAGCACCTGGACGGCAACTGCCACACCTATGTCGATGACCCCTGCGACCTCGACATGGCGCTGCGCGTCACCGACAACGCCAAGACCCAGAAATACAGCCCCTGCAATGCGAGCGAGGGCCTGCTGGTGGCGCGCGGTGTCGCGGCGCAGTTCCTGCCGCGCCTGGGCGCCGTCTTCGCGGCCAAGGGCGTCGAGATGCGCTGCGACGCCGAAGCCGGCGCGCTGCTGCGCACGGTGGCCGGTGCGCGGGTGGTCGATGCCACCGAACAGGACTGGTTCGAGGAGTACCTCGCGCCCATCATCAGCATCAAGGTGGTGTCCGGGCTGGATGAAGCCATCGAGCACGTCAACCACTACGGCAGCCATCACACCGACGCCATCCTCACGCGCGACCACGTGCATGCGCAACGTTTCCTGCGCGAGGTCGATTCCGCCAGCGTGATGGTCAACGCCAGCACGCGCTTCGCCGACGGATTCGAGTACGGCCTGGGCGCCGAGATCGGCATCAGCACCGACAAATTCCATGCGCGCGGCCCGGTGGGTATCGAGGGGCTCACATCGCTCAAGTGGATCGTGCTGGGGGACGGCGAGGTCCGCGGCTGATGCGCGACTACTGGCCTTCCTGCGGCTGGCGCCTGCTCGACCGCAATGACCAGGGGCATCTGCTGGTCACCGACGATTTCCTGCGCCACCTGCTAGGGCGTCCCGAACTGGCGCCGGTAGCCGAGTCCTGCGCAGCCGAGCTCGCTCTGCACGCGTCGCTGTGCGAGCAGCCGCGCCGCGCGGTCACCGAACCGGAACTCGCGAAGCTGGCCGATGCCGACGCTCGCGAGAACTACGCCGTCTGGCTGCGCTTTCGCGAGCGCCTGCTGCAGCGCCCCACCCTGGAGGCGAGCTACCTTCAGATCTTCCGTGGCGCGGTCGATGTGCCGCCTCTGCTGGTGCACCAGCTCACGCAGGTGCTGCTGCGCGAGGCGCTGGGAGATGCCGCGCCGGCCCTGCAGGTGCGGGCGGCCGAGATGCTGTTTCGCACCCAGAAGATCGCCGTGCAGGAGGACGGCCAGGTGATGGCCGCGGATGACGAGGCCGTGGAGAGGCTCGCGGTGGCGACTTCCTTCGGCACGCTCGGCGAGCTGCTGCGCCAGGGTGGCGCCAGCCTGCGCTCGACCGAAATGGACGTGCTGCACGCCGACAACGCCGAGGCGTACTGGCCGCGCAGCGAAGCGCACGACATGGTGCTCGCGCTGCACCACGGCCAGCCCGGGCTGGAGGCCTTGTGCCGGGTGCTCGAGCGCTGGATCGCCCACATGGTCGGTGTCGGCGTGCGCATCCAGGTCGAGCGCGAGATCGACGAGGCCGCCTGGGTCTGGCATGTCGGCCTGGACGCCCAGGCCAGCGCGGTGCTCAACGCCG
The DNA here is from genome assembly GCF_037726105.1 of Ramlibacter sp. AN1015. Lineage (NCBI taxonomy): Bacteria > Pseudomonadati > Pseudomonadota > Betaproteobacteria > Burkholderiales > Comamonadaceae > Ramlibacter > Ramlibacter sp. AN1015. Next base: position 143,363 of record NZ_JBBJUM010000010.1, read on the forward strand.
CCTACCAGGGCCAGGAGGTGGAGCCCGGCGGCATGGAGCGCATGCTCTGCCTGTTCAGCCTGCGCTTCGACGAACCCTCGGTCATGCGCGCGGAAATTGCCGGCCAGCCGGTGTACCTCGCCATGGGCATGGACGAGGGCAAGCGGCTGCGCCTGAAGCCGCAGAACCTGCTGCTCAACCTGCCCCTGGCCCAGCCCTCCTGAGCGGAGGGCGCTCCTACAATCGTCGTCCGTCAGCGCAGGAAGGCAACGAGCGGCATGGTTCCCCACCTCATCACGGCCCTGAGCGGCCCCATCAACGAGCTCGAGCAGCGCATCCTCGAGTCGATGCCGGCCATCGAGCGGTGGTTCCGGCTGGAGTGGATGGAGCACACGCCACCCTTCTACAGCTCGGTCGATGTGCGCAACGCGGGCTTCAAGCTGGCCCCGGTCGACACCAGCCTGTTCCCGCGCGGCTGGAACCACCTCACCCAGGACATGCTGCCGCTGGCGGTGCAGGCTGCCATGGCGGCCATCGAGAAGATCTGCCCGGAAGCCAAGAACCTGCTGGTCATCCCCGAGAACCACACCCGCAACACCTTCTACCTGAGCAACATCGCCCAGCTGCAGCGCATCTTCCACATGGCGGGGCTGAACGTGCGCGTGGGCTCGGTCGATCCGGACATCAAGGAGCCGACGCGCATCGACATTCCGGGCGGCGAGACGCTGTGCCTGGAGCCGGTCGTGCGCAGCAAGTACCGCTTGGGGCTGAAGGACTTCGATCCCTGCACGATCCTGCTCAACAACGATCTGTCCGCGGGGGCGCCCGGCATCCTCGAAGACCTGCACGAGCAGTACCTGCTGCCGCCCTTGCATGCCGGCTGGACGGTACGTCGCAAAAGCCGGCACTTCCAGAGCTACGACGAAGTCGCCAAGCGTTTCGGCAAGATGCTGGGGATCGATCCCTGGCTCATCAATCCGATGTTCAACCGCTGCGGCGAGCTGGACCACACCAGCGACGAGGGGCTGGAGTGCCTGCGCACCAACGTCGATGCGCTGCTCGGGCGGATCCGCAAGAAGTACAAGGAATACGGCATCAACGAGAAGCCCTTCGTCATCGTCAAGGCAGACAACGCCGCCGAAGGCGCGGGCATCATGACCGTGCGGGACGTCAAGGACCTCGACCAGCCGGTGCCTGCGCGCAGGGGCCGCGGCAAGGACGCGTCGGCGCCGGCGGCCGCGACCGGGATGCGCGAGGTGATCATCCAGGAAGGCGTGCTCACCAACGAGCGCATGCACGAAGCCGTTGCCGAGCCGGTGGTCTACATGATGGATCGGTACGTTGTGGGCGGCTTCTATCGGGTACACGCCGAGCGCGGTGTCGATGAGAACCTGAACGCGCCGGGCGCGAGCTATGTGCCGCTCGCGTTCGCCGAGAGCACGCGCCTGCCGCAGCCGGGCCAGAAGCCGGGCGCCAGCGCACCTAACCGCTTCTACATGTACGGGGTGATCGGCCGCCTGGCCATGCTGGCGGCCAGCTACGAGCTGGAAGCGACCGACCCGGAGGCGGAAATCTACGACTGAGGCGACGATCCCGTCGGAGCGCGCTGCGGTTGCTGCGTTGCAACATTCCTGGCGTCTCGGCTTTTGTTGCAGGCGCACAATAGCGCCTCCGTATTCCGCCCCACCCGCCCGATCGGCGCATGGGCTTCCTTCGTGCAACGCAACAAGTCCTCGCTCGCGGCCCTGACTCTCGGCGCCATCGGCGTCGTATATGGCGACATCGGCACCAGTGTGCTGTATGCCCTCAAGGAAGTGTTCAACTCCGGACACGTTCCCTTCACGACCGGCAACGTATACGGGATCCTGTCGATCCTGTTCTGGACGCTCACCCTCATCGTCTCGCTCAAGTACGTGGTGCTGGTGCTGCGCGCCGACAACCACGGCGAGGGCGGCCTGGTCGCGATGCTGGCGCTGGCCTCGCAGGCCGTGAAAGACCGGCCGCAGCTGCGCGGCGTGCTGCTGGCGATCGGCATCTTCGGCACCTGTCTCTTCTATGGGGACGGCGTCATCACGCCGGCGATCTCGGTGCTTTCGGCGGTGGAGGGCCTGGAGGTGGTGTCTCCGCGCTTTTCGGGCTTCGTGATCCCGCTGACGCTGCTGATCCTGCTGTGCCTGTTCGCAGTCCAGAAGCGCGGAACTGCCGGCATCGGGCGCTTTTTCGGCCCGATCACCCTGCTGTGGTTCGGCGTGCTGGCCGTGCTCGGCGTCGCCAACATCCTGCGACACCCCGAAATCCTGCAGGCACTCGGCCCGCACCATGCGCTGGGTTTCGTGCTCGCGAACCCGGGCACCACCTTCATCATCCTGGGCGCCGTGGTGCTGGTCGTCACCGGCGCCGAGGCGCTCTATGCAGACCTCGGCCATTTCGGCAAGAAACCGATCCGGCTCGCCTGGTTTTCGGTGGTCATGCCGGCGCTGACGCTCAACTACTTCGGCCAGGGCGCCCTGCTGCTGGAGCGACCGGAGGCGGTGAAGAACCCGTTCTACCTCATGGCGCCCGAATGGGCGCTGCTGCCGCTGGTGGGGCTGGCCACCGCCGCGACGGTGATCGCCTCGCAGGCCCTGATCACCGGCGCTTTCAGCGTCACCAAGCAGGTCATCCAGCTGGGCTATCTGCCGCGCCTGAACGTGCAGCACACCAGCGTGCGCGAGGCCGGCCAGATCTACCTTCCCTTCGTGAACTGGGGCCTCTTCGTGGCCATCGTGCTGGCGGTGGTGCTGTTCCGCTCGTCGAGCAACCTGGCGGCGGCCTATGGCATTGCCGTCACGCTGGACATGCTGATCACGACTACGCTCACCTTCTTCGTGATCCGCTACGGCTGGAACCTGCCCTTGTGGCTGTGCCTCGCCTCCACCGGCCTGTTCTTCGCCATCGATGCCGCCTTTTTCGCCTCCAACATGCTCAAGCTGCTGGACGGCGGCTGGTTCCCCCTCGCCATCGGCGGCGGCATCTTCGTGCTGATGATGACCTGGAAGAACGGGCGCGCGCTGCTCAACAAGTCGCTGCAGGCAGACGCCATCGACCTGCGCGGCTTTCTCGACTCGGTCTTCGTGAGCCCGCCCACGCGGGTGCAGGGCACGGCCGTGTTCCTTACTGCCGAAGAGGGTGCGGTGCCGAACGCGCTGCTGCACAACCTCAAGCACAACAAGGTGCTGCACGAGCAGAACCTGTTCGTCACGGTGCGCAGCCACGAGGTGCCCTGGATCGGCATGAGCCGCCGGCTCGAGGTGGAGGCGCTGGGACACGACTGCTGGCAGGTGATCGTGCACTATGGCTTCAAGAACGATCCCGACGTGCCCCGTGCGCTCGAGCTCATGGGCAAGCGCGGTTGCGGGCTCGATCCGATGACCACCAGCTATTTCCTGTCGCGTGACGTGGTCGTGCCCGCCATCGGCAGCGGCATGGCGCCGTGGCGCGAGAAACTGTTCGCCCAGATGCACCGCAACGCCAGCGCCGCAGCCGACTTCCTGAAGCTGCCGAACAACTCCGTGGTGGAGCTGGGTTCCAAGATCTCCCTCTGAAGCCGATGAACATCCTCTTTGTCGCCGATCCGCTCGAGTCCTTCAAGATTGCGAAGGACACCACCTTCTCCATGATGCGCGAGGCGCAGCGGCGCGGACACCGCATCGCAGTGTGCGAGCCGCGCCACCTGAACTGGCGCTCCGGCGGCGAGGTCGATGCGCAGGTGCGGGAGATCACGCTCACCGGCGACGCGCCGGTCTGGTTCACGGAGTCGGGCAGGCCGCGGCGCGCGCTACGTACCTTCGACGCCGTGCTGATGCGCAAGGACCCGCCTTTCGACAGCGAGTTCTTCTACGCCACGCACCTTCTCGAGCAGGCCGAGCGTGAAGGGGCGCGGGTGTTCAACCGGCCGGCCGCGCTGCGCGACCACCCCGAGAAGCTGGCAGTGATGGAGTTCCCGCGCTTCGTCAGCCCCACCCTGGTCACGCGCGATCCGGCCGAGGTGCGGCGTTTCCACGCCGAGCACGGCGACATCATCCTCAAGCCGCTGGACGGCATGGGCGGCACGGGCATCTTCCGGGTGCGCGCCGACGGTCTCAACCTCGGCTCGATCACCGAGACGCTCAACGGCAACGGCACCACCACGCTGATGGTGCAGCGCTTCGTGCCCGAGATCAGCGACGGCGACAAGCGCGTGCTGGTGATCGGCGGCAAGCCGGTTCCGCACAGTCTGGCGCGCATCCCGCAGGGCAGCGAGGTGCGCGGCAACCTCGCTGCGGGCGGCAAGGGCGTGGCGCGGCCGCTGTCCGCGCGGGACGGCGAGATCGCCGAGGCGCTCGGGCCGGTGCTGGCGGCGCGCGGCCTGCTGCTCGTGGGTCTCGACGTGATCGGCGACTGGCTGACCGAGATCAACGTCACCAGTCCGACCTGCTTCCAGGAGATCACCGAACAGACAGGCTTCGACGTGCCGGCCATGTTCGTGGATGCGCTGGAGGCGGCGCTCGCGACGCGCTGAGCCGCTCGCGAGCGCCGCGCTGCCGGCGGGTTGGTGCCCTCAGCCGACGCGTACGCCGTCGGCGAACACCCGCAGCTCGCCCGGCTGGAACTGCGTCCAGGGCTCGTTCGTGGTGAGCGGCGCCGTCACCACCACCGCCACCCGGTCCTGCGGCGTCGTGTGGCGGGCGAAATCGACCGCGAGGTCCTCGTCGGCGAGCTGGGCGTGGGCGAAGGGGTGCCGGCGTTCGAGATAGAAGAGGTTGCTGGAGCAGTGCGCCCACAGCGCCTTGCCGTTGGACAGCAGGAAGTTGAAGGTGCCGTGGCGTGCCACGCGCGGCGTCAGCTCGCGCAGCGTCAGGGTGAGTTCCTCGACGCTCGGCACACCGGCATGGGACTTCCATATTTCCTGCATCAGCCAGCAGAAGGCGCGCTCGCTGTCGGTGTCGCCCACCGCCTGGAAGTTGCCGTGCAGCCGCGGATGGAAATCCTTCAGGTCCCCGTTGTGCGCGAAGACCCAGTACCTGCCCCACAGCTCACGCACGAAAGGATGGCAGTTCTCCAGCGCGACCACGCCCTGCGTTGCGTTGCGGATGTGGGCGATCACCGTGCGGCTCTTGATCGGGTACTCGCGGATGAGCGTGGCCACCGGCGAGTTCGATGCGGGCTGGTGATCGACGAAGTGCCTGACGCCCTTGCCCTCGAAAAAGGCGATGCCCCAGCCGTCGGCGTGGTGATCGGTGCGTCCGCCACGCTGGGCGAAGCCCGAGAAGCTGAAGGTCACGTCCGTGGGCGTGTTGCAGTTCATTCCGAGCAGCTGGCACATGGCCACGATTGTGGCCGCCCCGGGCGCGTTCAGGCGTTCGGTGTGCTGCCCTCGGTGCTGCGGTCGGCCCCACGCGCACAGGTGGGGCAGATGCAGGCCCGCAGGCGGGCCGGCTCCGGCACGCGCTCCAGCAGCGCGGCGCCGAACGTCACCCCGGTGCACCAGCAGGGCGGCTGCGCCTCGCCGGTGAGGCGCTCCCGCTCCATGGCGCAGAGATTGTCCGCGCCGCAGAGCGGGCAGCGCTCCGGCGAAATCGGTGCGGGAGCTGAGGGGGCGGGTTCTACGGGTGGCATGACGCCACGCTAGCAGATACCGCACAGGTCTTGCGATTTGCCGGTCGAGGGCGCCGCGGCACCACGCCAGAGCTCCGGGTCGATCGCGAAGGGGTGGAGGGGGGCCGGAGCGGACGCCGGTGCAAGGCGTCTCGATGCAAGGCCGGGGTGCATGGCTGCACGCCCTCGTGCAAGCGCCTCAAGAGGACTGCGCAGCGTGCGTTGGCGGGGCTGGCGTATCGACGCGCAGCAGGCCCGTGCGCACCATGTGTTCGAGGGTGCGCCGCGTCATCGCATGGGGATGTCCATGGGCGCTGCAGAACATGAACTGGCGGTGGTTGCTGTCCACCCAGTCCAGGCGTGCACGCAACCACTGGTGATCGCAGTACAGCTCGACCCAGGTGCCGGCGCGCAGGCCCTCGAGGGCGGTGCCGGCATCGACCACCTCGAGCCCGGCGCCGACGTGCCGCCGGGTGGCGCAAAGCTCGAGCGCGGGGCGATGCAGGTCCTCCAGCAGCGCGAAGAAGGCGGTGTCTTGTTCGGGTGCGCGGCCCAGGAGGGCCAACCCCTGCCGCAGCTGCTGCAACAGCTGCGGGATGGCGGCTACGAGGCGCGCCGGCCGGCGCAGGGTGGCGTCGCGGCGGATGCTCCACAGCAGCGTGTCCACCGTGGCATCGAGCGTCGCGCAGGTTTTCTCCGACGACGACGAGAGCTGCGCGTGGGCCAGCACCATGGCCCAGACCTGCAGCAGGAAATCCTGGACGGCTTCGGGCGCCGAACGCAGGTCGGGTCGCTGGACCAGATCGATGGCGATCTGTTCGGCGAGTGCCTGCCGCTGCCGCAGGAAGTCGGCCGCATCGGAAATCAGGGAGTCGTTGGCCGAGCGGCTGCTGGCAAAGCGCTCGCGGTTCGCGGCGGTGCGAGCTGCGGGCGCGCTTGCCGGCGCCGCGGCTGCCGTGCGCCAGGCACGCGCCGGAAACCGAACGAAGGAGAGGAGATGCACCGCAGCCATCGGCCGAGTGTAGAAACGCGGGCGGTTGCGCCACCCGGCCTACCCTGGGAGATCTGACAAGCCGTCAGCGGAATGTCCGCGATTGTCTGCTTCAGGTGCCGGCCTTGTAGCGCAGCCGCCAGGCATGCAGCAGCGGCTCGGTATAGCCCGAGGGCTGCTCGCGCCCCTTGAACACCAGGTCGAGCGCGGCGCGGAAGGCGTACGACGTCTCCCAGTGTTCCGCCATGGGTTTGTAGAGCGGATCGCCTGCGTTCTGCCGATCGACCACGGCCGCCATCCGGCGGAAGCTCTCGTGCACCTGCTCGGGCGTGACCACCCCATGGTGCAGCCAGTTGGCGATGTGCTGGCTGGAGATGCGCAGCGTCGCACGGTCCTCCATCAGGCCGACGTTGTGGATGTCCGGCACCTTGGAGCAGCCCACGCCCTGGTCGATCCAGCGCACCACGTAGCCCAGGATGCCCTGCACGTTGTTGTCCAGCTCCTGCTGGCGCTCCTCGGGCGACCATCGGGGCTCGGCCACCACCGGCACCTGCAGCAGCCCCGCCAGCAGCGTGTCGCGCTCGGCTTCGGCGGAGGTCTTCTCCATCTCGCGCTGCACGGCGAAGACATCGACTTCGAGGTAGTGCAGGGCATGCAGCGTCGCCGCCGTCGGCGAAGGCACCCAGGCCGTGTTGGCGCCGGCGCGGGGATGGGCGATCTTCTGCTCGAGCATCGCCGCCATCTTGTCCGGCATGGCCCACATGCCTTTGCCGATCTGCGCCCGACCGCGCAGGCCGCACGAGAGGCCGACCAGCACGTTGTTGCGCTCGTAGGCCTCGATCCAGGCGCTCGACTTCATGTCGCCCTTGCGCAGCATGGGGCCGGCGAGCATGGCCGTATGCATTTCGTCGCCGGTGCGGTCGAGAAAGCCGGTGTTGATGAAAGCCACGCGTGCGGCGGCTTCGGCGATGCACGCCTGCAGGTTGACGCTGGTGCGGCGTTCCTCGTCCATGATGCCCAGCTTCACCGTGTTGGGTGCGAGCCCCAGCAGCTGCTCGACGCGGGCGAACAAGGTGTTGGCGAAAGCCACTTCGCGCGGCCCGTGCATCTTCGGCTTGACGATGTAGACCGAGCCGGTGCGCGAGTTGCGGATGCCGTGGGCGCCGTGCCCCTGCAGGTCGTGCAGCGCGATGGCGGTGGTGATGACCGCGTCCATGATGCCCTCGGGGATCTCGCGTCCCTCGCCCCACAGGATGGCCGGATTGGTCATCAGGTGGCCGACGTTGCGCAGGAACAGCAGCGAGCGCCCGTGCAGCCGCACCTCGCCCCCGCCGTCGGGAGCGGTGTAGATGCGGTCGGGATTGAGGCCGCGGGTGAAGCTGCGACCGCCTTTGCTGACCTCCTCGGTGAGCGTTCCCAGCAGGATGCCCAGCCAGTTGCGGTAGGCCAGCAGCTTGTCCTGTGCATCGACCGCCGCAACGGAATCTTCCAGGTCGAGGATGGTGGACAGCGCCGACTCCACGATCAGGTCGCTCACGCCGGCGGGGTCGGCGGCGCCGATCGGCTGCTGAGGGTCGATGCGCAGCTCCAGGTGCAGGCCGTGGTGGCGCAGCAGGACGGCGCTCGGCGCGTCGGCCGCGCCCTGGAAGCCGACAAAGCGCTCCGGGTGCTGCAGTCCGGTGCGCGTGCCCCCCTTCAGCGACACCGCCAGCTGGCCGCCCTCGATGGCATAGCCGGTCGCGTCGGCGTGCGAGCCCTGCGCCAGCGGGGCCGCGCGGTCGAGCACACGGCGAGCGTAGGCGATCACGCGTGCGCCGCGCTGCTCGTTGTAGCCCGGCCCGCGGTCGGCGCCGTCCGACTCGGGAATCGCATCGGTGCCGTACAGCGCGTCGTAGAGCGAGCCCCAGCGGGCATTGGCGGCATTGAGCGCGTAGCGGGCGTTGAGGATCGGCACCACGAGTTGCGGGCCGGCCTGCAGCGCGAGTTCGGCGTCCACGTTGTCGGTGGTCGCGCGCGTGCCGGCCGGCTGCGGCACCAGATAGCCGATGCCTTCGAGGAATGCGCGGTAGGCCGGCAGGTCGCGCACCGGTCCGGGATGCGCCTGGTGCCAGGTGTCCAGCGCCTGCTGCAGGTGCTCGCGCTCGGCCAGCAGGGCCGCGTTCTGCGGTGCGAGCTCGTGCACCAGGGCGTCGAAGCCCTTCCAGAAAGCGGCCGCCTCGACGCCGGTGCCGGGAAGCACCTGCTCGTCGATGAAGCGCGCCAGCGCGGCGTCGATCTGCAGGCCGTGGCGGGTGATGCGTTGGTTCATGGTGGTGTCCTCGATCTGAAAATCAGTGGAAATGGGTAAGCACGTCCCGCAGGCTGCTGCCGACGTGGGTGGGCGCGGTGCCGAGCTCCTCGAAGGGCAACCCGTTACGGTTCACCCACAGCGTGCGGTAGCCGAACCAGGTGGCGGCCAGCGCATCCCAGGCGTTGCTGCTCACGAACAGCACCTGCGGCGCCGCCAGCCCGGTCGCGCGGGTGCCGAGCGCGTACGCCGACGGGTGGGTCTTGTAGCGGCGCACCGCATCGACGCTCAGCACGTGGTCGAGCAGGTCTTCCAGTCCCGCGCTGCGCACCGCCACGCCCAGCATCTGCGGGTCGCCGTTGGACAGGATGCCGGTCGGAACGCCGCGCGCCTTCAGCGCCTGGAGGACGGCGCGGTTTTCGGGAAAGGCCGACAGGTGCCGGTACTGGTTCATCAGCTGCTGCTCGGTCGCCGGGGCGAGCTCCAGATGCAGCCGCTTGCATGCGTGGCGCAGGGCGGCCTGCGTGAGCTCCCAGAACGGGCGGTAGTGCGCGCCGTCGTCGCTGCTGGTGACCAGGTGGGTGTATTCGATCTGCTTGTCGCGCCACGTCACCGCCAGCGCCTGCCCCTGCCCAGGAAACAGCTGCTCGGCGAGCGAGGCAACGCTGTACACGTCGAACAGCGTGCCATAGGCGTCGAAGAGGACTGCGCGGGGAGGGATCATCGCGAGCGACTCTATTGCAACCCCTGGAGATAATGAAGCCGTCAATCCGGCAAAGTATCTGTGACAGAAACATAGCTAATCGCATTCGCCCATGGACCAGCTCAAGCAGTTGCAGACCTTCGTCTCGGTGGCCGCCCGCGGCAGCCTGTCGGCGGCTGCCAGGGCCGAGGGCGTTGCCCCGGCCCTGATCGGGCGCCGCATCGACGCCCTGGAGGAGCGGCTGGGCGTGAAGCTGCTGGTGCGCACCACCCGGCGCCTGGCCCTGACGCACGAGGGCAGCGCATTCCTGGAGGACTGCCAGCGGGTGCTGGCCGACCTGGCCAATGCGGAGGCGAGCGTCAGCGCCGGCGGCGTCAAGGCCAGCGGGCACCTGCGCATCACCGCGCCTGCGGGTTTCGGGCGTCGGCATGTCGCGCCGCTGGTGCCGGCGTTCCGGCAACTGCACGCCGAGGTCAGCGTGTCCCTGAACCTCAGCGACCGGGTGGTGGACCTCGCAACCGAGGGCTACGACTGCGCGGTGCGTGTCGGCGACTTCCCCGACTCCTCGCTCGTGAGCGTGCGCCTGGCCGAGAACCGTCGGCTGTGCGTCGCCGCGCCCGAGTACCTGCGGGTGCACGGCACGCCGCGCACGCCGGCCGACCTGGGCCGGCACCGGTGCCTCGGCCTGTCCAGCGATGCATCCCAGAGCCGCGGCTGGGCCTTCCAGGAGGACGGCCGGGTGCTGCACCTGCGCCCGGGCGGACCGCTGGATTGCTCGGACGGCCAGGTCCTGCATGCCTGGTGCCTGCAGGGGCAAGGCATCGCCTGGCGCAGCACCTGGGAGGTGCAGGGCGACATCGCCAGTGGCCGGCTGGTGGAGGTGCTGGCGCCCTATGCCGCCGCGCCCAACGGCATCTATGCGGTGTTTCCGCAGCGCCGCCATCTTCCGTTGCGGGTGCGGCTGTGGATCGACTTTCTCAAGCACCACTACAGCCAGCCGGCATTCTGGCGTGCGGAGGCGGAGGCGGAGGCGGAGGCCGGCGCTGGTAGCGGTGGCGGTAGCGGTGGCGGTGGCGGTGGCGGCGCGTCGCGCTAAGGGTTCCGGGGTGCGCCGCGACCCGCCGAGGGCCCGGGCCGGCGGCTCCGGCTTCGCGCCAGAACGCGCAGCAGGCACGTCCGGCGCTCGCGGCGGCCCCGATGAGCGGCCCGTAAAATCCGGCGATGCTCCTCGTCACACAAGAACTGCTCGGCGATCTCAGCGCCGGGCTGGAACGGCTGCAGCCCGGCGCGGGCACCAGGGCAGCGTTCGAATCGCCCAAGGCGGCGGCCCACGGGGACCTCGCCTGCACCGCCGCGATGCAGCTGGCCAAAGGCCTCAAGCAGAACCCCCGCCAGCTCGCCGAATCCCTGCGCGAAGACCTGCGCCTGCGGCCGGCGTTCGCCCGCTGGGTGGAAGCCATCGAGATCGCGGGGCCGGGTTTCATCAACATCCGCCTCACGCCGGCCGCCAAGCAGCAGGTGGTGCGCGAAGTGCTCGCCGCCGGTGCCGACTACGGGCGCCAGCCGGCCAGCGGGCGGCGCATGATGGTCGAGTTCGTCTCGGCCAACCCGACGGGGCCGCTGCACGTCGGCCACGGCCGCCAGGCGGCGCTCGGTGATGCCATCTGCAACCTCTACGCGAGCCAGGGTTGGCAGGTGCACCGCGAGTTCTATTACAACGACGCGGGCGTGCAGATCGAGACGCTGGCGCGTTCGACCCAGCTGCGCGCCAAGGGGCTGAAGCCGGGCGATGCCGGCTGGCCCGAGGCGGCCTACAACGGCGACTACATCGCCGACATCGCGGCCGATTTCCTCGCGCGCAAGACCGTGCGCGCCGACGACCGGGTGTTCACCGCGTCCGGCGACGTCGAAGACCTCGAGGGCATCCGCCAGTTCGCCGTGGCCTACCTGCGCCACGAGCAGGACCTGGACCTGCAGGCCTTCTCGGTGCGCTTCGACCACTACTACCTCGAGTCCAGCCTCTACACCAGCGGCAAGGTGGCCGACGCCGTGCGCCGCCTCCAGGAGGCGGGCAAGACCTACGAGCAGGACGGCGCGCTGTGGCTGCGCTCGACCGACTACGGCGACGACAAGGACCGCGTCATGCGCAAGTCCGACGGCGGCTACACCTACTTCGTGCCCGACGTCGCCTACCACATCACCAAGTGGGAGCGTGGCTTCGAGAAGGTGGTGAACATCCAGGGCACCGACCACCACGGCACCATCGCGCGCGTGCGCGCCGGCCTGCAGGCGGCCGGAGTCGGCATCCCGCCCGGCTACCCCGATTACGTGCTCCACACCATGGTGCGCGTGATGCGCGGCGGCGAGGAGGTGAAGATCTCCAAGCGCGCCGGCAGCTACGTCACGCTGCGCGACCTGATCGACTGGACCAGCAAGGACGCGGTGCGTTTCTTCCTGCTCTCGCGCAAGCCCGACACCGAGTACGTGTTCGACGTCGATCTGGCGCTGGCGCAGAACAACGACAACCCCGTCTATTACGTGCAATACGCGCACGCCCGCATCTGCTCGGTACTGGCGGCTTGGGGCGGCGAGGCCGCGAGCCTGCGCGAGGCCGACCTGGCACCGCTGGACAGCGCCCCCGCGCAGGCGCTGATGCTGGTGCTCGCGCGCTACCCGGCCATGCTCTCGTCCGCCGCCGCCGACTTCGCGCCGCACGACGTGACCTTCTACCTGCGCGAACTGGCCGCCGCCTACCACAGCTACTACGACAGCGAGCGCATCCTGGTCGATGACGAAGCGGTCAAGCGGGCACGCCTCGCGCTGGTGGCTGCGTGCGCGCAGGTATTGCACAATGGTCTGGCAATGCTGGGCGTCAGTGCCCCGCAGAAGATGTGATCGGCAGGACGTTTCAAGTGAACAAGCAGCAGCAACGCGGCAACACCTTTGTCGGCATCATCATCGGCGTGGTGCTCGGACTGGGCGCGGCGCTCGCCGTGGCGGTGTACGTCACCAAGGTGCCGGTGCCCTTCATGAACAAGAGCCAGATCCGCACGCCCGAGCAGGACGCCGCCGAGTCGCGCAAGAACGAGAACTGGGATCCGAACGCGCCTTTGTACGGCAAGAACCCCGCTCGCCCCCAGACCCAGGCTGCGACGCCGGCATCTTCCGCGGTCCAGCCCGCCACCGTTGCGCCGGCGCCGTCGGCTGCTGCCGCCGCGCGGGTTCCGGCGCAGGGCGATCCGCTGGGCGAGCTCGCCAGCGCGCGGGCGGCCACGGCGGCGGTCGATCCGTTCATCTACTTCGTGCAGGCCGGCGCGTTCCGCACCGCCGAGGACGCCGAAACACAGCGGGCACGACTCTCGCTGATGGGGTTGGAGGCCCGTGTGACCGAGCGCGAGCAGTCTGGCCGGCAGGTGTTCCGGGTGCGCGTGGGGCCCTTCGAGCGCAGGGAGGACGCCGACCGCAGCAAGGCGCGCCTGGAAGCCAGCGGCTTCGAATCCGCGCTCGTGCGCGTGCAGCGCTGAGGCGCACACCACCTGTTCCACGCACCCAGGATTTGCCCATGAACCGACGTGACTTCTCCGCTGCAGCCTTGGCGTTCGGCGCGGCCACCCTGCCTCTAGGCGCCTTGGCACAGCGCGTGCCCCGCGAGGGGGCGGATTACCGCCGGCTCGGCCGGCGCGTGCCGACGGCAGCGCCGGCCGGCAAGATCGAGGTGGTCGAGTTTTTCTGGTACAGCTGTCCGCATTGCAACGCCTTCGAGCCCCAGCTCGTCACCTGGGCCGCCGCCTTGCCGCCCGACGTGGTGTTGCGCCGCGTGCCCGTCGCGTTCCGGGCCGACTTCGTTCCTCAGCAGAAGCTGTTCTACACGCTGCAGGCGATGGGCAAGCTCGAGGAAATGCACGGCAAGGTGTTCCACGCGATCCACATGGAGCGCCAGCCCACCAACCGGCCGGAGACCATCCTCGCCTGGGCCGAGAAGCAGGGGCTCGATACCAAACGATTCCAGGACATCTTCCAGTCCGATGCCGTCGCAGCCCAGGCCCAGCAGGCGGTCCAGCTGCAGGACGCCTATGGCGTCGAGGGTGTTCCGGCTCTGGGTGTGGCCGGGCGCTTCTATACCGACGGCAGCATGGCTGGCACGCTGACCCGTTCGCTGAACGTGGCCGACTTCCTGATCGGCGAAGCACGCAAGCCCGCCTGAAGACTGCTCCGCCGCCAGCCAGCCCCGTGGGGCCCCGGGGTATGCCGGGGCGCCCTCGGGCGCCACGAGACCCGTGGCTACAATGCGCACGCAAGATTCGTGCCCTATGAAACAACACTTCCTGACCCTGGTGCTGGCCCTGGCCGCGGCGACCGGCGCGTCATCGGCTGTCGCCGAGCGCGCCGACCGCGACATGCCCATGAACATCGAGGCCGACGCGCTGCGCTATGACGACCTGCGCCAGACCAGCGTGTTCACCGGTCGGGTGGTTGCCACCAAGGGCACCATCGTGGTCCGGGGCAATCGCATCGAGGTGCGCCAGGACCCGGAGGGCAATCAGTACGCGCTCGTGACGGCCGAGCCCGGCCAGCGCGCCTTCTGGCGCCAGAAGCGCGAGGGCGTGGACGAGTTCATCGAAGGCGAGGGCGAATCCATCGAATACGACGGCCGCGCCGATCGCGTCAAGTTCATCGGGCGTGCCGTCATGCGGCGCTATCAGGGTGCCACGCTCGCAGACGAGACCTCCGGCAACCTGATCACCTACGACAACACCACCGACGTCTTCACCGTGGACGGGGGCAAGACCGCCGCCGGTGCCACGCCCGCGAATCCGGGCGGGCGCGTGCGCGCCGTTCTGGCGCCTCGCTCGTCGGAGGCATCGACGAAGCCGCCGGCCGGCGCGCCGGCGACACCCGCTGCACCGCTGCGTCCGAGTGGCACGCTGCGCCAGGAGCGCCGGTGAGCGACGAGGCCAGCGCCTTCGCGCCGGTGGCCGGTGCGTCGTACGGGGCCGCGGCGCCCGGTGACGGCGGCAGCCGCCTGGAGGCCCGCCACCTGCAGAAAAGCTACGGCAGCCGCAAGGTGGTCAAGGATGTGACCCTGTCCGTGGCCAAGGGCGAGGTCGTCGGCCTGCTCGGCCCCAACGGTGCGGGCAAGACCACCTCGTTCTACATGATCGTGGGGCTGGTCCGGGCCGATGGCGGAGAGATCACCATCGACGGCCGGGCGGTCGAGGGCATGCCGATCCATCGGCGCTCGCGGCTGGGCTTGTCCTACCTGCCGCAGGAAGCCTCGATATTCCGGCGCCTGAACGTCGAGGACAACGTGCGCGCGGTGCTGGAACTGCAGCGCGATGCCGATGGCCGTTCGCTCACGCGCGCCGAGATCGAGCTGCGCCTGACTGACCTGCTGCAGGACCTGCGGGTGGAGCACCTGCGCGCCTCGCCGTCCGTGGCGCTGTCCGGTGGCGAGCGGCGCCGCGTCGAGATCGCCCGCGCGCTGGCGACGCAGCCGCGCTTCATCCTGCTGGACGAGCCCTTCGCCGGCATCGACCCCATTGCGGTGATCGAGATCCAGCGGATCATCGGCTTCCTCAAGTCGCGCGGCATTGGCGTGCTGATCACCGACCACAACGTGCGCGAGACGCTCGGCATCTGCGATCACGCCTACATCATCAGCGACGGGCGCGTGCTCGCCCAGGGCACGCCCGACGAGATCGTGAACAACGCCGACGTGCGGCGCGTCTACCTCGGCGAGCACTTCCGGATGTAGCCCATGAAGCAGGGCCTTTCCCTCCGGGTGTCGCAGCACCTGGCGCTGACGCCGCAGCTGCAGCAGTCGATTCGCCTGCTGCAGCTGTCCACGCTGGAGCTCTCGCAGGAAGTCGAGCAGATGCTCGACGACAACCCCTTCCTCGAGCTGGCGCAGGACGAGGTCCCGCGCGAGGAGTTCGGCATCGCGCGGGCCGACGCGCCCGCGCAGGACGACGCGGACGGCGACGTTCCCACGGGTGCGGGCGAGGGCGATGGCGATGCCGCCGCCGAGGCCCTCCCGACCGACTGGGACGGCGATGGCAGCACCGAGATGGTCCCCGACGATGGCGAGTGGGGCATGGAGGCTCCCGCGCGGCGCCACGACAACGACGGCGACACGCCGGATGCCACCGAGCTCGCGCGCGGCGGCGAGACCTTGCAGCAGTTCCTGCACCGGCAGGCGCTGTCGCTGCGCCTGTGCGACGAGGATGCCGCCGCCCTGCGCTTCCTGATCGAGTCGCTCAACGACGACGGCTTGCTCGACGAACCGCTGGAATCGCTTGCCGCATCGCTCGCGCCGGACGACCTGGCGCAGCAGGAGGAGCTGGTCCATCACTTCACGGTGGCCCTGCGGCTGCTGCAGCACCTGGAGCCGGTGGGCGTCGGCGCGCGCGACCTGGCCGAGTGCCTGCGCCTTCAGCTGGCGGCCCTGGGTCCCGATGCGGCCGAGCCCGGTGCCGTGGCGGCGGCCCTGGCCGCCTGCGGCCACCCGATGGAGCTGCTGGCGCGGCGCGATTTCAAGCGCCTGGCCCAGCTCACCGGCGAGAGCGAGGCGCGGCTGCGCTCTGCGCTGACGCTGATCGCCCGCCTCGAGCCCAAGCCGGGCCGGCGCTTCGTCGATGTCGAGCGCAACGTCGTGGTGCCCGATGTGATCGTCACGCGCCTGGGTCGTCCGGGGCAGCACCGGTTTCGCGTGCAGCTCAATGCCGACGTGATGCCGCGGCTGCGCGTGCACGAGCTGTATGCCGGTGCGCTCAAGGCCCAGCGCGGCGAGCGCCACCAGGGGCTGCAGCAGCGGCTGCAGGAGGCTCGCTGGTTCATCAAGAACATCCAGCAGCGCTTCGACACCATCCTGCGTGTGTCCAACGCCATCGTCGAGCGCCAGAAGAACTTCTTCGTGCACGGCGAGTTGGCCATGCGGCCGCTGGTGCTGCGCGAGATCGCCGACGAGCTGGGGCTGCACGAATCCACGATCTCGCGTGTTACCACCGCGAAGTACATGTCCACGCCTTACGGCACCTTCGAGCTCAAGTACTTCTTCGGCTCGGCCCTGGGAACGGAGACCGGAGGCAACGCCTCGAGCACCGCGGTGCGCGCGCTGATCCGGCAGTTCATCGCCGGCGAGGACACGCGCAAGCCGCTGTCCGACAGCCAGCTGTCCGAGATGCTCAAGGAGCAGGGCATCGAATGCGCGCGCCGTACGGTGGCGAAATACCGGGAGGCGCTGCGCCTCGCGCCGGCCAACCTGCGCAAGGCGCTTTAGCAAACCGAGCGCTTGCGCGCCCCATTTCCATGAACGACCTTCAGCTTTTCCTGCCCTGCGCCGCCGGCGTCGAGGACACCCTGGCCGACGAGGTGCACGCGCTGTGCGGCCTGTCCGGCGACGACCTGCTCGTGGGGCGCGGCGGCGTGGTGCTGCGTGCCGCGTGGCGCGACGCCATGCGGCTGAACCTGCACAGCCGGCTGGCGCAGCGTGTGCTGGTGCAGCTCTCGCAGACGCCGTACCGGTCCGAGGACGACCTGTACGAGGCCGCGACGGCGGTCGCCTGGGAGGCGTGGTTCACCGCGCGCCAGCGGTTCAAGGTCGAGATCACCGCACAGCACAGCCCGCTCAAGAGCCTGAACTTCGCCGCACTGCGCATCAAGGACGCCGTGGCCGATCGCTTCCGCGACCGCGCCGGCGTGCGCCCGGACGTGGATACGCAGCGCCCCGATGTGCGGCTGTACGTGCACCTGACCTCGAGTGACTGCACCCTCTACATGGACACCTCCGGCGAGCCGCTGTTCAAGCGCGGCTGGCGCGAGGACAAGGGCGAGGCGCCGCTGAAGGAGACACTGGCCGCCGCCATGATCGCGGCCAGTGGCTGGGATGCCTGCGTGCCGCTCTACGACCCCTGCTGCGGCAGCGGCACGATCGCCATCGAAGCCGCGCAGCGCGCCTGCAACATCGCGCCGGGCCTGCTGCGCCGCTTCGGCTTCGAACGGCTGCTCCCGCACGACGCTGCGGCCTGGGCCGCACTCAAGGAAGAGGCAATGCAGATGCGTCGGCCCGCCACCGTGACGGTGCACGGCAGCGACGTGTCGTTCCGCATGGTCGATTTCGCGCAGCGCAACGCGGAACGCGCGGGCGTCGCCGACGCCGTGCAGTTCCGTGGCGGCGACGCGCTCCAGCGCATGCCGCCAAGTGCGCAGCCGGGCGTCATGCTGGTCAACCCGCCCTATGGCGAGCGCATCGAGACGGCGGGCATCGCCGGCCGCACGCAGGGCGGGCGCGAGCGGGCCCAGACCGACGAGGGCGGCGATTTCTTCGCGCAGCTGGCGGCGCACTGGAAAAGGCACTACGCGGGCTGGACCGCCTGGGTGCTCACGCCCGATCTCAAGCTGCCCTCGCGCATGCGGCTGAAGGAATCGCGCCGCGTGCCCCTGTGGAATGGCCCGATCGAATGCCGACTGTTCCGCTTCGACATGGTCGCCGGCTCCGCTCGCTCGCGCGAGGCACAACCGTGAGTACAGGCGTGGAGCCCCGCGCGAACGTGGTGATCGACACCAACGTCGTGCTCGATGCCTTCGTGTTCGGCGACGCGCAGGCCCAGCCGCTGCTGGAGGGGTTGCGCCAGCAGCGCCTGCGCTGGCTCGCGACCGAGGCCATGCGCAGCGAACTCGTCCGCGTGCTGGACTACGCGTGCATCGCTGCGCGGCTCGACGCCGGCGCAAGCGATGCAGCCGAGGTGCTGCGCCGCTTCGATGCCGCGGCCACACTGGTGCCCCCGCCCGCCAAAGCCGCGCCCACCTGCGCCGACCCCGACGATCAGAAGTTCGTCGATCTGGCCGTCGCCTTCGGCGCCACCCTCCTGAGCAAGGACCGCGCGGTGCTGGCCCTGCGGCGCCGCCTGGCGCCGTGGAGCGTCACCGTCGTCGCGGCGCTGCCCGCATGCGCCGCAGAGCCGGCAGCCTCCACCGGGCCGGCGCACTACCCGGGAGCAACGCAGCACGCAGCGCCGACCCAGCACGACGGCCGGGCGGAGCGCGCGAAATTCGTGCAGCCTGCGCACTCCGCACACGGCCCCCAGGTCTAACCGCCCGCACCCGCCCCCACCGTCCGCACCACTCCCGCAGCTTGTCGCCACGCCATCATGACTACCCAGCCAGACCCCACGGCCAGCACCCCTGCCGTCCTCGGCCCCGACGATTTCGATGCGCAGGACGCGGTGCTGGATGCGCTGCGCGAGCACGACGAGTTCACCCCCGACTGGGAGTTCTGCGAAGGCTTCCTCACGGCGCTGGTGTGTTGCCGCCGCCCGATCGCCCCCGAGGAGTACTGGCCGGTGCTGCTCGGTGAGAGCTTTCGGCCGATGGAGCACATGGAGTTCGTCTGGCGCTGGAAGCGCCGCTGGCAGGAGGTGGAGGCTGCGCTGGACGCCGAGGTGGAGCTGCTGGAAGACGAGCGCACCCTGCAGCCCGAAGTGCTGGACGTGCGCGGCGCGGTGCTGGCGCTGCCGCCGCAGGAGCGGGGCGACGCCCGGCTCGAGGACTTGCCCTCCTTCGCCGAGCACTGGGCCCAGGGCTTTCTGCACGCGGTGCAATCCTGGCCCGAGGAGTGGGCCGCGCCGCGCGACCGGGAGGCGGCGCAGATGCTGCAGGAGGCCCTGGAGGCGATCGCCCGCCTGGCCGAACCCGACACCGGCGCGCCGGCCGTGTCGATGCACACCGAAGACGGCCCGCCCAGCGTCAGCGAGCGCCGTCTCGACGAGTTCGGCGAAGCGGTGTGGTCCGCCTACGACCTGCGCATGCTGTGGCGCAGCCTCGGACCCCGTACCGAAGCGCTGCGCCGCGAGGCCGGTCCGGGGCGCAACGATCCCTGCCCCTGCGGCAGCGGCAAGAAGTTCAAGAAGTGCCACGGCGCCTGAGGCAGGGTGGCCCGTTCGTTGCTGCCGAAAAGGTCTAGGCGGCGCTGCGCTCCAGCAACTCCACCAGCCGCGCGAGCGCGTGTGCCACGGTCGCGGCCCGGATGCCGGCGCGGTCGCCTTCAAAGATGCAGCGTTCGCTGCTCAGGCGTCCATCGACCACGAAGCCGAACCAGACCGTGCCCACCGGCTTGTCGGCACTGCCACCGCCGGGCCCGGCGATGCCGGTCACGGCAACGCCCACCTGCGCCCGTGCGTGCCGCACCGCGCCGTGCGCCATCGCGCGCGCCACGACCTCGCTGACTGCGCCGTGCTGGTCGATCCACCGGGCATCGACGCCCAGCAACTCCGTCTTGGACTCGTTCGAGTACGTGACGAAGCCGCGCTCGTACCAGGCGCTCGATCCGGCGCGGTCGGTGCATGCCGCAGCGATCAGGCCGCCGGTGCAGCTTTCGGCCGTAGCCAGCATCCAGCCCCGCGCGGTCAGGAGCTCGGCCAGGCGTTCGATGGGGGGCGGCCGCAGCGACGGTGCGTTCATGCGAGGGCCCGCCAGGCGGCGATGGTCAGCAGGGTGCAGAAGGCCGCGACCAGGTCGTCGAACAGCACGCCGAGCCCGCCGCGCCAGCCCCAGCCGTGGAACAGTCCGTCGGCCCATGCGACCGGCCCGGGCTTGACGGCGTCGTAGAAGCGGAACAGCGCGAAGGCGGCGCACTGGGCCGCAAAGCCCGCGGGCATCACCAGCCAGAGCACGATCCAGAAGGCGACGATTTCGTCCCACACGACGTTTCCGGGGTCGCAGCTGCCCAGGTTGCGGGCCGTCACCGCGCAAGCCCACCAGCCGATGCCGAGCGCGCCCAGGATGATCCATCCGAGGGCCGCGGCGGGCAGCCAGGCCTGCAGCGCCACGAAGCTGAGCCAGCCCCACAGGGTGCCGGCGGTACCCGGTGCGACCGGCGCGAGCCCGGCGCCGAAGCCGAGCGCGATGGCGTGCGCCGGATGCGCAAACGTGAATGCGAGCGTGGCATGGCGCTGCGTGGCTGGTGCGGCAGCCGCTGGTGACGGCGATGCAAAGCCGCTGTCGATCACCTCGGCCGCCGGTGCGAGCGGAGTCAGCGTCATCGGCAGCTCCCGTAGCGGGCGCGGAAGGCGCGTGGCTCGATCGCGCCGGGGCGGGCCCACACGCCACGGCGCGCGGCGCGCGCCTGCCGCTCCTGCGCGGCGTAGCGGCTTGCCGGTCCCCGCGCAGCCGCCCAGGCATGGCCATGCGCCACCAGCCATGCGCCGACGTCGGGCTGCCCTTCGGTGCCTACCTGCGCCAGCACCCGCTGGTAGGCGTCGCGGCCGCGCGTGTGCAG
Organism: Ramlibacter sp. AN1015; assembly: GCF_037726105.1. Taxonomy (NCBI): domain Bacteria; kingdom Pseudomonadati; phylum Pseudomonadota; class Betaproteobacteria; order Burkholderiales; family Comamonadaceae; genus Ramlibacter; species Ramlibacter sp. AN1015. The sequence continues at coordinate 164,214 of NZ_JBBJUM010000010.1, forward strand.
CAGCACCGGCCGGCCCAGCACCCCGCGTGCCAGCGCCTCGCGTGCGGCCGCACCGCCGCGCTGGCACAGCTCGGGTGCGTCGATGCCCAGCAGCCGAACCGGGCGTGCGGCCCCGCCGCGGGCCGGCCGCACCCAGATCGAGTCGCCGTCGGTGACGTGGCTGACCGTACCCCGCAGCACGCGCTGTGCGGCGGCGGCATCGCCGGCGGCGCCGAAGCTGAGCGCGAGCAGCAGCAGGAGCAGCGGCAGCAGTCCGGCAGCCGTGTGCAGGCGCAGCAGGACGCGGCGGCGCGGGCCGGAGTCAGGCGAAATGGTCGAAGGAGGCATGGTTCAGGGAAAGTGGCCGGCCCTGCGCATCCAGCACGCGCAAGCCGGGATCGGCCTCGATGCGGCCGATGCGCCGCACGGAGGTTGCGCACTGTGCAGCGGCGTCCTGCACGGCACCGCGGTGCTGCGGCGCCGCGGTGAACACCAGTTCGTAGTCGTCGCCGCCGGACAGCGCCAGCGCGAGCGCCTCGGCCTCGCCCACGCCGTCGCGGACCGCCAGCAGCGCCCGGACGGCTTCGGCCTCGATGCACGCGCCCACGCCCGAGCGGCGAAGGATGTGCCCGAGGTCGCCCGCGAGACCGTCGCTCACGTCGGCGGCGGCGCTGGCCAGCCCGCGCAGCGCGAGCCCGAGGGCCACGCGCGGCGTGGGCTGCTCCAGCCGGTTGCGCGCCGCCTCGAAGGCAGCGGACGGCAGGCCCACGCGGCCGCGGAACACCTCCAGCGCCAGCCGCGCGTCGCCCAGGCTTCCACTGACCCAGACGTCGTCGCCGGGGCGGGCGCCGGAGCGCAGCAGTGCCTGCCCGGCCGGCACCTCGCCGAACACGGTGATGCAGATCGACAGCGGGCCGCGGGTCGTGTCCCCGCCGACGAGTTCGCAGCCGTGGGCGTCTGCCAGGCCCAGCAGCCCGCGGGAAAAAGGCTCCAGCCAGTCGGGGTCGGCCTGCGGCAGGCTCAGCGCCAGGGTGAACGCCAGCGGCTCGGCGCCGCAAGCCGCCAGGTCGCTGAGGTTGACCGCCAGGCACTTGTGTCCCAGCCGGTGCGGATCCACCGTCGAGAGGAAATGGCGCCCTTCGATGAGCAGGTCGGTCGATACCGCCAGCTGCATGCCCGCACGCGGCGCGAGCAGCGCACAGTCGTCTCCGACGCCCAGGGGGCTGCGCCGCGCGGCGCGCGTGAAGAAACGAGCGATGACGTCGAATTCACCCATGCAAGCGCGCAGCATAGCCGCAGCCGTCCCAGCCGCAGCGCCCGTCGGCGGACGGCTTGGGTCTGCAGGAGCGGACGAAGCAGATACGCCTGCTTGCAAGCAGGGCGGAAATATTGCCCACGGCGCAGCCGGGAATCGGCAGACTGAAGCGCTACCGTTTTGCGATCGAGGAAGGCTCATGAACGCAGAGCAGCACAAGTCCAGGACCCTGGCGCACCAGCTGACCGAAATCGCGGCGGTGTATGCCCGCAGTTTCGCCCACTGGCGGGAAGACCCGGCCGACCTCAGCCGCTACGAACGCACGCACGCCAACCTCGAGCTGGTGCGGGTGCTGACCGAGAAAGCCTTTCCCGGGGGCCGGGGGGAGCTGGGCGAGCTGCTGCTGTGCCACACCGATTTGAAGCTGCTGGTGCTGCGCCAGCACCTGGTGCGGCGCGCGGCCGTTCCGGCCCGCGAGGACCTCGAGGAACAACTGCTGGCCGGCCAGGCGCGGCACGACCGGCTGGTGGCGGAGTTCATCACGCTGTGCGCGAACCACAGCGGACAGCCGCCCGCAGCACCAGGTGGCGCGGGCAGCGCGCAAGGGCGCGCCGCCCCGTCGCCGCGCATGGCACGCGCGCGCCACCCGCTGGCCTGAGCCCCGGCACGCGGGCTCAGTTGGGGCCGCGAAAGCGCAGTGATGCCTGGCGGACCGTTTCCGCGAGCAGGCGCTCTCGCGCCTGCTGCTCGCGCAGCCAGCGGGCGTCGTTGCGTGCTTGCGCGGCGTCGTTCGCCAGCAGTTCGATGCCGTCGAGCGCGCCGAGCTCGCGCGCATGGCCCTTGATCTGTTCGAGCGTCTGCAGGATGTGTTCGCGCAGCGAGGTGTGCTGTCCCGTGGCCGGCTCGACATAGACCGCTTCCAGTCCGAAGCGGCAGGCCTGGAAGCGGTTGTAGGTGTAGACCATGTAGTCGTCTTCCTGGGGCATGAAGGGCTGCTCCTGCAGGAACCACGCTCCCAGGGCCTGCACGAAGCCCGCGAGCGCGGCGGCGCGGGCGATGGTGAGCGGCGTGTCGAAAACGCGAATTTCGATGGTGCCGTACTCCGGCTTCGGCCGGATGTCCCAGTAGAAGTCCTTCATGCTCTTGACCACGCCGGTGCGCGTGGTCTTGGCGAAGAACTCGCCGAATTGGTCCCAGGAAAGGGTGAACGGTGCCCGACCGGACATCGGAAAGGCAAACACCGAGTTCAGGCGCGCCGAATCGAACTGCGTGTCCTGCGCCTGCACGTAGGGCGAGGACGCCGACAGCGCGATGAAGTGCGGGATGTAGCGCGACATCCGGTGGAGCATCAGCAGCGCCGCGTCGGCGTCGGGACAGCCGATGTGCACGTGCTGGCCGAAGATGGTGAACTGCTTGCTGAGGTATCCGTACAGCTCGGAGAGCTGGCGAAAGCGCGGCTTGTCGTAGATGCGCTGCTCGTGCCACTGCTGGTACGGGTGCGTGCCGCCGCCGACCACCGCGATGTTGAGCTTGTCGGCGCTGCGCACCAGCGCGTCGCGGATCGTGGCGAGCTGCCCGAGCACGTCGGCGGTGTTCTGGCACACGCCGGTGGAGATCTCGATCATGCTGGAGGTCATCTCCGGCACGACGCTGCCGGGCAGCTTGTGGCGCGCCATGAGCCGCAGCATCTCGTCTGCGTACGGCGCCAGATCGTAGTCGTTCGTGTTGACGAGCTGCAGCTCCAGTTCGACGCCCAGCGACAGGGCGGCCGAATGCTGAAAGGGTTCGAGTTGGAGGGTGTCAGCCACGGGGCGGTCTTCCGGGAAGCGCGGGAGGAATTTCGACGCTCTGCAGCGCCAGGGCACGGGCGCTTTCGCCGGCCTGGTAGATCGCGACGGTCGCGACGATCGCACCCAGCGATTCCATCAGAAGGATGGCCGGCAGGGCGACCGCGGCGATCTGCGGGCCGAGGGTGAGCGAGGAGGCGATGAACTGCGCCACCAGCAGCAGCGCCACGGAAGACATCGGTTGCATCGCGCAGCCGGTCCAGAACGCCTGCCGCCATCCGAGGCCGCTGCCCCAGTTGGCCAGGCCCACGCCCATCACCTTGCCGGCAAGCCGCGCCAGCAGCAGCGCCAGCACGAGCCCGGCCACGGTGGCGTTCCATTGCGCCTGCGCCGCCACCACGGACACCAGCACGAAGGTGAGCATGATCAGCAGCGAACCGGCGGTGCCGAGCTGGCGCGGCAGGGCCCAGGGGCGGGGATTCACCTGTTTGAGCAGCATGCCGGCCAGCAGCGCCGCCAGCGGGGCCGATCCGCCAAAGTGGCCGGCCATGGCCGCCGTCGCCGCGATCAGCGTCAGCAGCACCATGGCAGTGTTCTCGCTGGTGGGGCTCATGATGCGCAGCGCCAGCCGCAGCACCAGAGCCAGCACGATGGCCACCAGGATAGACAACCCGAGCACGCTGGCGATCGGCAGCAGCGTGTCGAGCAGGGTCTCGCGCTCGCGGTGGATCACCTGCGTGCGTGCGGTCACCAGGGTGAGCGCATAGAGTGCTCCCAATGTCGTCAGGGCCAGGGCGCGCTCCATGACGGGGCCGGTGGCACGGGTGTCCAGGCGGACACGGCTCAGCACGGCCGGCGAGCTGACCAGCGCAATGGCGGCAAGCGCCTCCGCTACGTTGCCACCCAGCCCCAGCCAGCGCATCGCGTAGTAGACGAAGGCATAGCTCAGGGCTGCTTCCAGCACGCTTTGCAGCAGCACCATCGGGTTGTGCCGGAACCAGCGCAGCGCGATGCGCCCGCCCGCCTCGAACAGCACGACGGACGCCCCGAGTTCGAGGGCGAACAGGCTGATGCCCTGCAGCGGCCAGACGTCGGTGGCAAAGCCGGACAGCCCGGCGGCGGCACCGACGACCGAGTAGCCCACCACCTTGGGCAGGCCGAGGTGACGCTGCACCAGATAGCCGCTGGCGGCGGCCAGGGCGAGCAGCAGCGACCACTGCACGCCGGGCAGGCCCGCCGAAGTCCGGAGCCAGCCCGACCAGATGGCCATGTAATCGATCATCTCTTGTTGATTCCTCGCGCGAAACGGTGCCGCGGTTATAGCTGAGCCGTACGGGCCCGCACGAAGCGGCCCGTCGGCGCGGTCTTCACATCAGTGCAGCACCCGGCGAGAGCCGTCGTCCAGAAGGAAGGCGGGGATATCCACCTCGAAGCGCGTGGCGTCCTCGGCCACGCAGAAATAGCTGCCGTGCATGCTCCCCGTGGGCGTGCGCAGCCGGCAGCCGCTGGTGTACTGGAACGATTCGCCCGGACGCAGCAGCGGCTGGTGGCCGACCACGCCCAGACCCTTGACCTGCTCGACCTGTCCGTTCGCGTCGGTGATGTGCCAGTGGCGCGATATCAGCTGCGCAGGCACCTCGCCGGTGTTGGTGATGGTGATGGTGTACGCGAAGCTGTGGACCGACTCCGCGGGCGCCGATTGCTCGGGCAGGTATTGCGGAACGACTTCCACGCGAAACTGGTACTTGGCCATGCGCCGATGGTACCCGCGCGGGCATTTGCGAAAATTGCGAGATGAGCAGCACGCCGCACCGCATCGCCCCCTCCATCCTTTCGGCCGACTTTGCCCGTCTCGGCGAGGAAGTCCGCGACGTCATCGACGCCGGAGCCGACTGGATCCACTTCGACGTGATGGACAACCACTATGTCCCCAACCTCACCTTCGGCCCGATGATCTGCTCGGCGCTGAAGCCGCACGCGAAGCGCTCGGACGGCACGGCCGTTCCGATCGATGTGCACCTCATGGTGCAGCCGGTGGACGCGCTGGCCCAGCTGTTCGCGGAGGCCGGCGCCGACTACATCAGCTTCCATCCCGACGCGAGCGGGCATGTCCACCGCAGTGTCCAGGCCATCCGCACGCGCGGCTGCAAGCCAGGGCTGGTGTTCAACCCGGCGACGCCGCTGGACGTGCTCGACTGGACCATCGACGAGATCGACCTCATCCTCATCATGAGCGTGAACCCAGGGTTCGGCGGGCAGAGCTTCATCGACTCGGCGCTGCGCAAGGTCGAGCAGGCGCGCAGGCGGATCGACGCGAGCGGCCGGGACATCCGCCTGGAGGTCGACGGCGGCATCAAGGCCGACAACATCGCCCGTGTCGCCGCCGCCGGCGCCGACACCTTCGTGGCAGGCAGCGCGATCTTCGGCAAGCCCGACTACCGAGGCGTGATCGCCGACATGCGCGCGGCGCTGGCGCGCTGAGGCGACCCGCAGCCTCTGCCTCTGCCGGGGGGGGGGGGCTGCGCCCTCGGCGTCAGGGCGTGAACTTCTTGTCGCCGTCCGGCATGTCCTCGCGCAGCTTCTCGTAGGTCGCGTCCATCTCGGCACCCTTGGTGGTGTCGGGAATGCCGCGCGCTGCGTCCTTGCGGGCGATGCGCCCGATGTCCTGCATCGAGGGCTCGTCCGCCACCTGGCTGTCGGCCGACTGGTCGCGCTCGTACTGCCGTCGGGGCACCGGCTGCTGCGTTTCGCCCTGCGCCGGCATGGTGTTCGGCTGGGGTGCCGCTCCGGGAGGCACATCGGGGCCCGCGGGGCGGGTGCTTTCGGCAGGACGCTGGTCTTTCATGGGCCGATGGTGCCCCGGGGCCTGCTGCGCGCGGGTAGGACAGCGCCCGAACGCGAGCCTGCTGAACCATAGGTGCGGAGTCGGCGATCTCCTACCGCGCAAGGACGCGGCCGCCGACACCGGGCCCCTCCAGCGGGCTACGGGTCGCGCCCATGAGCTTGCCTACATTGGGGATCCGAGCCCAAGGAGGTAGGACATGGAATTGCTGGCTGCGTGGCCTGAATGGCTGGTCTGGTGTGCCGCGAGCGCCGGGGGGGTGCTCGCCGTCACGCTGGTGGTCAGCATCATCGACGCAGCCCTCGACCTCGAGGGCAACTGACAAGCACACAAAGAGCGGCGGCGGCCCGCGTGCCGATCGCCGACAGGAATCTCGATGCCCCAACCCAAGCAGGACGCACAGCGCAAGAGCAAGGCGTCCGACGGCGTGATCGCCAAGCACCGGCAGATGGAGGCGTACAACCAGCCGGTGGACGGCCACCTGACCACGCAACAAGGCGTGGTAGTGCCGGACAACCACAACTCACTGCGCGCCGGCGTGCGCGGGCCGACCCTGCTGGAAGACTTCATCCTGCGCGAGAAGCTGGCGCACTTCGACTACGAGCGCATTCCGGAGCGCGCCGTGTTCGCCCGAGGCGCCGGCGCCCATGGCTACTTCGAGCTGTACCGGTCGCTCTCGTCGTACACCCGCGCCGATTTCCTGCAGGAAGCCGGCAGCCGCACGCCCGTGTTTGCGCGCTTTTCCAATCTCAGCGGAGAGCGCGGTTCGGCCGACACCGTGCGCGACGTGCGGGGCTTCGCGGTGAAGTTCTACACGCGCGAGGGAAACTACGACCTCGTCGGCAGCAGCATGCCGGTGTTCTTCATCCAGGACGCCATGAAGCTGCCCGACCTGGTGCACGCGCTGCGGCCGGAGCCGCACCATGGAATGCCGCAGGCGTCGAGCGCACACGACACCTTCTGGGACTTCGCCTCGCTGCTGCCCGAGACCACCCACATGCAGCTGTGGCTGATGTCCGATCGAGGCCTGCCGCGCAGCCTGCGGATGATGGAGGGCTTCGGCGTCCACACCTTCCGCATGATCAACGCGCACGGCGCGACCCACCTGGTCAAGTTTCACTGGAAGCCCAAGCTCGGGCGGCACGCCATTTCGTGGGACGAGGCGCAGAAGATCGCCGGGCGCGACCCGGACTTCCTGCGCCGCGACCTCTGGGAAGCCATTGCCGAGGGCCACTTTCCCGAATGGGAGTTGGGCCTGCAGCTGATCGACGAAAGCAAGGTCGATGCGTTGGGCATCGACCTGCTCGATTCCACCAAGCTGGTGCCCGAGGAACTGGCACCGGTGCAGGCCGTGGGTCGCCTGGTGCTCAATCGCAATCCGGACAATTTCTTTGCCGAAACCGAGCAGGTGGCCTTCCATCCGGGGCACCTGGTGCCGGGGATCGACTTCACCAGCGACCCGCTGCTGCAGGGGCGGCTTTTTTCCTATACGGGCTCGCAGGTGGCGCGCCTGGGCGGACCCAATTTCCACGAGCTGCCGGTCAATCGCAGTGTGTGCCCGGTGCACAACTTCGCGCGCGACGGGCGCGGCCGCATGGGCATCGCACGCGGTGCGGTGAGCTATGAGCCGAATACCCTGGGCAACGGCTCGGAATTTCGGGTCGATGGTGGGCAGCAGGGCTTCCAGAGCGCGCCCGACATGATCGAGTCGCCCAAGCTGCGCCGCCGCAGCCCCAGCTTCGACGACCACTTCAGCCAGGCCACGCTGTTCTGGAACAGCCAGAGCGCGTCCGAGAAAGAGCGGCTGATCGCCGCTTTCCAGTTCGAGCTGTCGAAGGTGGCGACCACCGCGATCCGCCAGCGGGTGGTGGACAACCTCGCCCATGTGGACGCGCGCCTGGCGCGCAAGGTCGCCGAGCCGCTGGGCATCGGGGCGCCCGACCCGCGCGCGGCCGCCGGGCGGGCGGGTTACCGCGAAACTCCGGCGAGGCGCCTGCTGGACGCATCGCCCTCACTGAGCCTGGAGCCGGCCAGCGGCACGGGCGTGCCGCTGGCGACACGGCGTGTGGCGATCGTGGTGGCCAACGGCGTCGAGGTCGGAGCGATGAAGGTGCTGCAGCAGGTGTTGCACGACCACGGGGTGGTGACGCGCGTGGTGGCCGCGCACCTGGGCTTCATCTCCACCTCGTCCGGCCAGCAGCTGGCCGTGGACCATACCTTCGCGACCATGCCCTCGGTCATGTTCGACGCGATCATGGTTCCCGCCGGCGCGAGCAGCGCACAGGCGCTCGCGCGCATCGGCGACGCCGTGCATTTCGTGCTGGAAGGCTATCGCCACGGCAAGGCCTTGTGCCTGATAGGCGAGGGCGCCCAGGTACTGCGTCTGCCCGAGGGCGAGGAGGCCGCTGCGGCCGGCGTCGTGCGTGGCAGCAACGACCCGGCGAACCGCCTGCAGATGGCGCAGGAGTTCGTGCAGGCGATCGCGCGCCACCGGCACTGGCAGCGCGCGGGCATCGACGCGATTCCCGCCTGAGCCGCGCGGCGCGCGCGTGCCGGCCCGCGCGGTGGCTCGGCACAAGAACTGTCCTACCGCGGCTCAAAGCCGGGACCGACCTGTTCGGCCCGCGTCCTGTCTCCCAATCGGCCCTAGCGTCGGCCTACCGTGCCGGCGGCACCGATCTGGAGAGCTGACATGGCAAGCAATACCGAGGGGAGCGGCGGCGGAGCGCGGCGCGGAACATCCAAGCGCGGCTTCGCGTCCATGGACCCGGAACGCCAGCGGGCGATCGCAAGCAAGGGCGGCAAGGCCGCCCACGAAAGCGGCAATGCGCACGAGTTCACGCCCGAGGAGGCGCGGCGCGCCGGCAGCAAGGGTGGCAAGGCAGCCCACGAGCGGGGCACTGCGCACGAATTCACGCCGGAAGAAGCGCGCCGTGCAGGCCGCAAGGGCGGCGAGGCGAGCGGCGGCGGGCGCGGCGGCTCCCGCGCAGCGAAGTCGGGCAGCGCCGGCGCATCCACCGCCGGCTCGCCGGCCGACAATGCGGGCGGCGGGAAGGCCGAATAGCCGCGCCAGCGGGGCGCAAGCGGTGTGGCGGCGCGCAGGGCCCGGCCTGCGGCACACTCGCGTGGCATGAGCACCCCCGATCTGTCCCGTCTCCAGGCGGCCATCGTCGATCTCGACGGAACCCTGGTCGATACCCTCCCCGATTTCACCGTCGCCCTGAATGCGACCCTGTCCGAACTGCAGCTCGCGCCCCTGTCGGCGGAGCGGATCGCCGCGCTGGTCGGCAAGGGCTCCGAGCACCTGGTGCGCTCGGTCCTGGCCGCGGCGCAGGGCCGAGCGGACCAGTTCGACGCGGCGTGGCGGTCCTACCAGCGCCAGTACGAAGCAGTCAACGGCCGCCATGCGCGCGTGTATCCCGGCGCGCGTGAGGGGCTGCGGAAGCTGCGCGGCCGCGGCTTGCGCATGGCCTGCGTGACCAACAAGCCGCTGGCGTTCGCGCAGGCCTTGCTCGCGAAGACGGGGCTCGCCGGCGAGTTCGAGCTGGTCTTCGGCGGCGACAGCTTCGCCAAACGCAAGCCGCACCCGATGCCGCTGCTGATGGCGTGCAGCGCGCTGGGCGTGGAGCCCTCCCGCACACTGGTAGTGGGCGACTCGGTCAACGATGCCCAGGCAGCCCGCGCCGCCGGATGTCCGGTGGTGCTGGTGAGCTACGGCTACAACCACGGACAGCCCGTGCAGAAGGTCGATGCGGACGCGGTGCTCGACTCGATTGCCGACCTGCGGGCCTGAGCGCCGACCAGGCTGCAAGGCCTCGCGCTGGATGCATTCGCCGCGACCCCGCGCACGGCCGGATCGCGCGCTACCGTTTGCTACACTGGCCGCCATGTTCATCCACCGCACCAGCATCACGGGTCGCTCCGACCGGGGAGCCTGGCCCTGGCGCAAGCCAGTGAACGTGCGTACCTGATTGCACGGGGGCATCCCGTGCCCCCGACGCTCCGGTTTCCGGGGCAGCCGATCGAATCCCGCGGCCCTGCGCCGCCGAGCTTGTGGAGGCTCACCATGATCACCGAACTCGAATTCCGAAGCCTTGCGCTGCAAGGCTACAACCGCATTCCCCTCATCGCCGAGGCCTTCGCGGACCTCGAAACCCCGCTGTCGCTGTACCTGAAACTGGCCCATGGCCGCGGCACCGGTCGCCTGAGCTTCCTACTCGAGTCGGTGGTCGGAGGCGAGCGATTCGGCCGCTACAGCTTCATCGGGCTGCCCGCGCGCACCCTGCTGCGCTCCAGCGGGTTCGGTGCCGACGCGCGAACCGAGGTGGTGCGTGACGGGCAGGTGGTCGAAACCGACTACGGCAACCCGCTCGATTTCATCGCGGCCTACCAGATGCGCTTCAAGGTGGCCCTGCGTCCAGGCCTGCCACGGTTCTGCGGGGGACTGGCCGGCTATTTCGGCTACGACACCGTCCGGCACATCGAGAAGAAGCTGGTGCACAGTTGTCCGCCCGACAGCCTGGACTGTCCGGACATCCTGCTGCTGCAGTGCGAGGAACTGGCCGTGATCGACAACCTCTCGGGCAAGCTGTACCTCATCGTCTACGCCGACCCTGCGCAGCCCGAAGCGTTCGCCACGGCCAAGAAGCGCCTGCGTGAGCTCAAGGAACTGCTCAAGTACTCGGTGAGCGCGCCCGCCGTGAAGCCGACGCAGGGCTTTCCGGCAGAGCACGAATTCTTGAAGGCGGACTACCTGCAGGCCGTCGAGCGCGCGAAGGAGTTGATCGCCGCCGGCGACTTCATGCAGGTGCAGGTTTCCCAGCGCATCAAGAAGCGCTTCACCGAATCGCCGCTCTCGCTGTACCGCGCGCTGCGCGCGGTCAACCCGAGCCCGTACATGTACTACTACAACTTCAGCGGTGCGGCGGGCGACGATTTCCATGTGGTGGGCGCGTCGCCCGAAATCCTGGTGCGCCAGGAGCAGACCGACGTGGGGCAGAAAGTGACCATCCGGCCGCTCGCCGGTACCCGCCCGCGCGGCTCCACGCCGGCTCTGGACAAGCAGACCGAAGGCGAACTGCTGGCCGACCCCAAGGAGCGGGCCGAGCACGTCATGCTCATCGACCTGGCGCGCAACGACATCGGGCGCATCGCACGCACTGGCAGCGTGAAGGTGACCGAAGCCTTCGTGGTCGAGCGCTACAGCCACGTGATGCATATCGTGAGCAACGTCGAGGGTGTGCTCGACGAGGGCATGAGCAACATGGACGTGCTGCGCGCCACCTTCCCCGCCGGGACCCTCACCGGCGCGCCGAAGGTGCACGCCATGGAGTTGATCGACGAGCTCGAGCCGAGCAAGCGCGGCATCTACGGCGGTGCCTGCGGGTACCTGAGCTACGCCGGCGACATGGACGTGGCGATCGCTATCCGCACGGGAGTGGTGAAGGACCAGACCCTCTACGTGCAGGCGGCCGCGGGCGTGGTCGCCGACTCCGTGCCTGAGCTCGAATGGAAGGAAACCGAGGCCAAGGCGCGGGCGCTGCTGCGTGCCTCGGAGCTGGTCGAAGAAGGCCTGGAGTGATGCCATGACCAAGCTGCTGATGATCGATAACTACGACAGCTTCACCTACAACCTCGTCCAGTATTTCGGCGAACTGGGGGCGTCCGTGGAGGTGGTTCGCAACGACGAGGTGAGCGTGGCCGATGTCGCAGCCCGCGCGCCCGATCTGCTGGTCATCTCGCCCGGCCCGTGTTCGCCGGAGCAGGCCGGCATCTCCGTGCAGGCGATCCGGCACTTCGCAGGAAAGCTGCCGATCCTGGGCGTGTGCCTGGGCCACCAGAGCATCGGCGCGGCCTTCGGCGGCTCCATCGTGCGCGCGCGTGCGCTGATGCATGGCAAGACCAGCGAGATCCGCTGCGATGGGCGCGGCGTTTTCCGGGGGCTGCCCGAGCGCTTCACGGTGAACCGCTACCACTCGCTCGCGATCGAGCCGGCTTCGTGCCCGTCGGCACTGGCGCCCACGGCCTGGACGGACGACGGCGAGATCATGGGCGTGCGCCACCGCGAACTGCCGATTGAAGGAGTGCAGTTCCATCCGGAGTCCATCCTCACCGAGCATGGCCACGCGATGCTGAAGAATTTTCTGGAGCAGGCACGATGAGCACATCGCCCCTGGTCGATCTGCGAAGCGATACGGTGACCCGGCCGACGCGCGCGATGCGCGAGGCGATGCTTTCGGCGCCGCTCGGCGACGACGTGTTCGGCGATGACCCGAGCGTGAACGCGCTGCAGGAGCGCATTGCCGGCCTGCTGGGGTTCGAGGCGGCGCTCTTCGTGCCCAGCGGAACACAAAGCAACCTCTGCGCCATCCTTGCGCACTGCGGGCGCGGAGACGAGTACCTCGTGGGGCAGATGCAGCACTGCTACCGCTGGGAAGCCGGCGGCGCGGCGGTGCTGGGCAGCGTGCAGCCGCAGCCGATCGCCCATCAGCCGGACGCGACGCTCGCGCTGGCCGACATCGAAGCCGCCATCAAGCCGGACGATCCGCACTTCGCGCGCACCCGCCTGCTGGCGCTGGAGAACACGCTGGGCGGCCAGCGCATGCCGGCGCAGTGGTTGGCCGATGCCACCGCACTTGCGGCACGCCACGGGCTCGCCCGTCACCTCGACGGTGCGCGGCTGTTCAATGCGGCCGTGGCCGAATCAGCGGTGTCGAACGCCGCGGCGCTCGACGAGGCGCGGCGCATCTCCGGGCACTTCGATTCGGTCTCGGTCTGCTTCAGCAAGGGGCTGGGCGCGCCGGCGGGCTCGGCGCTGTGCGGAGGGCGCGACTTCATCGGGCGGGCACGCCGCATCCGCAAGATGGCCGGCGGCGCGATGCGCCAGGCGGGCGTGCTCGCTGCCGCGTGTGCGCACGCGCTCGAGCACCACGTCGAACGCCTCGCCGAAGACCACGCGCTGGCGCGGCGGCTAGCGGAGGGCCTTGCCGGGGTCGAGGCGCTGCGCGTGCAGCCGCCCGACACGAACATCGTCTTCGTCGATCTGGTTGGACCCGCGCGTGCACGCTCGATCGACCTGCTGGCGCACCTGGAGCGCCACGGAATCCTGGCAACCGGTCTGTACCGGTTGCGCTTCGTCACGCACCTGGATGTCGATCTCGCCGGCGTCGATCGGGCGGTGGCGGCCATCCGCGAGTTCTTCACGGCCTGAGACAAGGAGAGTCAGCCATGCCCATTACCGCCCAGGAAGCGCTGCAGCGCACGATCGAGCACCGCGAGATCTTCCACGACGAGATGCTCAAGATCATGCGGCTGATCATGAGCGGCGAGCTGTCGCCGGTCATGACCGCCGCGTTGATCACCGGCTTGCGGGTGAAGAAGGAAACGATCGGCGAGATCACCGCCGCGGCCGAGGTGATGCGCGAGTTCGCCACCAAGGTGTACATCGCCGACAAGCGCAACCTGGTGGACATCGTGGGCACCGGCGGCGACGGCTCGCACACCTTCAACATTTCCACCTGCTCGATGTTCGTGGCCGCCGCCGCAGGCGCAAAGGTCAGCAAGCACGGCGGGCGCAGCGTCAGCAGCAAATGCGGCAGCGCCGACGTGCTGGAGAGCCTGGGACTGAACATCCACTTGGCGCCCGAGGCGATCGCGCGCTGCGTCGATGAGGTCGGCATCGGCTTCATGTTCGCGCCCAACCACCACCCGGCCATGAAGAACGTGGCGCCGGTGCGCAAGGAGCTGGGCGTTCGCACCATCTTCAACATCCTGGGGCCGCTCACGAACCCGGCGGGTGCGCCCAACATCCTGATGGGAGTGTTCCACCCCGACCTGGTGGGTATCCAGGTGCGCGCGCTGCAGCGCCTCGGCGCTGAGCACGCAGTGGTGGTCTACGGCAGGGATGGGATGGACGAGGTAAGCCTCGGGGCGGCGACTTTGGTGGGCGAGCTCAAGGACGGGCAGGTCTCGGAGTACGAGATCCACCCGGAAGACTTCGGGCTGCCCATGGCGAGCAACCGCGCATTGAAGGTGGAGAGCGCCGAGCAGTCGCGCGCCATGCTGCTGGCCGTGCTGAACAACGAGCCCGGACCCGCGCGCGACATCGTCATCCTCAACGCCGGTGTCGCGCTCTATGCGGCGAACGTGGTGGACGGCATTGCGGCGGGCATCGGGCGCGCGCGCGCCGCGCTGGAGTCCGGCGCTGCGCGGGCCAAGCTCGACGAGCTGATCCGCGTCGCGTCGCAGCAGGGGGCTGAGTGATGTCGGACATCCTGCAGAAGATCGTCGCCGTCAAGCACGAGGAGATTGCGGCCGCCCGCAAGCGACTGTCGATGGAAGCGGTGCGGGCCGACGCGGAAAGCCGGGTGCTCACGCGCGATTTCGAGGGTAGCCTGCGCCGCCGCATCGCACAGGGCAGGAGTGCAGTCATTGCCGAAATCAAGAAGGCCAGCCCCAGCAAAGGCGTGCTGCGCGAAGACTTCGTGCCCGCGGACATTGCGCAGAGCTATGCCGAGCATGGCGCGGCCTGTCTCTCGGTGCTGACCGACCGGCAGTTCTTCCAGGGGCAGCCCGACCATCTGAAGCAGGCCCGTGCGTCCTGCGATCTGCCGGTGCTGCGCAAGGATTTCCTGGTCGATCCCTACCAGGTGTACGAATCGCGCGCGATGGGCGCCGACTGCATTCTGCTGATTGCAGCGTGCCTGGACGACTCCCGCATGAGCGAGCTCGAGGCGATCGCGCGCAGCCTGGACATGGCGGTACTGGTGGAGGTGCATGACGCCGCCGAACTCGAGCGGGCACTGCGCCTGAAGACGCCGCTGATCGGTGTGAACAACCGCAACCTGCGCAGTTTCGAGGTCTCGCTGCAGACCACGCTTTCTCTGCTTCCGCAGGTGCCACCCGAGCGCCTGCTGGTCACCGAGTCGGGCGTCCTCGGGCGCGCCGACGTGGAGGTTCTGCGCGCAGCAGGCGTGCATGCCTTCCTGGTAGGCGAAGCATTCATGCGCGCGCCGGATCCCGGCGAGGCACTGGCCGAACTGTTCGGCTGATGCCGCGCGACGCAGCCCCGATGTCGGTGCAGCAGACGCTGGCGTTGTTCGAGGCCACGACGCACGATGCGCCCGGTGCGCCCGGTGCGCCCGGTGCGCCCGGTGCGCTCGTCGCCTGGCAGCCGCAGCGATGGCCGGTCTCAGCCGACTGGCGCCCGACGGTGGACGCCTTCTTCGCAAGCGATGCCGGCCAGTCCCTCGGCGAGTTCGTGCGCGCGCGCATCGAGGCTGGGGCACGCATCTTCCCGCCGCAGCCGCTGCGCGCGCTCGAGCTCACGCCACGTGCCGAGGTGCGTGCCGTGATCCTCGGCCAGGATCCGTATCACGGCGCCGGCCAGGCTGAAGGGCTCGCGTTTTCGGTGGCTCCCGGCGTGAAGCTTCCTCCCTCGCTACGCAACATCTACAAGGAGCTCGGGATCGCTGCCCAGGACGGCTCCCTCGTCGCGTGGGCCCGACGCGGCGTGCTGCTGCTCAACGCGTGCCTGACGGTCGAGGAAGGGCGACCCGGCAGCCACGCCGGCAAGGGCTGGGAGCGGCTCACGGATGCCGTGCTACAGCAGGTGGCCGGCGCGGCCACGCCTTGCGTCTATCTGCTGTGGGGCGCACATGCCCAGGCCAAGGCAGGACTGATCCTGCACGAGGCGCGCACCCACGGACGCGAGGCGTTGGTGCTGCAGTGCAACCACCCGTCGCCGCTGTCCGCCCGGCGCGCGCCGCTACCGTTTCTCGGCAGTGGGCATTTTGAGCAGGCGCGCGCCTGGCTCGCCGCCCGCGGCGTCCTCGATGTCCTGTAATGCTGCCTCCTCATAGCGCGTCTGCAAGATAACGGCTGCGTTGAGCGCGGCAGGGCTTGGCCCCGCGTTCGTGTTTCGGTCGGCAGCGCTTTGGCGGCAGTGGCGGACCGCGCAGTGGAGTCCGTCCGTAGCAAACGCATCAGCACCCCGGCAGGGTCGAACTTCTCCAGTCGAGCCGCGTGTCGTCCAGATAGTCATCGGCGATGTTGATCGTGCCGTGCCTGCCGAGATCATCGTAGTGCGCGTCCAGCCAGCGCCGAGCCGCAGCTTGCCCGATGGCGAACAGCTCGCGCAGCAGGGTCGGGCTGCTGCGCGACTTGCTCGCGGCCGAGTACGCCAGCATGTCGGCGCCGCCGTCGATGCGGTGCAGCCGCACCAGTTTGCGGGTGCCGGGGGCGAGCGAGCCCTCGGCGAGCATCCGGTTGATGAGATCGATCGCGCGCACCTGGGTCAGCAGCGAGGCGTTGAAGGTCAGCTCGTTCATGCGGTCGAGGATTTCCCGTGCCGTACGCGGTGCTCCCTCGCGCCGCAGCGGGTTGATTTGGATGATCACGATGTCGGCATCGCCGCAGCTGTCGATCAGCGGCGTGAGCGGCGGATTGACCGCGTAGCCGCCATCCCAGTAGGGCTCTGCATCGATCTCGACCGCAGGGAACAAGGTCGGCAGGCTGGCCGAGGCAAGCACCGCATCCGCGTTCAGACGCGCTCCGTGAAAGATGCGGGCCTTGCCGGTGCTCACGTGCGTGGCGGACACGAACACCGGCGGGCGGCCCGGCGCGCGGATCGCTTCGAAATCGATGCGCCGGGCCAGCAGGTCACGCAAGGGATTCAGGTTGAGCGGGTTCGCCTGGTAGGGCGACACCAGCGTCGAGAGCGCGTGCAAGCTGCTGCGCGCCCACTCGTGACCGAACCCGCCCCACAGTGCACGACCGAACCGCGAATGCAGCTCGCCGAGCGCCCCCCAGTGGCCGACGTCCTCCCATACCTGCGTGAGAACGCCGCGGCTTGCGGTCGCCTGCGCGTCCGCCGAGCCTTGGGCCGTGGCCAGTCCGCTCGCGAGCGCCACCGCGTTCACGGCCCCGGCGCTGGTTCCGCTGAGCCCGGCGATCGATAAGCGGCCGTCGGCCAGCAGGCAATCCAGAACGCCCCAAGTGAACGCGCCATGCGAGCCGCCCCCCTGCAGAGCGAGAGATACCGATTTTCTTGAGGCACAATCGAGGGTTTCCATTTCGTCCATTCTGTTGCGTCGCAGCAGGCTGCGGCAGGCATGAGCGAACGATCGCGTTTTTTCGGTTTGTCCGCGCCGGCGAAAAGTGGGTGGATTGAAGCGTGCTATATTTCGAGGTTCGCCGGAGGGGTGCCCGAGTGGCTAAAGGGGGCAGACTGTAAATCTGTTGGCTTACGCCTACGCTGGTTCGAATCCAGCCTCCTCCACCACCTGCAGTGCGTGTGCTCTGCAGGGGCGGCGAGCGGTAAAAAAGTAGTGTGCGTGCGATCGAGTGGTAGCGCCAGGAGGCCTGCCGAGGGCTGTTGAACGTGCCCGATGCGGGAGTAGTTCAATGGTAGAACCTTAGCCTTCCAAGCTAATGACGCGGGTTCGATTCCCGTCTCCCGCTCCACGGATCGCTGGTGTGCACTACGGTTTCCGTGGCGAACGACCAAGAATTTCGCCCTTGTGGCTCAGTGGTAGAGCACTCCCTTGGTAAGGGAGAGGTCGCGGGTCCGATTCCCGCCAAGGGCACCAGTTGATATTGACCGTCTAGTTACTTTTTTCGAAGGGCGAAAA
>NZ_JBBJUM010000011.1:0-132783 GCF_037726105.1 Ramlibacter sp. AN1015
GGCGACCGGACCGTCGTTGGTGCCGGTGATCGTGAAGGTCACCCTGGCATAGCTCAACGTTCCGTTCCCGAGGCGGATGGCGTAGACGAAGGAATCCGTCGCCGAATCTCCGACAGCGAGCGAGTTGATCTTCGCCAGGTAGTCCGGGTTGCTCCGGAAATCGATATAGACCTTGCCATTTGCAATCCAGATGCTCGCACCCCCCGCCGTCTTGTTTTCCGCGGCGGCGGCGCTGTCGCGCGCGACATTGACGTCGGTCGTCGATAGATCCTTCATGAACTCTTGCGGTGTTTCGACGCCGTCGTCCACAGAGAAAAGCGTCTTGGAATTCCCCCCCAGATCGTTGGCCATCACGTCCAGGCAGATCACTCCTTCCGTCTTTGTTTCATCAAAGGTGTACGTATCGTCCTTCGCCTGCGGCGCGTTGGAAAACGAAACCTGGTTGATGCCAAGATAGGAGTTGGTGGTACTGCTGGCCATGTTTCTCTCCTGCAAATCCGCCCATGAGGTGAGCGAAGCCGAAACCGTTATGAATGTCGGAACGACGGGGAGCGCCAGTGTAGAAGTTGACAGTCTTCTTGTAAGTGTTCGTTACAAAAACCAAGGGAAAATCCTAGGATATTCGTAGCGGCTGACTTGGTGGAGCAGCTCTCCGGACGGCGGAACCGTATTTGAGTACGTTCGTAGTATGCATTTGGAGAAGAAGGAGTGTGGCCGCCTGCACACCCAAAGATCGGCCCTGTGATCCACCGCGGTAGTTGCGGCGTTAGGCGTCTCATTGATCGGCCGGCCTCATACCCCTCCAAGCCTCAACAGTTGACTCCAGATCGCCAGCACCGCTGGGCCAAGCCTCCCGGAAGGGCTCACTGTGCTGGCTCAACGGTGCCGGCGCAATCCCTCGCTTACTCCCATGCACCCGCGTCACTGCCGCCGTCCGCGTGTACCGCAAACGCTTCTCTCGATTTGTTCCAGGTGCTTGTGCACCGTGCGCGAACTGATGGCAAGCAGCGTGGCTATAGCCACGTCGGTCTTGCCGGAGGCGAGCCAGCACATCGCATCCGCCTCACGTTGGGTCAGCGGCAGCGCCGGCAACAAGCTCAGACGTTCAGCCACGGCGAAATGCGGACAGCCCAGTCTGGATCAAGCGTCGCCCGCGGACTTGCAATCCGCCGCTTGAGAGTCATGCGCTACTGAATAAGTTGGGAGGCTGACTTCGAGTTCTGACCACGTGTAGCCATGCTGCAACTTCAGCCACGAGCATCGATGCGCTCTCCTCGGGGCGAACACCTTCGGCCGCAATCCAAGAAAACGCACGAGCGCTAACGTCCCCAATCCGGATGCTGCGAGGAAGACGAGGACTAGCTCCCAAGGAGAAGCCAAAGAGGGCAGCTGACGAGGAGCGAAATGCCGTGGCGAACGTCACGATTTGGTTGAGATCCGGCTTGTTCCAGTCAGGCGCCAAAACCCTGTACTTCACGTCCCCGACAGCCAAACTTTCCCCGAAGACTAGGTCTGGGTTCATCGAAAGTCCCGAGTCACCCAGCATCAGACGCCGCTTGGTGATCGCTGTGTCGGTCAGGCCGCTTTGGAGGATCGAGCGGAGGCCATCTTCAATGAGCTCTGGCGTCCTTACCAAGAACGCCCGCCCGAGACTTCGGCCCGATGCCACTGTGATGCCCAGGCCAGAGAGGACGAGCATCGAGAGGGGAAGCACATTGGAGTAGCTTTTAGAAAGCCGATCAACTCTAGCTCTCAGGTCCGCAACCCGTAAGGCGCCAACAGAATCCAAGCGGAACGCCACCTGACGCGCTCTCGCACGCGTAGCCACATCGATTCTGGCCGTGCTTGAAATTCTGAGGCACGCAGCCTTGACGATTCGATTCAAGGCGGTGTCCTCCGAGAACTCCTGGAAGTCGCACAGGGCGCGAGGCACTCCACTCGCTATGAGCAAAGCCGTTTCTAGGGGGAGGACACGTCCTCGAATCTCCTCGATGCCCTCGACGCAATCCGCGTAGTCGCTTAGCAGCCCGGAACGCAAGAGCTTCTCGGCGGCATCGACACACCACCGCGCGAGCACGATCGCAAAATCATTTCCTTGATCGAGAGCTACCCGAGCATCACTGAATCGTGGCGCGATTTCTGAACAGCTAGCGAGGAACGCAAAATGGTTGAAGGGGATCTTGGGCCTCACGCAAAACTGCTTAGCCCCTACGCTTACGACCCCGACTACGTCACGAAAACTGACACTGCATCTTCCGCCACGCAGACTCTCCACTGAAATCACCGAACGCGTTGGCTCGGAAGTAGAACTGCCCCACCAAGCAGCCTTGGCCGCAAGTTCCCGTCCGAGGGCAATGAGAGTATCGCCCTCCTCTTCTGTTAGCTGCAAAACCGCTACGCGAGATTCCGTCAGCTCGAATGTCTCAACTACTGGCAACACTGGGCCAGAACCTCTCACACGAAAACTCCGCAGCCAGCTCCGGCTGGTCGAAGAAGAACTCTTCGATGAGCGGAAACACCTTTCTCGTCCAAATTCCCTGTAGACCGGTAGGAGTGAGCCCTGGCCGCATAAAGAAGGCATGGCCGATCGTGTGATGTCGGTCGAGCGATATCCTCAGCGCATCATTCAGACTGAGGAATCCGTCGATGAGATCCGGAACTAGCAGATTCCCGTTCTGTTCATGAAACCGCTCAAGAATCGTCGGATCGGGTCCGAGCTCAAACACATCAAATCTGCGTCGCAAGGCGACATCGATGGAACGAATACTGCGGTCCGCCGTATTCATCGTCGCGATGAAGCGCAGGTTCCTCGGAAGCGAAAACGGACCTGAGTACTGCAGGTGAGCCACTTCGCCGCGGTACTCGAAAAGGAACATGAGCTCGCCCAGCACACGAGTCAGATTCGCGCGGTTCGCCTCGTCGATGATGATGACGTGATCTTCGCCATCGACGTCGACAACTTCCGTTCGCCTCATTCGATCCACGACGTCCAGAACGACGCCGTTCCTAAGCTCGAAACCAACAGCATTCTCTTTGGCGACCGGTCGCAGGCCTTCCATGAATGCCTCATAGCTGTAGCCCTGATGGAACTGCACAAACGTCACGTGTTCCGGTCGGTTCCCCGAAAGAAAAAGCGCGAGCTGACGAGCGACCCATGTCTTACTCGTGCCCGGCGGTCCGGCCAAGATGATCTGCGGCGCAGGGCCGCGCAGTGATTCGGTCAGTTCAGCGAGGAGCTCTCGCGAGAGCCCGGTTCTCGCTTCTAGCCAATCCATAGACAAGGCTTGTGCTGGAGCCGCTTCAATCTTGACTGATACTGAGCTGATGATCTCATTCGCCTCAGTCGCGGACTCATCAATAACGTAACCAAAGCTGTTCTGGTTGATAAGGTTCTCGGGCGTAGATAAACCGGGCGCGATCTCGAAGTCCTCCACACGCTTAGGTTCCGGAAAAACCTCGATGTTCCCAACCTTGAACCACGTCTTGCAAACATCCGATTGCCGCGGCCCTGATCGGGTTATCCCCTTCCACTCGTCGTAGGTTTGCTCCGGCCATGGCGACGCAATCCCGTCAGCGCCATTCACAGAGACATATTCGTCAACACGCAAACGAACACCGAGCCGACCGCGTCCTTGGTATCCGTACAAGAAGAATGGGGGCTTCAGTCGCCTTTTGGCTTCTTCCTTGAGAGGGAAACTCCACCAACTTGCCCAAGCTCCGTGTTCGCTGATGAAGCGCTTGATGCGGGCTGCCTCCTCCGGCAACTCGCGTGCAGTACCAATCAGGCTAAGAGCTCTCTCGTCGCGAAGTGCTGGCGCTGCGCTACCCTTCGCCTCATTCACGTAGCTCTCATACGTCTCTAGCAATGCCTCCAAGTCAGTGAGAAGCCGCCCGTCATCCGGAATCGCGTCGACCGGATAGTACTTAGAGGCAACAGTGGAAGCCTCGTAAAGCAGCCCGAGCCGCTGAGAAGTCGCCAAGTCGGTTCGCCCAGACAAGTCGAATCCCTTAGCACCGAGATGTTCGCACCGGCTCCGGATCTCATCGGCTCTCCTCCCTAGGATCTCCACCGCTTTGGCGCCATACTCCTTCTCCGCCGCAGTCACTCCCTGAGCAAGTTTGAGGTAGCAGCCCTGCCCATCTTCGCGGAAAAGGTAGACGACGTAGGTGCCACGCTGGGTCGTGCGCGTTTCGCGGTCATCGAGGAATGAGATCCATGGGATGGTCGCCCAATTACCCTTCCCGTAGGAGGCTACGACGCTTAGATGGCTGCGATGTTGCACCGTGGGTGCGTCTTGAAGGATTTTCCGCGCGCGTGAGAACAGCTCCTTGATCTCATGATGTCCTCCGAACGGCAGCGCCCGCCTTGCCGGCCCGTACCGCTCGAGGATTAGCCGAAGCGTCTCAGCGAGGGTTGACTCGCGCAGCCTGCTGACCAAGAACCCCCTTTCCGCCAAGAAGTCATTCGACTCCGGGCCACCGGAGAAGGAACCAACAGGTGCGCCAGTGGCCAGCGATATGATCTTCTTCGGGGGATACCGCTTGCCGTCGTGCACCAGAACCCACGCCTGGGCTTTGTTATCCTCCCAGCTGGACCACTCCGGAGAATTTCGAAGAGTGCGATCGAATTCATCGATAGCGCGTCGAACTGCCTCTGCGTCTACGTTTGGGATTGTCATATCAGAATGGGTGGGAGAACGCCCTTACTGTGCCATAGCGGGTCTGCTGGGGTCTGTGAAGCCGCGGCACGTCCTAACGCAGCCACTTAAGAACTTCTGAGCGCGTCCTGCCGCAGGGGTCGTTTAGGACGGACTGACAATCCGTCGGTAATGGTCTCGCTGCGCTGCACGGGAGAAGGGCTGCCGCCGGAGAGCGTCCAGGCTGCGCGTGGAGCGACGTGCCCTACCCGCCGCGCACGCGAGCCCCGCGCGATCTATCAACCCATCAAGCTGTCTTGAAATCGGCGACTGAAGCCTTAGATCCGATGCGACTTCTCAGGTAATCACGAACCCCGAGATCAGTGGCGTACACGAAGCAGCCCTTCATGCCACGGGTCATGAGTGTGCGATATGTATTACGGATGATGGCGTCTGCTTGCGCTTTTGCGGCGATCGGGTCGCGTTTGGCCATGCCGGCGTAGCCCTTCATCGTCTTGTCGTGACGTGCTCTGCCCCCTGGCACTGGTTCGAGCGAGGCTCCGGCGCTGACAAGGTCGGGGCCGATGATGACTCCAATGTAGTCGAGTTCAAGCCCCTGGCATGTGTGGATGCAGCCTACCTGGTCTACAGATTTGGGAGCGATCAACCAGAGGCTTCCGTCGTCGGTCAGGTTCCACTGACGCCGGTAAGACCCAATCACGATATCCACAGCACCGGAATTCTTCTTGCTCTTCCAGTCCCAGCAGTAACCCGCGACCACGCGCGCACGATTGCCATGATTCTTTGCTTGTACAGCCTCGTGCATCGCCGTGACGTCGTCGAACACTTGGAAGTCGTAGTCGATTCCGTCGAGAGTTGGATTGGCGGTCTCTCGGATCGCCAAGGTGTTGTCAAGCCAAGCCAGGTAGCCGTCTGACCCCGCGCACCGAAACTGCGAGCGGAGTGAGTGCTCTTCGACATGCGCTCCACGCATTTCGGCGTAGTCGCGAATCAACTGCTTCGACCCGACGTCTTTCAGCGTGACGCGTTGGTCTTCGTCGATGAAGAACACCGCGCATGATGCTGCACGGATGATCTCTTTGATCTGGTGGTCTCCCTCGTTGCCGTAGAAGCCGCTCTTTTCCGTGAGGCGGTGCGCTTCGTCGACGATCAGGGCGTCGAACGCTCCGTGGGGCGAGTTCACGAATGCACCAGACCCGGCAAACAGGTTTCGCAGGTGCGCGTTGCCGCGTCCTCCAAGCCTGTGACTGTAGACCTCGCGAGGGGCGGCGTTCCGCGACACGTACTTGACGTTCAAGCCGTCTTTCAAGGCGGCCAACAGGTTCACAGCTACTACTGACTTGCCGGTGCCCGGGCCACCTTCGATGATCACAACACGGGGGCTAGACTCTGTTGCTTGCCGTATCGCGGCACGAGCTGCCTCGAAGACTTCCTTCTGGTCGTCGATGAGGGTGAACTCCGCGTTCCCCTTCAGCAGCTTAGAAATTGAGTCAGCAAGCCCCTTCGAGGGGCGAATGCGCCCGTTCTCCAGTTTGTAGAGAACAGCTTTGCCGGCCCCGTGCTTAACGTGTTGTTTGATGAACGCCCGAAGGCGCTCGCGGTCCGCCTCGCCTTTCAGAAAAAGCGGAGCCTTTTCTACATAGGCGTGGTACTGAGGTGCATCAAGCACCCCCGAATGCGCGAAGTTGTGGAGATAGGCGCACGGGTGAAGTCCAATGCCGCCCTCATAGACGGCCTCATTAAACCCCTCCAAGAATGCTGCGTATGACCAGGCTTGATACGACGGATGGACCGTCGCCCGCTCGGCGCCTCCAAGGCGAGTGACAACCATGCCGTCGCTGCTGGTCGCCTGGGCTTCGGTCCAGCGTTTCAGTTCGACTACAACCGCCCGTCCGCGACCCTCAGCGTCAATACCAGCGAGCGTTACGTCGATGCGCTTCGAGCTCTGAGGAAGAATGAACTCGACTGCAACGCCTAAATCGTTCGGGATCTCCTCATCCCGAAGCACTTTCGCAAGCGCGTTAAGGGAGTCTCGCCACGATCCTAGCTCGCTCTGTCCGACCTTGCGCCCGGTGGCCGCTTGATAGCGCTCGTGGACCACCTGCTCGATATCATGGTGGTCGTTGTCGAACAGGAACTCACGCTTGTCCGCCTGGTAGACGATCATTCGGCCCGGCCCTCAGAAGACTTCCGACTCGATCCGCGGAACCTTTCTGCCGGGTATTTCGCAGCGTTCAAAGCGAGCTTGGCTTTAACAGCCGCATCAAGGTCGACACCAAGCACATCGGCAAGCCGTACGAGGTACAAAGTGACGTCTGCAATCTCGTCCCGAACAGCACTTGCAGTGCGGGGATCAGACGCGGCGCGACGGGATTCATCTTCCGTGGACCACTGAAAAAGCTCAGCGAGTTCTCCCAGTTCTCCCGTCAAGGCCATGACCAGGTTCTTGGGGGAATGGAACTGCTCCCAGTCGCGATCCTCTGCGAAACGGCGCAGCTCCGCCTGCAGTGGCCCGACTTCCAGCAAGGGGCTCGCCTTAGAGTCGCTCATGTCTGGTTTCTCCTGGGCTACATTCTCCCTGAACTCATCGTGGACCTAGCAATGGAGGTAGTACCGGTGGACCAGCTTCAGACTGAGTGTCTTTTTTGCTCCATTCCTCGCCAGCGAGTGATCGCAGAGAACGACCTTGCTTTCGCCATTCGAGATGCTTTCCCGGTCACTCCTCTGCACACGCTCGTCATTCCGAAGCGGCATGTGGTCGATTTCTTCGACATGACCGACGCTGAGACCGCGGCCAGCACGGGTCTCCTGCACGACTTGAAGGCGCTCATCATCCAGGAAGACGACTCCGTAAAGGGCTTCAACATTGGTATGAATGCAGGGGCAGCAGCTGGGCAGACCATCTTCCACAGCCACATACACCTTATCCCTCGTCGGCTCGGCGATGTTCAGGATCCGCGAGGCGGAGTTCGGCACCTGATCCCGGGCAAGGGCCATTACCAGGCCTGACCGTGGTTCCTGTTCCTCGGATCCATGCACAAGGTAACGCATCGGAGCCCACCCTAATCGATCAGTGGCGGGCGATCACCCTATTCGGTCGGAACGTAGCGAGCTACAAGTTCGCGCTTGAGGAGGCCCTCCTCACCTTACGACCGCCTGAAGGCAGCGTCGTCAAGCTAGGTGACTTGGCCGAGCCGTTCGCCATGGCGATCTGCCGTCACCTTAGGGTGGAGGACAAGCAGACGACGTCGCGTAGTAGTGCGTTTCTTGACGCATGCCGCCAGTTCAACGCCGGGGAGATAGAACGTTCCAAGCTGCTTTCGATAACGGAAGCTCGTGGCTTCAACAACGTTATCGACGCATTCCACATCGTCGCCGGTGCTGACGTACCAGATCGCTTCTTCCATGACGAACGCGGAACGAGTGACGGAGTCCGCGTCACAGACAACTTCAACCGCTTGCTAGAAGCCGCCGGCGGCGGCGATATCGGAAACGAGAACGAGGCTCGCTGGCGGCTGGTCGAAACGGCCTGGCGACTGGAAATCGGCAGTTCCATGCTGGCGACTTACGAGGAGACCACGGGGGCGCTCCTGTTGCCGGACCGTCACCGGCGACGCACGTCGGTCACGTCGTCGCGAGCCGCCCTGAACGGCTATCAGCAAGGTCGGTGCTTCTATTGCTCCTCGCAGATCTCGACTTCGGATCTCGCAACTCTCGCAGACGTTGATCACTTTTTCCCCCACACCTTGAAGCGGACAGAGATCGGCCAGGCTGTTGACGGCGTATGGAACCTCGTCCTCGCCTGCCGCTGGTGCAACAGAGGCTCAGGCGGCAAGTTCGACAAAGTGCCTGCCGAGTACTTACTTGAGCGCCTACACGCCCGCAACGAATTCCTGATTGGCAGCCACCATCCGCTTCGAGAGACACTGATCATGCAGACGGGGCTGACTGAGGGAGCGCGACGCTCATTCCTCCGTGACTTCGACGGCCGTGCTGTCCGGCACCTCGTACATCGGTGGAGACCCACATAGTAGGTCTCAAGCTGCCCACGTAGAGGCACCGAACCACTCCGTGGACCCGCGATCAGCCCAGAAGGGGGATGCGACCTGCGGACGTGCAATCCGTTGGTGAAATGCTGCCGTTGGGACAATACCCGTCCCAACGCCCACTCAGTCACAGCGGCTCTGTACATCGGAAACAGCCGACTCGTATTCATCTTGAGCATTCCGAGTCCGTCGGAACTCAATGCTGCAGTCGTCTGAAAGGTCGCCAGCTTCGGCGCAATTGCGGAGACGACGAGCATAGTCAGCGAGCTCGGACGCCGCCGAACGCGCCTCCGAAATTGCATCGCGACACTCTTGAGATTGACCCGAGCCGTCCTCCCTAGCCCTAAGAAGTTGGTGCACCTTCAGCACTTCCGTACGCTCTTGCGGAGAAAGCTGCTCAAGCTTCTTGCGGCCGCTCATAACCTCCTGGTAGTTACGAAGGCCACGCTGCATGTCCTGGGCCGAAGCAAGTTGACCCATTCCTAGAACAGCCACAGCCAAGACTGTAAGAAGCCACTTTGACATTTGGCGGAAACGGAGCAAGGGTGAACGATCTGCAAGCACCTAGTTGGGTCGGCAGTCGTTCTTTACTTCGGGACCCAAGACACCTTTGAGCGAATTACCGGCGTACTTGCGCTTCTTGCCATCCATAAAATCGATCTCCACAACATTAAATCTTCACACACTCAGTCGTAGCGTTGTACCAGACCGGATCCCAGCCGCGCCAAGCTGCCTCCTCACCACTTCGAAAGGGTCCTGTAGCCCGAATCCATGTTGTCGAATGGGAACCGATACGAGTCCGGAATACGTCGCCAACCGCGTTGTAGGGCGTCACTTGCAGTCGAATATACTTGATCGCCGACGACTTGTTCGGGTTCACAAAACGAGCCTCCAACTCCACTCCCCCAGCAGAATTAACTTCTTCTATACCGAAGAATTCAACGACATGTACAGGATCACGTGCCGGCAGTGTCGGAGTGAAGTTACCTGTGTCAAGCGAGGACGGGCTCTTGACGAGCGATGAACTATTCGCAGCGTCGAGCAAGCACTTGGCGACGGCGGCTCGCCGGGCAGCGCCTTCACCAAGGAAGTTCATCTCGGCCTCGCACTCGAGAGCTGACTTTGAGGCAAGTGACGCGCCCGACATACCCACAGCCAAGATGAACAACAATGGCCGAAACATCACGCCTCCAATAAAGATGAGCAAGCATTGTAGGCTCAAGCCTTAGCCGGATCTGCCAGACCGTAAGGAGCAAGATCCAAGCTTCCACTGGTGCGCTCAAACTCCGGAGCTCGCGGGACGTGCATGCAACGGCTAGAGGCAGCAGAGATTCAGTGCCCGAGTGGGCGTCACCTTCTCGGGCCCTCTTGCGTACGGCTGAAAGTGCACGTCCACCAGTCGTCCGCTGTCTGTCGACGTGATCCTTCCGCCATCCGCGCCCCTCCCTCTCCCGACCGTTCTACTTTCAAGCAACACTCAGGGTCGCCAAGCTTGACTGTGCAGGCAAGTTCGGAACACAGTCTCGTTAACCAACTGAGAGTTTATCTTGGAATTATTCGCCCTCTGGTTGCTATTCTCCGTCGTCACTTGGATTGCAGCGTCGTCTCGGGGACGATCTGGATTCGGATGGTTCCTGCTGTCGCTGCTTATTTCGCCACTGATTGCAATTATCCTTATCCTGATCCTTCCTAATCTCAAGAAAGAAGCCGAAGCAGCAGCGGGCGCCCCCAATCCCAAGACGCATGTCAAGTGTCCCGACTGCCGCGAGTTCGTCCTCCGAGATGCTCGCAAGTGCAAGCACTGTGGCACTACGCTCGTCCCACAATGAGCAGTTTGCGACCCGTAGCTGGTTTAGCCTGCTATAGCCATCCGCTGGGGCTGCACAGGTAACATCATCTTTACCAGCTTCGAAGAGCGCTCGCGAGACTCCGGCCTCTGCAGACCTCCGGACCTGAGGCACAGGTCAGTTGCTCACGAGCATTCCTCGGCTTGGGTGTTCGACAGTCTTAAACGTGACGAACTCGTGCTCGGAGATCCGTTCTGGGCAAAGAGGTCACCACCCTTTGCCTCAGGCGGTCGTGACGAAGGAAGCCCTGCACAGTGAGTGCTCGGCCCTTTTCGGAACGTCGATCACTGGAAAGTTCTTCCTGTCGACACGTCCAAGTACCACCGGTTGTTGCGATGCATGCCACCACAATACGTAAAGTAGACTCCGGCGCCTTTCTGTGTGGACTTCGACCAGCCGCCGTTGTCCTTGAAGTCCTGGAGCTTGCAACGACCGGAATCAATGAGCGCCTGTGACGCTTTGAGGAATGTCGCCGAGTGCTTTCCGAACTGATCCGAGTCCTTCAGAGCTTGTCCGAGAGGTGTACCGCCGCCTGCAACGTTGTCATCTGGAGGGCGCGTTGGGCTCAAGCTGCTGGCAGGAACCCATCGTGCCACCTGACCACTCAAGCCCTCCACCCGGCCGTCGTAGTAACGGGAGACCCGGGCCCAGCCCCCCTTGACCTCCTCAACAGAAACCTTCTGGCGTTTGTACAGCGTATTCGTGCTCTTCCCAGACTCGCTGGGCGCGAGCCGCTCCGGCACCTGTTCAAGGCTCACGTAGTAGTCGCCAGGTTTCGTTGCCGCGGCGGAAGTCACAGACGCCGCCGCCCAAAGAACGGCGGATACGACAGCTTGTCGCCTCCAATTGATGGTATCCATGAATGCAATGTAGCCCGGGACCTAACACAGTCGTTCTGGTAGAAACCATGCAGTAAATACCCAACGTGGACATGCGGTTCCAAGCTACGCGCGATGAAGCCCTGCACATGCCGCCAGGCGCGGACTGAGAGTCCGGTGGTCGTAAATCGGTTCGGCCAGCCAGTAGCATTGGGGACTCGGTGTCCACTTCCAACCGAATTTGCGGACCTAGCGCCCGTCGCGCATACGTCTCGACTGCTCGCAGAAAGTTGAGGTATGGCTTCAACCCCTCGGCGCTGCAGAAGCAATAAGCGTGTACTCTATGCCGCGCTGGCGAAATTGATCCTGCATCCAAGCCACTGTTTTCAGGACGGTAACCACCTGAGCAACAGCCAACCTCTTCTTCATATCAGCCTCTCCCCAGGGAATGGTGTGCTGCCGTCTTTCACCCGACGGACCAACACCCTCGAGCAAGAGCTCGAACTGCTCGCAGGGGACGAACCCACCACCGCCTGCAAGATCATCAACTGAACGCCTCAAAGCATCAAATGCATTCTGCTCGATCTTGTACTTCCGGCGATGAGAATAGCGATTGCGGATCGTGTTAACGCGATCTAGCACCTCTGCAAAGGATTTATCGAGCCCAAGATTCACGCACACTGACAGTTTTGTACTGAACGGGACAAACGTACCTGCGAACAGATCTTCGGTGCCAGTGAGCCGGGCAGCCCAAATGTTCAGAAACTCTTCGAGTATCAGATGCGCGCGAAGCACGACTGTCTGCTCATCAAGAGCATTCACAATGGTGAGGTAGTCCTCGGGATCGAACACGCGAGCGAAGTCGCCGCCGACCTCCACATGCGTTGGGCCAGGACCCAAATTAAGCAACATTTTAGTTGACGTCATTGCAAATTCTCGTTCGAATCGGGTTCATCAACTTCGCCTCCGCTGGTGTCGGTCTGCTCTTGGTCGGTATCATCGGCTCCTAATTGGATCTGGTCTGACGCCAGTGCCGGCTTTGCCACAACTGGGGGTACCGAGTTAACATAGATAATCCAGTTCTTGAACGTCTCGATATCGACGCGGAGACCAACCTCCTGAGCAGTTGCACTTACCGTATGAGACTGCACCGGCTGCTCGTCTACTCGAAGCTCACGAATGACTGCGCGACGGCACGAGTTCTGGCTAACCAGATAGATTTCAGCACCTACATCGACCCGGCAACTCTCGAGCGGTGCAACGCAGACTGCGCGCTCGTTGGTTTTCACGAAAGTTATTTTTCCGGCACGCGACCACTGACCATGCTCCTCATGCCACTTCAATGACGATAGAGTCAGCGCCTCCACCAGTGCTTCGGAAAGCTGCCGAATAAAGTCAGCATACGCGATGAGCAATTCTTCACCCAACACCTGGCTGACGCGCCTTGTTGCGTGCGATGCTTCATTCCGGAGCTCTACGAAAGCAACCAAGCAACGGTCGACACTTGAATGCCCAAGCACAACAAGGCTGTCGTGTCTGGATATTCGGTGCTGTTTCAGCCATTCAGCGATCTGTATCTTGATCCCGCAACCGCGGAAGATCGCCGCGAGCTCGTCAACTCGCAAATTTCTATCATGCAGCAGAAACGCATCTGGATAAAGCGTGTAGCCGCGCACCCCGGACAACGCGGCGTGATATTCACGGATGATTGCACTCGCTGACAGGCTCTCATACCGACGACCATCCAAGTTTTGTAGCAAATAGCCGATTCCATTTCGATAACCCACCTGTACTTCATCAGGAAGATCTGGATAAGGAACTAGCTGACAAAGGTCTGCAAGCCACTCCGAAACACAATCATGCACGAGCGATTCATAGACCTGGTAAAGCCTCGTTACCGTCGTCGAGTAATCCAATCGCCTCCACTCGTCGAGAGGAGGGCTCCTTGGCAACTCGGGCGGGAGCACACCCCCACCAGCAACGAACCTCCGCGCAGAGAGGTTGAAGGTAAGACTGTCCTTGAGGGCGTCGATAGCCTTCAAAGCACCGGTTAGCGGCACGTGAAACATCTAGACCTCAGCCAGCATTTCTCGGTAGAGTCGAAGACGATCAAGCAAATCTCGCTTTGTGCTCTTCCGGCCGGTGAATGTGCCGGGCTCATGCCGTTCGAAAAGCTCCTTAGTCCGGGTTAGAACGAGCTCGCGCTGTGCAAGTAGTACGTTCCGCTTCCGAAGATTCCAAGAGATTCCCGTTAGAACACAATCGGCGAAGCCTTTGTTTGGCGCACTAGCCCACTGACGTGTATCGGCATCCCACGGTCGGAATAAATGCTCCCCATAGATTTCGGCGGCTACATGCATCACATCAGTGAAAACGTCATGCAGCAGGCTCAGGTCTGCTGGCGTCGATGCTTGCATTTTGAACATATAATTATCCAAAAACTGCTGAAGCGGACCCTCGATTGCATCTGCGTGACGCAGGGCAAAGAAACGAAGCACAACTTCAAGGTCGCCCATTTTCTGGAACATCAGGTTGCGTTTTGCTTGCGACTCGTCCAGTGGAATCTTCCATGCCTCTCGGAACTGTTCTTGCTGAGCCAAGCTGTGCAGAAGCTGGTTGAAATCCGACGCGAATAGAGCATTCCGGATCTCTTGTCGCTCAAGTCGTACCCCCCCCCTGTTTAAGCGATCAAAGACTACGCGCCGAATGAGCGAAACTTCTCTATCGTCTGTCGCGGACTCCTTCAAAAGGACAATTGAAGATAGGGACCTTCGATCTATTCCCGCTCGGATCTTCTCAGGGAGCGTTGTGTACGTTCGTCCCTCGAGCTCCGGCCAGTACTCAAGATTTGTTAACCTGAAATCGTCCTCGTAGAAGTCCTTCAGTGCGCTAATCCGTTGCTGCCCGTCCATGACCTCGTATTGGTTGAACTCTTTTTCATACAAGAATACCGGAGGCACCGGAATATTCATGATAAAAGATTCAATTAGAAGGCTTTTTCGTTCAACTGACCAGCGCTCACGGCGCTGGTAGAAGGGAGCCAGTTCGATGTAGCCTGGCTTTCTCAGCGACTCTACGAATACGGACAGGCGTTCGCGATTTGTCTCGATCAAAATCCGACCTTCACCACTAACGTAACGATCGTTGATCTGTTCATCGCTCAGCCCTCCTGGAGAGGAGTGCTCTTCATCGTCGAAGATGCGTTCTTCGATAGGCGCAAGGTGGTGCATTTCAGATTCTTTCGGAGCGCAGCTTGGGCTCGGCTGCATCGCATGCGGTAAACAAACGGAAGCTGCGAGAGTCTACTCACCTGCTCAGCACCTCCACTTGAGGGCCGCCCCGGGTTTGCAGCTTGGCGGCATGCTGAAGGCCGTGACTAGAAACTGCATGCACGGAGAACGCTGGTTAATTTAGAGGTCGCATAGGCACTTCGGTGTACTCGAGCATTCCTATCCGAGTTAAGCGTGTGCCCTGCTCTGGCATGCGCGGCTGACATCGGCGGCGGCGCTCTCGGACACGGTGTAACTGTGCATATCCGGCCTCGGCGGCAGCGCGGGCTCGGTGCGAGTTGGATGCTGGGGTGTCCTATTGCCCTGAGCCGGGCCCGTGAGGTGACCTTCCCGTTTCTCGTTGAGCCTTAGGCGGCGCGCCGAAACGGACGGACAATCCGGCGGTCGCGCCCTCCTGTGCCTTCCTATCCCTGCGACATCTCGCGCAGCCGGCTGATGCGTGGACGCAGCTCATTCACAAACGCGTTCAGGGTTGCTCGCAACCATTCGCGACGCTCGTCGTCGTTTGCGAACTCCCCCCAGTCCTTCTGAATCGAAAGACGGCTTCCGGGCACGAACTCAACTCCTTCTGGGAGCTCCGCAAGAATGGAGTCGATGTCTGGCTCTAGCGCTTGGAGCAGCTGCAGTAGCGGCAACTCGCGACCGCGCAAGCTCACTCCAACCCTTGCCTTCGGCCCAGAAGTTCTATAGGCCAGCAACCATGTCCCCGGCCATGGGAGCGATCCTCGAATGTTGTGAATCCAGTAGTACCGGAAATTGGGCTGTTCTGGATCATCCAGCTTCGCTGCGAGAACGGGTGCCCACCAAGCCTCCGCTGAAGCCTTCTCCGCTGGATCGATAGACGCCGGTTCGGAGTCCGTGGACTCGCTCGGATCGACCTCTTTGAGGGTGGTCTCGCCTGACTCCTCTCGCACCACGATTACAGTCCGTTCGATGATCTGCGTCCTTACGAGTGTCCGAGGCTGAACCAGCAGTTCGCCTCGCGGTCCTCGGTAGATCGCAACCTCAAACATCCCGAACGAATAACCCGAGGTGGCGTTCCGGTTGATCAGCTCACCGAGGGCTTTTACATCCTCCCGAATGCCATCACCAGCGATGAGCAACTGGAATCTGCCACCTCGAAGGGCGCGAGCCACGGCATCTGCAAACTGGTGCTCCGAGAGCTCGGGATGTCGACTGTGAACCCGAGAGAACACGGGCAGTTCGTCGCTGCTGGTCCTAGCGCTCACCTGCCTCTGAAAGTCAGCATACGACCATGTGGAGAGCTCCTTCGCATAGTCGAGCACCTGTGCCACGACCTTGCGGCGCGCCTCAGGATTTCGCCAAAGCTTGCACTCGACCAGTGTGAGCCGTCCATGCCGATCGATGAACACGTTGTCGATCGGCCCCGCCGGCGTGCGCAGCTCTGTACAGACGGGAATCAGCGGTCCGAAGCTTGGGTCGATCTCACCGATCGGAATCAGCGAAGGGTTGGCGTGCAGGAGGTCGCGCAGCCACGCCTCGTTCCGCCCTCCGGTGTCTCCTAGCGGTAGCCGCTGCCAAAGCTGGGGAGTTCCCGCCCCTCCGTCCACCTGAACAAACTCGCCGTATGACACGTTCTCTCCTGGTCAATGCGGCACATGCCGTTGCAAGCTGACCGCGGAAGCAGAATCTACCAAGAGCCGTGCTACAGCGTGTTCGTCGGAAGGCCTGCCTGCAGACATGCCCCGGCTAGTGGATCTAGACCACCGCGGATTCGGCTGACTGAATCCGCTATCCGACGCTAACCAAGAGCCCGGAGACCGTGCCCGCCCGCCTGGTGCCCTTTAGGCCACGACGACCGCCATCCCCGGGCGAGCAGGCGATCTAGGTTCGGCTGTCACGCCCCTTCGGCTTACACGAACCGAGGTTCAGGTCGTTGATTCACTGCGTCGCAAACTGAAGAAGCGAGCTTGGTGTAATCTCGCGTCTAGCGGTGTCTAGATGCGCTGACAGGTGAGCTGGCCCGGGCTGTTAATCCGTAGGTCCCTGGTTCGAGCCCAGGTCGGGGAGCCAAAAAACAGCAAGGCCCCGCACGCAAGTGCGGGGCTTTCGCCTTTCTGAACGTGACGAAAACGGGGCGGGTCCACCCTGTTCCGTCCGACCTCCTCCCCGTTCGATCATTCGATCGCAAGGGACGGCTACTCCCTCGCCGCATCGGCCAACATCGCTTCCGTCCTTTTGCCGGCCCGATCCACTACCCAGCCGCACCCAGCCCCGAGACCATCTCCAGCAACTGCGGCCCCACCTCGCCCTCTAACTGCCCCGGCTTCACGACCGAAGCGCCGAGCACGCAGTTGAAGACGAACAGGTCACCGCGCGCCTCGTGGCGATACGGCACCCCTACGGTGCAGACGTCCGGCCTGTACTCGCCATAGGAGAAGCAGAACCCGAGCCGGCACCAATCCTCGATGGCCTGCTGCGCCGAGGCGTTGTAGGTGCGGTAGGCCTCGGGCGCTTTCACGCGAATCTCGTTCAGCAGCGTTCCGCGTTCGTGCGGCGACAGCCCCGCGAGATAGGCGCGGCCATTGGCAGTCGCGATGATCGGGTGCGACATCCCGATATCGGACCACCGCTGCGCCTGCGGTGACCGGCTTCGGCTCGTCTCCACGTAGACGATGCTCAAGCGATCGCGCATGCCCAGAGAGACCGAGCCGCCGATCTTTTCAGCAAGCTTTCGCATCGGAAAGCGCACCACCTGCCGCAGCGGAATGTTCGCGAGCAAAGGATAGGAGATGGTCAGCACCGCGGTGCCCAGCCGGTACCTGCCGGTGTCGCGGTCGGGCTGCAGGTATCCCAGCTGAGTGAGTGTGTAGGTGAAGCGCGAGACGGTCGGCTTCGACAGACCAGTGCGGTCGGCCAGCTCCCGATTGCCGAGCACAGGCTGCTCTGGCGTGAAGCAGCGCAACAGCTCCAGGCCGCGCGCAAGCGTCGTGGCGAACTGCCGGTCGCCTTCGATGTCCGGGTTGTGCGCAAGCATGCGTCAGCATAGTCAAACAGCGTTCTGCATGTCAAAACAGACATGCAGCTTGCGCAGGCTGCGGCCTAGCATTGGTTGCACCAAAGGAGACACACGCATGAACCCCATCAAGCACGTGCTGGCCGCAATGGTGAGCGTTGCTGCCCTGGCCACTCCATTGCACGCCATGGCCGCAGACGCCTATCCGACGCGGCCGATCCGGCTGCTGGTTCCATTCGGGCCCGGCGGCATAACCGACCTGATCGCACGGCAACTGGCGCAAGGCATGGGTGCCAAGCTCGGGCAACAGATCGTGGTCGAGAACAAGCCCAGCGCCGGGCATATCGTGGCCATGCAGACGACCGTGCAGGCAGCGCCCGACGGCTACACCGTCATGCTCGGCTCCAACACCGGCCTGACCGTGGCCCCCCACATGTACAAGGACCTCGGGTTCGACGTCGGCAGCCTGCAGCTGATCGCGCCGGTCATTACCGCCCCCACAGTGCTCGTCGCCCGACCCGAGTACCCGGCGAACAACATGGCCGACCTGGTGCGAATTGCCAAGAGCAAGCCCGGCGGCATCAACTATGCGTCGTTCGGCGCCGGCTCGAGTGCCCACCTGGGCATGGAAATCATCAAGAAGGACTTGGGACTCGAGGCCACGCACGTGCCCTACCGCGGCGATGCGCCGGTCTACACCGCCCTCATGGGCAAGCAGGTGGATGTGGGCTTCATGACCATGTTCAGCGCCAAGCAGCGGCTGGAGACGGGCGAGCTGAAGGCGCTTGCCACCCTGCAGGCCGAGCGCATGCCGGGATATCCGTCAATCCAGAGCACCGTAGAGGCAGGCGCGAAGAACTCCAACTTGCCGGTGTGGATCGCCCTGTTCGCGCCGCCCGGCACATCGCCCGCGATCATGACCAAGCTCGAGGAAGTCACCCGCTCGGTCGTCGCCTCCGATGAGTTCGGTCAGTTCCTGCGCAGCCGCGGAGCCGAGCCGATGACGATGACCAACGCCCGGATGCACGAGTTCATCAAGTCGCAGTCGGCAAAGATCGAGCCGATCGTCCAGGAAATCGGTTTGAAGCCGGGACAGTGAGGCAGGCCGGGATGCGCGTCATAATTGCGGGCTGCGGCATCGGCGGGGCCACCCTTGCGCTGGCACTTCAGCGTTTTGGCATCGACTGTGTGGTGCTGGAGCAGGCGCAACGCCTGGAGGAAGTGGGCGCCGGGGTGCAACTGAGCCCCAATGGCGTCGTGGTGTTGAAGCACCTCGGGGTCCATGAGGCGCTTGCCACCGTGGCGTTCGAGCCGCGTGAATTGTTGTACCGCGACTGGCAGTCGGGGGAAGTGCTCATGCGCAACCCGCTGATGCCGCAGATCGGCGTGCACTTCGGCTCTCCCTACTACCACGCACACCGTGCCGACCTGATTGCCGTGCTCACCGGCGCACTGGATGCGGCGCGCGTGCGCCTGGGATGCAGGATCACGGCGGTTGAACAGGTGGGCGACCGCGTACGTGCGCGTCTGGGCGACGGACGCTGCGAGGAAGGCGACGTTCTCGTGGGAGCCGATGGCATTCACTCCCTGGTGCGCACGCAGCTGTTCCAGGCGGATGCGCCGCACTCTTCCGGCTGCGTGGCATGGCGCGGGCTGGTGGACGCGGACGCGGCCCGGCACCTGAACATCAGCCCGTCTGCGCATGTGTGGATGGGCCCGGGCCACAGCGCAGTCATCTACTACGTGTCCGGCGGCCGCAAGATCAACTGGATCTGCATCGGAAGCTCTCCCGAGAACCGCAAGGAGTCCTGGTCCGCGACGGCGACGGTGGAGGAAGTCCTGCAGGAGCACGCCGGATGGAACGAGGAAGTGCTCGGACTGGTCCGGCTCACCGCCAAACCGTTCGTGACCGCGCTGTACGACCGCAACCCGCTCACCTCGTGGGTCCGCGGGCGCATCGCTTTGCTGGGGGACTCCGCGCACGCGATGCTTCCCTACCATGCGCAGGGTGCGGTGCAGAGCATGGAAGACGCCTGGGTGCTGGCGCGCGTGCTGCAGCTCGAGAGCGACCCGGAGCGCGCCCTCGCGCGCTACCAGGCCCTTCGCCTGGACCGCGCCACCCGGGTGCAGGCCCAATCGCGGTCCGCCGAAGAGCGGTTCCACATGAGCGATGCGGCGCAGGTTGCCGAGCGCAACGCGAAGTTCCGCAAGTACGACGCGCAGTACAGCGGCACGTTCCTGCCGCAGCAGGAGTGGCTTTTCGGCTATGACGCCGATGCCGCCGCACGCGGCACCGACGACGCATGGCGCTCCCTTCGCGCGTGGTGAGGAGAACCCCCTTGAACGAACACATCCTCTATGAGACCGACGGCGCCATCGCCCACATCTGGCACAACCGTCCGCATGCTCGCAACGCCGAAAGCCAGGGCCTGCTGCAGGAGCTGGACGATGCCTTGCAGGCGGCCAGCGCGGACGATGCCGTTCGCGTGATCGTCATCGGCGGCAAGGGCGACCACTTCTCTGCGGGCCACGACCTGAAGGAAGCGGCGGCCAAGCGCAGCAACTTCACCGTCGAAGAGCGCTGGGCCTTTGAGGAGCGCTACTACTTCCGCTACGCGATGAACATCTGGGACTGCCCCAAGCCCACCATCGCGCAGGTGAGCGGCGCCTGCATCGCAGGCGGCTTCATGGTGGCGAACATGTGCGATCTCATCGTCGCATCGGAGGACGCGTTCTTCTCAGATCCGGTGTGCCACACGCTGGGCGCCGCTGCAGTCGAGGTGCTGATTCATCCGTGGGTGATGAATGCACGCAAGGCCAAGGAGTTTCTGTTCACCGGCAGCCGCTTGACGGCGCGGGAGGCCCATGAACTCGGCATGGTCAACACGGTGGTGCCGCGCGCCGACCTCGAGGCCGAGACTTTGCGCATGGCCGGGCGCATTGCGCAGTGCGATCCGTTTGCCCTCAAGCTGGTCAAACGCTCTATCAATCGCGGCCTCGATGCGCAGGGCCTGCGCACGTCGGTGCAGGCGCACTTCGACAGCCACCAGCTGAGCCACCAGTCGGAAGGTTTCCAGCGGCGCCGCACCGAGGGCCTCGCCAATGCCATTCAACGTTCTCCCGGCGCATCGCGGAGCTGATGTCGTGGCGCAGGACCCTCTCCGTTCCATCGCCGAGGACTTTCGCCGCCTGTATGCCGGCTGGGGGCCGGGCACCACGATCGGCGAGATGCGCCGGCAGTGGGACACGTTTCTGCGCAGCGGACACGTTGCAGCGGAGCTCGAGCCGGTGGACGCGAACGGCGTGCCCTGCCGCTGGGTGCGGGCACCGGGCGCGAGCCGCGAGCGCGCGATCGTGTATCTGCACGGCGGCGGCTACCAGGTCGGCTCGCTCGATTCGCATCACAACGTGATGGTTGCCTTTTCTGCGGCGTCGGGCTGCTCGGTGCTCGGCATCGACTATCGCCTCGCCCCCGAACACCGCTTCCCTGCGCCTGTCGAGGATTCGCTGCTGGTGTGGCGCTGGCTCCTCGCGCGGGGCTTCACGGGCGAGCAGGTCGGCATCGCGGGCGACTCCGCCGGTGCGGGGATCGCGGTCGCCCTCATGACCTTGCTGCGCGACAAGTCGCTCCCGCTGCCAGCTGCAGCGGTGGCGATGTCTCCGTGGGTGGACATGGAGGCTAGCGGTGCGTCGTATGCACGCAATGCCGCGCGCGATCCGGTGACGCAGCGCACGGTGATTCTGCAGATGGCGCGAACGTACCTGGGCAAGATGGCCGACCCGCGTGAGCCGCTGGCTTCGCCGATCCACGCCAACCTGGCGCGGCTGCCGCCGCTCCTGGTGCAGGTCGGAAGCGACGAAGTGCTTCTGGACGACGCGGTCCAGCTGGTGGAACGCGCCGCCTCGCAAGGCACCGATGCGCGCCTGAGCGTCTGGAACGGCATGGTGCACGTGTTCCAGCTGTTCACCGGGCGCCTGCCCGAAGCCGACGCCGCCATCGAGCAAGCGGCAACGTTCTTGCGCGCCGCGATGGATAGCCACGCCCTGACAAGAAGCAACGCATGAAGACAGCACTCGGACACATCAAGGTTCTCGATCTCACCCGGGTTCTGGCGGGCCCGTGGGGCACGCAGATCCTCGCCGACATGGGAGCCGAAGTGATCAAGATCGAACGCCCCGGCGCGGGCGACGATCTGCGCGGCTGGGGCCCGCCATTCCTCAAGGACCCGGAGGGCAAGGACACCTCGGATGCCGCGTACTTCCTGAGCGCGAACCGCGGAAAGAAGTCGGTGACCCTCGATATAGCGACTGCCGAGGGCCAGGAGATCGTGCGACGGCTCGCGCGGGACGCAGACGTGCTGGTGGAAAACTACAAGGTCGGCACGCTGTCACGCTATGGCCTGGGCCATGAGGACCTGCGCACGCTCAACCCCCGCCTGGTCTATTGCTCCGTCACCGGATTCGGGCAAAGCGGGCCCTATGCACACCTGCCCGGCTATGACTATATTTTCCAGGGCATGGGTGGGCTCATGAGCATCACGGGGCTGCCCGACGACGAGCCGGGAGGCGGGCCGCTGAAGACCGGCATTCCGATCACCGACATCGTGACAGGCATCTACGCGGCCACGGCAATCCTCGCTGCGCTGGAACACCGGCATGTGAGCGGAGAGGGACAGCACATCGACATTTCGCTGCTGGACTGCCTCGTCAATGTCACGAGCTGCGCGGCCATGAACTACTTCCTGTCGGGACACATCCCGCAGCGGCTGGGCAACGGCCACTCGAACATGGTCCCCTACCAGGTGTTTCGCTGCAGGGAGGGCGACATCATCGTGGCGATCGGGAACGACACCCAGTACGCCACCTTCTGCAAGCTGATTGGGCGTCCCGACCTGGCCAGCGACCCGCGCTTCGAATCCCCGGC
Source organism: Ramlibacter sp. AN1015 (assembly GCF_037726105.1). Lineage (NCBI taxonomy): Bacteria > Pseudomonadati > Pseudomonadota > Betaproteobacteria > Burkholderiales > Comamonadaceae > Ramlibacter > Ramlibacter sp. AN1015. The sequence goes on from NZ_JBBJUM010000011.1 coordinate 22,561, forward strand.
CCAGCGAAGCCGCAACCGCGAGCTGCTCGTGCCCCAGGTGGCAGAAGCCATGCTTCGCAAGACCATGGCGGAATGGGTCGCACTGCTGGAGCCGTCCAACGTCCCCTGCGGTCCGATCAACGACCTGCGCCAGGTGTTCGAAGATCCGCAGGTGCAGCACCGGGGCCTGAAGGTCACCCTGCCCCACGCCTGCGGCGTGCAGTCGCCCGCGGTCGCCAGCCCGATCCGCTACTCAGCCACCCCGATTCGCTACGGGTCGGCCGCACCGACCATCGGCCAGCACACCGAGCAGGTGCTGCGTGAGCAGGTCGGCCTGACAGAGGAACAGATCGCGAAGATGCGCGAACTGCACGTGGTCTGAAGCGCTTTCGCCAGTGCTCCTCGACAGGGCACGGCGAGTTCACGGCGTGCGCAAACGATGGGAGCGCCGAGCCGGCGCGTACCGCCGGCACTTCGCCACCTCCCCGGCCAGGGCCGCGGCCAGGTGCGGGTCGAGGCTGCCGGGGAACAAGGCTCAGCTGGGCTTCACGTCGAACTCGACGACCAGCTTGCGCCACTCCTCCACGTCGTTGCGAATCGTTCGCGCGAATTCTTCTGGCGTGGAGCCCACCGGCTCGATCCCCTGGTCCCGCATGATCTTGGACACCTCGGGGTCGGTGAGGATCTCCTTCACGTCCCGGTAGATCTTGTCGATGACGGGCTGCGGAGTGCCGGACGGCGCGAGAAAACCGAACCACCCGCCTCGCTCCATGCCCTTGATACCCAGCTCCTTGAAAGTGGGCACGTCGGGCAGGACCTTCGAGCGCTCGGACGTGATGATGCCGAGCGGTCGCACCTTGCCAGCGCGGATGTGCGGCAGCGCCGTGCCGACGGAGTTGAAGCTGGATTCGATGTGTCCGCCCAGCAGGTCGTTCATCTGCAGCGCCTCGCCCTTGTACGGCACGGGCAGCACCTGGATTCCGGCGTCGCGGCCGACCATCAATCCATACACGTGGAAACTGGAGCCGTTGCCGAAGTGTGCATAGCGAAGCGGCCTGTTGGCCGCCTTCACGCCCGCCACCAGCTCCTGGAACGTCTTGTACGGCGAGTCGGTGTGCACCGCAAAGATGGACTCCGGCGTGGCGTACTGCGTGATGGCGGCGAAGTCGTTGACCGGGTCGTATGGCGTCTGCGGATAGAGCAGCTTGACGGTGGAGTGCGTCACGAAGGTCGACAGCAGCGTGTAGCCATCGGGCGCCGAGCGGGCCACGATTTCCGCGCCCACACGCGTGGACGCGCCCGGCTTGTTGTCGATCACCACCGGCTGTCCCCACTTGTTGCTCAGGCGCTCGGCGATCAGGCGCGTGATGCGGTCCGGGCTGCTGCCCGGGGGGCCGGGAAGCACAAACTTCACCGGCTTGGTCGGCCACGCCTGGGCGATGGAGGACATGGGGGCGCATGCCAGGACGGCAGCACACACCAGGCCCCAGATGTTCTTCTTCATGCTTGTCTCTCTCTCTTTGCTAGGGTTGATGGACGGGGGTTCAGGTCAGGTCAAGAGTGCCGGAATGTGCGCTGCGTCGGCATCAGGTTTCGCTGCCGGGCGGCGCAGCCTGGCCAGCACGTGGCTGCCGAACAGGCGCGCGGATCGCTGAGAGTCTTCGCAGCGGAGATCGCCGAACGCGAGCCGACACACCAGGTAGTTGATGCCGGTGCGCTGCACTTCGTCCTCGACCCAGTGGCGGACCGTCTCCGCTGAGCCGGCGATGCCCAGGCCCGCAGCCTGCGCGTCGTCGAATTCCTCCGGGAAAGCCAGCGTGGCGGGCTTGGTGCCATGCTGGACCCACAGGTGCATCAGGCGTTCGCGCCACATCCTGTAAGCGGGCCGTGCGATGCGCACTGCCTCCGCATCGGTGTCTGCCACGACGACGTGGCGGCTCACCCCCATGCGGGGCATGGGTCCGTTCGCGCCTCTGGCAGTCCAGTGCTCTCGATAGCGATCGGTGACCGCCTTGACGCTGCCGGACGGCCCGTTGCAGACGATGTTGATCCCGTTGTCCGCGGCCCACTTGGCCCCCTCGGGCAGGCCGACGCCGTACCAGATCGGCGGGACGGGCTTCTGGTAGCACTCCAGGACCGTGGGCACGTCCCGGAAGGTGTAGTGCTTGCCGCTGAAATTGACGCTGCGCTGCGTGAGCGCCTGCAGGATGACCTGGTAGCCCTCGTGGTACAGGCCCTGCGCCTGCGCGGGATCGACGCCGTAGTACCCGACCTCGTACGGAGACACGCCGCGGCCGAAGCCGACCTCCAGCCGCCCGCGGCTCATCTGGTCCAGCATGCAGATCTCCTCGGCCACGCGTAACGGGTGGTGGAGGCTGAGCGTATACACCAGCGGGCCGAAGCGGATCCGGCTGGTGCGCTGCGCCACGGCTGCCAGGTACACGCTGGGCGACGGCGCGATGCCAAGTGGCGTCGAATGGTGCTCGGCAACGTGGTACGCATGGAAGCCCGCCTGCTCGTAGGCCTGCACCAGCTGCAGCCGCTGCTCGAACTGGTCGGCCAAGGGCAGCGGCCCGCGGTCCATGTGGTCGAAGACGCCGAAAGAGGGGTCGTGGGGAGTCACTGTGGTCATGGGGGTAGCAGCTGGAGGCCGGGGGGGAGTTCGCGGGTGGCCGGCGGGAGAACCTTCCATTGCCAGGGGCGCGCCCGGCTCCTCTCAGGCGGGGATGAACTCGCCGCTCTTGTAGAGCAACGAGCGCTGGTCCTGCTGGCTGATCTGGAGGATCTCGCCGACGAAGATGGTGTGGGTGCCGCAATCGACGGTCTGTACGACGCGGCACGCAAACGAGACGAGCGCGCCGCGCAGCAGCGGCACACCACCGATGCCGGGGTCCCACTCGGCCTCCTGGAAGCGCTGGTCGGCGTCTTCCACCGGGCGGGAGAACGCGAGCGCCAGATCGATCTGCGACTCGGCAAGGTAGTTGATGCCGAAGGCACTCGCCTGCGCGATGCAGCAGTGGGCGCGCCCGTCCTTGTTGACGCAGGCCAGCACCTGCGGCGGATCGGCGCTGACGCTGCAGACCGCCGTGGCGGTGAGTCCGCGCCTGCGCCCTTCGTGTTCCGCGGTGACGACTGCCACGGCCGAAGGCACCTTGCGCATGGCCTGGCGGTACGACGCGGAGTCCACCCAGGGCGTTTGCTCGTTTTCCACCATTTTCAACAATGTTGAAGTCTTTGATAATGATCAAAATTGTAGACGCCGGGCCGCTCCCGTGGGCCCCGGGAAAATCCGAACACATGCCTGACTCTTCAGCCGCCGATGTCCCGACTACCCGCCCCAGCGGACCACGTGGCATCCAGTCCATCGAACTCGGCTACCGCATCCTCACGGCCATCCAGCAGGGGCCGGATGCCGTGGCCCTGAAGACGATCTCCGCCCGGGCCGGCATGTCCCCCAGCGCAGTGCACAACTACCTGGCCAGTTTCATCCGCACGGGGATGGTTGCGGCGGACGCGCGGGGCCAGTACCGGCTCGGGCCGAGCCTCGCGGCGCTGGGCCTCGCGGCGGCGCGGCAGGTGGACCGATTCGAGCTGATCCGTACACGAGCGGTGGCGCTCAGCGAGCAGACCGGGCTGGGCGTGGCCGTGCTGATCTGGAGCGCGCAAGGACCGGTGATCCTCTTCAACAAGCCGGACCCGCGCAACCACATGTTCGAGCTGCGCAACGGGCCGGTGTCCATGCTGTCCACCGCCGGCGGCCACGTGTTCGCTACCTTGCTGCCGCGCGAAGCCACGCGGCCGGTGGTCCTGAAGGAACGTGGCGGCCGAATGGCGCGCGCCGAATGCGACCGCCTGCTGGACAGCATCGCCGCGGCGGTGCGCCGCACGGGCCATGCCGACGTGATGCTGGACGCCCTGCCCGGCTACGGCGCCTTGAGCGTCCCGATCTGGGACGAACGCGACGGCGTGGCGTATGCGCTCACGATCACCGCCCCCGTCGAGCTGATCGACAAGTCGCCGACCGGCAACCACGTCGCGGCACTGCACGCCGCCGGCCGCGAGCTGTCCCGGCTGCTGGGGGCGCCGGCGCAACGCTGGGCGGCCGCGGTCCCAATGCCATGAGCACCCTAGTGACCGCGCACAACCTCATCACCTTGCATCCGGCGACGCCACTGGCCTGGCACGCTGGCAACAACAAAGCGCTGGCCGACGTGCGTCGGCCGCACAAGCGGGACCGTCCGTTCGAGCTGCCCTTCGCCTGCTCAGTCGCTCAACGGCCGACGCGGCCGCCCTGCCCCCGCGATTTGGGCAGAGCATCGGCCAGCAGGAGATCATGGAAGGCCACAGCGGCAGCCGAGAGACTGCGGTCCCTTCGACGCACGAGGTAGATAGGCCGGCTCGAGTTCTCCGCCTTGAGCACGACCGCCGCCACTCCCGGCCGCTGGCACAACTGCAGGGCGAACTGCGGCACGATGCTGATGCCGAAGCCCGCCGCCACCAGCCCCCCCAGCGTGCCGAGCTGGTTGACCTCGAGCCCCGTGTCGCGTACCTCGGCGGCCTGAACGATCGGCTGCAGGTGCTGCCAGACACTGCCGGTGCGCAGCGTATGGACGAAGGGCTGGTGCCGCAGGTCACGCAGTCCGATGCTTTTCCTGGCGGCCAGCGGGTTGTCGTCTCGGCAGATGACGAAGCTCGGCTCCTGGAAAAGCAGTTGCGCCTGGAGTTCGTGTTCCGGGCCAGGCTGCGCGTTGAGCCCGAAATCGACGTCGCCGCGGGCGATCATCTGCAGGCAGCGGTCCGAGATCTCGTCGAACAGCCTCAGTTCGATGCCCGGATGCAGGCGCGCGAATTTCGCCATGCGCTCAGGCAGCCAGGCCGCGGAGAGCGTAGGCGGGGCCGCCACGCTGACCCGCCCCACCCTGTGCTGCGCACGGTCGCGCAGTGCGTCCAAGGTCGCCTTCATCTCGAGCGCGATGCGATGCGCGCCCTGGGAGAAAACCTCGCCTTCGGGCGTGAGCGAGACGTTGCGCGTGTCGCGGTCGAACAGCCGCGTGCCCACCTGATCTTCCAGGCGGCTGATCAGCTGGCTGAAGGCCGAGGGCGACATATGGCAGCGCTCGGCCGCCCGCGCGAACCGACGCGTTTCTTCCAGCGCCACGAAAGCATCGACGAGTCGCCCGGAGAGATTCATCAGAAAACTGGAACAGTCGTTCGAATAAGTCCAGTTTACTTTCATGGCGTGCCGGCGCACAGTGGCCACCGATATCGAAGGATTGAAGGGAACCTGCCGTGAAAACACTTGCCGTCGGATGCGGCGCCGGCTTCTCCGGGGACCGCGTCGATGCGGCACCGCCGGTGGTCCGCACGCTCATTGCCCGGGGTGGCCCCGCCGCCCTGATTTTCGAGAACCTCGCCGAGCGCACGCTGGCCCAGCAGCAGCTGGCGCGCAAGGCCAGGCCCGAGGCTGGCTACGAGCCGCTGCTGCAGCAGGAGCTTCGCCCGGTGCTGGCCGATTGCCTGGCTCATGGCATCACGATCGTGGGCAACTTCGGCGCGGCCAACCCGGATGGCGCGGCCCGCGCGATCGCGGCGCTCTCGGCCGAACTGGGGCTGCCCATGCCACGCATCGCCGTCGTCAAGGGCGACGACCTGTCCGATGCCAGGGGGCGCGCGATCGTGCGCGAGCACCTGGGCGCCTTCGACGACCAGCGCTTCGTCTGCGCCAACGCCTACCAGGGTGCGTTCGAGATCGCGCGCGCCATCGAGGCCGGCGCCCAGGTGGTGGTCACGGGCCGGGTGGCGGATCCGTCCCTGGTGCTGGGGCCGGCCATCGCCCACTTCGGCTGGCAACCCGATGACCTGGACCCGCTTGCCGGCGGGACCATGGCGGGCCATCTGCTCGAATGCGGCGCGCAGGTCAGCGGTGGCTATTTCGCGGACCCTGGGCGCAAGGACGTGCCGGGCCTGGAGAACGTCGGCTTCCCCATCGCCGAGATCGAGGCCGACGGCAGCTGCGTCATCGGCAAGGCCGATGCGACCGGCGGCCTGGTCGATTGCCGCACCGTCAAGGAACAACTGCTGTACGAAGTACACGACCCGGCCGCGTACCTCACCCCCGACGTGGTGGCCGACATCACCGAGGCCACCGTCACCCAGGTCGGCCCCGACCGCGTGCGGCTCGCTGGCGTCAAGGGCCACCCGCGCACGGGCACCTTGAAGGCGCTGGTGTATTTCGACGGCGGCTGGCTGGGTGAAGCGGAGATCTCCTACGCCGGCCCGAATGCCGAAGCGCGCGCGCGCCTGGCAATGGAGGTCGTTCGCAAGCGCATGGGCAGCCGCCTGCCGCTGCGGTTCGACCTGCTCGGCATCAGCAGCATCCTGGACGATGACACCGGCCAGATGCTGGCGGCGGCCCCCATCGGAAGGCACACCGATGTTCGCCTGCGGGTGGCGGGCAAGCACGAATCGGAGGGCGAAGTCGATGCGCTCCTGCGCGACGTGATGGCCCTGTGGACCGGCGGGCCGGCGGGCGGCGGCGGGGTGCGCACCGCCAAGCGCCAGCGGCTGTCGAACCGGGCCTGCCTCATTCCGCGCGAGCTGCTCGCGACCTCTTTCGCCTTCCACGCCGAGTGACCGGAGCCTCCATGAACGACGTCCTTCTCTACGACCTCGCCCATGCCCGAACGGGCGACAAGGGCAACCACATCAACATCAGCCTCATCGCCCTGCGCGAGCAGGACTATCCGCTGCTGGTGGACCAGGTGACAACCGAGCGGGTGGCCGCGCACTTCTCCGCACGCAAGCCGACGCGGGTGCGGCGCTACCTGCTGCCCAGGCTGGGGGCCATGAACTTCGTCATCGAGGACGTGCTCGATGGCGGCGTCAACGATTCGCTCAACCTCGACATGCACGGCAAGGCGCTTTCCTTCCACCTGTTGACCATGAAGGTGAGCAGCCCCGGTCCCGCCGCGTGAGCATGGACCATCACGCTTTCGCTTTCTGCATCGCTTCTTCAGGAGACAAGGCATGAAAACACGCACGTTTCTGCAATCCATCGCCGTGGGCGTCGCGCTCGCCGCGGGCGCCACATCGGCCCCGGCGCAGGGCAGCGCACCCTACCCGAGCCGGCCGGTCAAGCTGGTGGTGCCGTTCCCGGCCGGCAGCGCGACCGACCTCGCCGCGCGGGTCATCGCGCAGCAGCTCGGCACTGCACTCGGCCAGGGCTTCGTGGTGGACAACAAGCCCGGCGCCGGCGGCTCCATCGCCGCGATGGACGTGATCCGGTCGGCTCCGGACGGCTACACCCTGTTCTTCTCCTCGAACTCTGCCCTCGCCTCCAACGTGGCCCTGCTCAAGACCATGCCGTACGACCCGCTCAAGGAGCTCACGCCGGTGGCGGGTGTCGGCGAGACGACGCTCGCGCTCATGGTGAAGACCGATCACCCGGCCAAGAACATCGACGAGTTCGTCAACTACCTCAAGGAACGCCCCGGCAAGATCAATGCGGGCTTCGGCTCGTCCACCTCCCAGATCAGCATCGCCAACCTGAACCGGCTGGCCAATGTGAACGCGCTTCCCGTTCCGTACAAGGGCATTCCGCTGGCCGTGAACGACGTGCTCGCCGGGACGGTGGATTTCACCTTCGTGGACCTGGGCAACTCCCTCGCCCAGGTGAAGGGCGGAAAGATGCGGGCACTGGGCGTCACCTCGCCCAAGCGCTCGTCGCTGGCGCCCGACTGGCCGGCATTGGCCGAGACCATGCCCGGCTTCGACGTGACGGCCTGGTTCGCCATCGCGGGTCCGGCGGGCATGCCGCAGGACGTCGTCCAGAAGCTCAACGCAGCCACCACCGAGGCGCTCAGGAAGCCAGAGGTCAAGGACAAGCTGGCCGGAATCGGCCTGCAGCCCATGCCGATGCCGGCCGCCCAGCTCAAGACCTTCATGGCAGACGAAGTCACCAAGTGGAAGCGCATGGCCAAGGAAGCCAACATCCAGCCGGAATGAACATGAGCGACTCCCGAAACGCAAGAGTGATGCTGGTCACCGGCGCCAGCCGCGGTATCGGCGCGGAGATCGCGCTGCTCGCCGCGGAGCGCGGCTGGCGCGTCGCCGTGAACTACCTGCGCAGCGAGGCTGCGGCGCAGGAGGTGGTCGGGCGCATCCGCGCGATGGGCGGCGAAGCCGTGGCACTGCAGGCCGATGTCGGGAAGCTTCCGGAGGTAGTGCGCATGTTCGCGCAGCTCGACGACGCGCTCGGCCCCCTGGATGCACTCGTGAACAACGCCGGCGTGCTTGCGAGTTTCCGGATCGCCGACGTCGATGAGCACAACGTGGCCGACCTGTACGCGGCCAACGTGTTCAGCGCCTACTACTGCGCGCGCGAAGCCGTCAGGCGCATGGCCAGGTCTCGCGGCGGCAAGGGAGGCGTGATCGTCAACATGTCCTCGGTGGCGTCCCGCCTGGGTGGCCTGGCCGGCGGCTCGGCGTATGCCGGCTCCAAGGGCGCCATCGACTCGTTCAACCTGGCGCTCGCCAAGGAAGTGGGGCCTGAAGGCATCCGCGTCAATACCTTGCGTCCGGGCCTGATCGCCACGGACATACACGACGTGCACGGCGGCATCGCCCCCATGCAGCAGATGGCCAAGACCGCCGTTCCCCTGGGGCGGGACGGCAGCGCCCGCGAAGTGGCGCAGGCGGCGCTCTGGCTGGCCGAGGAGGAATCGTCCTACGTGCACGGGGCGGTCCTCGACGTCTCCGGCGGCCGCTGAAGGCTTGTCGAAAAGGAGCAGCGAAGCCATGCCATCTCCCCGGAAAGTGATCGTGACCTGCGCCGTCACCGGCTCGATCCATACGCCGTCCATGTCCCCGCACCTGCCCGTCACCGCGCAGCAGATCGCCGACGCGGCGGTGCAGGCCGCCGAGGCCGGTGCGGCCATCGTCCACCTGCACGCGCGCAATCCCGAGGACGGCCGGCCCGACCAGTCTCCCGACGCGTTCCGTGCGTTCGTGGGCGACGTGAAGGCGCGCAGCGACGTGGTGGTCAACCTGACCACCGGCGGCGCGCCCACGATGAGCGTGAAGGAACGCATGCAGCCCGCACTGCAGCTGCGCCCTGAGGTCGCGTCGCTGAACATGGGCTCGATGAACTTCGGGCTGTTCCCGATGCTGCAGCGCTACAAGGAATTCCAGCATGCCTGGGAGCGCCAGTATCTCGAGGGCACGCGCGACCTGGTCTTCAAGAACACCTTCGCGGACATCGAGTACGTGCTCACGCGCGGCACCGACAACGGCACGCGCTTCGAATTCGAGTGCTACGACACCGCGCACCTGTACAACCTGGCGCACTTCCTGGACCGCAAGCTCGCCACCCCGCCGCTGTTCGTCCAGACCGTCTTCGGCATCCTCGGGGGCATCGGCAGCCATCCCGACGACGTGGCGCACATGAAACGCACGGCCGACCGGCTGTTCGGGACCGACTATGTCTGGAGCGTGCTGGGCGCCGGTCGATCACAGATGAACATCGCCGCCACCGCCGCCGCCCAAGGCGGCAACGTCCGCGTCGGCCTGGAAGACTCGCTGTGGGATGGGCCTGGGGTGCTGGCACGAAGCAACGCCGACCAGGTGCGACGCGTGCGCGGCGTTCTCGAGGGAATGGGCTTGGAGATCGCGACGCCGGCGGATGCAAGGCAGCTGCTGAAGTTGAAGGGGTCGGCGCAGGTGGGGTTTTGAACGCGTGTGCTTTGACCGTCAGAAGGTCTTGCTGCCTGCTCCGCCCGTCGCGCATCGCGAGTCCATGCAGTACCCGGATGAGACTTATGGCCGACAGCCAAGACACACGCGCGCCGGGCCCCGCGGATGGATCGAGACGCCGCGGCACCGAACGACAATGCAGGGGCAATGGACCGACGCCTCGTAACCGCCGCGCTGCTGTGCATGCCCGGGCCGCTGCTTGCCACGACGGACGATCCCCGCCCGCGTCACAAGGTGCCTGCGGCCGAGTTGCACCAGGCGCTGACAAGCCGGTTCCCGGTGCGAGTCGGCGTTCCGGGACTCATCTTCGTCGAGGTGAGTGCCCCGCGGCTTCACCTGCTCCCCGCCCGCAACCGGCTTGGCGCGGGGTTGCAGGCCGACATCGTCAGCGCCTCGGGCCGGCTTCCGCCGGGCGACCTGGACGTGACGTTCAGCCTGCGTTACGAGGGGGCGGACCGCACGCTGCGCGCACACCAGATGACCCTCCTCGATCTCCGGTGGCCAGGCATGCCGCCCGAATGGACGGGACTCGTGCGCGATGCTCTGTCCACCATGGGTGGGGACACTGTCGGCGAGATCGTGCTCCACACCTTCAGCTCGAGTGAGCTCGCCCTGCCCGAAACCATGGGATTCCAACCCGGGCGCCTCACCGTAGTCGGCGACGGACTTGTCGTTGAGTTCGAGCCGAAAACGCGGCGCTAAGCGATTCGCTCCCACCACCAAGCCAAACCGCGCCCCCGCTGTGATCCGCCCGCCACGCACCGCGGATGCACGCGCCTGAGTCCCTCCTTCAGCTGAAGCTCGACGCCCGCGCGAAGATGGGGCGTAGGAGCGGGTCGATCGGAGAAGTGGCGCAATCCCTAGCGGGGTGCCGTTCCTGCAGCCCCATGCTCGCATGCGCGGGCCCTCGGTCCGGTTTGGAGCTGTATGAGCAACCCTTGGATGAAGAAGAACCCGTTCATGAGCATGTGGCTCAGCGGCGCCAATAGCGTCGCAGGACGTGCGCGTGGCCAGGCGACGAGTGCTGCCAAGCGGCAGGTCGCCGCGAGCCAGGCCGCCGCGACGCAGCAGGTGCTCGAGTTCTGGTTCGGCAAGCCGAAGACGCAAGGCGGCCGCCGCAAGCGCTCCAGGTGAGACGCGCGCGACGCGAAAACGGCGTCACCAGACCAGCGGCCAGGGCGAGCCCCCTGAGCCGCTACGTGTCTGTCCGCTACGTGTCTGTCCATCTGTCCGCGCGCAAAGAGGTTTCGGCTGCGGGCCTGCCGTTATTTGACGAAATGACGGCGTTGGGCGATGCCGTCCGACATGCTGGCTGTTCCGTTGGACTGCATGATGCGATGGCACCTGAAACGGAGACGACACGGATGCGAGCCTCAAAACTGCAAGCCCCGGCAGAAATCATCTCGCCGTTCGACTGGCGCCGCGATGCGCAATCCGCCGAAGCCGACGCAACCCGGCGTCCGGCCAGGAAGTCACGGCGCGTGAACGCGGCGGGGGCGGCTCCCCAGACCCCCGCATCCCGGGCCGCGCTGGTCCTGGCGCATCGCTGGGGCAGCCCGTATTCCAGGCCCGGATGGCCATGAGCTGCGCGTAGCCTTTAGGTTGCGCTCGGGTCACTCGTCCGGCTGAACCGGGTGTGCGAGCTACTTGCGCCCCTCAGTACGGCGTTCCGTCCTTGTGCCGGAAGTGCCAGCACCCGGAATGGAAAGCCGCTTCAAGGTCGTCCCGCGGGTAGCGCACCGCGTCGCCTTCGCTTCGGTCTCCGATCTCCAGCACGGTGGCCGGTGCCGCGGATCGATTAACGAGATGGTGTGCCCCGCCACCGGCTGGGAAGCCCGCGCACATTCCCGCGCTGAGTTCCGCCTCCCCATGCTCGTGCACCAGGACCAGCGTGCCTTCCAGCACGTAGACGAACTCGTCCTGGGCGGAGTGCGCATGCTGCAGGGCCGATTCGCCGCCCGGGAGGATGGTCGTGAGATTCACGCCGAAGTTGCGCAGGCCGACTGCGTCGCCGACCGGCCGCTTCTGGCGCCGCGCCATGCGTGAGGCGAACGGCTCGGGGTAGCTGGTGGGTTTCTGGCGCAGCGGCAGGTCGAGTGCGCGGATCACGGCAAGCGGTTTGGAGCGGGACATCGATGCCTCCGGGGCGCGTCAGGGGTCAAGCGGGTTGCGGCATGCGCCATGACGACCGGCGGCACACACGACACACGCGACACACGGAGTCACTGTAAGCGGCCGGACTGGCGCGTGGAATGCGAAAGGTGCCCGCGCAGCATGACGTCTGGAAATGCGACCGCGCTCAGCCCAAGCCGCGCTGCATGATGACGGTGTCCAGCCACTGCCCGAGCTTGAAGCCGACGTCTTCCAGCACCCCGACCTTGCGGAATCCATGCCGCGCGTGCAGTGCCACCGACGCGGCGTTGCGGCTGTCGCCGATGATCGCGACCATCTGGAGGAAGTCGCCGCCGCTCGCCCGTGCGATCAGTTCCGACAGCAAGCGACTGCCGATCCCCGCGCGCTGCGAGGTGGGACACACGTACACGCTGTTCTCGATGGTGTGCCGATAGGCCGCCCTCTCCCTATAGCGCGCAGCGTACGCATAGCCGACCAGCCGGCCTGCCGGCTCCTGGGCGACGAGCCACGGCAAGCCCAGTTGCTGCACCGCCCGGACTCGCTCGGACATGGCGCCGGGATCGGGCGGCTGCGTCTCGAACGTGCAGGTGCTTCCGAGTACGTAGTGGCGGTACAGCGCCGTGATGGCGGGAACGTCCTGCGCCTCGGCCTGCCGCACCGAAACGTGATCTGCCGTCATCGCTTCGCTCTCACAGGCCGCCAGCGACCTTGAGGACGCTGCCGGTCACGTACGACGCCCGGGGCGACAGGAGCCACGCGATGGCCTCGGCGACCTCCACCGCCTCGGCGGCCCGCCCCATCGGGATGCGGGACGCCACGCGCAGCGCGCGCCCCGGCTCGCCGGCCGCCGCGTGGATTTCGGTCAGCGTGGTACCCGGCGATACGCAGTTCACGCGGATGCCGCTGCCGGCAAGCTCCTTCGCCAGGCCCACGGTCAAGGCCTCGACCGCGGCCTTGGACGCAGCGTAGTGGACATACTCGCCGGGCGCACCCAGCGTCGCAGCGATCGAAGAGACGTTGACGATGGCTCCGCGGCGCCCCGCAGCCACCCAGGCGCGGGCAGCCTGCTGGCACAGCAGCATCGTGGCGAGCACGTTCACGTCCAGCACCTCCCGCATCGTGGCCGCACGCGTTTCCAGGAAACCGCCGAGCGGCCCGGTGATGCCGGCGTTGTTGACGAGGCCACCCAGCGGAGGCAGGTCGCCGGGCATGCGGTCGAGCAGCGACGCGGCCGCATCCGCGTCCGCCAGGTCCACCTGCAGAAAGCCGATGCGGTGCCCCTGCGCCCGCAGCTGCGCAGCCAGGGCGGCCGCGGCTTCGCGCCGGCTCGTGTAGGTGAAACAGACGGCGTGTCCGGCCGCGGCCAGCAAGCGCACGGTCTCGGCGCCGATGCCCCGGCTTCCTCCGGTGACCAGAATGGTGGTGCCCTGCTCCATCGTTGCTCCCTGCGACTGCCTCGATGCGCCGAATGTATCCAGCCGACGGGGGTGCGGCCAGGGCCCCGCCCTTATGGCTTGCATAACGCCGCCTTATCCGCAATCGCTGCGGGTTTGCCAGGCGATCGGAGCCGACGGGCACCGGCACACAACCTGGAGGCAATAAGCGCAAGACACGCCCAGCGCCGCCCGGATAATTCCGGCTTATGCCACGGCTCAACCCCGCCCACCTCGTCACGTTCCAGAAGGTGGTGGCCGCGAAGAGTTTTTCGTTGGCGGGCGAACAACTCGGTATCTCGCAGCCCGCGGTCAGCCAGCAGATCCGCGAACTCGAGCGCCGGCTGCAGGTGCGGCTGGTGGAGCGCACCGGGCGCCAGGTCGGGCCCACCCCTGCGGGGACCGCCTTGCTCGCACACGCCGCGCGCATCGGCATCGCCTTGGCGGACGCGGAAGCGCAGATGATGCAGTTCCACGAGCAGGCCGGCGGGCGGGTCAGGATCGGCGCGGGCGCCACCGCCTGCATCCACCTGCTGCCGCCCTTGCTGCAGCGCCTGAAGCGGCTCCATCCGTCCGTGACCATCCTGGTGAGCACGGGCAACACCGCGGACATCGTGCGCCGCGTCGAAGGCAACGACCTGGACGCGGCGTTGGTCACGATGCCGGTCGCCTCCGCTGCGCTGCACGCGACGCAGCTCATGGAAGATCGCTTCGTGGCCGTGGCGCAGCGAGGCGCGCACGATGGCCGCGCCGCGGTGACGGCCACCACGCTGGCGCGAAAGCCGCTAATCCTCTTCGAGCCTGGTGCCAACACGCGCAGCCTCGTCGATCGCTGGTTCGCCGACGCCGGCTTTCGCCCGGAGCCGCTGATGGAACTGGGGAGCGTCGAGGCGATCAAGGAGATGGTGTCGGCCGGGCTGGGCTGGTCGCTGCTGCCCGAGCTGAGCGTCGCGTCGCCCAAGCACCGCGCCCGCCTCGCGGTGCTGCGCGTGCAGCCACGGCTGACACGCGCGCTCGCGTGGATCGTTCGCAGGGACAAGCCCATGAACCGCGCGCTGCGCACGGTGCAGGATGGCGTGCTGGAGCTCGCGCAGCGGCGTGCCGCTGACTGAGCGCGTCGCTGGGCGGCAGTCGCCAGCCATGCGCCCGGCGCATGCACAGCGCGCGCCGACATCATTCCACCGGGCCGTCGGCTGCCCACAATCCGATGCATGCCCGACCACCTGCTCACTGCCCGTGAATGCCGCAGCCTCCGTGTACGCGAGGGCACGAGGGTGACGTGCACGCGTGGACTGCTGTGGCTGACATTCGAGCCGGACGCCCGGTGCGCTTGCAGCACCGACCGCCTCGCCAGTCCCGGCAGCACGTACGTGGCGCCCGCGAACGGCCATCTCTATTTGTCGCCCGTGCACACGCACGCGGAGGCCGCCTTCGAACTGCACGCCATTGATGCAGGAAGCTCCGACTGGAAGCGGCCATTGGAAGCGTTGCGCAGGTACCTGCGCCCTCGCCAGGCCCTATCGCGGCATCACGGCTAGCGGCCGGCGTCACGCCCCCGCACGGGAACTGGCGCAGGCGGCGTCCATCTGCGCACGGCTGCGGCTTCGAGCTGAATCCACTCGGCCACCTTCCGCACCTCTTCGCGCGGCTCCTCCTGCGCCGACAGAAGCCAGGTCGCGTTGGGACTTTTCATGGGCGTGCACGGCAAGTCGTCCAGCACTGCGAGTTGGTGGTCGTTGATCAGCGGCTGGATCAGCTCGAGGCGGCCGATGGCCAGGCCCTGGCCCGCAAGTGCCGCCTGGATCACCTGTTCGTACTGGTTGAAGTGGATGACCTGCCCGTGGGCGCGTGTCGATGTTGCGTTGTCCAACCAGCGCCGCCACTGCAGCCACGCGCGGGAGTCGTCGAACTCCAGCAGCGGCACGCGGTCTCCGCGCTGCACCGCCTCCCGCACGCGCGGGTGCGCCACGGGGGCAAGCGTTTCGTCGAACAGGCGCAGCGAGCCCGGTGCAACCGCTGCTTCGCGGGCGTAGCGGATGGCGAGGTCGATGCCATCGGCGCGCAGGTCGCTCACCAGGTTGCTCGCGGACAGCCGCACATCGATGCCTGGAAACCGCTCCTGCAGCCGGGGCAAGCGGGGCAGCAGCCACAGACCCATCACGCCCGTGCTGGCGGTAATCGTGACGGCGCGCGGCTTGTCGCCCGGGCGGATCTGGTCGGCGATGTCCTGCAGCTGCTGGATCGCATGGTCGGCCGCGCGAAACAGCCGCTCGCCCTCCTCCGTGAAGGCAATGCCGCGCTGCCTGCGGCGGAACAGCTTGACGCCGACCTGCTCCTCCAGCGCATGCACCTGGCGGCTCACCGCCGACTGGGTCAGGCACAGGTCGTCGGCGGCCTGGGTGATGCTCATGCGACGACCCGCGGCCACGAAGGCTTTCAACAGGTCGAGCGAGAAGAGGCGGACGAGCGAAACGGTCATCGTCAGATGTGCGGGGACTGCGACCGGAATTCAATCACACCGCAGCGCCGCCGGCACGAGCCGTGAGCTGCCCGGCGCGAGGCCGATGCAATGCGCGAGCGCATCCTCCAGCCGATCGTTGCCCCAGAACATCTCCCCTCGCGCGAAGAAGGTGGGCGCCCCGAAGATGCCGAGCGCCCGCGCCGCCTCCGTCTGGGCACGCAGGCGCAGCTTGACGGGCTCCGACTGCGCCAGGGCGATCACCTGCGCTGCGGGCTGGCCGAGCGATTCCAGCACGCCGGCCATCGCGTCGGCGTCGTCGATCTCCGTGTCCTCCACGAAGTTCAGCGCCATGGCGCGTCGGCAGAACTCGGGGCCCCATACCTGCCCGGCGCCCACCAGCGCGATGCGCGCGGGCAGCACGCTGCCGCGGGGGAAGCGGCTCGGCTGGCGCCATGGCAGCGCGAACTTCTCTGCCTGCCGCTGGAGATCGCGCCACGCGTAGTCGCCCTTCTCCTTCTGCTCGACGAACGGGGACGTCGCGAAGCCGAGCGAGCGGAAGATCGGACCGAGCAGGAAGGGATTCCACCGCACCCGCACCCCGTGCTGGCGCGCCAGGTCTTCGATGCGCATCACGCTCAGGTAGCTGTAGTGGCTGGCGAACTCGAACCAGAAATCCAGGATGGGTGTGTGCATGGCGGGCCGTGTCAAGTGATATGAAGGTGGGTGTGGGTGCGGGTGTGGGTGCGGGTGGCGTGCGACCGGCAGGAGCAGGGGCGAAGCGAAGGCACTAGAAGTCGTAGACGACCAGGCAGCGCAGCTCGATGCTCTCGCGGGGGGGATGCCCCACCGGTGCCGCCGGATGGTCGAACGCGCCGTGCGGCGTGAAGCGGGCCACCGACGGGTCCGAATCGAACTGCTTGAACACCAGCGCCTCGCCCGGGGTCACGGCGGAGAAGTAGCACCACCGGTGACGCTGCGCCCGCACCAGAAAGTAGATTTCGCCCGTGCGGCGTGCATAGCGCACTTCGGCGGCCACGAGGTCCTGCGGCTGCACCGTGCGCGCGTCGCAGAACGCGAGCGGCACGTCCAGCACGGGATGGCGTAGCGGCCGCCACACGTTGACGATGGAGAACCGCGGGATGCCCGCACGGGCCCGTGCGTCGGGCAGCACCAGCTCGAGGCGGCGCCGGCCCGATGTCTCGGTGTAGTCGCAGTGGATGCGTCCGTTCACGCCGGCGCGCGGGCCCGTCGCCCGGCCGAAGGACAGCGTGGGACTGGCCGGAGCGCGCCGCCGCAACAGGTGGTCGAACACGAAGGCGCGCGTGCCACCGGTGGCCGCGAGCGCCAGCTCCGAGGCCTCCGCGTAGTACGAGCCGGTCACCTCTTCGGCATCGTCGAAGTCGCGGACGGCACTGGGCGCATCCCAGAGCTCGAAACCTTCCGCGTCGAGGCTCGTGGGCGACGACAGCCCGCGCGCATCCGCGATCGCCACCACGGGTTCCTCGAAGCGGCCGCTCTCCCACGGCACGCCCTCGGGCGGCGCGAAGGCATAGCTGAATGGGCGTTGCTGCCCGGGGGCCAGGAAGGACAGCGCAGCCGCCACGTCCACGGCAGACGGGTGGCAGCATGCCGCGCGGCACAAGGAGGGGCTCAGGTTCATGCAGGCACTCCGCAATGGCAGGCGTCCATTGCACGGCGGCGCAGCGTCGGCCGGGACGATATCCGCGGGGCGCACACATTCCGGTTCGGAATACCGGGATGGTCCTGCCGCCCGCTCCGCACCCGCCATCGCCGCACATTCCTTGTGCGCATGGCTGGGCATCGCACTTCGCAAGCTTCACCGCAGCACGCGCCGCTACCTTCGGCAGCTTCATTTCCCCTGAGAGGTTGGTCGTGCAAGACAGCAGATCCCGGCTCGGTGGCGCGTTGCTGGTCACGCTCGTGGCCGCCTGCACCATCTCCCTCATGTCCTTCGGCGTGCGCGGCGCCTTCGGCCTGTTCACGGAGCCGCTGACGCGCGAGCTGCAGTTGTCCCGCGAGGTGTATGCCATCGCCATCGCGATCCAGAACCTGTGCTGGGGGCTGACGCAGCCCTTCGCCGGCTACGTGTCGGACCGCTGGGGCACGCGGCGCGTCATGCTCGCCGGTGCGGTGCTCTATGCGCTGGGTATCGTGGGGCTGGCGTTCGCCCGGAACGCCACGGACATCTACTGGACGGCCGGCGTGCTGGTGGGCGTGGGCATGGGCGGTGCGTCGTTCACCACCGCGGTCGCCGCGCTCGGCCGGGTGATGCCCGAGAGCCACCGCTCGTGGGCCCTGGGGCTGGGCACGGCCGCCGGCTCGCTGGGCCAGTTCGTGATCGTGCCCGTCACGCAGGCCGTGATCGATGTCGGTGCCTGGCGTTCCGGCGCCTGGCTCATGGCCGGATGCATGGCGGCGGCCTTCGTCGCCGCGTTCTTCGTGCGCTCGGGGCCGAGTGCCGCACCCCGGGCCGCGGGCAGCGCCGGCAACCTGCGCATCCTGGCCGCAGCGTTCGCACATCCGAGCTACCTGCTGCTGGTGGCGGGCTTCTTCGTCTGCGGCTTCCAGCTCGCCTTCATCACCACCCACCTGCCGCCGTACCTCATCGATCGCGGGCTCGACGCGACCGTCGCATCGTGGGGCATCGCGATGGTGGGACTGGTGAACGTCGCCGGCGCCTACATGGCCGGCGTCTGGGGTGGCCGGTACAGCAAGAAGAACCTGCTGTGCGGCATCTACCTGGCGCGCGCAGTGGCCATCCTGGCGTTCATCTCGCTACCGGTGAGCACGGCGAGCGTGCTCCTGTTCGGCGCGGCGATGGGCGCGCTATGGCTCTCCACGGTGCCGCTCACGTCCGGGCTGGTGGCCACCTTCTTCGGCACGCGCTACATGGCCACCTTGTTCGGCTTCGTGTTCCTCAGCCACCAGGTCGGCTCCTTCCTCGGCGTGTATCTCGGAGGCGCGACCTTCGCGCGCACCGGCAGCTACGAGCTGGTCTGGTGGTTGTGCATCGCCTTGTCGCTCTTCGCCGCGCTGGTGAACCTCCCGATCCGGGAGAAAGCCTCGCAACCGTTCCACGCACTGTCGGCGGCATGACCCGCGGTACTGCGCTGCGCCACGGGGTCTGCGGCCTCGCCTTCGCCGCAGCGGCCCTGGCCGGCCTCGTCGTGATCGACCAGCTGGGCCGGCGCACCGCCGCGCCCGGTGCGATCTGGGCCGTGGCGCGCGGCGAGCCCCGGGCGCTGCTCGCCGCACTGCCTCGCCAGGCCGGTGTCCGCGTGCTCGACGCATGGGCCGGCGGCCGCATCGTGCTGCTGCACGCCCCTGTGCTGAACGCAGCCTCCTTGCCGCACGAGGCCACCTGGATCGCGCTGCGGGCATCGCCGTCCGCCTTCTCGCTGCCTGCCTGCGGTTGAGGCCGCACTCACGTCTTCCCTGTTCCACCCCACCCTGAAGGAGAACCCATGCAACGTCGCTCTATCGTCCACGCGGGTGCGGCCGCCGGCCTGCTGGCCGCCACCGCCGCCCCTGCCGTCCATGCACAGCCGGTGGTGCGCTGGCGCCTGGCGTCCAGCTTTCCGAAAGCCATCGGCGCGTTTTCCGGCGCGACCGTATTCGCCAGGCACGTGCAGGCGCTCTCCGGCGGGCGCTTCGACATCTCGGTGCATCCGGCCGGCGAGCTCGTGCCGGCCTTCGGGGTCGTGGACGCCGTCCAGCAAGGCACGGTCGAGATCGCCCACACCGCGCCCTACTACTTCTTCGGCAAGGACGACGTGTTCTCGCTCGGCTGCGCCATTCCCTTCGGCATGAACAGCCGGCAGATGACCGCCTGGATGCTCGAAGGCAACGGCCTGCGGCTCATGCGCGAGTTCTACGCGGGCTACAACATCCACAACTTCCCCGGCGGCAACACCGGCGCGCAGATGGGAGGCTGGTACCGCAAGGAGGTCCACTCGCTGGCCGACATGAAGGGGCTGAAGATGCGCATCGCCGGTCTTGCGGGCAAGGTGATGGCGCGCATGGGCGTGGTGCCGCAGAACATTCCGCCTGGGGAGATCTACCAGGCGCTGGAAAAGGGAACCATCGACGCGGCGGAACTCGTAGGCCCCTTCGACGACCAGAAGACCGGCCTGAGCAAGGTCGCGCCCTACTACTACTACCCCGGCTGGTGGGAGGGCAGCACGCACGTCGAATTCTTCATCCACGACAAGGCCTTTGCCGCACTGAGCGCCGAGAACAAGGCCGTGGTGGAGGCCGCCGCCGGCCTGGCGCACCTGCAGATGCAGGCGTTCTACGACGCAGCGAATCCCCTGGCGCTGAAGCAGCTGGTGGGCAGCGGTGCGCGCTTGCGGCCGTTCCCGGCGGACGTGATGCGCAAGGCCTTCGAAGAGTCCCGCGCGCTGTGCAACGAGCTGCGCGATTCCAACCCGGCGTGGCGCAGGATCTACACGGATTTCGAGCGGTTCCGCGCCGACCAGAACCTGTGGTTCCGCTTCAGCGAGGCGGGCTTCGATCGCTTCATGCAGGCGCAGAAGCTCTAGCGTTGCGCAGCGTAGGCGGGTGCCGTGCGTGCCACCCGCTGCAACCAGAGGCGCCTCACCCCCTCGAACACCGCGAGCGCAGCGGTGTCCGAGCTGCGCGCGTCCATGCAGACCAGCAGCGTGCGCTGGGCCCACGGCTGCGCAAGTGGGACGGACACCAGCGCCGCCGTGCCCTCCTGCTGCGACAGTCCTGCCGCCGGCACCACGCTGAGGCCCCATCCCTGCGCCACCAGCGCCAGGATGTCGTCGGCACGCGTGAACGTGAAGCGCCTGCGCAGCGGCTTGCCGAGCCGATGGGCCTGCATGGCCAGATGCAGACCCAGCGCGGTGTCGTCGCCCCACGCCACCCACTCGTGCTCGAGCACCTCGCTGAAGCACACCTGCGCCCTGTGCGCCAGCGGGTGGCCGCGCGCAGTGACCACCACCAAGGGGTCCGGCCCCAGCGGCTGCACGCGCAACCCCTCGCACGAGACCGCGTCGGAGACGATGCCCACGTCCGCCAGCTGCGCCTGCAATGCACGCACGGTCGCCTCGCTCGTGCTCTCGCGCACCGTCAGCCGAGCGGCCCCCGCGTGCTCCGCAAGCCAGCCTGCAAGGGGCGTCAGCGGGGCTCCCAGTGCGGCGGTGTTGGCCAGCAGCAGCGTTGCCCGGCGGGGGCGACCGGCACGCAAGCGCTGCTCGAGCCGATCGACCTCCTGCAGGACGCGTCGGGCATGGAGCGCAAGCGCCTCGCCTGCCGCAGTCGCCTCGACGCCGCGCGCGTGCCGCCGCAACAACGGCACCCCCGCCGTCTCCTCCAGCCGGCGCAGCCGGGCGCTGACGGCCGCCACGGTGAGGCACGCACGCTCTGCGGCGGCCGTCATGCTGCCGCACTCGCAGGCATGCAGGAACACCTGGAGATCGACGAAGCTCGCACGCATGCGGCGGATTATCCCGACGCGTGCGGCGGCAGGTTCAAGCAAATGTTGATGGTGCACACCCCACCGCCACCACCACACTGCGCGCCATGCTCGGCGACGCCCTTCCCCACTACCTCCTCGTGTGCCTGATCTTCTTCGCGGCGGGCGCGGTCAAGGGCGTCGTGGGGCTGGGACTGCCTACGGTTGCCATGGGGCTGCTCGGCCTCTTCATGACCGTACCCCAGGCCGCGGCGCTGCTCACGGTGCCCTCGCTCGCCACCAACCTGTGGCAGGCGACCGCAGGACCGCATCTTGTCCAGCTGATCGCGCGTCTCTGGAGAATGCAGGTCGCCGTCGTGGCGGGCACGGTGTCCACGGCGGCGCTCTTTCCGTGGCAGGACGACGGAATGGCAAGTCGCTTCCTCGGTGCCTGCCTCATCCTGTATGCGGGCAGCGGCCTGGCCGGCTGGCGCCTGCCTGCGGCGAACGGCCGTTGGGCAGCCCTGACCGGGGTTGCGGCCGGCGCGGCTACCGGCGGCGTGACGGCAGTGACGGGTGTGTTCGTGTTGCCGGCAGTTCCGTACCTGCAAAGCATGGGGCTCACGAAGGACGAGCTCGCGCAGGCACTCGGGATGTCGTTCACCACGTCCACGTTGGCTATGGGAATCGTGCTCATCGCGCGCGATGAGCTCACGGCCGCAGCATCGCTCCAGTCGTTCGCAGTGCTGCTGCCTGCCCTGGGCGGCATGCTGGCCGGCCAGGCCCTGCGCCGGACGATGAGCGAAGCGGTGTTCCGCAGGTGCCTCTTCTGGGGCCTGCTGATGCTGGGCGCGTGGCTCGCGCTGCGCTAGCGCATGCGTGCGTGGCAGCCAGCCGCACCATCGGATCCGAAGGACCGGCACCACGCGCGCAGCTTCGGGAAGCTGCGTGGTCCGCCCGGGCGACCGGCACGAAGCGGGGGCACTCCGGGCATGCCGCTTGCCCGTGCGCTGCACCCGCAACAGGAGCCGCTGCATGAGCACCATCATCCACGCCTCTGGTCAGCCGGCGGCCGCCGGCCACGGTCACGAACACGAACACGACCACCACCACGACCCCCTCACCGGCTGGCGCCGCTGGGTCTACGCGACCAACCACAAGGACATCGGGACGATGTACCTGCTGTTCTCGTTCACCATGTTCATGGTCGGCGGCGTGCTCGCGCTCCTGATCCGCGCGGAGCTGTTCCAGCCCGGCCTGCAGCTGATGAACCCGCACCTGTACAACCAGCTGGTCACGATGCACGGGCTCATCATGGTGTTCGGCGCGATCATGCCGGCGTTCGTGGGCTTCGCGAACTGGATGATTCCGCTGCAGATCGGCGCCTCCGACATGGCCTTCGCCCGCATGAACAACTTCAGCTTCTGGCTGCTGATTCCGGCGGGCGCGCTGCTCACCTTCTCGTTCTTCATGCCCGGCGGAGCGCCCTCGGCCGGCTGGACGCTGTATGCGCCGCTCACGCTGCAGATGGGCCCGAGCATGGACATGGGCATCTTCGCGCTGCACATCCTCGGCGCGAGCTCGATCATGGGCGCGATCAACATCATCGTCACCATCCTGAACATGCGGGCACCGGGCATGACGCTCATGCGCATGCCCATGTTCTGCTGGAGCTGGCTGGTGACGGCCTACCTGCTGATCGCGGTGATGCCCGTACTGGCCGGCGCCATCACGATGACGCTGACCGACCGGCATTTCGGCACCACCTTCTTCAACCCGGCCGGCGGTGGCGACCCGGTGATGTACCAGCACATCTTCTGGTTCTTCGGCCACCCCGAGGTCTACATCATGATCCTGCCGGCCTTCGGCATCGTGAGCCAGGTGGTGCCCGCCTTCTCGCGCAAGCGGCTGTTCGGCTATGCATCGATGGTCTACGCCATCGCCGCGATCGGCGTGCTGTCCTTCATCGTCTGGGCGCACCACATGTTCACCACCGGCATGCCGGTCACGGGACAGCTCTTCTTCATGTACACGACCATGCTCATCGCGGTGCCGACGGCGGTGAAGATATTCAACTGGATCGCCACCATGTGGCAGGGCTCGCTCAGCTTCGAGACGCCCATGCTGTTCGCCGTCGGCTTCATCTTCGTGTTCACCATCGGCGGCTTCACGGGCCTGATCCTCGCGCTTGCCCCCATCGACCTGCTGCTGCAGGACACCTACTACGTCGTCGCCCACTTCCACTATGTGCTGGTGGCCGGCTCGCTGTTCGCGATGTTCGCCGGCTTCTACTACTGGGTGCCCAAGTGGACCGGCGTGATGTACAAGGAACTGCACGGCCAGATCCACTTCTGGGCATCGATGATCACCTTCAACGTCGCCTTCTTCGTGGTGCACTTCCTCGGCCTCGCCGGCATGCCCCGCCGCTACGCCGACTACCCCATGCAGTTCGCCGACTTCAACGCCATTGCGACCATCGGCGCCTTCGGCTTCGGGCTGGCGCAGGTCTATTTCCTGTTTACCGTGGTGCTGCCCTGCATGCGCAAGCGCTTCCGTCCGGCAACGCAGCGGCCCTGGAACGATCCCGACGGCCGGGGGGCCGAAGGACTCGAATGGGAGGTACCCTCGCCGGCGCCGTTCCACACCTTCGAAATCCCCCCGAAGCTGGATCCGAGCGCCACGCGCGTGCTCGATTCGCTGCCCACCGCAATCAATCCGAACGCGGGGCGGCAGCCCGGGTGATCGGTCGGGCCGCCAGCGCGTCGGCACGGTGACCCGACCGTTCGCCGCGCCGCGCGCTGCGGCCCAACTTCAGGCGGCAGGCTTCTCCCGCGTCCAGCGTGCGAGTTCTTCGTGCGCCTGCGCCGCATACCCCTGCACCACGGCCGCCTCTGCCACCTCCACGGTGAGCTCCAGCCGGAAGCCATTGGGATCGAAGAAATAGATCGAATGGATGAAGCCGTCGTGGTCGGTGATGCCCACCACGTCCACGCCGTGCGCCTCCAGGCGCGCCTTCATCGCCAGCAGGTCCTCGGCGCTCGCGACCCGCAAGGCAATGTGGTTGACCCAGGCCGGCGTGTTCGGCGAAGGCAACGCGGCGGTGTTGTCACCGAGATCGAAGAAGGCGATGCACGAGCCGTCGCGCATGCGAAAGAAGATGTGCACATAGGGGCAGTACTCGCCCGTGCTGGGCACGTGGTCCTTCTTGATGACGTGCACCAGCGGAAGCCCCAGCAGGTCTTCGTAGAAGCGGCGCGTTTCCTCCGCATCGCGGCAGCGCCAGGCGAAGTGGTGCAGACCCTGGACGGGCCGTGCGGAAGCGATGTCCATGGTCTTGTCCTCAGTCCAGGGTGATGTTCGCCGCGCGGATCACCGACGCCCAGCGTGCCGATTCGGAGCGCGCCAGCGCCTTGAACTGCTCGGGGCTCAAGCGCAGCGGCTCGAAGCCGAAGTCGGTGAACTTCTTGAGCACCGACTGGTCCGCCAGCGCCTTGTTCAGTTCCTGGTTGAGCCGCGCGACCACGGGGGCCGGCAGCCCGGCCGGGCCGACGACGCCCTGCAAGGCGAACACTTCCGAGTTCTTCACGCCCAGTTCGTCGAGCGTCGGCACGTCCGGCATGGCCGGTGCGCGCGTCTGCGAGCCGACGGCCAGCGCACGCACCTTGCCGCTCTTGATGATCGAAAGCCCCGAGGCGAGGTCCAGGAACATCACCGGCACCTGCCCGCCCAGCAGGTCCTGCATCGCCGGTGCGGCCCCCTTGTAGGGGATGTGGACCATGTCGGCCGCGGTGCGGTTCTTGAACAGTTCCATGGCCAGGTGGTGGGGCGAGCCGTTGCCCACCGACGCGTAGCTGACCTTGCCGGGATTGGCCTTCACGTACGCGAGGAACTCCTTGAAGTTCTGCGCGGGGAAGCTGGGATGCACCACCAGCATCAGCGGAAACTTGCCGATCGCTCCGACGTAGGTGAAGTCCTTTTCCGGGCTGAACGGCAGCTTCTTGAACAGGTGCTCGTTGAAGAACAGCAGCGCGTTGTCGGCCGACATGATGGTGGTGCCGTCCGGCTTGGCACGCGACACCAGCTCGGCGCCGATGTTGGTCGCCGCTCCGGGCCGGTTGTCGATGAGGACGGGCTGCCCCAGCCCGGTGCGCATGGCCTCGGCCAGCGCGCGCGCCAGGTTGTCGGTGCCCCCGCCGGCGGGGTATGGCACCACCCACTTGATCGGCTGGTCGGGGAACTGGGCTTGCGCATGCACCCAGGGCGCGGAGGCGGCGGCGGCAGCGCCGAGGGTGGAAAGGACGAAATCGCGGCGTTTCATGATGTCTCCATGGGTTGAGTGGCCGGTCATCAGGCCGAGAGGGAAGGCATGGGGAGCTCGCGCAGTGCGGCGTCGATGGCCTGCTTGCAGCGTTGCTCGTCGCCCACCTGCTCGAACAGCAGGAGCGCCAGCCGCGCGAGGAACAAGGATTCGCGCTCGCGTCCGGCGGCGGCAATGGCGTTGCTGCAGGCCGCGTACACGCTGTCCTGCGCACTTGCGTCGAAATTCATGAGAAGACTCCTTCCTGGCGGCAGGCGTTGGCGATGGCGGCGAGCAGCGTTGCCGCCTGCGGCGCGTGCCAACGGCCGCACACGTGGCCATCGGGGCGGATCAGGTAGACGGTGCCGGGCCGCGCACCGAAGCGCCGCGCCAGCTCGCCCCCCGATGGCGCGTCGGCACAGGCGCACGGCAGTGCGCTCCAGGTGCGCTCCTGCGTCCGGGCCGCCGCCTGCGCCGCGGCCTCCGAGTGCCCGAAGCACAAGGCCGTGAAGCCGGTGCGCGCGAGCAGGTCGGTGAGGTGGCGCCCGTCATGCAGCGGCGCCTCGCCCAGCGGCGCGCCGGGCGGCGGCCCGGCGTCGAAGGCTTCGCTCTCGGCCGACAGGGGCGATCCTTCGTACGTGATGGCATGGGTCTGGCGCGGGCTCACCAGCCGCGCGATGCCCTTGTGCCTGCGGGCCAGGGACAAGGCCGCTTCGCGCATCAGCTCGAAGCCGCGGTTGGGCGGCGACATGAACTCGGTGCTGCGCATCGCGTTCTCCGCGTTCACGTGGAAGGCCTGCACGCGCTCGGTGCTGTAGGTGTCCAGCAGCGTCGGCGCCCCGCGCTGCTGCACCACGGCGGCCAGTTTCCACACCAGGTTGTCGGCGTCGTCGAAGCCCGAGTTGAGACCCCGCACGCCGAAGATCGGCATGGCATGGGCCGCGTTGCCCGCGAACAGGATGCGGCCGTGCCGGTAGTTCTCCAGGGTCATGGCCCCGGCGCGGTAGACCGAGCTCCAGACCGGCTTCCAGGGCAGGTGCCCCTCGCCGATGGCGTCGAGGTGCGTCTGCACGAAGGCGCGCACCTGATCGGGCTGCAGCGCCTGCGCTGCGTCCACGCCGGCCGCGAGCTGGTAGTCGATGCGCCAGATGTTGTCGGGCTGCCGGTGCATGAGGATGGTCGTCCCCCGTGCCCAGGGCGGATCGAACCAGGCGCGCCGCTCGGTCGGGTGCTCGCTCGCGAGCTCGATGTCCACGATGGCGTAGCGGCCCTGGTAGCCGACGCCCTTGAGCTCCAACCCCAGGCTGGCCCGCACGAAGCTCTGCCCGCCGTCGCACGCGACCAGCCAGTCGCCCGCCGCCTGGTAGCGCCCGAGGGCGTTCTCGATGGTCGCCGTCACGCCGGACACATCCTGCGCGAGCGCCACCAGCCTGCTGGCCCAGCGGATCTCCACCAGCTGCGGCGTTTGCGCATTCAGCTCGGCAATGGCGTCGAGCAGGAACTGCTCCATGTAGTACTGCTCGAGGTTGATCATTGGCGGGTACTTGTCGCCCGGCGCCGAGGGCATCTCCAGCAGGAACACCTCGTCGCTACCATAGAAGCTGCGCCCGCGCGTCCAGGGCAGGCCCTTCTCCATGAACGACCGAACCGCCCCGAGCCGCTCCAGGATCTCCAGGCTGCGCCGCGAGATGCACGCGGCGCGGCTGCCTTCGCATACCGAGTCGTCCGCCTCGACCACCACGCTCGCGATGCCCCAGCGCGCGAGGCCGAGCGCGGTGGCCAGACCCACAGGCCCGCCGCCCGCGATGAGCACGCGGTGGCGCCGGTGCTCGGTGCCGTGCGCATCCACGCTCGGCAGCGAGGGCGCGTACCGCTGGTACGTGAAGGGCCCGATGCGGTCCAGTGACATGATGCGTTTTCCGTCCGTGCACGTTGTCTGCCAAGCCTGGATTGTCGGAACCGGCACCCGCCCGGATGTCCTGAAAAAACAGGACGGGCTTTCCCGCAAGCCATGCAGCTGACCCGCCTGAACAGCGACGCACTCTGCCCCGACGCAACACTGGCCGTCGCGTTGCTGGAGGCCGTAGGCACGGACGACTTCGCGGCGCGGCTGCTTGCCGCCACCCGCGAGGCGCTGCCGGCCAGCCACTGCACCGTGTTCGCCTTGCGCAGCACCGGCCGCGTCCAGGCGATCGCCAGCGCCAGCGCCATCGGCGAAGTCGCGACCGTCACGGCGATCGAGTACATGCGCCTGGGTTTCGACCGCCAGGACTCCAACATGCGCTGGCTGGCCCGGCGCAAGCCCGCCGCCGAGCGGCAGTTCTGGCTGGGCCACCAGTTCGCCTACGAGGTGGCAGACGAGGAATACCGGCGCGTGTGCTACGGCGAGACCGGCATCCGCGAGCGCCTGTCGCTGCTGTCGGTGTTTCCGGATGGCTTTCGCGTGGCGGTGAGCCTGTATCGCAACCATTCGTATGCCGACTACGCACCGCGCGATTCCGAATGGATGGGCGCCCAGGCACCCGTCATCGCGGCGGCGGTCTTGCGTCATGCGCAGCTGCAGGCAAAGGCCCAGGTTCCGGACCCGGGGTCGCAGCCCGCGATCTCCATGCTGTCGGCACGCGAGCGCGAACTCGTGGCCCATGTGATGGCCGGCTGCACGACGCGGGAGGCCGCCGAACGCATGGGCGTGTCGCTCACCACCGCGAACACCTACCGCTCGCGGGCGTTCCAGCACCTGGGCATCCGCACCCACCGCGAACTCTTCGTGCTGGTGGGACAAGGCCGCCGCTGAGGCGCGGCACGCGTTGGCCTTGTCACCGGCTCATGCCCATGCGCGTCCTCGGGCCGGCGGCCCACCTTGTCGGCGCACTCGACGGCCGAAAGAAGCAGCGCGGCGCGGTGCTCAATAGCGGTAGGGGTTGTGCGGGGCGCGGTCATGGCGGTTCGGCACGCCGTCGCGGTCCCGATCGCCGCGGCCTGCCTGCCAGTTCGCGCGCCCGTCGTGCCGATGCGGGTGCCGATCGTGAGCGTTGGGGATGCCGTCGCGGTCGGCGTCGCCCCACGGCCCTCGCCGCCCATGGCCGTGTCCGCGGCCATGGGACCAGCCGCTGTGCAGGTGCGGATGATGCGGGGCGGGCTGCACGAACACCGGACCGGGCGCATAGATGGGGACGGGCCGCCCGTAGACCGGCGCCGGTTGCACATACACGGGAGCGGGTTGCACATACACCGGCGCGGGGACCACCACGTGCGGGGCCGGCAGCCCGATCGACAGGTGGATGTCGGCGCGCGCATGCGCGGCGGATGCTGCGATCAGGCTGCCCAGGGCAGCCACTACGGCAATCAGCGAGCGGGAAGTGGCACGGGGTCGCATGGAGGCTCCTCAGGGGTTGGGGTGTGCCGATGGTGCGGCGCGCACGATGAACCGAAGCTGAACAGAGCAGGCGCATCGAGTGGCCACTTGTCGCGCATCGTGTTTCCAAACGTGGAGTCCACCAAGGCCACGTAAGGGTGCTCGCGCACGCCCCACCTTCCCATCGCGTTCCCGGCACCGGCCGTTGCTTTGCGGTGCAGCGGCACTGCCCTGAACCCAGCCTCCTCCGACAGCATGCGTCATCATTGGCCGGCACGCGCCGGCGCAGCCGGCCTGCACGATGCAGGGAGCCATCCGCATACGCGGAGAGGCCGACTGCAACCGCACGGTCCACGAACGCCCAGATCGCCTTCGACCTCAACCCTAGGGCCCGACGGCGTCCGAAGACCACGGTATCAATCCCGTTTACGGAAAAGGAGAACCTCCGCATGCCCCACGTCCGAGCGCCCGCACCCATCGTCCTCTGTTCGCTCGCCGTGCTGCTTGCACTGGGCCCGGCGGGGCGTGCGATGGCGCAGGCTGCGCCCCCCGCTCCCGTTTCCTCTTCCGCTGCCTCCACTGCGGGGACCACGGCCTCTCCAGCTGCGGTTCCCACCACAGCCCCCGCGGCCTCTTCCACCCCCGCTGCCACGGATCCGAAGGCCGCCGCTTCCCACTCCGCGACGGCGCACGTTTCGGAGTTCCGTGCGCTGCGGCTGTCTCGCCTGGTCGGGATGCCGGTGCGTACGGCGCAGGGAGAGCCCGTCGGCTCGGTGCACGACGTCATCGTCAACGCGGCCAATGGCCGCGTGCGCTACGCCCTCGTGTCGCTGGGCGGGAAGGACGCGGGCGGCGCACGGCTGGCTCCGGTGCCGGTGGGCGAGTTCCGAATGAGCTCGCAGCGCGATGCCCTGCTGCTCGCTGCGCGCGCCCGGCCGCGCCTGGACCCGCTGGCGTTCGCCGCCAGCGCATGGAGCGACGCATGGCTTCGCGAGCCCGGCCGGCTGGCGCAGCTCGACCGCGCCTGGGGCTTGCCGGCACGCACCGGCAGCGCCATCGCGGTGCGACGTGGCAGCACGCTGCTGCGCCGGGCTGTGTCCACCCCGGGCGGAGAACCGCTCGGTCAGCTCGAGGAGGTCGTGGTCCATCTCAACCAGCAGCGGGTGAACTACGCCGTGCTGCGGCTGACATCCGCGGCCGGCGGTGGCGGCGACAAGCACGTCGCAGTGCCGATGATGCGCCTGCGCAGCGGCCCCGCCGAGGGCGCTGCGCTGGTGCTGGAAGTCGATGCGCGGCAGCTCGCGGCGATGCCTGCGCTCGACTATGCGCAGCAGCAGAACCCGAACGATCGCGCTTTCACTGCCGAGATCGGCCGCCAGCTATCGCGTTTCGCCGGGGTCGGCGGCGCGGGACCGGGCGCCGCACGCACAGCGCCTCAGGCCAACTGAGCACGCGGGCCGCGTCAGGCGCGCCCGGATTCACGCCGGCTGCGTCAGCGGCAGCACGAGGGTGAAGGTCGAGCCTTCGCCCAGGCCGTCGCTCTGGGCGCTGAGTGTGCCCCCGTGCATCTGCGCGAGCCGGCGCGCGAAAGCCAGTCCGATTCCCAGGCCGGCGCTGCCGCGTCCGAGCTCCGCGTTCAGGGGGGAGAACATCTCGAAGACGGCATCCAGCCGCTCGCAGGGGATGCCGACCCCCGTGTCGCACACCGCGACGCTCGCCTGTGCGCCATCGTCCGCCACCTCCAGCATCAAGGCGACACGGGAGCCGGGCGACGAGTAGCGCGACGCGTTGGTGAGCAGATTGGTGATGACCTGCGTAATGCGCACCGGATCGGCCTCTACCGCCACCGGCGCCGACGGCAGCGCCATCTCGAGCACTTGGTCGCGCTCGTCGAACAGCGCCTGCGCAGTCTCGCGCGCCCGCTCCACCAGCAGGCGCAGATCGGCCTGCTCCTTCTGGAGCTCGATGCGGCCACGGGTGATGCGGGCGAGGTCCATCAGGTCGTCGATCAGGCGGACCATGCCGGCGAGCTGGCGCTCCATCACCGGCATGGCACGCGCGGCGGCCGGGCTCGAGGGTGCCGCCCGCAGGATGTGCAAGCCTGCGCTGAGTGGCGCCAGCGGGTTGCGCAGCTCGTGGGCCAGGGTCGCCAGGAACTCGTCCTTGCGCCGGTTGGCTTCCTGCAGCAGCAGTCCCGCCTGCTGCTTCTCCAGCTCGGCCTGCTTGCGCTGCGAGATGTCGATGACATGCCCGACGTGCCCCAGGAAACTGCCTTCCTCATCGACATGCGGCTCCCCCTGGTCGAGGAACCAGCCGTAGCTGCCGTCGCGCAGCCGCAGGCGGTATTCGAAGTTCAGTCCGCTGCGGTCTTGCAGTGCCCGCTCGAAAGCGGCCCCGGTGTGCGCCCGGTCCTCGGGATGCGTCGCCTCGAGCCATCCGCGGTCGCGACCTCCATCCGAGCACTGCCCCGTGAGCTCGTACCAGCGGCGCGACAGGTAGGTGCAGCGTCCCTGCGCATCGGTCACCCACAGGATGCCGGGCGACACATCGACGATGTCGGCGAACCAGCGCTCGCGCTCTTGCAGCGCCCGTTCGGCGGCCTTGATGTCCGTGATGTCGAAGCTGCAGCCGATGTAGCCACAGAACTCGCCGGCTTCGGAGCGTGGCAGTCCCACGGTCTTGAGCCAGCGGTACTCGCCGTCGTAGCGGCGAAAGCGGAACTGCGCCTCGAAGCGCGCCCGCCGCTCGTAGGCCGCGCGGTAAGCGGACAGGTAGCCGTCGGCGTCCTGCGGGTGCAGGGCCGACGCCCAGCCCATGGCGAGCAGATCCTGCAGCGGCTTGCACACGAAGTCGCGGTAGGCCCTGTTCATGAAAACGGCGCCGCGTTCGTCGGTCTGCCACACCAGCACGGGCGCGCTGTCGACCAGTTCGCGGAAGCGGTGCTCGACGACTTCGCCCGGCGTTCGGGCGGGGGTGTGGCGCAACGCCTCCAGCACCACCCGGCCGCCGCCCGTGCGCTCGAGTTCCTGGATGTCCTGCGCCCGCAGGGCGCCGTCTTGCAGCAACTCCTGCAGCCTCGAGTAAATCGGCATACGAGAAGGGATTCGGAAGTCGGAAAACGGCCGGCGATTCTAGAAACAGCGGTCGCGAGGCCGACCGAAGCGCCGCGCCTGCGCATGGCCCGCGATGCGCCTCACGTCGGATGCGCCGGCAGGGCCCGCTTGTGGCGACTGGCCAGGTAGAAGCGGCGGATGGTTTCCACGACCTCCTCGGGCACCGGCTTGCCCTCGAGGAAATCGTCGATCTGGCCGTAGGTGATGCCGTACGCAGCCTCGTCCGGCAACTGCGGGCGCAACTCTTCGAGATCGGCCGTGGGCACCTTCTCGACCAGCGAGGCCGGTGCGCCCAGATGCGCCGCGAGCGCCCGCACCCGGCGCTTGTTCAGTCCGGTGAGCGGCGCCAGGTCGCAGGCACCGTCGCCGTACTTGGTGAAAAAGCCCATCACTGCCTCGGCCGCATGGTCGGTTCCTACTACGAGTCCGCGGCGGGCGCCGGCGACTGCGTACTGCGCGATCATGCGCTGGCGCGCCTTGACGTTGCCCATCACGAAGTCTTCCTGCGCCGGGCTGTCGAAGCCCAGCGGTCCCTCGCGCAGCCCCGCGAGCATGCCCTGCACCGCGGGCGCGATATCGACGTTCAGCGTCTCGTCGGGCCCGATGAACCGCAGTGCCTGCTGGGCATCGTCCTCGTCGCGCTGCACGCCGTGCGGCAGTCGCATGGCGATGAAGCGTGCGCGTCGCCCCTGCCCGCGCAGCCGCTCCACCGCCAACTGGCACAACCGCCCCGCGGTGGTGGAATCGACCCCCCCGCTGATGCCGAGCACCAGCGCCTCCATACCCGACGCGGCAAGGTATTCGGCGATGAACCCGATACGCCGCTGCGCTTGCGCGGCGGCATCGAAGGTGGGCGCCACCAGCAGCTCGGCGGCGATGTCTTGCGCTGTGAAGTCGTTCTGGGTCATAGATGTCCAGGGCGCGGCCAACCCGGCAAGGACGGCATCAGCCTCCTGGGGTGCCCGCGTGCAATGTCACACCGTAGCCGGGCCAGAGCACCCGGCCGGTCGGACATGCCCAATGTGGCGTGTAGGGCAGCGACACACCGGCGGCACGGGGCGTCGCTCAGCAGTGCTCAGGCCGCCGCTACCACGCCGGTGATGGCGCGCAGCAGCACGTGGGGCGCCACCGGCTTGCTCAGGTGGACATCGAAGCCCGCCTGCAGCATGCGTTCGCGGTCCTGGGGCCGGCCGAACGCGGTGAGCGCGATCACCGGCAGCCGCTTGCCGCCCGGCGGCGCCGGGTCGCGCTGGCGCACCTTCGCGAGCAGTTCGTAGCCGTCCTGCCCTGGCAGGCCGATGTCGCTGATCATGACCTGCGGCCAGCGCTGCGCGAGCGCCACCAACGCCGCATCGTGGTCCCTCACGGAGCGCACCCGCGCCCCGCGCTCGGACAGCACCAGCTGCAGCATCTCCACGGCTTCGCTGTCGTCCTCCACCACCAGCACGTCGAGGTCGGTGATGTCGAAGACTTCGCCGTCTTCGTCCGCGCGCGCAGCCATCTCCTCGGCGCTGGCCGCACTTGCGCGGACCGGCAGGCGCACCGTCATCGTCGCGCCCTGCCCCACGCCCGCGCTGTGTGCAGATACCGAGCCGCCGTGCAGATCGACCAGGTGCTTGACGATGGACAGCCCCAGCCCTAGGCCGCCATGGCGCCGGCTGCCGGGGGCGTCGCTTTGCGAGAAACGGTCGAACAGGTGCGGCAGGAACGCCGGGGCGATGCCCTGGCCTTCGTCGCGGACTTCGAGTTCCAGCGTCTGGCCGGCACGGCGCAGCGTCACCTGCACGAGCCCACCCTCGGACGAGAACTTGATGGCGTTCGTCATCAGGTTGAAGACGATCTGCTGGAAGCGCGTCGCGTCGAGCCATGCGGGGCCGCGGGCGCCTTCCAGATCGGCGACGAGGCGCAGCTTCCGGGCGGAGACCGTCGAGTCGAGGGACGCGAGCGCGCTTGCGACCACCTCGACCGGATCGATCTCGTCGATGTGCAGGTTCAGCTTGCCGGAGTTGATGCGCGACACGTCGAGGATGTCCGAGATGATGCGCGCCTGCGTGTTGACATTGCGTTCGATCGCGTCGAGCCCACGTGCCGCCTCGGGGGTCACTTCGCGCCGCTTCAGGATGTGGACCCACCCCATGATGGCGTTCAACGGCGTGCGCAGCTCGTGCGACAGCACGGCGATGAAATCGTCCTTGGTGCGGTTGTGCCGCTCGGCGTTGGCACGCGCCGCCTGCTCGCGGTCGAGCACCTCGCGGCGCCGCTGGTCGAGGTCATGGCGGTCGGAGACATCGATCACGACGGCGATGCGCCGCCCAGGCTCGACTTCGGCCGAGATGCTCCACTCGAGGTGCACCGCCGTACCGTCGGGCCGCAGCAGCGGGAATTCACCGCGCCAGCCTCCTTCGCCGCGGGCCTGCGCGGAGCGCATCCCAGCCGCCGCTGCCGAATCGGCGCCGCCTGGAGCGAACTCGGTCAGGGCACGCCCCTGGACCTCCTGGGGCGAGCGGCCCAGCATGCGCAGCATGGCCGGGTTCACCTCACGGAAGCGGCCGCTTCCGTCGAGCACCGCGATGCCGCTTTGCGCATGGTTGTAGATGGCGCGGAAGCGCTGCTCGCTCTGGCGCAGCTGCACCTCGGCCGTGCGCGCGCGGATCAGGGCCTGCACGGTCCCGATCAGCAGCGGCGGCTCGACAGGGTGCACCAGGTAGGCGTCGGCGCCGGAATTCAGGCCGTGGATGCGGTCGGTGTCCTTCACGTAGGCCGCCGACAGATGCACCACCGGCAGCAGCGCGGTGTCGGGCCGCTCGCGGATGCTGCGGCACACGATGAAGCCATCCATGTCCGGCAAGTGCACGTCCAGCACCACGGCGGACACCCCTTCGGCACTGCGCGCGAGGCCGTCCGCGCCGGTGGCCGCCTCCTCGGTCTTGAAGCCCGCGGCCCGCAGCACGCGCGCGGTCGCGTAGCGCGTGCCGGCGTTGTCGTCCACCACGAGCACGGTGTGCGCGGCGCGATCGATGGTGGTGCTGATGGACTCCACGTCGGTCATGCTCCCTTGTCGCCTCCCAGGCGAAACGGGATGGTCACCGAGAAGACGGAGCCGCGGTCCGGCTCGCTGTGCAGGTAGACGTTGCCACCGAGCAGCTCGGCCAGTCGCTTGCTCAGGGACAAACCGAGCCCCGTGCCGCGCAGGCGCTTTTGCAGCGGCGACTGCAGCTGCGAGAAATCCTGGAAGAGCGAGGCCTGCAACTCCGGGGCGATCCCGATGCCCGTGTCGCGAACCGAGAAGCGGACGAACTCGGCGCCATCGCGCGCGGCGCTCACCCGCACCTCGCCGCGCGGAGTGAATTTCAGCGCGTTGGAGATGAAGTTGCGCAGGATCTGCGAGAGCTTGCGGTCGTCGGTGTAGAGCTTGGGAACGTCGGTGGGCTCCTCGAAGACCAGATGCACGTCGGGGTTGGTCAGCACGGGCCGGAACATGCCCCGCAATGCCGAGAACAGATCGACCATCTCGAACCATGCGGGCGAGATCTCCACGCGCCCCGCCTCCACCTTGGCCAGGTCCAGCAGGTCGTCCACCATGTCCGAGAACTCGGCGGCCGTCTGCTGGATGAACTCCACCTGCCGCTTCTGTTCGTCTCCGAGCGGCCCATCGACCTCGTCGATGAGCAGCCGCGAGATGCTGCGGATGGAGCTGATCGGCGTGCGGAACTCGTGGCTCATGTAGGCCAGGAACTGGCTCTTGAGCTCGGTGGCGCGGCGCAGCTGCTCGGCCTGCTCGTCGAGTTCGGCGTAGAGGGCCACCACGCCGCGGTTGGTTTCGTCGAGCTCGCTGCGCAGGGCCTCGAGCTCACGCTCGAGATCCGCTTCCCGGCCGCTGCCGTGAGGAGGTTTGCCAGAGTCCATGGTCAGTCCTTGCGCCGCATCACGACGACGGTTGCATCGTCACGACCGCGGCAATGGTCGCGCAGGAGCACGGCGGCGGCAAGTGTCGGATCGCGCTGCAGGAGTGGAACCAGGGTCTGCGCCTGCCAGCGGCTTTCGATGCCGTCGGTGTGCGCCACCAGGAGCGCGTGCTGCGGCCACTCCACCTGCGCCGGCTCGACGGTGCGGATGGTGAGGCCGGCCGTTCCGTGCTGGGTCACGAGGCTGCGGTCGCTCACCCCGGAGATCAGCCGGCCGAGTACGTTGCCCGCGCCGGCGTAGCGCACCACGCCGGCCGCGGCGTCCAGGTGCATCACCGCGAGCGCGGCGCCCCGGGTGGCGCGCAGCCGTGCATGCGCCTGCTGCACGAAGGTCCGGCAGTCGGCGAAGGGGTCCTTGGCGAAAACCTCCACGGCCGCGGCGCTCGCTTCGGCGGCCATGGGGCCGTGGCCGAGGCCGTCCGCCAGCAGGATGCTGCCGCGCTCGCCGTCGTGGGCGATGCACCAGGCATCGCCGCAGACACTCTCGCCCGGCGCGTTCAGCGACACGGCGCCGGCGCACAGGGCGTGCGCACCCGAAGCACGCCGCACCCTGCCGGCATGGATGCGGGCGAGCGCAACGGTGCCCTGCGGCACCGAACTGGTGATGTCGAAGTCGTCGGCGAGCCGCCGGACGGCGCCAAGCCCCGTTCCGGGCGTGCCGCCCGTGGAGTAGCCGTCGGCCAGGCTGCGGCCCAGGTCGGCGATCCCCGGGCCCTGATCGATCGCGATGAGCTCCACGGTGGCTTCGTGCCGGCACACCAGCAGGCGCCCTTCGCGTGCGTGGCGCAGCAGGTTGGTCGCCAGTTCGGTGGCGACCAGGGCCACCCGGCCGGCATCGACGTCGTCCATGCCCGCCTCGCGCGCAAGCTGCGTCGCGTGCCGTCGCGCCTCGCCGAGCCGGCTCTGCTCCGTCAGCGGAAAGCTGGCGTGCGCGGTGCCGCGGATCACTTCCACCGGGTGATGCTCACGGTTGTGCCCTGGCCGGGAGTGGAGTCGATCGCGAACTCATGGACCAGCCGCTTGCTGCCTGGCAAGCCAAGGCCCATGCCGCCGCCCGAGGTCCAGCCGTCGGTGAGGGCCTGCGCAATGTCGGTAATGCCGGGGCCCCGGTCGCAGAAGTGCAGCCGCAGTCCCCGGCGCAAGCCATCGTCGAGCAGTTCCCAGCGCATCTCGCCGCCGCGTCCGTGCACGAGCGTATTGCGCGAGAGCTCGCTGGCCGCCGTCACCATCTTGGTCTGGTCCACCAGCGAGAACTTGAGTTGCTGCGCCAGGCTGCGCACCTTCTGGCGCCCGATGACGATGTCCTCCTCGGACTGCAGCGGCAGCGTGCCGGCGCCGAGGTCAGCGGACAAGCCGGGTCTCCTGCCGCGTGCGCTGGAGCAGGTCCATGCCGAGCTCCACGTTCAGCGCGGTGCGCACGCCTTCGAGCGACAAGCCCAGCTCGACCAGCGTGATAGCCACCGCCGGCTGCATGCCGACAACCACCGTGGTTGCGTCCAGGATGCGCGCGATGCCGGAAATGCTGGCGAGCATGCGGCCGACGAAGGAATCGACGATCTCCAGTGCGGAAATGTCGATCAGCACGCCGCGCGCGCCGGACGACGCGATCTTCTCGGCCAGGTCGTCCTGGAGCGCCATGGCCGTCTGGTCCTGCATATCGACCTGGATGGTCACCAGCAGGAACTCCCCCATGCGCAGGATCGGGATGCGATACATGCTCAGCTCGTTGCGCTCTCGCGCTGGATGGTGTAGCCGCGCTGGTGCAGGGCCAGCGCCAGCGCATCGGCAAGGCTGGCCTTGGTGGCGATGCCCTGCAGGTCGATGCCGAGGTGCACGATGGTCTGTGCGATCTGCGGGCGGATGCCGCTGATGATGCACTCCGCACCCATGAGGCGGATCGCGCTCACCGTCTTGAGCAGGTGCTGGGCCACCAGCGTGTCCACGGTGGGAACGCCGGTGATGTCGATGATGGCGAGGGTGGAGCCGGACTCGACGATGCGTTCCAGCAGGGTCTCCATCACGACCTGGGTGCGCCCGCTGTCGAGGGTGCCGATCATGGGCACCGCCAGCACACCCTCCCACAGCTTGATCACGGGCGTGGACAGCTCCAGCAGGTCCTGCTGCTGGCGCCGGATGATCTCTTCACGCGTTTGCTGGTAGGTCGAAACGGTCCACTGGGCAAGCCGGTCCACCAGCAGCGAAACCGCCCAGACGGTGCCCAGCGCCGCCCGGGGGTCGGAGCCCTGCAGCCGGGTGAAGAGGGGACGCTTGAACGACAGGATGAAGAGGCTGGTGTCCGCCGCGTTCTGGCCCTGCGCAGCACGTGAACGGGACAGCGATTCGAGGACTTCGCGCACGCGCGACCAGGCGGGGTCGGCAAGCCGGGCGGCATCGGCGCCCGAGCGCAGCGCCTCTCGCAGCGTCCCGAGCAGTTCGGTGGCTTCGGCCTGCAGCGTGCGCCGGCCGGCGTCGCTAGCACCGGATGCGCCGCTCAGGGTTTCCTGGATCCACTCCCGGACAATTGCCTCCTCATCCTGCATCGCGCTGAGGAGAGCCTGCCGCTCGGTATCGTTCATGCACGCTCCATCGTGAAAATAGCGCGCAAGCATAGCGTGCGGCTGAGTACTTGCTGTGGGACAAAGTCGCGTAGGACAAGACCTTCAAGCTCTGCCCCGTCAATACGGAGCCGACGCAGCACTGGTCCGGGGCTGGTCGGACACGCTCAACCGACAGTTTCCCGCGGCCTCGCCATGCGCCCGGATGCAATCAGCTCGGCGCCCTTCTCCCCGATCATGATTGCTGCCGCGTTGGTATTGGTCGACACCATGGTGGGCATCACCGAGGCGTCCACGACCCGCAGGCGCTCGATTCCGCGAACCCGCAGCTGCGGATCGACCACCGAGCGCGCGTCGCCGCCCATGCGGCAGGTGCTGGTGGGATGGAACACCGTGCCGCCGCGCAGGCGGGCGAACTGGGCGAGCTGCTCCTGCGTCTGAAGCTCGTTGCCCGGCAGGTACTCGTCGCCCGTGACGAGATCGCGGAAAGACGGCTGCCGCACGATGTCGCGCAGCATCTGCAGCCCTGCCACCAGCACACGCACGTCCTGCGCCTCGCACAGATAGTTGGAGGTGATGCGGGGCAGCTGCAGCGGGTCCGCCGAGCGCAGCTCCACGGATCCGCGCGAGAGCGGCCGGCACTGGGCGGCCGACGCGGAGAAGCCCGAGAAGCGGTGCAGCGGATCGCCCGGCTTGTCCACCGACAGCGGCATGACGTTGAACAGCAGGTCCGGGCGGCCACCCTGCGCATACGGGGAGCACACCATGCCCCCGACCTGCCCCGCCCCCACGGTGAGGGGGCCGCGCTGCCCCGCGCACCATTGCCAGCCCATCGCGGCGAGCGCGAGCGGATTGCGCACCTGGTCGTTGAGCGACATCCGGCGCTTGAGCTTGACGATCACCCGGGCCTGGTAGTGGTCCTGCAGGTTGGCGCCGACCTCGGGCGCGTCCACCTGCACCGCAATGCCATGGCGCTGCAGCAGCGCGGCCGGGCCGATGCCCGAGAGCTGCAGCAGCTGCGGCGACTGCAGCGCACCCGCGGACAGCAGCACCTCGCCGTCGGCCGTGGCCGTGTGGCGCGCGCCCTGCTCGAGCCACTCGACGCCGCGCGCCTGGCCGGAGTCGATCAGTACGCGGGTGACGTGCACGCCGGTGCGCACCGTGAGGTTGGGCCGGTGCAGCGCCGGCGCGAGGAAGGCGGTGGCTGCATCGCAGCGCCAGTGCCCGCGCAGCGTGAGCTGGTAGGCGCCGAGGCCCTCGGTGCGCGCGCCGTTGAAATCGGGGTTGCGGCCATGCCCCGCTTCGACGCCGGCCGCGATCCAGGCGTCGCAATAGGGATGCTCGTTGCGCAGGTCGGACACGCACAGCTCGCCGCTCGCGCCGTGGTATTCGCTCTCGCCGCCCTCGTAGCGCTCGGAGCGCTTGAAGTACGGCAGCACCTCGCGATAGCTCCAGCCCGAGGCGCCGGCGGCGGCCCAGTCGTCGAAGTCGGCGTGCTGGCCGCGGATGTACAGCAGCCCGTTGATGGCGCTGGAGCCACCCAGCACCTTGCCCCGGGGCCACAGGATCTCGCGGTTGCCCGTGGCCGCCTGCGGCTCCAGCGGAAACTGCCAGGTGAAGCGCGGGTCGTAGATGCTGCGGAAATAGCCGATCGGCAGGCGCAGCCAGAAGTGGCCGCCCTTGCCTCCCGCCTCCAGCAGCAGCACGCGGCAGGACGGGTCGGCGCTCAGGCGGTTGGCCAGCACGCAGCCGGCCGAACCCGCGCCGACCACGATGTAGTCGTAGCCCGCCGCGCTCACCGCATCAGGCCTTCACCGTGGCCAGGAAAGGCGCCGAGTCGAAGTAGCGGTCGGCCTTGAGCGCATTCTGGATCTTGGCGTTCTCGACGAAGAAGTCGGTGACCTGCTGCAGCCACTTGACGACGGTGCCGTCCTGGTAGCGGGTGCGCCATTCGGCGTTGGTGTAGTACTTGGACGCCTTGAACTGCTCGCGGAAGTCGGGCAGCGGCACCTGCTTGTACTGCGTCTTCTGCAGCAGCTCGGCGGCCTCGTCGGGCTTGGACGTGATGAAGGCATTGGCCTCGGACCATGCGGCGATCAGGCGCTCGATCACCGGGCGGTTGGCCTCGTAGTAGTCGTTGCGCGCGGCCCAGCCACCCATGATGGCCGCTTCGGGGAAGAAGGCCGACGCGTCGGTGAGCTTGCGCGCATTGGGCATCTTCTGCTTGATGGTGCTGTCGAACGGCACCCACAGCGCCACCGCCGGCACCGCGCCCGAGATGAAGGAGGTCACGGCTTCGGTCATGCGCTGGTTGACGATCTGCACGTCCTTGCCCGGATCGAGCTTGGCTGCGCGCAACGCGCGGTCGAGGAACACGTGCGCGGTGGTTCCGGTGGTGGTGGAGATCTGCTTGCCCTTGAGGTCGGCGACGCTGCGGATGTCCTCGCGCACCCACAGCTGCGCGGTGGCGTACTCGATGTTGTTCATCAGGAACACCTTGCCCTGGCCGCGCGCGGGGAAATTGGAGACCACCGCGCCGGTGGACAGCATCTCGAGGCTGCCGCCGACCATCGCCTGGAACAGCTCCAGGCCGGTGGTGAACTGCACCATCTCGAGCTCCAGCCCGTGCTTGGCGAAGCTGCCGTTGTGCTGCCCGACCCAGATGTGCCCGTCCACCGCCGGCGTGTGCAGGTAGCCGACCTTCACCTTGGTGCGCGCCTGCGCGAAGGACGGCAGTGCCGCGACGGCAGCGGCCGCAGCCGCCGAGCGAATCAGATGCCTGCGATGAATGGCCATGGAACGTCTCCTGGTTGGGGTTGGGAACGAAGGACGAGGATCAATCCGAAAGCCGGACGGTCTGCTGCTGGCGCGACTGCGCGACGTACTCCTGCATCACCAGCTCGCGGATGTGGGAGCGCAGCTCGCCGAAGCGCGGGTCTTCGTGCACGCCTTCGGAGCGCGGATAGCCGAAGGGCACGTCGATGACGGTGCGGATGCGCGCGGGCCGGGCCGTGACGACCACGATGCGCGAGGACAGGTAGATCGCCTCCTCCACCGAATGGGTGATCAGGAGCACGGTCTTACTCTCGGTCTGCAGCACCTCGAGCAGCAGGTCCTGCATGGCCGAGCGGGTCTGGGCGTCGAGCGCGCCGAAAGGCTCGTCCATCAGCAGGAACTCGGGCTTGACCGCGTAGGCGCGGGCGATGCCCAGGCGCTGGCGCATGCCGCCCGACAGGTGCTTGGGGTAGTGGTCGGCGAAGTCCGCCAGGCCCATCAGCCGCATGTAGCGTTCGGTGATCTCGCGGCGCTCGCCGGCGCCGACGCGGTTGGCCTTGAGCCGCAGTCCGAACTCGATGTTCTCGCGCACCGTGAGCCACGGAAACACGCCGTATTCCTGGAAGATCACGCCGCGGTCCGGGCCGGGTCCAGGGACCGGCTGCCCGTCGAGCAGCACGCGCCCTTCGGTGGGCGCGACGAAGCCGCCCAGGATGTTCATGAGCGTGGTCTTGCCGCAGCCCGAGGGGCCGATGATCGAGACGAACTCGCGGTGGCGGATATCCAGGCTGATGTCGTCCAGCACCCGCATCGGGCCCTGCGTGGTGGGGAACTCGACCGAGACGTTCTCGAACCGGATGCGTGCCGGCGCCGTGGCACCGTCCTCGGCAGGCTGCACGAGCGCGCTCACCGCGTGGGCTCCGTGCCGATAGTCGCGCCGGCTTGGCCGGCGGAAGAAGCAAGGGCTCTCATGCGATGCGGTCCTGCCAGGCGACCAGGCGCCGCGTCGCGAACCGCAGCGCAAGGTCCATCAGCAGGGCGATGATGCCGATGCAGATGATGCCGACGTAGATGATGTCCAGCTGGAAGAACGACGAGGCGTTCTGGATCAGCGCGCCCAGTCCCTGCTGGGCGGCGATCAGCTCGGACGCCACCAGCGTGGCCCAGG
Source organism: Ramlibacter sp. AN1015 (assembly GCF_037726105.1). Taxonomy (NCBI): domain Bacteria; kingdom Pseudomonadati; phylum Pseudomonadota; class Betaproteobacteria; order Burkholderiales; family Comamonadaceae; genus Ramlibacter; species Ramlibacter sp. AN1015. The sequence goes on from NZ_JBBJUM010000011.1 coordinate 64,985, forward strand.
CCACGCCGAGGGCGACCCGCACGGCGGTGAGGATGTGCGGCACCGTCAGCGGAACGATGACCTTGCGGAAGATCTCGGTGTCGCTCGCACCCAGCGTGCGGGCCACCTTGACGAAGATGGGACTGATCTGCGCGATGCCTTCGTACATCACGATGACACCGGCGAAGAACGAGGCGTAGAAGAGGATGGCGGTCTTGGCTGCCTCGCCGATGCCGAAGTAGACGATCACCAGCGGAATCAGCGCGATCGGCGGCAGCGCCCGGAAGAAGTTGATGACCGGGTCCATGAAGCGGCGCAGGCCGCGATACCAGCCCAGGCAGAAGCCCACCGGCACGGCCAGCGCCACGCCCAGCGTCACGCCCAGAAACACCCGCTGCGTGGACATCAGCACGTCCATCCACAGGCGGTCCTGGGAGAGCTCCAGGAACTTCGAGAACACCTGGTGCGGCGCGGGCACGAGGGCCGGGTTGATGAAACCGCTGGCGCGGATCGCGTACCAGATGGCCACGATCAGCACCCACGGCGCGAGCAGCCACAGAGCGTGTTTGCCTAACATCCTATCGACGGTACTATCCGCCGGTGCTCGCGTCATCCCGTCTTTCCCTAACGCCGCCCCGCTTCCAGGACAGCCCGGTTCCGCGCTACCTGCAGCTGGCCGACCTGATGCGCGCGCGCATCGAGCGCGGGCAATGGCCGCAGGGCCACCGGCTGCCCTCGCTCGAAGCGCTGATGGAAGAGTTCCAGGTGGCACGCGTCACCGTCCGCCAAGCGGTCGATCTGCTGGCGCGGGACGGCCTGCTGTCGCCACAGCGCGGCCGCGGCACGTTCGTCACCGGGCTGCCGCGGCGCAACCGCATCATCAACGTGGTGACCACGCTGGACGAGCTGGCCCGCGTGTACGAGGACACGCAGCCGCGGGTGGTGAACATCGACGAATCGGTGACCGCGCTGCCCGTCGTCCCCGCCGCCGGTCGCCCCGCCGAGCGCTACGCCTACATGCGCCGCGTGCACCTGCGCGACGGCAAGCCCTATTGCGTGATCGACATCTACCTGGACGAGCGCATCTTCCGCCGCGCGCCGGCGAAGTTCCGCGCGAGCACCGTGATCCCGCTTCTCACCAGGATGCCCTCGGTGCACATCCAGGATGCCCACCAGGTGCTGACCATCGGCACCGCGGACGTCGAGGTGGCGCACCTGCTGGAGCTGCCCGTGAACGCGCCCACCGCCGAGGTGCGCCGCGTCTTCCGCGACCGTGACGACGTGGTCGTGTACTTCGCCGATGTGGTCTACCGGGGCGACGCGATCCGGCTGGAGATGGATCTGCAGCCTTGAGCCGCCGCTGGCGAACGGGGCCGTTCCCTCGGGGGGCGTGCGTTGTTCCTGCGGTGAGCGCCCCCCATCGGGTCACCCTCACGCAGTTGCGCTTCACTTACCTCGCTGTGGCCAGCTCGGCGGAGGACTTGCACCTCCAGGATCGCGCCCATGCTGGGCGCACATGGAAAAGGCCGCCCGAAGGCGGCCTGTCAGCGAGCGGTCGGCGGCAGCTTATTTCTTGCGCGCGGCGATCGACTTCTCGGCGGTGTTCACCAGCTCGGCGCCGATGGTGTTCTTCCACTTGTCGTAGACCGGGCGGGTGGCCTTGACGAAGGCTTCGCGCTCGGCGGGGCTCAGCTGCGTGACGTTCACGCCCAGGGCGGAGATTTCCTTGAGCAGGGGCTTGTCGGCCTCGGCCAGGCCCTTGCGGGCGATGGCGATCTGCTGCTTGCCGGCATCGACGGCGGCCTGGCGCACGATCTCGCGGTCGGCGGGCGTCCAGGAGTTCCACACTTCCTTGTTGACGACGAACACCAGCGGATCGGCCACATAGCCCCACATGGTCACGTTCTTCTGGCCCACCGTGTGCAGCTTGGCGGCCGTGAAGATCGACATCGGGTTCTCCTGCCCGTCCACCGCACCGCTGGCGAGCGCCGGCTGCGCGTCGGCCCAGCTCATCTGCGTGGGGTTGGCGCCCAGGGCGGTGAAGGTGTCCAGGAACAGCGGCGAGCCGACCACGCGAATCTTCATGCCCTTGAGGTCTTCGGGGGACTTGATGGGCCGCTTGGAGTTGGTGATCTCGCGGTAGCCGTTCTCGCCCCAGGCCAGCGGCACGACGCCGGCCTTGTCCAGCGTGGCGAACATCTGCTTGCCGACCTCGCCCTGCGTGAGCGCGTCGATGGCGGCGTAGTCGGGCATCAGGAAGGGCATGGAGAACAGGTTGAGCTCCTTCACCTGCGGCGACCAGTTGATGGTCGAGCCGACGGCCACGTCGATGACGCCCTGGCGGATGGCGGTGAATTCGCGGGTCTGGTCGCCCTGCACCAGCGACACGCCCGGGTACAGCTTCATGTTGATGCGGCCTTGCGTGCGCTCGCGCACCAGGTCGGCCCAGATCTCGCCGCCCTTGCCCCAGGGGAAGGCCGTGCCCACCACCAGCGACATCTTGTACTCGGGCTTGTAGTTCGTCTGCGCCGGTACCGCGGCGGCAAAGGCCAGCGCGGCGCCCGCGGCGGCGAACTGGAGGAAGGATTTGAGTTTCAACATTGCAATGTCTCCTTGGGTTCTCAGGTCATCAGCGGAAGGGAACGGGAAGAAACGGTACCACTCAATAGCCCAGGCTTCGCGGGAGCCAGAGTGCCAGCGAGGGAAATGCGATCACCAGCAGTGCCACCATCAGCATGGCCGCGAGCAGCCAGCCGACCCATCGCAGGGTGGATTCGATGCCGACCCCGGCGATGCGGCAGGACACCATGAGGTTCACGGCCATGGGCGGTGTGAACTGGCCTACGGCCACCAGCAACGTCAGCAGCACGCCGAACCAGACGGTGTCCCAGCGGAAGTGGTTCACGATCGGCATGAGCAGCGGAATGAAGATCAGGAAGATCGAGACGCCGTCCAGCACCGTGCCCACCAGCACCAGCAGCAGCACGATCAGCGCCAGCACGCTCCACTCGCCCAGCCCCGACTGCGTGATCGCCCGCGTGATGGGGTCGATGATGCCCAGCGTGGAGAGCGAGTAGGCGAACACGCCTGCCAGGGCCACCACCAGCAGGATCACGGCCGACAGCTCGCCCGCCTCCCGCAGGATCACGAACAGGTCGCGCACGCGGATCGTGCGGTGGATCACCATGCCGACGAACAGCCCGTAGAACACGGCCACCACCGCCGCCTCGGTCGGCGTGAACCAGCCGGCGCGCATGCCTCCAAGGATCAGCACCGGGGCGGCCAGGCCCCAGCTGGCGTCGCGCAGGCTGGCCCAGAAAGGCGGGCGCGGGATGTCCGCCTCCGCGTGACCCATGCCGTGCCGACGCGCCAGCCACACGGCCGGCACGATCAAGGCGAGGCCGGCGAGCACGCCCGGCACGATGCCGCCGGCGAACAGCGCAGGCACGGACGCGCCGGGCACCAGCACCGAATAGACGATGAACGCGATCGATGGGGGGATCAGGATGTCGGTCGATGCGGCCGCGCCGACGATGGTGGCCGAGTACCCCGGCGGATAGCCGGCGCGTGCCATGGCGGCGATCATCACGCCGCCCACCGCCGCCGCGTTGGCCGGGCCCGAACCGGACACCCCGCCCAGGAACATCGCCACCGCCACCGCGACCAGCGGCAGCATGCCGGGGCCGCGGCCGACCATCGAGACCGCGAAGTTCACCAGGCGCGAGGCCACTCCCGAGCGGTCGAAGATCGAACCGACCAGCACGAACATGGGGATCGCCAGCAGCGGGTATTTGCCCAGACCGGCATAGAAGTTCTGCGGAACGGCCAGCAGGCCGAACCACTGCGTGTCGAGGTTGGCCAGGCCGATGGCCAGTGCACCGGCGAGGCCGAGCGCGACGCCGACGGGCACCCCCAGCACCATGAGGCCGATGAAGCACGCAAAGAGGACGACGCCGATCATGGCTGGCGGCCCCGGCGCAGGAAGAGCCCGAACGCGCGCGCGGCGATCGCCACCGACATCACCGGCAGCCAGATCGAATACCACCACTGCGGCACGCCGATGCCGGGCGACGTCTCTTCATAGCTCCAGTGGTCCCACACGATGCGGGTGCTCAGCGCGGCCAGCAACAGGAACATGACGCTCACCGTCAGCGCGCCGAATCGCGCCAGCGTCCTGCTCCGCGCGGTCGATCCTCCGTCGGCGAAGAATTCGATGCGGATCTGCCGGTTGCGCGCCACCGAGGCCGAGCCGGCCACCAGGGCCAGCACCATCATCAGGAAGACCGAAATCTCTTCGGTCCAGGCGAAGGACTGGCTGGTGAGGTAGCGCACCAGCACGTTGGCGAAGGTGATGAGCGCGAGCAGCGACATCACGATGACGGTGAGCCAGTCCTCTATGGCGAGCGGAACGCGCGTGGGTTCGTCGGGAACGCCTTGCGCGGGCAACTCCTCCGGCAGGGGGCGGGCGCTGTCGTGATGGGGTGTGGCCATGGGGCGCGTCTCAGCCGAGCAGCGCGCGCGAGGCCTGCGCGACGGCAGCGGCATCGATGCGCGACTGCGCCTCGAGCACGGGCGCGTAGCCCACCGGAATGCGCGGAGCGCCGAGCCGGCGGACGCGGCAGCCGCAGGCTTCGGCGGCCGTCGCGGCGATCTCCGCGCCGAAGCCCGCCACCTGCACCGCTTCGTGCACCACCAGCAGGCGACCGGTGCGGGCGCACGAGGCCAGCACCGCCTCGCGGTCCCAGGGCCAGATGCTGCGCAGGTCGATGAGTTCGGCCTCGATGCCTTCGCGCGCCAGCGCCTCGCAGGCTTCGGCGCAGGCCTGCACCTGGCGGCTCCAGCTGACGATCGTCAGGTCTTTGCCCGAACGCAGCACGCGGGCGCGGCCCAGTTCGGCCGCCTGGCCGGGATCGACTTCGCCGGTCACGCCCCAGAGCGTCTTGTGCTCCATGTAGACGACCGGATCGCCGCTGGCGAGGGCCGCACGCAGCATGGAGTAGTTGTCCTGCGGCGTGCCGGGACAGAGCACCACCAGCCCGGGCATGTGCGCAAACCAGCTTTCCAGCGACTGCGAGTGCTGCGCCGCCGAAGCATCCCAGATGCCGATGGGCATGCGCGCCACCAGCGGCACCCTGCCCTGGCCGCCGAACATGAAGCGGTTCTTGGCGCCCTGGTTGACGATCTCGTCCATCGCGCACAGCGCGAAATCGACGACGCGCATTTCGATGACGGGGCGCAGGCCCGCCAGCGCCATGCCGACGCCGGCGCCCATGATGGCGGCCTCGCTGATGGGGGTGTCGATCACGCGTTCGGCGCCGAAGCGCTCCTGCAGCCCGCGGTACTGGCCGAAGATGCCGCCCCGGCCGACGTCTTCACCGAGGACCACCACGCCGGGGTCGGCCTCCATCTCGTGCTGCAGCGCCAGCGCCGCGGCCTGGGCGTAGCTCATCATCGCCATGTGCCGGCTCCGGTGGTCTGGATGTCCGTGAATGCGGCCTGCGGATCGGGCCAGGGCGCGGCGTCGGCCTGGGCGAGCGCACGGCGCACCTCCTCGGCCGCCTCCCGCTCGACGGCGTCGAGCGCGCCAGCGTCGGCGCCGGAGCGCGCCATCCACGCCGCGCGGGCCCGGACGATCGGGTCGTCCTGCAACGCGGCTTCGAGTTCTTTCGGGTCGCGATAGGCGGCGAGGTCGACCGAGACGTGGCCCTTGACGCGGTAGGTGATGGCGTGCAGCAGGCGCGGCCCGCCGCCGGCGCGCACCTGCGCGACCAGTTCGGCGGCTGCCTGGTGCACGGCCAGCACGTCGTTGCCGTCCACCTGCACGGAGGGGATGTCCAGGCCACCCGCACGTACCGAAGCGCCGCCGCCTGCGGTGAGCGGACCGGTCGGGGTGGTGGCGCTCCAGCGGTTGTCCTCGCACACGAAGAGCACCGGCAGCGCGTAGACGCGGGCCCAGTTCAAGGCTTCGAGGAAAGGCCCGCGGTTGATCGCGCCGTCGCCGAAGAAGCAGGCCGTGATGCCCTCGCGCCGCTGCAGCTTCTGCGCGTGCGCCGCACCCACGGCGATGGGCAGGCCGGCGGCCACCACGCCGTTGGCGCCCAGCATGCCGACGGAGAAGTCGGCGATGTGCATGGAGCCGCCCTTGCCGCCGTTGTAGCCGGTGGCCTTGCCGAACAGCTCGCACATCATGCGCGCGAGGTCGGCGCCCTTGGCCAGCGTGTGGCCGTGGCCGCGGTGGGTGGAGGTGAGGTAATCGTCCGGGCGCAGGTGGGCGCAGACGCCGGCCGGCACGGCTTCCTGGCCGGTGGACAGGTGCAGCGGGCCGCGCACGCGGGCACTGCCGTCGGCGGACTTTCCGTAGGCGCTCACGCCGCCCTGGCTTGCGGCTTCGGCCGCATCCTCGAAGGCCCTGATGCGGACCATGGTCCGGAACAGGGACAGCAGGGTCTCCGTCTCGTTGTTGTTGTCGCTCATCACTTCACGAGCATGGTTGTGGTGGCCGCCATTCTAGTGAGGGCGCGCGCCCTCCCCCGCGCCGCGCGCCGGCGGCAACAGGCGTCCGGTCGCCGGCTCAGGAAACCACCTGGTAGTACAGGTTCTGCGGATGCCGCGCCTGCGCGAAGAAGAACCAGCGCTCGGCCAGCACGCCGGCCAGCTGCAGCGGCACCGCAATCAGCCAGGCCGCGCCGCCGCCCAGGGCAAGGCCCCACGCCACCAGCGCCGCCGGGAGCAGGAACGCGCCGAGCAGAAAGCCGAGCTTGATGCGGCGCAGCGCGAGCAGCGAGGCGTGGTGGAAGAACTCGCGCGTGTTGAACGAACCCGCCGACATGCCCATGGACTTCTGCACCACGCGGGCACCCTGCAGCCCGGTGGCGGACTGTGTGGTCGAGCGCGGCTTGAGCCGCGCGTTGCGCCGCAGGGACAGGAGCCGGGTGCACAGGGCCACCACCGTCGCGAGCAGCGCCCACGGCCCGGTGGCCGCCACGAACGCCCCCTCGCCCGCGAGCACGCCCACGGCGCCGGCCAGCACCAGCCCGGACGAGAGCCCGATCAGCGTGTAGTTGATGACGGTGAGCGGGTGCGCCCATTCCTGCACGAAGCGCAGGCACACATAGATCATGGCGGTGCAATACCAGAGCAGCGCCGCGCCTGCGATGGCCGCGAGGGCCAGCGCCACCTGCAGGCCGGCATCGGTCGCGCCGAAGAGCAGCGAGAGCGCCCAGAGGCCGACGATCGCGATGAAGGCCGGAAGCACGATCACCTCGCGCGACATCCAGGAGGTGCGCCACATCAGCACGGCACGCCAGGCGCGCGCCGGGCGCCCCAGGTGCAGGAACGACGCACCCAGGGACACCAGCAGCATGACCAGCGACACGAGCAGCGCCCGCGTGAGGAACCCCTGCGAAGGCGCGGCCCCGACGAGCACGGAGAAAGCCAGGGCGACGACCAGGCCCTGCGCGGCGCCGGCAAGGGTGGTGAAGACGACGATGGAGAGCGCCGGATTCATGGCTCAGGCTCCTCGCACGAACGCCACTGCGGGCTGGGCTTGCGCCGCCGCTTCTTCGGTCGCGGTGCGCGCGCGCGCCGGCTGGGGCGCGAGCTGCTGCGGCTCGGGCTGCGCATCCGGCGCCTTGGTGATGCTGCGCGGCAGGTACTGATTGGCCGGCTGCGTTTCCCACTCGGGCATCAGCGCGTAGCCGCCGCGTTCGCGGATGGCTTGCGACACCACGGAGTCGGGGTCCTTCACGTCGCCGAACAGGCGCGCGCCCGTGGGGCACGCCTTGACGCACGCCGGTTGCCGGTCGGCCGGGGGCATGGACATGTCATAGATGCGATCGACGCAGAGGGTGCATTTGGTCATGACCTTGCGCTCTTCGTCGAACTCGCGCGCGCCGTAGGGGCAGGCCCAGGCGCAGTACTTGCAGCCGATGCACTTGTCGTAATCGACCAGCACGATGCCGTCTTCGGCCCGCTTGTAGCTCGCGCCCGTGGGGCACACCGGCACGCATGGCGGGTCTTCGCAATGCAGGCAGCTCTTGGGGAAGTGCACCGTCTGCGTGTCGGGGTAGCTGTCGACCTCGTAGGTCTGCACCCGGTTGAAGAAGGTGCCGGTCGGGCCGGCGCCGTAGGCGTTCAAGTCGGCCAGCGGGCCGGCGGAGCCGGAGGTGTTCCACTCCTTGCACGAGGTGACGCAGGCGTGGCAGCCCACGCATACGTTGAGGTCGATCACCAGCGCCAGCTGCTTGGCCAGCGTCTCGGGCACGGGGAACTCGGCGGGGGAAGTGGTGGTGCTCATGGCTTGCTGCTGATGCTGCGGTGAGTGCCGGTGGCGAAGTACTGCACGACGCGCTGCGCGACGCCGCGCACGCCGGGCACGGGCGGCATGGCCGCGACCTGCGGGTACGTCTCTTCGGGCTCCTCCGGGTCGGCCGGGCGCAGGCGCACGCGCACGTCGTACCAGCCGGCCTGGCCGGTGATGGGGTCGGAGTTGCTGATGGTGCCGCCCGCGAAGGGCAGCTCCTCGCTGATCAGGTGATTGAGCAGGAAGCCCTTGCGCGACTCGTCGGACCCGGGCGCGAGCTGCCAGGCGCCGCTGGCCTTGCCGATGGCGTTCCAGGTCCAGACGGTGCCCGGCTCCACCGCATCGCTGGTGCGCAGCATGCAGCGCACGCGTCCCCAGGGGCTCTCCACCCAGCACCAGCTGCCGTCGGCAATGCCGGCCGCCTGCGCGGTGATCGGGTTGACGTGCAGGTAGTTGTGGCTGTGGATCTGCCGCAGCCAGGCGTTCTGCGAGTCCCAGGAGTGGTACATCGCCATCGGCCGCTGCGTGATCGCGGCCAGCGGATAGGCGTCGGTGTCGGTGCAGGCCTGCTCCAGCGGGGGGTACCAGAAGGGCAGCGGATCGAAGTAGGTGGCGATGCGCTCGCGCAGCGCATCGGGCGGCTGGCGCCCGGAGGTCTTGCCCTGCGCCGCGAGCCGGAAACTCTGCAGGGTGTCGCTGTACAGCGCCAGCTGCACCGGGTCGTTCTTCTGGCGCCAGCCCTTGTCCTTGGCGAAATCGAGATACGGCCGGTTCCAGTTGCGCATGTACTGCTGGTCGGCCGGCATGTGGTACTGGAAGACGCAGTTGTTCTTTGCGTACATCTCCCACTGGTTCGGGTTCGGCTCGCCGCGCAGGTGCTCGGTGCCGTCCTTGCCGCGCCAGCCCATGAGGAAGCCCACGCCGGGCTGCGCCTGGAAGTTGACGACGAAGTCGGGGTAGTCCTTGAACTTGCGGCTGCCGTCTGCCTGCGTGAACGCCGGGAATTTCAGGCGCGAGGCGAGCTCGATCAGCACCTCCTGGAAGGGCTTGCAGTCGCCGGTGGGCGGCACCACGGGCACGCGCACCGAATCGACCGGGCCGTCGTACTCGGAGATCGGCCGGTCGAGCATGCTCATGACGTCGTGCCGCTCGAGGTAGGTGGTGTCGGGCAGCACCAGGTCGGCGAACGCCACCATCTCGCTCTGGAAGGCGTCGCACACCACCAGGAACGGGATCTTGTAGTCGCCGTCGGCGTCGCGCGCATTGAGCATGTCGCGCACCGCCATGGTGTTCATGGTGGAGTTCCAGGCCATGTTGGCCATGAAGATCAGCAGCGTGTCCAGCCGGTACGGATCGCCGCGCGTTGCGTTGGTGATGACGTTGTGCATCAGCCCGTGCGCCGACAGCGGATGCTCCCAGGAGAACGCGTGGTCGATGCGGATGGGGTTGCCAGCCGCGTCGATGGCGAGCTCGTCCGGGTTGGCCGGAAAGCCCAGCGGCGCCGCGTTCAGCGGCGTGTTGGGCTGGATCATGTCCGGGTCGTTGAACGCCCGGTAGTTCGGCACGATGTGGCGCGGGTACGGCGCCTTGTGGCGAAAGCCCCCAGGCGCGTCGATGGTGCCGAGCACGCTCATGAGGACGGCCAGCGCACGCACGGTCTGGAAGCCGTTCGAGTGCGCCGCCAGGCCGCGCATGGCGTGGAAGGCAACCGGGCGTCCGGCGGTGGTCGGGTGCTGCTTGCCCCAGGCGTCGGTCCAGGGGATGGGCAGCTCGAAAGCCTGGTGCAGCGCGGTCTCGCCGATCTCGCGCGCGAGGCGGCGAATGCGCTCGGCCGGAATGCCCGTGATGTCGGCCGCCCAGTCGGGCGTGCAGCTCGCGACGCGCTCGCGCAGCAGCTGGAACGAGGGTGCCACGCGGGTGCCATCCGGCAGCGTGTAGTGCCCCTCCAGCGCGAGGTCGCGCCCGTCTTCCACGCCCTGCGGGTAGGCCGCGACGAAGCTGCCGCTGGCCTTGTCGAAGGCCAGCTTGTTGTGCGGGTTGCGGCCGTCGCCGGGCGGGCCTGCGGCCGGATCGAAAGCGAAGAGCCCTTCGCGCTCGCCTTCGTCCAGCACCACCAGCTGCGGCGCGTTGGTGAAGCGCTGCAGGAAGGGACGGTCGATCAGGTCGGCGGCGATGAGCTCGTGCAGCAGCGCCATGAACAGCGCCCCGTCGGTGCCGGGGCGGATCGGGATCCACTCGTCGGCGATCGCCGAATACCCGGTGCGCACCGGGTTGATGGAGATGAACCGGCCGCCCGCGCGCTTGAACTTGCCGAGCGCCATCTTCATGGGGTTGCTGTGGTGGTCCTCGGCGGTGCCGATCATCACGAACAGCTTGGCCTGCTCCAGGTCGGGCCCGCCGAATTCCCAGAAGCTGCCGCCCACGGTGTAGATCATCCCGGCGGCCATGTTGACCGAGCAGAAGCCTCCGTGCGCCGCGTAATTGGGCGTGCCGAACTGGCGCGCGAACAGGCCCGTGAGCGCCTGCATCTGGTCGCGGCCGGTGAAGAGGGCGAACTTCTTCGGGTCCGTGGCGCGGATGCGGCCCAGCCGCTCGGTGAGCAGCTCGAATGCACGCTCCCAGGAGATCGGCTCGAACTCGGCGGCGCCGCGCTCGCTGCCGGCCTTGCGCAGCAGCGGCTGCGTGAGCCGCGCGGGCGAGACCTGCTTCATGATGCCCGCGCTGCCCTTGGCGCAGATCACGCCCTTGTTGATCGGGTGGTCGGGGTTGCCGTCGATGTAGCGCAACTCGCCGTCGCGCAGGTGCACGCGGATGCCGCAGCGGCAGGCGCACATGTAGCAGGTGGTGGTCTTGATCTCGGTCTGCGCGCCCGGCAGCGGCGGTGCCGTCGGGTCGTGCAGGGGCTCGCGCGAGAACAGCTTCAGCATGGGCCTTGTCTCCTCATATGCTTATGCTACGGCGCGCGGGTGAAAAGAAAAAGCGGACAATTCTTCTCACCATGATCGATAAAACAGATCAAGCCACGGGCCTGCTGAAACTCACGCTGCGCCAGCTCGAGGTGTTCGTCGCCACGGCCCGCGAGGGCTCCACCCGCGGCGCCGCCCAGAAGGTGTCGCGCTCGCAGTCGGCCGCCAGCAGCGCGCTGGCCGAGCTGGAAACCGTGCTGGGCGTGCACCTGTTCGACCGCGTGGGCCGGCGCCTGCTGCTCAACGAGAACGGCCGGGCGCTGCTGCCGAAGGCGGCGGCACTGTGCGACCTGGCCGTCGAGCTGGAGCACCTGTTCGACACCGAGCATGCGGTCACGCTGCGCATCGCGGCCAGCCTCACGGTCGGCGAATACCTGCTGCCGCCGCTGATCGCGCACTGGAAGACGCTGAACCCGGCCAGCAGCGTGCACCTGCGCATCGGCAACAGCAGCGCAGTGATCGATGCGGTCGCCGCGTTCGAGGTGGAGGTCGGCTTCATCGAAGGCCCGCTCACGCATCCCGACCTGCTGGTGCGCCCCTGGCACTCCGACGAGATGGCCATCGTCGCCGCGCCCGGTCACCCGCTCGCGCGGGGCACCGCCAGCCACGCCGCGCTGCGGCAGGCGGTGTGGGCCTTGCGCGAGCCTGGCTCCGGTACGCGCGAGGCGGCCGACCGGTGGCTTGCCGAGCACCTGGGACCGGTGCACGTCGAGTTCGAATTCGGCAGCGCCGAAGCGCTCAAGCGCCTGGTGGCCGCAGGAGACGCGCTCGGCTGCCTCTCGCGCCAGGCAGTCGAGCAGGAGCTCGCACACGGCACGCTCGTGGAGTTGCGCACCCGGCTGCCGCGCGCCCGCCGGCGCCTGGCGCTGGTGGTGCACCGCGACCGCACGCTGGGCCGTGGCAGCCAGGAGTTCGTCGAGCACTGCATGCGCGCCGATGCGGCGGGCACGCGCCATGTGCGTGGCGCTCCTTGAGGGCACGCGCCTCGTGCGTGGCGCTCGCCTGGCGCCCGCGTCACACCGGTCGCGACAGCAGCTGCACGTAGTCGTGCTGGGTGGTGTTGACGGTCGAGACGCGGTACTCCACCGGCCGATCCCCGAAGGTCAGCGCGGTACGCCGCAGCTGGAGCACCGGCGCCCCGGCGGGCAGGCCCAGCAGGCGCGCTGACGTGCGGTCGGCAGCCACGGCGCGGGCCCGCTCGCGGGCCTGGGTGACCGTGATGCCGAACTCGGTCTGGTAGAGGTGGTAGATGGTGCTCGGCCGCTCGCGCAGGCGCCGCTCGGTCAGGCCCTTGAAGTTGTTGGCGGCCAGCGTGATGCGGTCGTGAATGACGGCTCGGCCCTGCAGCAGCAGGCGGTTGTCCATCTGGAAGGCCGGATCGCCGGGACGCACCTGCAGCGCCAGCGCCTCCTCTTCCTCGATGCGCACGCGGGCAAAGCTGACCAGCTCGACCTGCGGCGCGCCGCGCAGGCCGTCGGAGCGCTCGACGTGGAAGAACTGGAACAGGAAACGGTCTTCGGTGTGCAGCGCCACGAAGGTTCCCAGGCCCTGCCTGCGCACCAGGATGTGTTCGGCCACGAGCTCGTCCACCGCGTGCCGCAGAGTGCCGATCGACACGCCGAAGGAGGCTGCGAGCGTGGCCTCGCTCGGCAGTGCCTCGCCGGCCGGGCAGGCACCGCTTTCGATGGCGCGCAGCAGCGAGCGCTTGACCACGCGGTACAGCGGAAGGCCGCCCGAGTCGTGGGCGATGGAAGGGAAGGTGGCGGAGAGGTCGTGCATGGCTCGGCAACCATTCTGCGGCCGCGCCGCAAGGTGGTCCAGGTCATTTAGATGACCTGTTTGATCGTAGGACATGCTGTGCCAGACACTGCACCGGTCGTCATTTATTCCCACCCAGTGGACAGGAGACATCGAATGATTCATTTCGTTCTGCACGACGCGCGGGACACCGTGGCCGTCGTGGTCGTCGAAGGCGTGAAGGCCGGCATGGAGCTCAACGGCTGGATCATGGACGAGGACAAGACCACCTCGGTCGTGGCCAGGCAGGACATCCCGATCGGCCACAAGGTGGCGCTCGCGGACATGCAGCCCGGCGATACGGTGTGCAAGTACGGCATCGACATGGGCAAGGTCGTGGCCCCGATCCGCGCGGGCGAGCACGCCCACGTGCACAACATCAAGACCAAGCGCTGGTAAGCCGCCCTCCCCGTCACGCAAGAGAAGGAATTTCCATGTCCGTCATTTCCAAAGACACCACCTTCCTGGGCTATCGCCGGGAGAACGGCCGCGTGGGCGTGCGCAACCACGTGATCATCCTGCCGCTGGACGACCTGTCCAACGCCGCGGCCGAGGCGGTCGCGCACAACATCAAGGGCGCGCTGGCCATCCCCCACCCCTACGGCCGCCTGCAGTTCGGCGCCGACCTGGAGCTGCATTTCCGCACGCTGATCGGGGCGGGCTGCAACCCCAACGTCGCCGCGGTGGTGGTGATCGGCATCGAGGACAGCTGGACCAAGAAGGTGGTCGATGGCATCGCCACCACGGGCAAGCCGGTGGTGGGCTTCGGCATCGAGGGCCACGGCGACCACGAGACCATCATGCGCGCCAGCAAGGCGGCGCGCGAGTTCGTGCAGTGGGCCAGCGAGAAGCAGCGCGAGGTCTGCCCGATCTCCGAGCTGTGGGTGTCCACCAAGTGCGGCGAGAGCGACACCACCTCCGGCTGCGGCTCCAACCCCACCGTGGGCAACGCCTTCGACAAGCTGTACGAACTGGGCACGACGCTCGTGTTCGGCGAGACTTCCGAGCTGACCGGCGGCGAGCGCATCGTGGCCGACCGCTGCAGTTCGCCCGATGTCAAGGAACGCTTCATGTTCATGTTCAACCGCTACCAGGACATGATCAACCGCCACAAGACCAGCGATCTCTCCGACAGCCAGCCGACCAAGGGCAACATCGCCGGCGGCCTGACCACCATCGAGGAGAAGGCGCTGGGCAACATCCAGAAGATCGGCAAGAAGTGCCGGGTCGATGGCGTGCTGGACAAGGCCGAGATGCCCACCCACCCCGGGCTGTGGTTCATGGATTCGTCCAGCGCCGCCGCCGAGATGGTGACGCTGTGCGCGGCCTCCGGCTATGCCGTGCACTTCTTCCCCACCGGCCAGGGCAACGTGATCGGCAACCCCATCCTGCCGGTGATCAAGATCTGCGCCAATCCGCGCACCGTGCGCCTCATGAGCGAGCACATCGACGTCGACAGCTCCGGCCTGCTGCAGCGCGAGCTCACGCTGGACCAGGCCGGCGACAAGCTGCTCGAATGCATGCTGCGCACGGTGAACGGGCGCCTCACGGCGGCCGAGGCCCTGGGGCACCGCGAGTTCGTGATGACGCGGCTGTACGAGTCGGCCTGAATGAAGGCGCTTCTCGCCAGCCACTCGGGCGCCTGCCCCGCGGCGCGGCGCCTGGGGCGCGCCCGCGCGGTGGCCCGCGGTTCGAGCCGCAGCGCCGGTGGCTGCGGCGTGTCCGCCGCCTCCAGGGGTTGATGCCATGCGCATCGTCATTTCCGAGTTCATGGACGAAGCCGCGGTGGAGCGCCTGCGGGCGCGCCACGAGGTGCTCTACGACCCGGCGCTGGCGGACGAAGCACAGCGTCTGCACGCGATTGCCGGCGAGGCCGACGCGCTGATCGTGCGCAACCGCACCCAGGTGCGCGGCGATCTGGTGGCGGCGCTGGCGCGCTGCCGCATCGTCGGGCGGCTGGGCGTGGGCCTGGACAACATCGACGTGGCCGCCTGCGAGGCGCGCGGCATCCGCGTGGCTCCTGCCACCGGCGCGAACGCGCTCAGCGTGGCCGAGTACGTCATCGGCACGGCCATGCTGCTGCTGCGCGGGGTCTATCTCTCCACGGAGCAGGTGGCAGCCGGCACCTGGCCGCGTGCGGCGCTGTCGAACGGGCGCGAGTTGAACGGCAAGACGCTGGGGCTGGTCGGCTTCGGCTCGATCGGCCAGTTGACGGCGCGACTCGCGCGTGCCCTCGGCATGCAGGTGGTCGCGTACGACGCCATGCTGGCCGCCGATGCGCCCGCCTTTTCCGCTTCGGGCGTGCAGCCCATGGCGCTGGAGCCGCTGCTCGCGGCCGCCGATGTTGTGAGCCTGCACCTGCCGCTGGTCGCATCGACGCGTGGCCTGATGCACGCCGAGCGGATCGCGGCGATGAAGCCGGGCGCGGTCCTGGTGAACACCTCGCGCGGCGGCATCGTCGATGAGGCCGGGCTCGCCCGGGCGCTGCGCGAAGGCCGCCTTGGTGGCGCGGCGCTCGACGTGTTCGACACCGAACCGCTGCCGGCGCAGGAGCACTTCGCCGGCTGCCCCAACCTCGTGCTCACCCCCCATGTTGCCGGCGTGACGCGCGAGTCCAACGAGCGGGTCAGCGACGTGATCGCGACCCTGGTTCTGGAGGCATTGCACTGATGGCGACACTCACCATGCACGAAGCCCGCGAATGGGTGGAGGCGGTCCTGCAACGCGCCGGCGCAGGCGAGGAGATGGCACGCAGCACCGCGCACGCGCTGGTGCTCGCCGAGGCACAGGGGCTCGGCTCGCACGGCCTCTCGCGCGTGCCGCAGTACGCCACCCACTTGCGCAACGGCCGGGTTGCCGGCGGCGCCCTGCCCCGCATCGCGCGCTCCAAGGGCGCCGCGCTCCTGGTGGACGCGCAGGAAGGGCTTGCCTTCCCGGCCTGCGAGCTTGCGGTGCGCGAGGCCACGCAGCGCGCCGCCGAACTGGGAGTCGCCTTCGCGGGCGTGACCAACAGCCACCACTGCGGCGTGCTGGTCAACCACCTGCTGCCGGCCGCCGGGGCCGGCATGGTGGGCCTGGCCTTTGCCAATTCGCCGGCTGCGATGCCCATGGCGGGCGGCCGTCACCCCATCTTCGGCACCAACCCGGTCGCGGCGATCTTTCCGCGCCGTGGCGGCGAGCCGCTGATGATCGATCTCAGCCTCTCGGAGGTCGCGCGCGGCAAGCTCATGGTCGCGGCCAAGGAGGGCCGGTCCATCCCTGAGGGCTGGGCGCTGGACGCGCAGGGCCAGCCCACCACCGATCCACGCGCCGGCCTGGAGGGCTCGATGCTGCCCATCGGGGCTGCGAGCAGCGCCAAGGGCGCGATGCTCGCGCTGATGGTGGAGTTGCTGGTCACGGCACTCATCGGGGCGCAGTTCGGCTTCGAAGCGTCGAGCTTCTTCGTCGATGAAGGCAACCGGCCGCGCATCGGACAGGCGTTCATCGTGGTCGATCCCGGGGCGCTGGCCGGATCGGACGTGTTCGCCGAGCGCATCGAAACGCTGGTCGCCGAGATGCAGCGCGACGAGGGTGTGCGCCTGCCGGGCGCCCGCCGCGAAGAACGGCGCCGCAGGGCGCAGGTGCAAGGGCTGCCGGTGCCCGATGCGCTGCTGGCGCAGTGGCCGGCAAGGGGGTGAACTCCCGCTTGCCAGCCGGGCGCTCGCTGATCAAGATGCGGCGACCCCTCCTGGCCGAGGGCACTGGCATCGGGCAGTCCGCAACCGGCGCCGCCGCCGGATCGGAGTGAAGCGCCACAGCCCGACGCTGTGGCGCGATCAGAGCGCCAGGCTTCAGGCCGCGGCGCGATCGGTTGGTCGGCGCTGGCGCCGGCCGGGTTGGGGAGACGCGTCCAGGGACAACGCGCGACCCAGGGTTCAACGTCCTGAGACAACGAGACTGGAGACACAGACATGGGTTCCTTCGCACGTACCACAAGGCGCACTTTCGGGCTGGCCGCGGCCAGCGCCTTGATCGCCTCGTTTTCGAGCCCGCTGCTGGCGGCCGCCCCGAACTGGCCCACGAAGCAGGTCACCATCGTGGTGCCGTTCACGGCGGGCGGCTCGACCGACGTGGTGGCGCGCATGCTGGGCCAGAAGCTCGGCGAAATGTGGGGCCAGACGGTGGTCATCGACAACCGCGCCGGCGCCGGCGGCAACATCGGCACCTCCCTCGTTGCGAAGGCTCCCGCAGACGGCCACACGCTGCTGATGGCCTCGGGCAGCATCTTCACCGTCAACCCGCACCTCTACAAGAAGCTGCCATTCCAGGTGAGCGAGTTCGCGCCCGTCACCAAGGTCGCGAGCGGCCCCATGCTGGTGGTCGTGCCCTCCAGCTACAACGTCAAGGACCTGCAGGAGCTGATCGCGCGCGCCAAGGCCGCACCGCGCACGATCAACTTCGGCTCGGCCGGACTGGGCAGCCAGGTCCACATGGCCGGCGAGAACTTCGCCAATGCCGCGGGCATCGACATGGTGCACGTGCCCTACAAGGGCGAAGCGGCGGCCTATACCGACCTGATGGCCGGGCAGGTGCAGGTCGTCGTGGGCAACATCGCCGCCGCAAGCAACCTGGTCAACGGCGGCCGCCTGAAGGCGCTGGCGGTGACCGGCAAGGAGCGCTCGCGCATGATGCCCAACGTGCCGACCGTCTCCGAGAGCGGCGTCCCCGGCTTCGAGAACACCGGCTGGTTCGGCTTCATGGCGCCCGCCGGCACCCCGAAGGAAGTGATCGACAAGATCCAGCGCGACACCGCCAAGGTGCTCGCCAGCCCCGAGGTCCAGGCCAAGCTGGCCGACCAGGGCATGACCGCCGTGGCCGACAAACCCGAGGAGTTCGCCGCGGCCATCGAGCAGGAATCGCGCAAGTGGGCCAGCGTGGTGCGCGACCGCAAGCTCTCGGCTGAGTAAGTCTCTCCACGGAGCCGGGCCGACGCGCCCGGCTCCGTACTCCCCCGCGGCGCATTGGCCCGCGTGACAATGGCCTATGGGTCACGGGCACGGTCACCACCATCACAGCCACGATCACGGCGCCGGCGCGCCGACACGGCGCCTCGCGATGGCGCTGGGCCTCACCTGCGTGGTGCTGGTCGCCGAGGTCGTCGGCGCCTGGATCTCCGGCAGCCTGGCGCTGCTCTCCGATGCGGCGCACATGTTCACCGACGCCGCGGCGCTGGCCATCGCCCTGTCTGCCGCCCGGCTCTCGCAGCGTCCAGCCGACGCACGGCGCAGCTTCGGCTATCACCGCTTCGAGATCCTGGCGGCGGCACTCAATGCGGTGCTGCTGCTGCTCGCATCGGCCTACATCCTGTTCGAGGCCGCGAGCCGGGCGTTCGATCCACCCCGCGTGGAGTCGAACGCAATGCTGGCCGTGGCCGTGCTGGGCCTGCTCACCAATCTTGCCGGCATGTGGCTGCTGTACTCCGGCCGCGAGCAGAACCTGAACCTGCGCGGCGCGTACCTCGAAGTCTGGAGCGACATGCTGGGCTCGGTCGGCGTCATCGCCGCAGCGCTGGTGATCGGCGCGACCGGATGGCTCTGGGTAGACCCGCTCGTGGCGGCCCTGATCGGGCTGTGGGTGCTGCCGCGTGCGTGGCACCTGCTGCGCGCCAGTGCCCACGTGCTGCTGGAGGGCACACCCGAACACATCGATCTGCAGGCGCTGGAGCGGGACCTGCTCGCAACCGCGGGCGTGCGCGGCGTGCACGACCTGCATGTCTGGTCGCTGGGTAGCCGCTCGGTCAGCCTCAGCGTCCACCTGGTGATGCACGAAAGCGTGGATCGGCCGGAGGAACTGCTGGAGCGTGTGCGGGCGCAGCTGGCATCGCATTTCGGCATTCACCACAGCACCGTGCAGCTGGAGCGAAGGGCCTGCGACCAGGCCCATCTGCCGCACAGCTTCGAAGCCGGCGGGCACGCGCATTGAGCGCGCGCCATCCGGCCACCTAAGGCTCGCGAGGCGCCGGTCCGTCCTGGTGCGCGACGCCGCGCAGGGTGCCCTCCCCCGGGCCCGGCACGCTGGGCAATACATGCATGGAGCCGTCGGTTTCCATCACCACGGCGCCCACGTCCTCCAGCCGGCCGATGCCGCTGCCGCGGATGCTGGACAGCACCTCCTCGCGAGTTACCCGCTCGCGCGCGAGGGCACGCTCCAGGAACTCACCGCGCAGCACCAGCAGCCGAGGCTCGGAGCGCACCGCGTGGGCAAAGCGCGGCGACCAGACGGAGAGCTTCGCGATCAGCCACTGGCCACCAGCGAGCACGAAGAAAGCCGCCAGCGCCTCGGCGTACGCCACGTCCCTGGACAGCAGTGCGGTGGCGAGAGTCGAGCCCATCGCCACGGTCACGACGAAGTCGAAAGCGTTGAGCTTGGACAGCGTGCGTTTGCCCGACACCCGCAGCACGAGGATGAGGGTGACGTACGCAGCGAAGCCGACCGCCAGTACCTTGCCGATGTCGCCCCAGGAACTCCACCACATGTGCCCTCCACGTCGGTCCACGCACCCCGCTCCCGTGGGGCGCGACTGCACGCAGTGTAGGCAGGCCATCGAGCGGTCGGGGTCGCTCCATGGGGCTCCTGTCCACGTCCTACAGCCGACCGGGGATCGCTCCCACAGCACAGCCAGTGCCACGCCAGACACGGATCGGCCATCCTGCTCTGCCCATAATGCGCGCATGGAACTCTGGCACGTGCCGCTGCACATGCAGGCCGACGCGATGGCGTCGGCGCTCGAGGTGCTCGACGCCGGCGAACGCGCTCGTGCCGACCGGTTCCGCGCAAGCTCCGACCGCATGGCTTTCGTCGCCGCCCACGCCGCCATGCGGCACATCCTCGCTGAAGCGAGCGGGCACCCTCCCCGCACGCTGGCGTTCGTTCCGGGCCCTGCGGGGAAGCCGCGGCTCGCGAACGCGCACCTCGGCAACCTGCACTTCAGTCTCTCGCATTCCGCGGACCACGCGCTGGTGGTCGTCTGTCCGGGGCGCCTGGTCGGGGTCGATCTGGAGGCGCTGCCGGCGCGGCAACTGGTGGCCGACGACATGGAAGCCGTCTTCAGCGCGGCCGAACTGGCTGCCATCCGTGCCCTGCCGCCCGAAGCGCAGGCACTCGCCATCCTGCGCTGCTGGGTGCGCAAGGAAGCCCTGCTCAAGGCGGTGGGCTGCGGGCTCGAAGACGACGTACGCCGGGTGACCGTGAGCGTGTCGGCCGAGGCCCGGCTGCTGGCATCGGAGCATCCGCAGGTCGCCGCCGGCGACTGGGCGCTGCTGGCGCTCGAATCGCCAGGTCGCTGGGTCGGCGCCATCGCTGCGCAGGACGCGGCCACGCCCATCGCACCTCGCTGGCGGCAGTGGCGCTGGCCGGCGGGTGTGCAGGGGCTGGCCGCATGACGCGCCGACAGGTGCCGCTGCCGTGGCTGGCGCCGGGCGACGCATTTCCGGAACCGGACCGGGCCTGGGGGCACGAGACGCCGGCGCCAGGGCTGCTGGCCGCCGGAGGCGTGCTCGATGTCGAGACCCTCAGCCGCGCCTATGGCAGCGGCATCTTTCCCTGGTTCGGCGACGGCCAACCCATCCTGTGGTGGAGCACCGACCCGCGC
Source organism: Ramlibacter sp. AN1015 (assembly GCF_037726105.1). NCBI lineage: Bacteria > Pseudomonadati > Pseudomonadota > Betaproteobacteria > Burkholderiales > Comamonadaceae > Ramlibacter > Ramlibacter sp. AN1015. The sequence goes on from NZ_JBBJUM010000011.1 coordinate 85,659, forward strand.
ATGGTGCTCTACCCGGGCGAATTCCGCCTGCACCGGTCGCTGCGCAAGACCCTGGTGCGTTTCGTGCACGACAGCGCGCGCTGCGTCGTGCGCTTCGACTCCGATTTCGGCGCCGTCGTGCGCGCCTGCGCCGGCAGCCCGCGAGAAGGACAGAGCGGCACCTGGATCGTTCCGGAGATGGTCCAGGCCTACGAGGGGCTGCACCGGGCGGGGCTCGCCCACAGCGTGGAAACCTGGATCGACGGCCAGTTGGCCGGTGGCTTGTACTGTGTCGGGATCGGTCGGGCCGTGTTCGGCGAATCGATGTTCACCCGCGTCCCCGATGCTTCGAAAATCGCCTTGGCCGCGCTGGTGGCGTTCTGTCGTGCACAGGGCGTCGAGCTGATCGACTGCCAGCAGAACACCAGGCACCTGGCCTCGCTGGGAGCGCGGGAAATAGAGCGGCGTGACTTCCTCGCATCCACCAGGCGCCACGCCGCCGCGCCGGCCATGCTCTGGCATTTCGAGCCCGTATACTGGAGCGAACTCCTGCTGCTTAAGGCTTAAAGCGTGACCCTTCTCAAGGATCTTCCGCTCCAGACACTGCAGTTCTACGCCACGGCGCCCTACCCGTGCAGCTACCTGCCAGGCAAGCAGGCCCGCTCCCAGGTCGCTACGCCCAGCCACCTGATCCACAACGACGCCTACTCCGAGCTGGTCACCAGCGGCTTTCGCCGCAGCGGCATGTTCACCTACCGGCCCTATTGCGACGGCTGCCGTGCCTGCGTGCCCTTGCGTGTGCTGGCCCACGCGTTCAAGGCCGACCGCAGCCAGCGGCGCGCCTGGCGGCAACACCAGGGGCTGCAGGCGCGGGTGCTCAAGCTGTGCTTCGTGCCCGAGCACTACCAGCTCTACCTGCGCTATCAGAGCGGACGCCACGCGGGCGGTGGCATGGACCACGACAGCATCGACCAGTACACGCAGTTCCTCTTGCAAAGCCGGGTGAACTCGCGGCTGGTCGAGTTTCGCGACACCCTGCCCGACGGCACCGCGGGAGCTCTTCGCATGGTGTCCATACTCGACGTGCTGGGCGACGGATTGTCCGCCGTGTACACCTTCTACGAGCCAGACGCGCACGCGAGCTACGGCACCTACAACGTGCTGTGGCAGATCGAGCAGGCGCGCCAGCTCGGCCTGCCGCACGTCTACCTCGGCTACTGGATTGCCGAGAGCGCCAAGATGAACTACAAGGCGCGCTTCCGCCCGTTCGAGGTCCTGCACGACGGCGCCTGGTCTGCGGCGTCAATCGAGGCAAGCGAAGGCAGTTTCACAAGATAAAATGCGGGCAAGCTTCACGGTTTGCCTATGAGAAAGTCCGACAGCACCAAGGCGGCAACGCCCACCATCCAGGTCATCGAGCGCATGTTCGCGCTGATCGACGTGCTGGCATCCCGTGAGGAGCCGATGCCGCTCAAGGAGATTGCCGAGCGCACGGGCCTGCATCCCTCCACCACGCACCGCATCCTCAATGACCTCACCATCGGGCGCTTCGTCGAGCGGCCGGAGGCTGGGAGCTACCGGCTCGGCATGCGACTGCTGGAGCTCGGCAATCTCGTGAAGGGCCGGCTGAACGTGCGCGACGCGGCGCTCGCCCCCATGCGCGAGCTGCACCGCCAGATCCAGCAGCCGGTGAACCTCAGCATGCGCCAGGGCGACGAGATCGTCTATATAGAGCGGGCCTACAGCGAGCGCTCGGGGATGCAGGTGGTGCGCGCCATCGGCGCGCGTGCGCCGCTGCACCTGACCTCGACAGGCAAGCTGTTCCTTGCCGCCGATGACCCGCAGCGCGTGCGGGCCTACGCTGCCCGCACCGGACTTCCGGGCCACACGCGCAACAGCATCACCCAGCTGCCCGTGCTGGAGCGAGAGCTGGCGCGCGCGCGGCAGCAGGGGATCGCCCGTGACAACGAAGAGCTCGAACTTGGTGTGCGGTGCATGGCCGCCGGCATTTACGACGACCAGGAGCGGCTGGTGGCCGGCCTCTCCATCTCAGCGCCGGCCGACCGCCTGGACGAAGGCTGGGTGGCCAAGCTGCAGGCTACTGCCAAGGAAATCTCAAGCGCCCTCGGGCACAGCCAATCGAGCGCGCGGGCGGCCTGATGCGGGCCTGATCCGGCCGCCTGGAGCGAACGGCTTGACGCCGGTTGACGCCGGTTGACGCCGGTTGACGCCGCTCGATGCGAGGTGATGAGCCTAACGCAGCCTGGCTGCGGTGCGCCGCGGTTCAGAAGCCCGCTGCGACCCACCGACTGCTCTCAGCCGCCTTGGCGTCCGAGCTGAATGCCGGTGCTGGCCGCCGGGCTGTGCACCTCGACCCAACGCCGCACGCGCTCGGCGTCCGCAATGCGGCTGAGCTTTCCGGCCGAATCGAGGAACACCATGATGAGCTTGCGACCGGCCACCTGGGCCTGCATGACCAGGCATTGCCCTGCCTCGGAGATGTAGCCCGTCTTCTGCAGGCCGATGTCCCAATCAGGGTTCTTGACCAGGCGGTTGGTGTTCTTGTATTGCAGGGTCTGCTTGCCCACGGCCACCTGGTAGCCGGTGGAGGTGGAGTACTCGCGCAGCAGGGGATCGGACGCGGCTGCCGTGACGAGCAGGGCGAGATCGCTGGCGCTGGACTGGTTGCGACTGGACAGGCCGGTCGGCTCCACGAAAGTGGACGTTGCCATGCCGAGCTGGCGGGCCTTGGCGTTCATCAGGTCCACGAACAACGGCAGGCCGCCCGGAAAGGTCCGGCCGAGAGCGTGTGCCGCGCGGTTTTCGCTGGACATGAGCGCCAGGTGCAGCGCCTCCGCACGGGTGAGCTGGGCCCCGACGCGCAGCCGGGAGCCGCTCCATTTTTCGGTATCGACGTCGTCCTGGGTGATCGTGATCACCTCGTCCATCGGCAGCTTGGCCTCACTGATGACGATGCCGGTCATCAGCTTGGTGAGCGATGCGATGGGAAGCACGGCCGTCTGGTTTTTCGACAGCAGCACTTCACGTGTGTCCTGGTCGATCACCAGTGCCACGCTGGAGGCGAGATCGAGCTGGTCTTCGGTGCTGTGGAGTCCGGCGAGCTGGCCGTAGGAGAGGCGGGGCGCCACCGCAGCGCTGGGTGCCACGGCGCGCTGCCGGACGACGCTGCGGCTCACCCGCTTGGGCTTGGCCTTCACGGTGGCCTGCTTCTTCTTGGCCACCGGCCGCTGGGAGGTTGCGGCGCTCGCTTCGACGGGAACGAAGCCCGCCAGGATCAGTGCCGTTGCAACAACATGTACGAAACGCTTGAGTTGTTTGGTCATTGCATTCGAATTCGGCAGTGGGTCGAACCGGGCCTTCTCATGCGTGAGTGCACGAAAAGGTACTAATAAAACCGGCAAAAACTCACAAAATCAACGACTTAGGCGGTTTTCCTAAGGCGTTTCCGAATTATAGAGAGTGCAACTAACCTTGTGCAGCTACCCGATCAGCTTTACTTTGTAACTTGTTTAAAGCACTTAGATACGCCTTGGCCGACGCGACCACGATGTCCGGGTCTGCGCCGACGCCGTTGACCACCCGGCCGGCGTTCTGCAGACGCACAGTGACCTCCCCCTGGCTCTCGGTCGAACCGCTGATCGCATTGACCGAGTAGAGGACCATCTCCGCGCCGCTGCGCGCGTGGCTTTCGATGGCCTTGAGCGACGCATCGACGGGCCCGTTTCCGTCCGATTCGCCACGCACCTCGTGGCCATCGACCGTGAACACGATCTGCGCATGCGGGCGCTCGCCGGTCTCGCTGTGCTGGGAGAGCGACACGAACCCGTACTTCTCCTTGTGTGCCGCGGCGCCCTCTTCGCTCACGAGGGCCAGGATGTCCTCGTCAAAGACCTCGCTCTTGCGGTCGGCCAGTTCCTTGAAACGGGCGAAGGCGGCGTTGACCTCCGACTCGCTGTCCAGGGCGACACCCAGGTCCTGCAGCCGCTGCTTGAAGGCGTTGCGCCCGGACAGCTTGCCCAGCACGATCTTGTTGGCCGTCCAGCCGACATCCTCCGCACGCATGATCTCGTAGGTGTCGCGGGCCTTGAGCACGCCGTCCTGGTGGATGCCGCTCGCATGGGCGAATGCGTTCGCGCCCACTACGGCCTTGTTCGGCTGGACCACGAAGCCGGTGGTCTGGCTCACCATGCGGCTGGCGGCGACGATGTGCTGCGTATCCACGCCCACGTCGAGCCCGAAGTAGTCGCGCCGCGTCTTCACCGCCATCACGATTTCCTCGAGCGAGCAGTTGCCGGCGCGTTCGCCGAGGCCGTTGATGGTGCATTCGACCTGCCGCGCGCCGCCGACCTTCACGCCCGCAAGCGAATTGGCCACCGCCATGCCGAGGTCGTTGTGGCAATGCACCGACCACACCGCCTTGTCGGAGTTGGGTATGCGCTCGCGCAGCGTCTTGATGAAGTTTCCGTACAACTCAGGTACGGCGTATCCCACCGTGTCGGGCACGTTGATGGTCGTGGCACCCTCCTCGATCACCGCCTCCAGCACGCGGCAGAGGAAATCGACCTCGCTGCGGTAGCCGTCCTCTGGCGAAAACTCGATGTCGGCGCACAGGTTGCGCGCAAAGCGCACCGACAGGCGCGCCTGCTCCAGCACCTGTTCGGGCGTCATGCGCAGCTTCTTTTCCATGTGCAGCGGCGACGTGGCGATGAAGGTGTGGATGCGCGAGCGCTCGGCGCCGGCGAGCGCTTCGGCCGCCCGTGCGATGTCGCGGTCGTTGGCGCGGGAGAGCGAGCAGATCGTGCTGTCCTTGATGGCGCGCGCGATGGCCTGCACGGCCTCGAAGTCGCCGTTGCTGCTGGCGGCGAAGCCGGCCTCGATGACATCGACCTTCAGCCGTTCGAGCTGGCGCGCGATGCGCAGCTTCTCGTCCTTGGTCATCGAGGCGCCGGGCGACTGCTCGCCGTCGCGCAGCGTGGTGTCGAAGATGATCAGTTTGTCGGACATACGCCCTCCTGGAGCTGCTGGCGGGACTGCGCGCGCTCGAAGCCGCAGATGATGGCCTTGAGCGAGGCCGCCACGATGTTGGCGTCGCGGCCCACGCCGAACAAGGTCCGCTCGCCGACCCGCAGCTCGAGGTAGGCCACCGCCTGCGCATTGGCGCCCTCGCCCACGGCGTGCTCATGGTAGTCGAGCACGCGCAGGGACTGTCCGGTGGCCGCATTGAGCCCCGCGACGAACGCATCGATCGGCCCATTGCCGCTGCCCCGCACCTCGACGCTTCGGCCGGCGACCAGCGCCTGCGCCATCAGGTGCACCTGCTTGCCGCTTGCCTGCTCCACCTGGTGGCGCGGCGACTCGATACGCTGCAGCCCGTACTCACGCTCGAACAGCGCGAAGATCTGCTGCGCGCTCAGTTCCTTGCCGGTGGCGTCCATCACGTTCTGCACGATGTGGCTGAACTCGATCTGCAGCCGCCGGGGCAGCTCCAGCCCGTACTCGCTTTCGAGCAGGTACGAGATGCCGCCCTTGCCCGACTGGCTGTTCACCCGGATGACCGCTTCGTAGCTGCGCCCGAGGTCCTTGGGATCGATCGGCAGGTAAGGCATGTCCCAGACTTCGCCGTCCCTGCGCGCGCCGAAGGCCTTCTTGATCGCATCCTGGTGCGAGCCCGAAAAGGAGGTGTAGACCAGGTCGCCTGCGTAGGGGTGGCGCGGGTGCACGGGCAGCTGGTTGCAGTATTCGACCGTGCGGCGGATGTCGTCGATGTCGCTGAAGTCGAGCCCCGGATGCACGCCCTGCGTGTAGAGGTTCAGCGCCACATTGACGAGGTCGAGGTTGCCGGTGCGCTCGCCATTGCCGAAGAGGCATCCTTCGAGCCGGTCGGCGCCGGCCATCACCGCGAACTCGCCGGCTGCGGTGCCCGTGCCGCGATCATTGTGCGGATGCACCGACAGCACGATCGCGTCGCGCCGCGCCAGGTGGCGGTGCATCCATTCGATCATGTCCGCGAAGATGTTGGGCGTGGAGTGTTCCACCGTGGAGGGCAGGTTCACGATGCACTTGCGCTGCGGCGTCGGCTGCCACACCTGGGTCACCGCATCGACCACGCGCTTGGCGAAAGCGAGCTCGGTACCGGAGAACATCTCGGGCGAATACTGGAAAACCCATTCGGTCTCGGGCTGCGCCGCTGCATGCACGGTGAAAAGGCGCGCATGCTGCGCAGCCAGCTCGACGATGCCGTCTTCGTCGAGGTTCAGCACCACCTTGCGCATGACCGGCGCCGTGGCGTTGTACAGGTGAACAATCACGCGCCGTGCGCCGCGCAAGGCCTCGAAGGTGCGGGCGATGAGGTGCTCGCGGGCCTGGGTGAGCACCTGGATCGTGACGTCATCGGGGATCAGCCGCTCCTCGATGAGCTTTCGCACGAAATCGAACTCGACCTGCGACGCCGAGGGGAAGCCCACCTCGATTTCCTTGAAGCCGATCGCCACCAGCGCCTCGAACATGCGCAGCTTGCGCTCGATGTCCATGGGCTCGATCAGTGCCTGATTGCCGTCGCGCAGATCGACGCTGCACCACACGGGCGGTCGGGTGATCACGGCGTCGGGCCAGGTGCGATCGCTGAGGCGCACCGGCGCGAAGGCGCGGTACTTGCTGGCGGGGTTCTTCAACATGTCGATCTCTCGCTCGATTCAGGTGAACCAGCAGCCCCAAAGACAAACGGCCCGCTGCTGGTGCAAACGGGCCGTGAGGGGTGTATGCGCGTGCGCTACGGTCTCCGCCCGTTGGGCAGTAGAAGTAGGGCCAGGGCAATACGGTTCATGAACGGCGAATGTAGCACAGTGTTTTTTACCTGTGCAGGCCGCGCTCGTCCGGCTCGTCGGTGGACGTGCTGATCACGCTGGTCTGCATGCCCTTGGCCTTGCGCCAGCCATACACCACGTACCCCGAGAGTCCGTAGGCGACGAACAGCGCAAAGAGCACGATGGGCGGGTGAATGTTGATGACCGCGATGGCGAGCGCCATGAGCACGACTACCGCGAACGGCACCGAGCGCTTCATGGAAATGTCCTTGAAGCTGTAGAACGGCACGTTGGTGACCATGGTGAGGCCTGCGTACAGCGCCACGGCGAACATCACCCACGCGGCTTCGAGGCGGTTGTAGCCGTAGTCGTCGAGCAACCAGACGAAGCCGGTGACCAACGCCGCGGCTGCCGGAGAGGGCAAGCCCTGGAACCAGCGCTTATCGACGACGCCGGTATTGACGTTGAAACGCGCGAGGCGCAGTGCCGCGCAGGCGCAATAGACGAACGCCGCGATCCAGCCCCATCGGCCCAGCGCCTGCAGGGACCACACATAGGCAATGAGCGCAGGCGCAGCGCCGAAAGACACCATGTCGGAGAGCGAGTCCATCTGCTCGCCGAAGGCGCTCTGGGTATTGGTCATGCGGGCGACGCGCCCGTCGAGGCTGTCCAGCACCATGGCGCCGAAGACACCGGCGGCTGCGAGGTCGAAACGCCCGTTCATGGCCATGACCACGGCATAGAAGCCACCGAAAAGCGCTGCCAGCGTGAACAGGTTGGGAAGGATGTAGATACCCTTGCGGCGCTTGCGCACGACGACCCCTTCGGGCGTGCTGGGCGGCGGCAGGTTGGAGTCGTGCATGGCGGCAGTGTAACCACGCGTGCAGGGGCCATTCGCCTGCCGCGTCACTTCAGCGCGGCGGCACCACACGAAAAAAAAAGCGGCCCCGCAGGGCCGCTCTTGTGGAAGGCGCCGGTCGCGTGCGCGAGCCGGCCCCGCGCTCAGTTGCGCGTCTGATCGACCAGCTTGTTCTTGGCGATCCACGGCATCATGGCGCGCAGCTGGGCGCCCACTTTCTCGATGCTGTGCTCGGCGGTGTTGCGGCGCCGCGCGGTCATGCTGGGATAGTTGGTGCGGCCTTCCAGGATGAACATCTTGGCGTAGTCACCGTTCTGGATGCGCTTGAGCGCGTTGCGCATGGCCTCGCGCGACTGCTCGTTGATCACCTCGGGACCGGTCACGTACTCACCGAACTCGGCGTTGTTGGAGATCGAGTAGTTCATGTTGGCGATGCCGCCTTCGTAGATCAGATCGACGATGAGCTTGAGCTCGTGCAGGCACTCGAAATAGGCCATCTCGGGCGCGTAGCCGGCTTCGACCAGGGTCTCGTAGCCCATCTTGATCAGTTCGACGGCGCCGCCACACAGCACGGCCTGCTCGCCGAACAGGTCGGTCTCGGTTTCTTCCTTGAAGTTGGTCTCGATGATGCCGGCCTTGCCGCCGCCGTTGGCCATGGCGTACGACAGCGCCAGGTCACGTGCCTTGCCGCTCTTGTCCTGATGGACGGCCACCAGGTGGGGCACGCCGCCGCCCTGGGCGTAGGTGGAACGCACGGTGTGGCCGGGCGCCTTCGGAGCGACCATCCAGACGTCGAGGTCGGCGCGCGGCACCACCTGGTTGTAGTGCACGTTGAAGCCGTGGGCGAAGGCGAGCGAGGCGCCCTCGCGGATGTTCGGCTCGACGTTGTTGCGATAGACCTCTGCGATCTGCTCGTCGGGCAGCAGGATCATGACCACGTCGGCCGACTTCACGGCCTCATTCACTTCCATGACTTTCAGGCCGGCCTTGCCGACCTTGTCCCACGAGGCGCCGCCCTTGCGCAGCCCGACCACGACCTTCACGCCGCTGTCGTTGAGGTTCTGTGCGTGGGCGTGGCCCTGGGAGCCGTAGCCGATGATGGCGACGGTCTTGCCCTTGATCAGGCTCAGGTCGCAGTCCTTGTCGTAGAAGACTTTCATTTTTCTCTCTCCGGTTGAAGTGTTGCCGCCGTTCGTCATGAGCCTGTCGAAGGGCTCGAGAAGTCCTGTGGTGCAGGGCTTCGACAGGCTCAGCCCGAACGGGCGAATGGCTGGGCCTTGGTGAGGGACAGACGGTTCAGACCCGCAGGACGCGCTCGCCGCGCCCGATGCCGCTCGCGCCGGTGCGCACCGTCTCGAGGATGGCGGTGCGGTCGATCGCCTCGAGGAAGGCATCGTTCTTCGCCTGGTCTCCGGTGAGCTCGACGGTGTAGCTTTTGTCGGTCACGTCGATGATGCGCCCGCGGAAGATGTCGGCCATGCGCTTCATCTCCTCGCGTTCCTTGCCGACCGCGCGGACCTTCACCATCATGAGCTCACGCTCGGTATAGGAGCCTTCGGTGAGGTCCACCACCTTCACGACCTCGATCAGCCGGTTCAGGTGCTTGGTGATCTGCTCGATGACATCGTCCGACCCGGTGGTCTGGATGGTCATGCGCGAGAGCGACGCGTCCTCGGTGGGTGCGACGGTGAGCGACTCGATGTTGTAGCCGCGGGCCGAGAACAGCCCCACGACGCGGGAAAGCGCGCCCGGCTCGTTCTCGAGCAGCACGGCGATGATGTGTTTCATGTCTGCATGACTCCTCTTTTCGCCGCCCTCCCCCGCGCACGGTAATGCGCGGGCTCGGCGGGCAATAGATTCGTTCGAAGTTGGTGGGGATGCGGGAAGACGATGTTCAGAGGTCTTCGGAGCCGAGCAGCATCTCGGTGATGCCCTTGCCGGCCTGCACCATCGGGAACACGTTCTCCGTGGGGTCGGTGCGGAAATCCATGAACACGGTGCGGTCCTTGAGCTTGCGCGCTTCGCGCAGCGCGGGCTCGACGTCGCGCGGGTGCTCGATCAGCATGCCGACGTGGCCATAGGCCTCGGCGAGCTTCACGAAGTCGGGCAGCGCGTCCATGTAGCTGTGGCTGTAACGGCCCTCGTAGTCGAGCTCCTGCCACTGGCGCACCATGCCCAGATAGCGGTTGTTCAGCGAAAGCACCTTGATGGGAGTCTTGTACTGCAGGCAGGTGGAGAGCTCCTGGATGCACATCTGCACCGAGCCTTCGCCGGTGACGCAGTACACCTCGGAGTCGGGCCGCGCCATCTTGATGCCCATGGCATAGGGAATGCCCACACCCATGGTGCCCAGGCCACCCGAATTGATCCAGCGGCGCGGCTCGTCGAAGCGGTAGAACTGGGCCGCCCACATCTGGTGCTGGCCGACATCGGAGGTGACGTACGTATCGACGCCGCGCGTCATGTTCCACAGCGTCTCGATCACGTACTGCGGCTTGATGACCTGCTGGTTGTTGCGGTCATAGCGCAGGCAGTCGCGCTTGCGCCAGCCTTCGATGGTGTCCCACCAGCTGCCCAGCGCCTGCGCGTCGGGCTTGAGGCCGGACTCCTTGATCATGGCGATCAGCTCGCCGAGCACTTCCTTCACGTCGCCGACGATCGGGATATCGACCTTCACGCGCTTGGAAATGCTGGAAGGGTCGATGTCGATGTGGATGATCTTGCGCTCGTTCTGCGCGAAGTGCTTCGGGTTGCCGATTACGCGGTCATCGAAGCGGGCACCCACCGCCAGCAGCACGTCGCAGTTCTGCATGGCGTTGTTCGCCTCGAGCGTGCCGTGCATGCCCAGCATTCCCAGGAACTTGGGGTCGCTGGCCGGGAAGGCGCCCAGCCCCATCAGGGTGTTGGTGCAGGGGGTGCCCAGCATGCCCACCAGTTCGCGCAGCTCGGCGCTGGCGTTGGCGAGGATGACGCCGCCTCCGGTGTAGACATAGGGGCGCTTGGCCCCCAGCAGCAGTTGCAGCGCCTTGCGGATCTGGCCTCCATGGCCTTTGCGCACCGGGTTGTAGGAACGCATCTCCACCTTGTCCGGATAGCCGGTCCAGGGCACCCGGTTGAACGACACGTCCTTGGGAATGTCCACCACGACCGGACCGGGCCGGCCGCTGCGCGCGATGTGGAAGGCCTTGCGCATCGTCTCGGCGATGTGCCGCGCGTCCTTGACCAGGAAGTTGTGCTTGACGATGGGCCGGGTGATCCCGACGGTGTCGCACTCCTGGAAGGCATCGAGGCCGATCGCAGCCGTAGGCACCTGCCCGGTGATGATCACCATCGGAATGCTGTCCATGTAGGCCGTCGCAATACCGGTGACTGCGTTCGTGACGCCCGGACCCGAGGTGACCAGCGCCACGCCGACGTCGCCGGTAGCGCGGGCGTAGCCGTCGGCGGCGTGCACTGCTGCCTGCTCGTGACGCACCAGCACGTGCTGGATGGTGTCCTGCTTGTAGAACGCGTCGTAGATGTGGAGGACGGCCCCGCCCGGATAGCCCCAGACGTAGCGGACGTTCTCTGCCTGCAGGCACTTGATGAGGATTTCGGCACCGCGCAGGTCCTGCGTGGGGGCGCCAGCGGCGGCTGCCGAAGCGATCTCGGCCTTGGAAACTTCCATGATCAACCTTTCGATTTTTCTCTGACGAAAAACGTGGGGTGCCCCTTCGCCCACTCTCGTGAAGCAGCGTCGGGACTTAGAGCACCTGACCATGGGCGGCGGATCGCGCGCCGGATCAGGACTCGTTTGCCTTTTGACTTGCAGCGGCGATTATCGCACCGCAGCACACCCCTATCCCCGCGGCCCGTGGGGCCGGTGCCATAATCCGGCGCCGCTGGGGCCGCGCTACGCGCCTGGGGCACCCGAGAAGACATCCGACGCCGCGCCCTTGGCCACCGAACAAGAACTCTCCGATTTCCTCAAGAGCGTCGAGAAGCGGGCGTTCAAGCGCTCCGTCTACCATGTGCGCAACGAGGACGCCGCCCTGGACATCGTGCAGGACAGCATGATGAAGCTGGCCGAGCACTACGGGGACAAGCCGCCGTCGGAGCTCCCGATGCTGTTCCAGCGCATCCTGTCCAACACCACGCTGGACTGGTTTCGCCGCCAGAAGACCCGTGGCGCCATCTTTTCGAACCTGAGCGATTTCGAGGCGTCGGGCGACGACGGCGGGAGCGGCGGAGAATTCGACCTGCTGGAAAGCTATCTCGCCGCCGACGTGTCTCAGCGTGTGGAGAGCGCGGAGGACACGACGCGCCGGGCCCAGATCCTGCGAGAGATCGAAGCGCAGCTGCAGGAACTGCCCGCCCGTCAACGAGAGGCTTTTTTGCTGCGTTACTGGGAGGACTTGGACGTCGCCGAAACGGCTGCGGCCATGGGCTGCACGCAAGGCAGCGTCAAGACGCACTGCTTTCGGGCAGTCCAGGCCCTCAGCAAGGCCTTGAAGGCCAGGGGGATACAAGCATGAACACGACGAACGCACCCGTTTCACGGCCCGGACGGGCGCCCACGCCGTCCGACGCTTTCGGAGAACGCGTGGCCGCGCGGCTCGCGGCCGGCGCAGAGGAACTGCCGCACGACATCACCGAGCGGCTCCGGGCAGCACGGGAGCAGGCAATGGCTCGCCGCAAGCCGGCCGCGGTGCAGCCACTGCGCGCGCGAGCCGCAGCTTCCGCCGCAGCCCCCCTCGGCAGCGCCGACGGAAGCTTGGGCCTCTGGGGCCGCATCGCCGCGGCACTGCCGGCCGTGGTCCTGGCAGCCGGGCTGGTCGCCCTGCACCTCGCGCACAACGACGAGCGGGCGCGGCAGGTCGCCGAAGTCGATGCCGCGCTCCTCACCGACGAACTTCCACCGGCGGCCTACACCGACCCCGGGTTCCTTGCCTTTGTGCGTCGCGCGCAGTGAACGCAGCTTCGCCACCACCTGCATCATCGACGCGTCGGACCGGCTTCGACCGTCCGCCGTTTGCGCGCGCCCTGGTGGCCGCCGTCTTTTTCGCGGTAGGCGGCGCAATCGCCGGTGGCGGGCCCTCCGCCCCCGCCAGCGCTGCCGTCGCCCAGAAGGCGGCACCCGCTCCGACGCAGACCCGCGCGCCGCGTCCTGCCACCCGGCCCTCCTGGAGGGAGCTCCTGCCGGCACAGCAGGCGGCGCTCCGTCCGCTTGCGGCGCGCTGGCCCAGCCTCTCCGAGGCGCAGAAACGCAAGTGGATCGCCATCGCCGACAACTTCGACGCGCTCACGCCCGAAGAACAGGCCAAGCTGCACAGCCGCATGGCGGAGTGGGTTGCGCTCAGCCCGCAGCAGCGCGCCCAGGCGCGCCTGAACTTCGGCGAGGCGGGGCAGCTCACGGCCGCCGAAAAGAAGGCGCGCTGGGAGGCCTACCAGGCGCTGCCGGACGACGAGAAGCGGCGCCTCGCGATCGATTCCCGGCCGCGCACGCCCACCACCGCGGCGCCCGTACGGCCCGTGAGCCCCGACAAGCTCGCCACCGTGCCGCGCAGTTCGCACGACGAAGCGAAGCCCCCGCGCATAGCCGCGCCCGAGCCGAGCACCCCGCCCCCCGCCGCACCCGACCAGTGACGCGGCAGCCCTGCATCTTCGAAGGATTGCTCTCGTGAATACCCCATCCAGGCCCGACGTGGCCGGATCCAGTTCCCTGCCCGACCTGCGGGCGCCCGGCATCTGGCGCCGCATGGCCTGCTGGATGTACGAGGGCGTGCTGCTCTTCGCGGTCGTCTTCATGGCGGGCTGGCTATTCAGCACGCTCGGGCAGATGCGTGACGCCATGGACCCGCGCCGCCCGCTGCTGCAGGTGTTCGTGTTCGTGGTGTTCGCGGTGTACTTCTCGTGGCTCTGGTCGCGCGGCCAGACGCTGGCGATGAAGACCTGGAACATCCGCATCGTGGACCGGTTCGGGCGACCGATCACCCAGGCCCGCGCCCTGCTGCGCTACGTTCTGAGCTGGGTATGGTTCCTGCCGCCGCTGGCGGTCCTCGGGCCGCTGCACCTGGGCGGCGGCGAAGTTGCCGTGCTGGTGGCGGGCTGGGTCGCGGTCTGGGCCCTGCTCAGTCGCTTCCATCCGCAGGGCCAGTTCTGGCACGATGCGCTGGCCGGCACCCGGCTCGTGCCCTCGAACGACTGATTCACTTCCTTTCTCCCGGACCGCGCCCGCGATCCGCAGCCGCTCTTTCTTCTTCCATGACCCCTTCGTTTTCCATTTGTGTCTACTGCGGCTCGCGCCCCGGCGCGACGCCGTCCTTCCTGCAGTCAGCCGAGGCTGTCGGCCGCTGGATCGGCGCCCACGGCGGACAGCTCGTCTACGGCGGCGGCAACACCGGCCTGATGGGCACCGTCGCCGAAGCCACGCTGCGAGCCGGCGGGCGCGTCGTCGGCATCATTCCGCAGAGCCTGGTGGACCGGGAGATGGCCAAGCGCGAATGCACCGAGCTGCACGTGGTGCACAGCATGCACGAGCGCAAGCACATGATGGCCGAGCGGGCCGACGCGTTCCTGGCCTTGCCGGGCGGCATCGGCACCTTCGAGGAGCTGTTCGAGGTCTGGACCTGGCGCCAGCTCGGCTACCACGACAAGCCGGTCGGACTGCTGGACGTCGAGGGCTACTACCAGCCCCTGCTCAGGTTCCTGGACGACAGCGTCGCCACCGGTTTCGTCAGCGAGCAGGTCATGTCGATGCTGCGCGTGGGGCACGAGGTGCCAGCGCTGCTGCAGGAGCTGGTGAGCGCCAGCCGCGCAGCACCTCAGGGAGAGGACCTGTCGCGGATCTGAGGCAGCCCTGCGACGGCTGCGCGGGCGCCCAGCGAATTCAGCCCGGGCCGCTCGCCCTTCGCTTCAGACGGCCGACTCGTCGGTCTCGCCGGTGCGAATGCGCACGATGCGCTCCACCGATGTGACGAAGATCTTGCCGTCACCGATCTTGCCGGTGCGCGCGGCCTTCACGATCGCATCGACGCAGTTATCGACATCGTCGTCGCGCACGACGACTTCGATCTTCACCTTGGGCAGGAAATCGACGACGTACTCGGCGCCGCGATACAGCTCCGTGTGTCCCTTCTGCCGCCCGAAGCCCTTGACCTCGGTCACCGTGAGTCCGGTGACGCCGCACTCGGCCAAGGCCTCCCGGACCTCCTCCAGCTTGAACGGCTTGACGATGGCGGTGATCTGCTTCATGGGGGAAAGGCTCCGTGTTCTCGTGTGCGTCAGGGGCGAAACCGCCCGGTAATAGGATAGCGCCAATCCTTGCCGAAGCTGCGGTGCGTCACGCGGATGCCTACCGGCGCCTGGCGGCGCTTGTACTCGTTGATGCGGATCAGCCGGGCCACTCGCTCGACCACAGCCCGCTCGTACCCGGCGGCGGCGATCGCGTCCAGGTCCTGGTCTTCCTCCATGTAGCGCTCGAGGATCGCATCGAGCACCTCGTACGGCGGCAGGCTGTCCTGGTCCGTCTGGTCGGGCCGCAGCTCGGCGCTCGGCGGCCGGGTGATGATGCGCTCGGGGATGGGGTTGGCGCCCCGACCGTACGGGTCGTGCCGGTTGCGCCATCGCGCCAGCTGGAACACGCGCGTCTTGAGCAGGTCCTTGATGACCGCGAAGCCGCCGGCCATGTCGCCGTAGAGCGTGCAGTAGCCGGTGGCCATCTCGCTCTTGTTGCCGGTGGTCAGCACGATGCTGCCGAACTTGTTGGACATCGCCATCAACAGCACGCCGCGGATGCGAGCCTGCAGGTTTTCCTCGGTCGTGTCCTCCGTGAGGCCCGCGAACTCGCCGGCCAGCGCCTCGCGGAACGCCTCGAACATGGGCGCGATGGCGATCTCGTCATAGCGCACGCCCAGCCGCTGCGCCATCTCGCGGGCATCGATGCACGAGATGTCCGCGGTGTACGGCGACGGCATCATCACCGCGCGCACGGCCTGCGGCCCCAGCGCATCGACCGCGACCGCCAGCACCAGCGCGGAATCGATGCCTCCGGACAGCCCCAGCAGCACGCCCGGAAACCCGTTCTTGCCGACGTAGTCACGCACGCCGAGCACGAGCGCGTGCCACAGCTCGGCCTCGTCCGCGGGCGCTTCGGCCACGGCGCCGGACACATGCACGCTGCCGCGCGAATCGGTTTCGGCCTGCACCATGAACAGGTCTTCGGCGAAGGCCGGCGCCCGCGCCGCCAGAGCGCCGTCGGCGCCCACGGCGAAGGAGCCGCCGTCGAACACGACCTCGTCCTGGCCACCGACCAGGTGCGCGTACAAAAGCGGCAGACCCGCCTTGCGTGCGCGCGCCCCCATGCGGGCCAGGCGCTCGCCGCCCTTACCGGCATGGAAGGGCGAGGCGTTGGTCACCACCAGCACCTGCGCCCCGGCCGCACACGCGTGCTCGACCGGCTCGTCGAACCACGCGTCTTCGCACACGAGCAGTGCGAGGCGCACCCCTTCGATCTCGAACACCACCGCCTCGCTTCCGGGCGTGAAGTAGCGGCGCTCGTCGAAAACCTGGTAGTTGGGAAGCTCGCGCTTGGCGTAGCGGGCGACGACGCGCCCCTCCCGAAGCACGCTGGCGGCGTTGTGGCGCTGCTGCACCTGCACCGATCGGCTGCGCATGTCGCCTCCGCTCGGATGGCCCACCACCACGTGCAGGCCCTTCAACCCCGCAAGCTCACGGGCCACTGCGGCGACGGCATCATCGCAGGCCGCGATGAACGCGGGCCGCAGGAAAAGGTCTTCGGCCGCATAACCGCAAATCGAAAGTTCGGGAGTGACCACCAGCCGCGCGCCGAGGGCGTAGGCTTGGCGGGCCGCATCGATGATCCTGCGGGCGTTGCCGGGCATGTCGCCCACCACGTAGTTCAGCTGGGCGGTACAGATTGTGAGGGGCATACCAGCAGTGAGAAACGACTCGAACGATTATGTCATTCGCGTGTTGCACGACCCGGCGTGCATCGACCGCGCAGCCTGGAACGACCTGCTTGCGGCGCAGGACCAGCCCACGCCCTTCATGCGCCACGAGTACCTGTGTGCCTTGCACGAGAGCGGCAGCGCCACACCGGATTCCGGGTGGAGCCCGGCCTTCGTCACCGTGTGGCGCGGCGACGCCCTGCAGGCGGCCTGCGCGCTCTACTACAAGGCCCACTCCTTCGGCGAGTACGTCTTCGACTGGGCCTGGGCCAACGCCTACGAACAGCACGGGCTCGCGTACTACCCCAAGGGCCTGGTGGCCGCGCCCTTCACGCCGGTACCGGGCGCGCGCCTGCTCGCGAAGGACGATGAGACGCGCGCCCTGCTGCTGCGTGGACTGCTCGCACACTGCCGTGCCCAGGGGCTGTCCTCGCTGCACCTCCTGTTCCTCTCCGACGCCGACCTGCGCGCCTGCGACGCCGCAGGCCTGATGGCGCGGCACACGGTGCAATTTCACTGGCTCAACGCATCGGCGGGCGGCGCCCCCTATGCCGATTTCGACGACTTCCTCGGCGGACTGGCCCAGGACAAGCGCAAGAAGATCCGGCAGGAGCGCCGCAAGGTCGCCCAAGCGGGCGTCACGTTTCGCGTCCTGCGCGGGCGCGAGATCGGCGCATTCGAGTGGGACTTCTTCTATCGCTGCTACGCGCGCACCTACCGCGAGCACGGCAACCCGCCCTATCTCACCGCCGCGTTCTTTCGCCGCATGGCGCGCGACATGCCCGAGCACTGGCTGCTGTTCCTCGCCGAACGCGAAGGCAGGCCCATCGCCTGCAGTCTCGTGGCGATCGGAGACGACGGCGTCGCCTACGGGCGCTACTGGGGCGCGCTCGAACGCGTCGATTGCCTGCACTTCGAAGCCTGCTACTACCAGCCGCTCGCCTGGTGCATCGCGAACGGTTTCAGCCGCTTCGAAGGCGGCGCGCAGGGGGAACACAAGATGGCACGCGCGCTGATGCCGGTGAAGACGCACAGCGCGCACTGGCTCGCGCACCCGGCCTTCGCAGACGCCGTCGAACGCTTCCTGGAGCGTGAGGGCCAGGGCATCGAAAACTACCTGGAGCACCTCGAGGAACGCAGCCCGTTCCGGCGGGGCGAGGAAAGGGGCGGATAGGCGGCTCTCGTGGAGGGCTCGCCAGCGCCATCACTGGACGGTTCATCCAGCCGGACGAAGGCAGCCGACCGTGGTCCGCGCCGAGCTTACTTTCGCAGGAGCTCTGCTGGCGGAGCCAGTCCCTTACGCCGGCTGCCGCTTGTAGTTCTCGATCCCGTCCAGCACTTCCTTCTTGGCCGACTCCGGACCTTCCCAGCCCAGCACCTTGACCCACTTGCCGGGCTCCAGGTCCTTGTAGTGCTCGAAGAAGTGCGCGATGGTCTTCAGGCGCAGCGGGTTCATGTCCTCCGGCTTCTGCCAGTGCGTGTAGATCGGCAGGATCTTGTCGATCGGCACGGCGAGCACCTTGGCGTCGTCGCCCGCCTCGTCCTGCATCTTGAGGATGCCGATCGGGCGGCAGGGAACCACCACGCCCGGGATCAGCGGCACCGGGGTGATCACCAGCACGTCCACGGGGTCGCCGTCGCCGCTGATGGTCTGGGGCACGTAGCCGTAGTTGGTGGGGTAGTGCATGGCCGTGCTCATGAAGCGGTCCACGAAGATCGCACCCGTCTCCTTGTCTACTTCGTACTTCACGGGATCGGCGTTCATCGGGATCTCGATGATCACGTTGAACGCGTCGGGAACATGCTTGCCGGGGGTGACTTGATCGAGCGACATGGTGCGATTGCTTAGCGGGTGAGCCTAGGAAAAACCCTGATTCTAGGTTCAGGAGCACGGCAGCCGGGTCCACGCACCGATGGGTTCGCGGGCTTCGCTTGTATATTGCGCCGGTTGGCCAATCGTCTCCGCCCACGGGGAGCCACGAGGAAGCAACGCAGCGGGGGTGCCGCTTGCGTTGCCCCCTCCAAGCTCAACAACCGTAGGAGATTCTCATGACAGGCAACTCGGCGCTGGTTCTGGCGCTGGTCTGCGGCCTCGCGGCCGTGGTGTATGGCTTCTGGGCGCGTAGCTGGATTCTTCGCCAGGACCCCGGCAATGCACGTATGCAGGAGATCGCCGCCGCGATCCAGGCGGGCGCAGCGGCCTACCTCGCTCGGCAGTACAAGACCATCGCCGTCGTCGGCATCGTCCTTGCCATCCTCATCGGCATCTTCCTCGGCGCGAGCACCGCGATCGGCTTCCTGATCGGTGCCATCCTCTCGGGCGCCTGCGGCTTCATCGGCATGAACGTCTCGGTGCGTGCGAACGTGCGCACCGCGCAGGCCGCCACCCGCGGCATCGGGCCGGCGCTGGACGTGGCCTTCCGCGGCGGCGCCATCACCGGCATGCTGGTGGTGGGCCTGGGCCTGCTGGGCGTGACGAGCTTCTTCTGGTTCCTGGTGGGCAACGGCAACCTCACGCCCGACCGTCCACTCGCCTCGCTGCTCAACCCGCTGATCGGCTTTGCGTTCGGCTCGTCCCTCATCTCCATCTTTGCCCGACTCGGCGGGGGCATCTTCACCAAGGGCGCGGACGTGGGCGCCGACCTGGTCGGCAAGGTGGAAGCGGGCATCCCCGAGGACGACCCGCGCAACCCGGCGGTGATCGCCGACAACGTGGGCGACAACGTCGGCGACTGCGCCGGCATGGCGGCCGACCTGTTCGAGACCTATGCGGTCACCATCATTGCCACGATGGTGCTCGGTGCGCTGCTGGTGGGCGCAGCCCCCATGAACGCGGTGGTGTATCCGCTCACGCTGGGCGCCGTGTCGATCATTGCGTCCATCATCGGATGCTTCTTCGTGCGCGCCAGTCCCAACACGCGCAACGTGATGCCGGCGCTGTACAAGGGCCTGGCCATCTCCGGCGTGCTGTCGCTCATCGCCTTCTACTTCGTGACCATCGCCGTCATGCCCGACAACGCGATCACGGCAGCGGGCTCGCAGATGCGCCTGTGGGGCGCGTGCGTGGTCGGACTGGTGCTCACCGGCGTGCTGGTCTGGATCACCGAGTACTACACCGGCACCCAGTACAAGCCGGTGCGCCACATCGCCCAGGCATCGACCACCGGCCACGGCACCAACATCATCGCCGGCCTCGGCGTCTCGATGCGCTCCACGGCCTGGCCGGTGCTGTTCGTCTGCGCCGCCATCATCAGCGCGTATTCGCTGGCCGGCCTCTACGGCGTGGCCATCGCGGCCACCTCCATGCTGAGCATGGCGGGCATCGTGGTCGCGCTGGACGCCTACGGTCCCATCACCGACAACGCCGGCGGCATCGCCGAGATGGCGGAGCTGCCGGCCGCCGTGCGCGACATCACCGACCCGCTCGACGCGGTGGGCAACACCACCAAGGCCGTCACCAAGGGCTACGCCATCGGCTCGGCCGGCCTCGCAGCACTGGTGCTGTTCGCCGACTACACCTACAAGCTCGAGAGCTACGGCAGCGCGATCCGCTTCGACCTGTCCGACCCCATGGTCATCATCGGCCTGTTCATTGGCGGCCTGATCCCCTACCTCTTCGGGGCGATGGCCATGGAAGCCGTGGGCCGGGCGGCCGGCGCCGTCGTGGTCGAGGTGCGCCGCCAGTTCAGCACCATCAAGGGCATCATGGACGGCACGGGCAAGCCCGAGTACGGCCGGGCGGTGGACATGCTCACCACCGCCGCCATCAAGGAAATGATCATCCCTTCGCTGCTGCCGGTGGTCGTGCCCATCGCGGTCGGCCTGCTGCTCGGCCCCGCCGCGCTGGGCGGGCTGCTCATGGGCACCATCGTCACCGGCATCTTCGTGGCGCTGTCCATGTGCACCGGCGGCGGCGCCTGGGACAACGCCAAAAAGTACATCGAGGACGGCAACTACGGCGGCAAGGGCTCCGAGGCCCACAAGGCGGCCGTAACCGGCGACACGGTGGGCGACCCCTACAAGGACACCGCCGGCCCCGCCATCAACCCGCTGATCAAGATCATCAACATCGTCGCGCTGCTGATCGCGCCGCTGGTGGTGCAGTTCCACGGTACCGGCAGCAACGCCGGCGCGGTCGCTCCCGCGTCCGGCGTCATCCTGGTGGTGCCCCAGGGCGCGACCACCGGCCGCTGAGGACGCAAGGGGGCCACCTCTCCTGCGCTTGCTTCGCGCCACGCGGCGCAAGCGCAGGGCGGGAGCCGGCCCCCTGCTTCCCCCATCCTGGGCCCGCCGTGCGCGGGCCTTTCTCTTGCTGTTTCGCCGAACGCGGGCACCTTCCCCGCCCTGCGTGGCCCGCGCACGGCCACCACGCGCGATGCTCGCGCCCGGCATGCCCCCAAAGCCAGGCACCCGGCATCTGCCGCGCGCGCGGCCCCCCTGTTTTCCCCGCGGCAGCCTGCCTCGCTGCGGGCACAATCCGGCCCCATGCAGTTCCACTTCATCGCGAACGCGGCGCAGGAAGCCTCCTCAGGCCGCACCCTCCCCGTGATCGATCCCTCGGACGGGCAGGCCTTCGACGCCATCCAGCGCGGCACACCCCAGGACATCGACCGTGCCGTGCGGGCCGCGCGCCAGTGCTACGACTCCGTCTGGAGCCGGCTCAGCGGCGCGGAACGCGGCCGGCTGCTGATGCGCCTTGCCGAAGCGGTGGCCGACAACGCCGACGAGCTGGCAGGGCTCGAGCAGCGCGATTGCGGCAAGCCCACGCGGCAGGCCCGCGCCGACGCGGTGGCGCTGGTGCGCTACTTCGAGTTCTATGCCGGCGCCTGCGACAAGCTGCACGGCGAGACCATCCCCTACCAGGACGGCTACACGGTGCTGACCTGGCGCGAGCCGCACGGGGTCACGGGGCACGTGATCCCGTGGAATTACCCCATGCAGATCTTCGGCCGCAGCGTGGGCGGCGCCCTGGCCGCCGGCAACGTCTGCGTGGTCAAGCCGTCGGAGGACGCCTGCCTGTCGCTGATCCGCCTGGCCCAGCTCGCGGCCGACTGCGGGTTCCCGGCCGGCGCCATCAACATCGTCACCGGCCTGGGCCACGAGGTCGGCGACGCGCTGGCCCGCCACCCCGGCATCGACCACATCAGCTTCACCGGCAGCCCGCGCGTGGGCACGCTGATCCAGCAGGCTGCCGCCGAGCGGCATTGCCCGGTAACGCTCGAGCTCGGCGGCAAGAGCCCGCAAATCCTCTTCGAAGACGCCGACCTCGACGCCGCGCTGCCGGCGGTGGTCAACGCCATCGTGCAGAACGCCGGCCAGACCTGCTCGGCGGGTTCGCGCCTGCTGGTGCACAAGTCCATCTACGAGGCGGTGCTCGACCGCCTGGGCGAGGCCTTCAGCAACCTGCGGGTCGGGCCCGCCGCCATGGACCTCGATGTCGGCCCGCTGATCCGCGCGACGCAGCAGCAGCGGGTGTGGGACTTCCTGTCCGACGCCCAGACCGCGCACATCCCGATGGTGGCGCAGGGCCAGATCGTCGAGGAGGCGCCCGACGGCGGCTTCTACCAGGCGCCGGCGCTGCTGCGGGACGTTCCGATCGATCACCGGCTCGCGCAGGAAGAAGTGTTCGGCCCGGTGCTCGCCGCCATGGCCTTTCGCGACGAGGACCAAGCCGTGCAGCTGGCCAACGCCACGCAGTTCGGACTCGTCGCCGGCGTCTGGACACGCGACGGCGCGCGTCAGTTGCGCATGGCCCGGCGCGTGCACTCGGGCCAGGTCTTCATCAACAACTACGGCGCCGGCGGCGGCGTCGAGCTGCCTTTCGGCGGCGTGAAGTCCTCCGGCTACGGCCGGGAAAAGGGCTTCGAGGCGCTCTACGGCTTCACCACGCTCAAGACCGTCGCGATCCGCCACGGCTGAAGGTCGCAGCCGCAGCACCAGCGCCAGCGGCGGGCATCGAACAACAGGAGACACGGCACATGCGCATCGAGAACAAATCCATCATCGTCACCGGCGCGGGCAGCGGCATCGGCGAGGGCATCGCCCGGCGCCTTGCCGAAGAAGGCGCGCAGGTCCTCGTGAACGACATCAACGCGGCCCAGGGCGAGCGCGTGGTGGCGGCCATCCGCGAAGCGGGCGGCCGCGCGTCCTTCTTCGCTGGCGACGTGACCCGCTCGGCCGACGTGCAGGCCCTGGTACAGACGGCGGTCCAGCGCCACGGCAAGCTCGACGTCATGGTCAACAACGCCGGCTGGACCCACCGCAACCGCCCCGCCCTCGAGGTGAGCGAAGACGAGTTCGACCGCTGCTATGCGGTCAACATGAAGAGCATCTACCTGGCGACCATCCACGCGGTGCCCGTGTTCCGCGCCAACCGGGGCGGCAGCTTCATCAACATCGCCTCCACGGCCGGGATCCGGCCGCGTCCCGGCCTCACCTGGTACAACGGCTCCAAGGGCGCGGTGATCACCACCAGCAAATCGCTCGCGGCCGAGTTCGGGCCCGACAACATCCGCGTCAATTGCATCAACCCGGTCTTCAACCCCGACACGGGGCTTGCCGCCGAGTTCGCGGGCGGCCCGGTCGATGAAACGCGCCGCGCGAAGTTCCTGGCCACCATTCCGCTCGGGCGCTTCTCCACGGCGCTCGACGTGGCCAATGCGGCCCTCTACCTCGCCAGCGACGAAGCGGCTTTCGTCTCGGGCGTGTGCATCGAAGTGGACGGCGCCCGATGCGTCTGAGCCGGAAGCCGCGCACCGCGCCCGCGCCGAGCGCGGGCTAAACCAGCCCGCCGGCAGGCCCATCGGCCACCAGCCGCCGCGCCTGCCGCCACCCCGACGACAATCGCATCACCATGGCCGAACGCGTCATCCCCGTCATTGCCCACCGCCCCGCCGGGCGGCCGGTGCGCGCGCCCGATCACGCGCTGCCGGCCAGCGGCCGCGTGGCCGACCGGCTCGGACGGCCCTTGCGCGACCTGCGCATCAGCGTCACCGACCGCTGCAACTTCCGCTGCAGCTACTGCATGCCCAAGGAAGTGTTCGACAAGAACTACCCCTACCTGCCGCATGCCGAACTCCTGAGCTTCGAGGAAATCACGCGGCTGGCCCGGCAGTTCGTCGCCCACGGCGTGCGCAAGATCCGCCTCACGGGTGGCGAGCCGCTGCTGCGCAAGAACATCGAGGTGCTGATCGAGCAGCTCGCTGCGCTGCGCACACCCGAGGGCGCGCCGCTGGACCTGACCCTCACCACCAACGGCTCCCTGCTCGCGCGCAAGGCCCGTGCGCTGAAAGAGGCGGGCCTGCAGCGCGTCACCGTGAGCCTCGACGGACTCGATGACGCGGTTTTCCGACGCATGAACGACGTGGACTTTCCCGTCGCCGAGGTGCTCGCCGGGATCGACGCGGCGCGCGAGGCGGGTCTGGGCCCGATCAAGGTCAACATGGTGGTCAAGCGCGGCACCAACGACCACGAGATCCTGCCGATGGCCCGCCACTTCCGCGGCACCGGCCACGTGCTGCGCTTCATCGAATACATGGACGTGGGCGCCACCAACGGCTGGCGCATGGACGAGGTGCTGCCCTCGGCCGAGGTGGTCCGGCACATCGGCGCCGAGATGCCGCTGCGCGCGCTGGACGCGTCCGCCGCGGGAGAGACCGCCGAGCGCTGGTCCTATGCGGACGGCAGCGGCGAGATCGGCGTCATCAGCAGCGTGACGCAGGCCTTCTGCGGCGACTGCAACCGCGCGCGCCTGTCCACCGAAGGCCAGCTGTACCTGTGCCTGTTCGCCAGCCAGGGGCACGACCTGCGCGGGCTGCTGCGCGGCGGCGCGAGCGACGAACAGCTCGCCGGCGCCATCGCCCACATCTGGCAGGGCCGCAGCGACCGCTATTCGCAGTTGCGCGGCCAGCAGGCTCCGGATGCATCAGCGCCCGGCGCCCGGCGTGTCGAAATGAGCTACATCGGAGGCTGATGAACCCCCAAGACGTGACGGGCCTGATCCTTGCCGGCGGCCGCGGCAGCCGCATGGGCGGCGTGGACAAGGGACTGCAGAACTTCAACGGACTGCCCCTGGCCGTCCACACCCTCATGCGCCTCGCGCCGCAGGTGGGCGAGGTCATGGTCAACGCCAACCGCAACCTCGGCGCATACGAGGCCTTCGGCGTGCCGGTCTGGCCAGATGCCCTGCCCGACTTCGCCGGCCCGCTGGCGGGGTTTCTCACGGGCCTGGAGCACTGCGAGACGCCCTACCTGGTCACCGTGCCCTGCGACACCCCTCTGTTTCCGCTCGACCTGGTGCAGCGCCTGGGCGAGGCGCTGGAAACAGCGGACGCCGACATCGCCATGGCCAGCGCGCCCGAGCAGGATGGGCAGCTGCGCACGCAACCGGTCTTCTGCCTGCTGCGGCGCGAGCTGCTCGAAAGCCTGGTGCGCTTCACCCACGAAGGCGGGCGCAAGATCGATGCCTGGACCGGCTCGCACCGCACCTGCATCGTTCCGTTCGACCGGCCCGAGGACATGCCGCGCGCCTTCTTCAATGCCAACACGCTGGACGAGCTGCGCCAGCTCGAAGCGCCATGAAGACGCTGGAGCAGATCGGCGCCGAGCTGCAGGGCTACGACCCGCAGGCCCTCAGCGCCGAGGCGGTAGGTGAGTTCCTCGCCCGCCTGGTTCAGCCGCTCGACCAGCACGAAACGATCGACCTCACCGATGCGCTGGACCGGGTGCTGGCCAACGACATCGTGTCGCCGTTGAGCGTGCCGCCCCACGACAACTCGGCCATGGATGGCTATGCCTTCGACGGCGCGCAACTGCGCGCCGAGCGTCCGCTGGAGCTGGAGGTAGTGGGCACCGCGCTGGCCGGCAAGGCCTGGCAGGGCACGGTGGGTGCCGGTCAGTGCGTGAAGATCATGACCGGCGCGATCATGCCGCCGGGCTGCGACACCGTGGTGCCGCAGGAGTTCACGCAACCCGCCGCAGAAGGCCGCGTGGCGGTGCCGCCCGGGCTGCTGCGCGCCGGCGACAACCGCCGCCGCAAGGGCGAGGACCTCACCGAGGGACTGCCGGCGCTGCGGCGCGGCGAGCGGCTCACGCCGGCCGCCTGCGGCCTCGTCGCCAGCCTGGGCATCGCGCGCGTCGCGGTCGCGCGCCGCCCACGCGTCGCCTATTTCTCCACGGGCGACGAGATCCTCTCGCTCGGCCAGGCGCCGCGCGAGGGCGCGGTCTACGACAGCAACCGCTACACCGTGCGCGGGCTGCTCGCGCGCCTGGGGTGCGAGCTGATCGACCTGGGTGTGGTGCGCGACGAACCGGTGCAGCTCGAAGCGGCGTTCCGGCGCGCGGCGGCCGAGGCCGACGCCATCATCACCAGCGGCGGCGTGAGCGTCGGCGAGGCCGACTACACCAAGGCCATGATGCGCCAGCTCGGCGACGTCGCCTTCTGGCGCATCGCCATGCGTCCCGGACGCCCGATGGCCGTGGGCCGCATCACGCAGGGCGAACGCAGCGCGGTGCTGTTCGGGCTCCCGGGCAACCCGGTGGCGGTGATGGTGACCTTCCTGGCGTTCGTGCGCCCTGCCCTGTTGCGGATGATGGGCACGCGTGCCGAGCCGCCCGTGCTGCTCAAGGCCCGCAGCGCCGAGCCCATGCGCAAGAAGCCGGGTCGCACCGAATACCAGCGCGGCATCGTCAGCACGCTGGCCGATGGTTCCCTGCAGGTGCGCACCACCGGCAACCAGGGCTCGGGCGTGCTCAGCTCGATGGTGCAGGCCAACGGTCTCATCGTGCTGCACCACGCACAGGGCAACATCGATGCCGGCGACGAGGTCGATGTGATGATGTTCGACGGCGTGATCTGAGCCGGGTGCGGCGCGCGGTGCTCGCCACCTCGCCGACCTCGAGTTCCCCGGCTTCCAGGCGGCATCGCGCTCGCGCGAGCCCGATCGCTACATCCCGACTCAGTCGAAGATTTCGCTAAGCCACGACTTGGGCTTCTTGCGCTGGTATCCCGAGGCATAGCCCGGAGGCTGGCTGTAGCCCGGCTGGTACGCCGGCGCCGCCTGCGTGGGCTGCGGCGGTGCCGATTCGGCAGCGCTGCGCTCGATCAGCTTGTCGAGCTCGCCGCGGTCGAGCCACACGCCGCGGCACTGCGGGCAGTAATCGATCTCGACGTTCTGGCGTTCGCTCATCACCAGCGTGACGTCACCGCA
Organism: Ramlibacter sp. AN1015; assembly: GCF_037726105.1. Lineage (NCBI taxonomy): Bacteria > Pseudomonadati > Pseudomonadota > Betaproteobacteria > Burkholderiales > Comamonadaceae > Ramlibacter > Ramlibacter sp. AN1015. The sequence continues at coordinate 112,477 of NZ_JBBJUM010000011.1, forward strand.
ATGCGGGCAATTCATGGGCGCTCTCTCCTTGGGACATCGGGTACGGCCCGGGGTGGGCCGCGCACGTTGGTGTCGGCCTGCCGACTGAACGTTCCCGTTGGCGTCGGCCGTTCGCCGTCCGAGGCGCCCGCTCAGGCGTCGGCCGCCGCGATGAAGTCGGCCACCAGCTTCAGCTGCCCCGGCACGTTCAGGGCCGGCGCGTGGCCACAGCCGGGCACCTCCACCACCTTGGCCAGGCCCAGCGCTCCGGGGCCGCGCCGCATCATCTCCTCGGTGGCATCGCGCAGCACCAGGTCGGACTCCGCGCCGCGCAGGCACAGGACCGGCACGCGGATGGCGTCGTAGTGCTCCCAGGTGTCGTAGTCGCCGGGGTGGTCGATGAACTGGCGCACCATGGCTGGGTCGTAGTGCGGCGTCACGCGGCCATCGGGCAGCCTGCGCGTGGACGTTTCCGCCAGGCGCCGCCACTGCGCTTCACTGAGCCAGCCGTAGGGCTTGTACACCTGCCGGAAAAAGGCTTCCAGTTCGGTCACCGTGTCGAATGCCGGCGGGTTGCCGGCATAGGTGCGGATGCGCTCGATGGCCGGTTGGGCAAGCCGGGGCGCGTTGTCGTTGAGTACCAGGCTGAGGATCCGTCCCTGCAGCCGCGGCTCGGCCAGGCCGCCCGCACACACCGTGCCGATGGCACCGCCCATCGAGGTGCCGACCCAGTGGGCCTGCTCGACGCCCAGCTGCTCCATCAGGTCGGCGGCGATGCGTGCGTAGAACGAGAGCTTGTATTCGTTGCCGGGGTCGGGACTCCACTGCGACAGGCCGCGCCCGATGGTGTCGGGGCAGATCACCCGGAAGCGCGCCGAGAGGTGCTCGGCCAGCTCGTCCATGTCACGCCCGGTGCGCGCGAGACCATGCCAGGCGATCACGGTGCGCCCGCGTGCAGCACCCCACTCGGTGTAGTGGATCTGGCGCCCGGCGCAGGTGATGTAGTGGGAACTCGGGGTCATGCTCACCTCGCGCGCGAAGGGGTTGCTGCCGGCGGCCGTGGCGCGGCCCGCGCGTCGGGGCGCTGCAGCCGCAGCGCCCGCAGCCGCCCGACCACACCGGTGGGGAAGTAGTAGACGGACAGCACGAACAGCAGCCCCAGCCAGAGCAGCCACCGGTCGGGCGACAGCAGCGCCGCCAGCCAGGGCAGGCCCGAGGCTGCCTCGCTCGCCAGGCGCAGCAGGTCTTGCAGGTAGCTCTGGGCCACCACGAACAGCGCCGAGCCGATGACGGCGCCATAGATGGTGCCCATGCCACCGATCACGACGATCAGCAGCACGTCCAGCATGATCTCGAAGGACAGCGAGGTGTCCGGGCCGTTGTAGCGCAGCCAGACCGCCAGCATCATGCCGGCGAGTGTGGCGAACAACGCCGACAGGATGCTGGAGACCGTGCGGTAGACCACCACGCGGTAGCCGACCGCCTCGGCGCGGAACTCGTTCTCGCGGATCGCCTGCAGCACACGTCCGAAGGGCGAGTTGACGATGCGCAGCATGACCAGCACCAGCGCCACCGCCAGCGCGAACAGCAGCCAGTAGCAGATCAGCCGGCCATCGATCAGCACGCCGAGGAACGGCGTCTCGAACGGCTCGAAGCTCGGCGACAGCAGCGCCGGCACCTTGAAGCTCAGGCCGTCCTCGCCGCCGGTGAACTCCGACAGCTGCGACGCCAGCGTCTGGAAGGCGGCCGCGAAGGCCAGCGTGATCATCGAGAAGAAGATCGCGCGCACCCGCAGCGAGAACAGCCCGATCGCCAGCGACAGCACGAAGGACAGCGCCAGCGCGCCGCCCGCGCCCACGGCCAGAGCGCCCCAGCTGGCGCCCATCCGCGTGGAAGCGATGGCGATGCCGTAGGCGCCGATGCCGAAGAACATGGTGTGGGCAAAGCTCACGATGCCTGTGTAGCCGAGCAGCAGGTCGAAACTGGCCACCAGCACGATGAAGATCAGCACCTTGGCCGCGACGTTGAGCGCCTTGACGCCCGGGAACAGGAAGGGTGTGAAGGCCAGTGCGACGAAGATCGCCAGCAGCAGCAGCGCCAGGGGGCGGCTGCGCGGGGTGTCGTTGGAGAGGAGTCGGGTCAGCATGTGCATCGCTCCCCGGTCAGCGGTTGAGCGCATAGACGCCCTGCGGACGCCACAGCAGGATGGCCATCATCAGCGCGATGTTGGAAAAGAGCGCCGCCTTCGGCACCAGGAAGCCGGTGTAGTTGGCCATCAGGCCGACCAGCAGCGCGCCCACCAGCGCGCCGGTGGTGGAGCCGAGTCCGCCGATGATCAGCACGATGAAGATCAGCACGTTCACCTGGGCGCCCATCTGCGGCACCACGTTCTGCTGGTACAGGCCCCACATGACGCCGCCCAGGCCGGCCAGCGCGCTGCCGACCACGAAGACGCCGATGAACAGCGTGCGGATGCGGTAGCCGAGCGACTCGACCATCTCGCGGTCCTGCACCCCGGCGCGGATCAGGAGGCCGATCTTGGTACGCGTGAGCGTCCACAGCAGCCCGCCGAACACCGCCACGCCCACCACCACCGCGAGCAGCCGGTACTTCTCGACCGCCGCGTCTCCCAGCAGCACCGTACCGCGCATGCCTTCGGGCAGCGGCAGCGGGATCTGCAGCGGACCCCAGATCACCTTGATCAGCTCCTCGCCGATGATCAGGCCGCCCATCGTGATGAGGATCTGCTTGAGGTGGTTGCCGTAGACGGGCCGCACGATGAAGCGCTCGAACGCGAGGCCCAGCGCCCCCGCGACCAGCATCGCCGCGAGCATGGCCGGAAACACGGCCATCAGATTCACCCAGAGGCTGCCCGAGGCGGTGTAGTCGCCCATGGCGCCGAGCACGCTGGTGGCCACGAAGGCGCCCAGCGCGATGAACACGCCGTGGCCGAAATTCAGCACGTCCATCAGGCCGAACACCAGCGTGAGGCCCGAGGCGATGATGAAGATGATCATGCCCATGGCCAGGCCCGCCACGGTGAGCGTCACCCAGGTGGAACCCGAGCCGATGAAAGGCAGCACGAGCAGCGCCAGCGCCGGCACCAGCGCCAGCGGCTTCCAGTCGAAATCGATGTTCTTCATAGCGACAGCCCCAGCAGCGAGCGCTGCAGCATCTCGTCCTCGGCGAGTTCCTTCATGCCGCCGGCGTGCACGATGCGGCCGTTGTCCATCACGGCCACGGTGTCGCCCAGGCGCTTGGCGAAGTTGAAGTTCTGCTCGACCAGCAGGATCGTGACCCCGCTGGCCTTGAGCTGGCCGAAGGCCTCGATCATGTTGTTGATGATGGCCGGCGCAAGGCCCTTGCTCGGCTCGTCGATGATCAGCAGCTCGCGCGGCTCGACGATGGAGCGGGCCACGGCCAGCATCTGCTTCTGCCCGCCCGAGAGCTTGCCGGCGGGGTGGTTCCAGAACTTCTCCACCGCGGGAAAGAGCCGGAAGATCCACTGCAGCCGCTGCTCGTCGATCTGCGCGACGCGCTGCGCCGAGCGCGCAGCCAGCAGCATGTTCTCCTTGACGGTCAGGTCGGCGAAGATGCCCATGTTCTCAGGCACATAGGCGACGCCGAGCGAGGCGATCTGCGGCGTGGCCAGGCGCGTGGTGTCGCGCCCCGCCAGCGTGATGCGCCCTTCCGATGCCTGCCACAGGCCCATGATCGTGCGCAGCGTGGTGGTCTTGCCCGCACCGTTGCGACCGAGCAGCATCGTGAGCTGGCCGCGCGGCACGTGCAGATCGACGCCGTGCAGGATGTGGTAGGCCCCGATGTGGGTGTGCACGCCCGCGAGCGTGAGCAGATCGGCACTCATGCGGCCTCCTTCGAGATACCCAGGTAAGCCTCCTGCACCACCGGCAGGGCGATCACCTCGGCCGGTTTGCCGTCGGCGACGAGGCTGCCGTTGTGCAGCACGATGATGCGGTCGGCGAGCTCGCGCACCACGTCCATCTTGTGCTCCACCAGCAGGATGGTCTTGCGCTTGTCGGCCTTGAGCTTGCGTATCAGGTCGAGGATCACGGGCGCCTCGGCGGCGTTCATTCCCGCCGTGGGCTCGTCGAACATGAAGACCTGCGGATCGAGCGCCATGAGCAGGGCAACCTCCAGCTTGCGCTGGTCGCCATGCGGCAGGTTGGAGACCAGCTCGTCCTGCTTGTCCTGCAGCGCCACGTCACGCAATACCTCCTGGGCCCGGTGCGTCAGCGCGTGGTGGTCGCTCCAGATGCTCCAGAGGTTCAGACCGCGCCGGTGCGCGCCCTCGCGGCTCGCCTGCACGGCCAGGCGCACGTTCTCCAGCACCGACAGGCGTGGGAACAGGTTCGTGAGCTGGAACGCCCGGCCCAGCCCGGCGCGCGTGCGCTGGGAAGCAGAGAGGCCGGAGAGCTCACGCCCGCCGAGCGACACGCGCCCGGCGCTGGCCTTGAGCTGGCCCGAAATCAGGTTGAAGTAGGTGGTCTTGCCGGCGCCGTTGGGGCCGACGATGGCGGTGAGCGTGCCCGGCTCGAACGAGCAGGTCACGGCGTCCACGGCCACGTGGCCGCCGAAGCGCACGGTGAGGTCCTGGGTGGCGAGAAGGCTCATGGCTCCAGGTTCGATAGGGTGAGCGAATCCCTCCCCCCGCGAGGAGAGGGCTCGAGATCTTGGTGGGAAACGGAGGGCGGCAGCGCCGCCCCGGCAGTCGCCCCACGCCTTCAGGGCGCGAGGCGACGTGGCGCAACGCTCAGTGCTTGTTGCGCACCGGCACGTTCATCTCGCCGGGCGGGATTTCCTTGACCAGCTGCAGGTCGGGCTGGCCGCCCGTCTTGGCGTTCGGCGACACGCGGAAGTGGTACATCGACTGCATGGCCTGGTGGTCTTCCTTGCGGAAGGTCATCGGACCCTTGGGCGTGTCGAAGCTCATGCCCTCCATGGCGGAAATCAGCTTCGGCGTGGCGGTGTCGCCGTTGGTCTTCTTCAGGGCGGTGACCAGCGCCATCGCGGCGGAGAAGCCGCCGGCGGTGAAGAAGTCGGGCGGCCCGTTGAAGCGACTCTGGTGCTCCTTGACCAGCCACTCGTTCGCCGCGTTCTTGGGGAACTGGTGGTAGTAGTAGGTGGCGCCTTCCATGCCGGGGAACTGGTTGTAGGCGACCATGGCCGGCAGGATGTTGCCGCCGGTGGCGATCTCGATGCCGTGGCGCTTGAGGTCCAGGTCCGCGATCTTGAAGGGGTTGCCGGCGCCGGCCCAGATGATCCAGATCACCTTGCGGCCGGGCTGGTCCTTGAGCTTGTCGATCAGGCGCTGCGCACCGGCGGTGAAGTCGGTCGTGTTGGCCGGCAGGTACTCCTCGTGGACGATCTTGGCGTTCTTGATCGACTCCTTGAAAGCCTTCACGCCATCACGGCCGAAGGCGTAGTCCTGGCCGAGCGTGGCGATGGTGGTGCCCTGCTTGTCCAGCGCCACGGCGTTGGAGATCGCGTCCTGCGAGCTGTTGCGGCCGGTGCGGAAGATGTACTTGTTCCACTTGTCGCCGGTGATCGAGTCGGCCACGGCGGGCTCGACCAGCAGGATCTTCTTGTATTCCTCGGCCACCGGCAGCATGGCCAGCGCCACGCCCGAGGAGGTGGGGCCGACCGCGATGTCGGCCTTGTCGTCGGAGTAGGCGGTGGCCAGCAGCGACTTGCCCAGATCGGGCTTGCCTTGGTCGTCCTTCTCGATCACGGTGATCTTCTTGCCGTTGACGGTCATGGTGCCGCCGGTGGCGTACTCCAGGCCCATCATCAGACCGGCCTGCGTCTGCTTGCCGTAGGCCTCCAGGGGGCCGGTGCGGCTGTAGACGTGCGCGATCTTGATGTCGCCGCCGGCCTGCGCCAGGGCGAAGGGGCTGGCCATCGCGCTCGCGGCGAGTGCGGCCAGGGCGACGAGGGTGCGTCGTTGCATGTATGTCTCCTAGGAGGTGTTGGACGAACGGCAGTGCACTTGCATGGGGCGTGCCAGGGTGCAAACGGCGGAGTTTCCAGCGGCACGGCAGCATCTGACGACGCAACTGTCTGACGGTCAGACAGTTTTATGTCTACTTTTCAGACAATGCCTTATTTTCGGACACATTTGGGAGCCGTTCGTACAGGGTGGCCCGGGAGATTCCGAGAAGGCGCGCGGCGGCGAGCTTGTTGCCGCCGGTATGCGCAAGCGCCGCCAGGATGGCGTCGCGCTCCAGCTCGGCCACCTGCTGCGCGAGTGGCCGCAGGGGATCGCGCGCTGGCCGCTGCGCGGCGGCCTGCGTCTCCGGCGGGGCGGCCGGCGTGGCGATCTGCTGCACGCCCGATTCGCGCAGCACGGCCAGCAGGTCTGCGCTGGTCAGCCGCTCGGCGTCGGTGCGCAGGGCCGCCTGCTCCAGCACGTTGCGCAGCTCCCGGAAGTTGCCCCGCCAGGGCTGCGCCGACAGGAGCGCCAGCGCCCCTTCGTCGAGCTCGGGCGGCGGCGTGCCGTTGCGGTGGGCCATCTCCTCGCCCACTGACTCGACCAGCGCAGCGATGTCGCCCTGGCGCTCGCGAAGGGGCGGCACGCGGATCGGCAGCACGTTCAGCCGGTAGTACAGGTCTTCGCGAAAACGCCCCTCGCGCACCAGCGTTGCGAGGTCCCGCGAGGTGGCTGCGATCACACGCACGTCGAAGGGCACGACCTGGTTCGAGCCGAGCGGCTCGATCTCGCCTTCCTGCAGCGCGCGCAGCAGCTTCGGCTGCAGGCTGGCCGGCATGTCGCCGATCTCGTCGAGGAACAGCGTGCCGCCATCGGCCAGCTTGAACTTGCCGTCGCGGCCCTTGCGGTCGGCACCGGTGTACGCGCCGGGTGCCACCCCGAAGAACTCGGCCTCCAGCAGCGTCTCCGGGATGGCGGCGATGTTCACGCTGACCAGCGGCGCCGCGGCGCGGGCCGAGGCGGCGTGGATCGCGTGCGCCAGCAGTTCCTTGCCCGTGCCCGTCTCCCCGAGCAGCAGCACCGGACTGGACGACTGCGCCGCGCGCCGCGCCTGCCGCTTCACCTCCACCGCCGCCGGGCTGGTGCCGACGAAGCTCGCGAGCGTGTACTTGGTGCGGCGCTGCCGCGCGAGCTCGCGCCGCGCGTCGTCCAGCTCGCGCTGCAGGTTGGCGAACTTGTGGATCAGCGGCTGCAGCGTGGTCTCGGGATGGTCGAACAGCACGATGCCGATGGCGCCGATCACCTCGCCGCGCGCCTCGTCGTGCAGCGGCAGGCGACTGACCACGAAGGTGCCCGCGCGGTTGGTGAGCAGGTCGATCAGGATCGGCTGACCGGTCTCGAGCACGCGGCGCATCTGCGTGTTGGGAACCACGTCCTCCACCTTGTGGCCGACGAACTGGTCGATCGATGAGTAGCCGAGCGCCGGCAGGAAGCGCTTGTAGCCTTCGTTGACCCACACGATCGTGCCGGCGCGATCGACCAGGAACATGCCCTGGCTGATGTTGGAGAACAGCTGGAACATGGACCGGGCCGCCAGGGCGAGGATGCTCTGGCCGTCCCGGGGCAGGGTGTCGTGCGGCGCCATGCGGCGATGGTACGCGCGCGCGGCCGCGCAACTCCGCTGCCTCGCTTCATGGGGTGCAATCGCGCCGAAACGCGGGCGCGGGTGTGCAGCGGCTGTGGCTCTGTCTGTCGTCCTCGGGTCTGCCGCCTCGGGTCTATTCGCCTCGGATCGATCAGATCCGCCGCAGGCTGTCCGCCTCGGCGTCAGTACGCCTCGATGGGCGGCAGCGGCGCCCCCACCACGTTGCCGAGCCGCCAGGGCACCGGGAAGGTGGTCGCACTCGGAAAGCCCGGACCGCGCCCCGCGCCGGCGGAAGCAGTGCCAGCACCGGTCACCGCGGCTGCGCCGGACGCCGAGGCCATGCGCGGATCAACGGCCGCCGGCCCGCCCACCACCTGCGCCGCCTGGGAGGACGCGGACATTGCGCCACCGGCGACTGGCAGGCCGGCTCCCGCAGGCGCCGCCACGATGGCGGGGAGGACGCCTTGCGGATTAGGCCCGGGTGCGACCACTGCGGGCTGCACCGGGACCGCCACCACCGCCGGGATGGCGGGCACCGGCGCTGCCGGAGCAACGCGGGGGTACGCCGGGGCCGAACTGAAGGTGCCGAACGGGCCGAAACCGACCGGGCCACCGCCGCCGCCGTCGCCGCCGCCTGCACCGCCTCCTCCGCCGCCGCCGCCTCCTCCGCCGCCGCCTCCACCCCCGCCGCCGCCACCCCCGCCGCCGCCGCCTCCTCCTCCACCCCCTCCCCCTCCACCCGCAGCGTGGACGGCAGGCGCGTACACCAGACCCAGCGTGCCGCTCAGGGCTACGACGAGGAGGGAAAGACCGATCTTGGGGGCGAGGCGTTTCATGGCGAACTCCAGAGGACGCGTGCCGCGCGCAGGCGTGCGACCCACGCTGCACGGCAGCAGTGCGATCTCAGGCATGGTGGCGCGACAGGAAGGCTGGGGGGGTGAGCGGGCGCGCCTTGCGCTGGTCAGCGGATGCTGGGGGGCTTGTCGGGAAATGTGGACACAGCTGTGGGCGGGGCGGACGGGTTTGGGTTTGGGTTTGGGTTTGGGCTTGGGCTTGGGTTTGGGTTTGGGTTTGGGGCGGTGCGTTCGCGAAGGGGCAGGTTTGCGAAGCTTGCTTCTCTTGTTCAACGCCCTTTGCTGTCGTGGCAAGCCGGGATTTCGCCCCGGCGGGCGAGTCACTTCTTTTGCGTTCGCCAAAAGAAGTAACCAAGAAAAGGCGACCCGACTGGCTGCGTCCCCTTCGCTGCGCTGCGGGGCGACCTGCGCCGAACAGCTTCGGCCGGGGTCCGCGCGAACTCGCCCTTCGGGCTCAGACATGCGCGGCCCTTTTTCCGGCCGAAGCCGCTCGGCGCAGGCGCAGCCACACGGGGTTTGGGGTCAACACGGCCTGCGGCCGTGTCCTTCGTGTTTGCTTTTGGTTTGCGGCGTGGGTTGGCGTTGGCGTTGGCGTTGGCGTTGGCGTTGGCGTTGGCGTTGGCGTGGCGTGGCGTGGCGTGCCGCGGTGGGTCGTGCCGTTGGACGCGCCGCCAGTGCGCAGACGTCTAGCTACGGGCATACCTTCGCCCGCACCTCCGCCGCCTGCGCGCGGCCCGGTGCAGGCGCGGCTCAGGCTGCTCGCTTCGGGAGCAGGCGCAGCAACCGTGGCACCAGCAGCACGAGGGCCACCACCACCAGCAGGGTGAGGGACATCGGGCGCTGCAGGAACACCAGGGCGCTGCCTTCGCCGATGGAGATGGCGTTGCGCAGCTGGGCTTCGGCGAGCGGGCCGAGGATCATGCCGACGACGACGGGGGCGGTGGGGAAGTCGAAGCGGCGCATCAGCAGGCCGAGCAGGCCGATGCCCCACAGCAGGACGAGGTCGAACGCGCTCTGGCGCATGCCGTAGGCGCCGACCGTGGCGAAGATGAGGATGCCGGCGTAGAGCTGCGGCTTGGGGATGCGCAGCAGCTTGACCCACAGCCCGACCATGGGCAGGTTCAGCACCAGCAGCATGAAGTTGCCGATGTAGAGCGAGGCGATCAGGGTCCACACCAGGGCAGCCGAGGAGGTGAACAGCTGCGGGCCGGGCTGGATGCCGTAGTTCTGGAAGGCGCCGAGCAGCACCGCCGTGGTGCTGGAGATCGGGATGCCGAGCGTCAGCAGCGGGATGAGGGCCGTGGTGACCGTGGCGTTGTTGGCGGCCTCCGGGCCCGCGACGCCTTCGATGGCACCGCGCCCGCCGAACTCGGCGCGCTCTTCGCCGCGCGCCAGCTTGCGTTCGGTCGCGTAGCTGAGGAAGGTGGGAATCTCGGTGCCGCCCGCGGGAATGCAGCCGAAGGGGGCGCCGATGGCCGTGCCGCGCAGCCACGCCGGCACCGAACGGCGCCAGTCGCGGGCGGTCATGTGCACCCGGCTCATGGCGTTGCGCGTGGGCGCCTGGCGGCCTTCGTACATGGCGGCGTGCAGCACTTCCGCCACGGCGAACAGGCCCACCGCCACCAGCACGATCTCGATACCGTCCAGCAGCTCGGGTGTGCCGAGGGTGTAGCGCGCCTGGCCGGAGATCTGGTCCATGCCCACGGTGCCGATGGCCAGCCCGAGGAACAGCGCAGTCATGCCGCGTAGCGTGCTCTGGCCCAGCACGGCGCTCACGGTGGTGAAGGCCAGCACCATCAGCATGAAGTACTCGGGCGGGCCGAGTCGCACGGCGAAGTCGGCGACCCACGGTGCGAACAGCGTGACGATGACGGTGGCGATGGTGCCGGCTACGAAGGAGCCGATGGCCGAGGTGGCGAGGGCCGCGCCCGCACGGCCGCTCTTGGCCATGCGGTTGCCTTCGAGCGCGGTCACCATGGTGGCCGTCTCGCCCGGCGTATTGAGCAGGATGGAAGTGGTCGAGCCGCCGTACATCGCCCCGTAGTAGATCCCTGCGAAAAAGATCATCGAGGCCGTGACCTCCACTTTGGCGGTGATGGGCAGGAGCATCGCCACGGCCACGGCCGGCCCGATGCCGGGCAGCACGCCGACGGCCGTGCCAAGCGCGCAGCCCACAAAAGCCCACAGCAGGTTGGCCGGCGACAGCGCCGTGGAAAAACCTGCGAACAGCGCGTCGAGCAGTTCCATCAAATCCAGCCTGTGGTCGTCAGGCCCGGCAGGCTGATGCCCAGGAACTGCGTGAAGACCCAGAACACCGGCGCGGCAATGGCTGCGCCGCTCGCCACATCGACGCCCAGGCTGCGCATGCCCGCCGACTGCCCGGCGGCGCGTCGCAGGCCCTGCACGGCCAGCAGGTAGCACAAGGTGCAGCCGACCACGAAACCTACGGTGGTGATCAGCGCGGCGTTGACCAGCAGCCCCGCCGACACCCACACCAGGCCCGGCCACCACGCCTGTCCAGCGCCCTCCTCCAATCCGGGCATCTGCCGAAAGCCGCCGGTGAGCGCTTCGCGCAGCATGAGCGCGCCGCACACGGCCAGGGCCACCGATACCAGCCACGGCAGGAAGTTGGGCCCGACACCGCCGTAGCCGGCCGCCGAGGGGATCGTCAGCGCGCCGGCACCGAGGGCCAGCGCGAGCAGGATGACGCCGGCACCGACGGCTGCCTGCGACCAGGTGTCGGCCCGCGGTGCGGCGGGTGGGTGGGCCACCACGTCAGACCATGCCGGACTTGACCATGGTCGCGCGCAGGCTGGCGAACTCGCTGTCGACGAACTGCTCGAACGCCGGTCCCGAAAGCACCGCGGGCGTCCAGTTGTTCTTCTCCAGCGACTCCTGCCATGCCGGGGTCTTGAGCGCCGCCAGAACCATGTTGGTGAGCTGCTGGCGTTGCGCGGGGCTCAGGCCCGGTGCGCCGTACACGCCGCGCCAGTTGCCGATCTCGACGTTGATGCCCTGCTCCTTGAGCGTGGGTACCGGAATGCCTTTGAGGCGCGCGCCCGAAGTGACGGCGATCGGCTTCATCTTGCCCGATGCGATGTGCTCGGCAAACTCACTGTAGCCGCTGCCGCCGATGGTGACGTTGCCGCCCAGGATGGCGGCGATCGCCTCGCCGCCGCCGCGGAACGCGACGTAGTTGATCTTCGACGGATCGACCCCGACGTCGCGGGCAATCATCGCTGCCGCGATGTGCTCGGTCGAGCCGCGCGAGCCGCCGCCCCACTTGACGCTGCCCGGGTCCTTCTTCAGCTGCGTCACGACATCGGCCATGGTCTTGAACGGCGAATTCGACGGCAGCACGAAGACGTTGTATTCGCTGGTGATGCGGGCGATGGGCGTGGCTTGCGACAGATTCACGGGCGGCTTGCCGGTGATGATGCCGCCGAGCATCACGGCCCCCATGACCATCAGCGCGTTGGGATCGCCCTTGCTCGCGTTGATGAACTGCGCGAGCCCCAGGGCACCCGCGGCACCGCCCTTGTTCTCGTAGGTCACGCTGTCGGCGACCTTCGCCTCCTGCAGTGCCTTGCCAAGTGCGCGGCCGGTGGTGTCCCAGCCGCCGCCCGGGTTGGCCGGAATCATCATCTTCAGGGTGGCCGCGGCGGATGCCGTGAGCGGCAGGCTGCCCGCGGCGGCCAGCGCGGCCAGGGACTTGAGGAAGGTGTCGCGACGCATGGATGCCTCCGATGGTGGTTGTGCGTCGGGATGATCTGGCGCTGCGCTGTCATTCCGCTGTCGCGCCGCCTAGGGAAAGTACCGAGCCGGCTGCTGGCGACAATCTCCCGACGGCGAACGCCATGCACCTTCTCCTCGTCGAAGACGATCCTTCCATGCGCAGCACGCTCGAGCGTGCGCTGAGCCGTCGTGGCGTGCGGGTCAGCAGTTGCGACGACGGCGCCCGTGCCCTGGCGCAGTGGCGCACCAGTGCACCGGACGTGGTGGTGCTCGACCTCAGCCTGCCGGGCATGGACGGGCTGCTCGTACTCGAAAGCGCGCGAGCCGCGCAGCTGTCCACCCCTGTGCTGATCCTTACCGCCCGCGGCACCGTGGGAGACCGCGTGCTCGGCCTCAACGCCGGCGCGGACGACTACCTGGCCAAGCCCTTCGACCTCGACGAACTCGAGGCCCGGCTGCGTGCGCTCGCACGGCGCGGCGCGGGGCCGCAGGCGCCGCGCGAGGAAGGTCGCATCGAACTCGGCGGGCTTGCGTACGACAAGGCGAGCGGCGCCTTCCACCACGCCGGACAGGTGCTCGAGCTCACCCCGCGCGAGGCGGCGCTGCTGCAGGCGCTGATCGTGCGTCCGGGCTACGCGGTGCCGAAGGAGCGGCTGTTCGCGCTGGTGTTTCCGGGCGAGGCGCAGGTGCAGTACGAAGCCGTGGAGGTGGTCGTCTACCGGCTGCGCAAGAAGCTCGCGCAGACCGGCACCACGCTGATGACGCTGCGCGGCCTGGGCTATCTGCTCAAGGCCGGCTGAGCCCACCGATGCGCACCGTCACCAGCCTCTCGCTGCGCCGCCGCCTACTGGTTGGGATCCTGGTGCCGCTGGTGCTGCTGCTGGTGCTCAACGCGGCCATGCTCTACGCCCGGGCCCTTGCCGCCGCCAACACCGCCTACGACCGCACGCTGCTCGCCTCGGCCAAGGTGATCGGCGAGCAGCTCGAGGTGCAGGGCTGGGACGACGGCGCGCGGCTGCACGCCACGGTGCCCTATTCCGCGCTGGAGGCCTTCGAGGCCGACAACCGCAGCCGCATGCTGTATCGCGTGTCCGACCTGCAGGGCGTGCGCGTCTCGGGCTATGCCGAGCTGCCGTTCTGGCGCGGCCACCTGCCGCAGCGCGCGCCCTATGCCGCGCTGGTGGACTTCTACGACGACCAGGTGCAGGGCGCGGCGGTGCGCGTGGCGGTGCTGCTGCAACCCGTCTCCAGCGCGCAGGGCCGCGGCATGGCCGTGGTGCAGGTGGCCGAAACGCTCGAGCTGCGCGAGAGCCTCGCGCGTCAGGTGCTGATCGACACCCTCTGGCGCCAGATCCTGCTGCTTGCGGTGATCGCAGGCGTGGTCGTGGTGGTGGTGCAGCACGCCACGCGTCCCGTGCGGCGGCTGTCCTCGCAGCTTTCGCGGCGCCGCGAAGGCGACCTGAGCCCGATTGTGGCGGGCGACGCGCCGCGCGAGCTGCATCCGCTGCTGGACGCGACCAACGCCGTGATGGCCCGCCTCGACCACCTGCTTGGCAACCAGAAGCGTTTCGTGCGCGACACCGCGCACCAGCTGCGCACGCCGCTGGCTGTGCTGCGCGCGCAGGTGCAGTCGGCCCTGCGCGGCGATGTCGAGCCGCTGCGGGCGCTGGCCGAGATCAGCACGACCGTCGATCGCGCCACCCTGCTGGCCAACCAGATGCTGGCGCTGGCCAAGGTCGAACAGCTGCGCCAGCGGCCGCAGCGCGCGGTGAACGACTTCGCCGAACTGGTGCGCGCGCTGGCGCTCGAGCTGTCGCCGCTGGTGGCCGAGAAAGACCTCGACTTCGAGATCGAGACCCAGCCCTGCCCCGTGCAGGCGCACGAATGGATGCTGCGCGAGCTCGCCCGCAACCTGCTGCACAACGCCATCCGCCACAGCCCGCGCGCGGCACGCCTGCGGGTGCAGGTCGAGCGCAGCGGGGGCGGCGCGACGCTGCAAGTGCTCGACGAGGGGCCAGGCATCGCGCCTGCGCTGCGGGCGCGCCTGTTCCAGCCGTTCTCGGCCGGCGATGTGCGCTCGGGCTCGGGCCTCGGACTGGCCATCTGCCACGAAATTGTCGGGGCACTGGCCGGCACCATCAGCCTCGACAACCGCACGGAAGGCGACCAGATCGTCGGACTGCTGGCGTGCGTGCGCCTGCCCTTGGCGGAAAATGCCGCCTGATGGACAGACAGCGCATAGACAAGTGGTTGTGGGCTGCGCGCTTCTACAAGACGCGTACCCTGGCCTGCGAAGAAATCGGCAAGGGCCGCGTCGAGGTCAACGGGCAGGCCGCCAAGCCCGCCCGCGAAGTGAAGGTCGGCGACAGCGTCTCGATGCGGCGCGAGTCGGTGCTGCGCACGGTCGTCGTGCGCGGGCTCTCGTCGATGCGCGGCCCTGCGCCAGTGGCCCAGCAGCTCTATGAGGAAACGCCCGAGAGCCTCGCCGCGCGGGAACAGGCTGCCGAGCAGCGCCGTCTTTCGCGCGAGCCTGCGCTGTCCATTGAACAGGGCCGCCCGACCAAGCGCAGCCGCCGCGACCTCGATCAGGCGCGCGGCTGGGGCGATCGCTGGAGCGCATCGCTCGACGACGATTGAGGTGCAGCCGCCGGTAGCCGGCACCACGCCCGCACCACGCCGGCAGTACGCGGACATCACGTAGGCATCACGCGGGCATCGCGCAGATGGCAACCAACTGCTACTGTCATCGAACTGGCACGTTCCGCGCGGATACTGCCTCCACGGACAAGGAGGAGATATGAACGGAGCCAGAACCTCGTCGATGCTGCAGCGCATCCCCGTCATCCTCGCGGTCACCGCCGCCTCGTACGGACTGCAGGTGCCGCCGCAGGCCCTGCGTTGGGGCACCGGCCAGTTCAGCGGCCTGGAGCAGATGCACACGGAGCCGGCGCGCACCGACCTCACGCGCGCTCCCACGGCCCTGCCGCAGCCCGGCCGACGCTGAGCCGCCCGGGGGGCAACCGGCGCCTACAGCCCCGCGCCGGTCGCGGAGCGCAACAGGTCCCTGCGATCAGACGCCCTCTTGCACCGCCACAGCCCGCAGCCGCCGCACGCCAAACGCACACCGTACGAGTGGCGACTGACCGCCGTGGCTGCACCAGCGGCACACGCCGGCCTGCGATGTGCCAGCCGCATGGGGCACGCGGCACGCGGCACGCGGCACGCGGCACGCGGCACGCGGCACGCGGCGCGCGGACTGCGGCTGAGAAGCACACGCAGCAGCTTGGCATCCCACGCGTGCTGCCGCTATGGTTGCGCCTTCCGACACATCGCTTCAGGAGAACGCAATGCGATTCATGGTGCTGGTGAAAGCCGACCGCAACAGCGAAGCGGGCGTCATGCCCGACGAGCGCATGCTCGCCGAGATGGGCCGCTTCAACGAGGAGTTGGTGAAGGCTGGCGTGATGCAGGCCGGAGAAGGTCTGCATCCGAGCTCCAAAGGCGCGCGGGTGCGTTTCAGCGGCTCCGAGCGCACGGTCACCCCGGGTCCGTTTCCCGAAGTCGAGCAGCTCGTGGCCGGCTTCTGGATCTGGAAGTGCGCCTCGCTGCAGGAGGCGATCGACTGGGCGCGGCGCTGCCCCAACCCGATGCCGGGCGACTCGGATCTCGAGATCCGGCAGATCTTCGAGGCCGAGGATTTCGGCGAAGCACTCACCCCCGAGCTGCGTGCCCAGGAAGACCGCCTTCGGGCCGACGTGGCCCAGCAGACCGCGCCGCTCGCGCCGCGCTGACCGGCCAGCGGCACCCACCCTGTAGCCGCGCCGCGAAGCGCTTGCAGCTCAGTGCAGGCACAGGGTAAGCCAAGCACGGCGGCCCAGGGCCATCAGCTTGCGGCGCCCTCACATACGACAGCAGCGGTCTCGCGCGCTTCGTTCAACAGGCGCCTTGCGCTCGCGCGCAGTGCCACCGCGCGCGCACCGTCCGATCCCGTCGTTCGCGCGATCCATCCCAGCTTCTCCAGCGGGAGCACCTGCCGCAGGAGCTGCGACGGCCGGCGCCCACAGCGGCGGGCCAGCAGCCCCATGGGCAGCGTTCCGCCCGCCGTGTCGATGCAATCGAGCAGCAGGAAATCGGCCCAGTCCATGCCGTGCCGCGTGCCCAGCTCCTCGTCGAGTTGCAGCGTGAGCGCGGCCTGGGCGCGGTGGCGTTCGAGGAAGGCTTGCAGGGCGGCGGCGCTCACGGCGCAGCTCCCGTGGCGGCAAGCTCGTCGCGATAGAGCTGTTCGAGTTCGCGCAGCTCGCTTGCATAGTCGAAGGCCGGGTCTTCGCGCTGCTTGACCAGGGCGAGCACCTCGAAGACGAAGCTGTCGCCACGGCGCCTCCACTCGGCCTGCAGTGCGCGGTCGGTGTGCGAGCCCAGGCGCAGCTCGAAGCGCGCGCGGTTGATGGCACCCACGACGTTGCGGCTGGAGGAAACGAGCACGCGCTCGCCGGTGCGGATCGCCCAGATGCCCATGGGCGGGAAGGCGTCGCGCGCCTGGCGCGAGATGGCGCGGCGCGCAGCCGCGGAGGTGCTGTCGGGGACCGTGGCGGGGGCGGGGGCGGGGGCGGGGGCGAGAGACATGGTGCTCCTTTCTCAGGATGGTGGGAGGTTGGCGGGGGAGGTTCGGGCGGCGCCGAATGGCTCGCCAGCGCGTGCTTCGGCAGCGTGCGCCAGGCCAGCTCAGGTCTCGGCGCCGGGCTCGACGCGGAGTGTCTGCTGACCGCCGGCGCCGGCGCCGGCGACACGCAGGCTCGGCTGAAAACGGGGATCGGCCAGGCGCAGCACCTGCTCGCACACGTCCCGCGGCCACTGCGACGCGAGCGCGGCGGTACGCGCGAGGTCTCCGGCGAACAGTGCCCGCGCGGCGTCCTCGAAGCCGGGGCGATCGCCGGCCAGAGCGACCATCACGCGGTAGCTGCGCTCCTGGGCACGCCGCTGGCGCTCACGCTCGCTGCCGGCGCGGCTCGCCTGATGCACCAGCTTGCGCAGCGCGACCGAGGCGCCTCCGGGTTGCGCCGCCAGCCACTCCCAGTGCTCGGGCAGCAGGGTCACCTCGCGCGCGACCACCCCCATGCGCGGGCGCCCACGCGCCCTGGGCGCCTGCGCCTGCGCCGCCGCCGGAGGACCCTCCTGCTGGTCGAACGCGGGCCGATAGCGGGCCAGCACGGCCGTTTCGCCGCCGCGCAGGTCCAGGTCGATCTGCGTGCCGTTCTCATCGCTGAACACCAGGGGTGCGGGGTCGGCGTCACCGGCTTCGGACAGGCGCAGCAGCGCAAGCGCGACCTCGTGCAGCGCACCCGCGGCGATGCGGCGGCCACCGAGGAAAGCGGAGTAGCTGGAGTGCAATTCGTCGGTCATGCCGAATTCTATCCGGGTTAAAACCCACGCATCGATATTTATCCGGAACAAAATAGGTGCCGAGCCTGAGAGCGCCCAGCGCGGCGGGCTATGCGTCCAGGCGTGTGGGCGGCGTACGCGCCGCTGCCGGCACCCGCGTCGCCCGACCCGGTCCCCGGCGCAGGAAGCGCTCCACCCCGAGCCCCTCGGTATCGATCTCGGCCACGCGCAAGGACAGCAGGTCCGCCACCAACCGCCCTGTGCCGGCTGCCATGGTCCAGCCCAGCGTTCCATGGCCGATGGCCAGGTGCAGGCCCGCCACTGGCGTGGGGCCGACCACCGGCGTACCGTCCGGGGTCATGGGGCGCAGTCCGCACCAGAAGCCGGCGTGGCGCAGGTCGCCACCACCCGGAAACAGGTCGCCCACGACGTGCTCCAGCGTGGCACGACGACCTGGCGGCAGCGACAGGTCGAAGCCGGCGAGCTCGGCCATGCCACCCACGCGGATGCGTCCACCCAGGCGGGTGATCGCGACTTTGTAAGTCTCATCCATCACGGTGGACTCGGGCGCCCCGGCCGGATCGACGATCGGCAGCGTGAGCGAATAGCCCTTGACCGGATACACGGGGAGCCGCAGTCCGAGCGGCCGCAACAGCGCGCCCGCGTAGCTGCCCGCCGCAACCACGGTGGCGTCTGCACGCAGGACGCCCTCGTCGGTGTGGATTCCCTGCACGCGCTGCCCGTCCCACGCAAGTGCGCGTGCCGCCACGCCGAAGCGGAACTGCACCCCCAGCGCAGCGGCCATGTTGGCCAGGGCGCGCGTGAAGGTGAAGCAGTCGCCGGTCTCGTCCCCCGGCAGGCGCAGTGCCCCGACGAACTTGTCGCGGGTGGCTGCGAGCGCCGGTTCGTGGCCGATCACCCCATCGCGGTCGAGCAGTTCGTGCGGCACGCCCTGCTCCTGCAGCACCGCGAGGTCGAGCGCCGCGCGATCGAGCTGCCGCTGCGTGCGAAAGAGCTGCACGGTACCGAGCATGCGCTCGTCATAGCCGATGCCGGTCTCCGTCCGCAGGGCCTGCAGGCAGTCGCGGCTGTACTGCGCGAGCCGCACCATGCGCGACTTGTTGACCGCATAGCGGTGCCGCGTGCAGTTGGCCAGCATCAGGAAAATCCAGCGCCACATCAGTGGGTCCAGGCTCGGACGGACCGCGAGCGGACCGTGCGGCATCAGCAGCCACTTGATCGCCTTCAGCGGCACCCCGGGGCCGGCCCACGGCGCGGCGTATCCGGGCGAGACCTCGCCGGCATTGGCGAAGCTCGTTTCCAGACCTGCTCCCGGCTGCCGGTCGATCACGGTAACCGCGTGGCCCTGCCGGGCCGCGTAGTAGGCGACGGAGGTCCCGATGACCCCACTTCCGAGAACGAGGACGTGCATGAGGGTGCAAGTGCGTGGGGGGCGCCAGGTCCCCACGGACCTCTCGCACCTCGCACGCGCCTGTTGCTCCCTTATGGCCCAAGCGGACCGTCGGCTGGGGCAGGCACAGGCAAATCTCACCGAACTTGCCCCCTGAAACCAGCGGGCGAATGCCAGCTCGGCGCCCCCATGGCGACCGCCCTCCCCTAGCATCGCCGCATGCCCACCCCGCTTTCCGTCCTCGACCTTGCTCCCATCACCGAAGGTGGCGATGCCGCCCAGTCCTTTCGCCACAGCCTGGAGCTGGCCCAGCAAGCCGAACGCCTGGGCTATCGCCGCTACTGGCTCGCCGAACACCACGGCATGCCGGGCATTGCGAGCGCAGCCACCTCCATCCTGATCGGCCATATCGCGGGCGGCACGCAGCGCATCCGCGTCGGTGCGGGCGGCATCATGCTGCCCAACCACGCTCCGCTCGTCATCGCCGAGCAGTTCGGCACCCTCGCCGCGCTGTACCCGGGGCGCATCGACCTGGGCCTCGGCCGTGCCCCGGGCTCTGACGCGCGTACCGCCCGCGCGCTGCGGCGTGACCTGCAGACCGACCCCGACCAGTTCCCACAGGACGTGATCGAACTCATGGACCTGCTCTCCGACGCCCCGCGGTCCGCGGTGCGCGCGGTGCCCGGCACCGGCGCGGACGTGCCGGTCTGGATCCTCGGCTCCAGCCTCTTCGGAGCCCAGCTCGCGGCGATGCTGGGCCTGCCCTATGCGTTCGCATCGCACTTCGCGCCGGCCCAGTTGATGGACGCCATTGCCCTCTACCGCGCCACCTTCCGGCCGTCGATCCAACTGCAGCGCCCCCACGTCATGCTGGGCTTCAACGTCGTCGCCGCACCGAGCGACGACGAGGCCGCCGAGCTCGCCACCTCCCTGCAGCAGGCCTTCGTCAACCTGCGCAGCGGGCGCCCGGGCAAGCTGCCGCCGCCGCGTCCGGGCTATGTGCAGACCCTCGGCCCTGGAGAGCGCGCGCTGCTGGAGGGCGTCTTGTCCTGCGCCGCGATCGGCTCACCGGAAACCGTGCGCAACGGGTTGCAGGACTTCATCGCACGTACCCAGGCTGACGAGTTGATGATCACCTCTCAGATCTTCGACCACCAGGCGCGGATGCGCTCGTACGAGATCACGGCCGGGCTCGGCGTGTGAGGCTCGGCTGCCGCGGGCAGCGCAGCCGCGTGGCCGGGGACTTGTGCTGCGTGTTTGCGTTCGGTGTGCGTCGCTGGGTGGCGGTGGCGTGAAGTGCTGGTGCAGGGACTGCTTCTGCGTTGCGACTCTTTTGCTGTCGCGGCGTGCCGGGATT
>NZ_JBBJUM010000012.1:0-119778 GCF_037726105.1 Ramlibacter sp. AN1015
GTTGCCGACACGAACAGCGGCGATGAGGACAGCACCATCACCGGCTCGGTGGCCGCCAACGACAGCGACGCAGACGAGGGCGCCCAGCTGACCTACACGCTGGATGCCCCGGTGCCTGGGCTCACGCTCAGCGCCGATGGCAGCTACAGCTTCGAAGCCGCCAACGCCGCCTACCAGCACCTGGCCGCAGGCGCGACCACCCAGGTGGTCGCCAGCTACACCGTCACCGACGAGCACGACGCCACCAGCATCAGCACGTTGATCATCACGCTGACCGGTACCAACGACGGCCCGATGGCCGTGGCCGACACGAACAGCGGCGATGAGGACACCACCATCACCGGCTCGGTGGCCGCCAACGACAGCGACGCAGACGACGGCGCTCAGCTGACCTATACGCTGAATGCCCCGGTGCCCGGGCTCACGCTCAGCGCCGATGGCAGCTATAGCTTCGATGCGCGCCATGAGGACTACCAGCAGCTGGGCAATGGCGAGAGCGCCCAGGTGGTGGCGCACTACACGGTGACCGACGAGCACGGCGAGACCGCCGCCAGCACCCTCACCATCAACCTGACCGGCACCAACGACAACGCGACGATTTCGGGGTTGGCGAGCGGCTCGGTGGAGGAAGATGGCGTGCTCACAACCAGCGGCTCCTTGCAGGCTTCTGATCCGGACAGGGGCGAGGCTGGCTTCGTCACGCCTGCGAGCTTGGCGGGAATCTATGGCGACTTCGATTTCGATGCGGATACAGGTGCATGGACCTACACCCTTCGCAACAACGCCGCGAACGTGCAGGCCCTGAACACAGGAACGACCGTGTACGACACGCTGACCGTGTCCTCGCTTGACGGAACCGCGACGCAAGCCATTACGGTCGCCGTGTTGGGGCAGAACGAAGCGCCCACTTCCATCGCGCAAGCCGATCTGGTCTACGTGTCCAACGACACGCGCGGCGTCCGGATCTCAGCCGATGCGCTGTTGGCGAACGACACGCTGGGGGCTGGCGTGGACATCACGGGTATGTCTCTGGTGAACGACGGCAACATTGCGCAGGGCTCGTTCGTCTACGACGCCTCGACCCGGACGATTACTTTCGACAACACTGGCAGCACCTCCAACGAGGCCACATTCGAATACACACTCACCGGGAACGTCAAGGGCACCGTGACCGTGCGCACGCTGCAAACGGCGGGCAACGTTGACAACGTCTCCAGCAGCCTTACCGGCGCCTATGCAGCGTCGTACATCGATCTCGGCAACGGAAACGACACGGCGGCGTCACCGAGCGGCAGCACTGCGCAGGACGTGTTCATCGGCGGTTCCGGCAACGACACCCTGACCGGCTCGGGCGGTGCGGATCGCCTGGTTGGCG
This sequence comes from Ramlibacter sp. AN1015, assembly GCF_037726105.1. Classification (NCBI taxonomy): domain Bacteria; kingdom Pseudomonadati; phylum Pseudomonadota; class Betaproteobacteria; order Burkholderiales; family Comamonadaceae; genus Ramlibacter; species Ramlibacter sp. AN1015. The sequence continues at coordinate 1,376 of NZ_JBBJUM010000012.1, forward strand.
GTGCGGGCAACGACACACTCACCGGCGGCCCGGGAGCAGACGTCTTCGTATTCAACACGTCCCTGACTGCCGGCGGAAACAACGCGCCCGGCACCGACATCATCACGGACTTCAATGCCAACAACGCCAACGCGGCGGAGCACGACATGATCGAGCTTCATGCATCGTTCTTCGCCGGCATTACCGCCACGGCCGACGGAACACTTTCGGCGAGCCAGTTCGCTTTGGCCGGTTCGGCGACTGCCGCCACCCGCATCGTCTACGACCCGACCACCGGCGCACTGTCCTACGACAGCAACGGCAGCGCGAGCGGCGGCACGATTCATCACTTCGCCACGCTTTCGAACAAGCCGAGTGACCTTGACGCGACCGATTTCAAGGTCATCTAATCGGCTCATCGTCACCCCTGCCCGAAGCGTGCGCCTCTATGCGCGCCTTCGGGCAACCCCGACCTGAGACCGGGAGGTCTATGCAGCCCCTGCTCCGCCACCTGAAAAGCCCGCTCCTTGCCGTAGCGGGCTTTTCACTTTTCATCAACCTCCTGCTCCTCACCCCTTCGGTGTTCATGCTGCAGGTGTTCGACCGCGTGCTGGTCAGCCGCAGCCACGAGACGCTGCTGATGCTCGGCATTGGTGCCGGCATAGCGCTGCTGATCCTCCTGGGCCTCGACTACCTGCGGGCGCGCCTGCAAGGCGTGGCCGGCAACGTCATCGCGGAATCCCTCTCGCCGGTGGTCACGAAACTGATCGTCGCGCAGGGTGCCCGCCAGAGCGGAAGGCCGTACGCCGAAGGGCTGCGCGATATCGGCCTGATGCGCGCCGCCTTTTCTGCGCAAGGCCTGCTCGCGGTGTTCGACGCGCCGTGGCTGGTGGTCTACGTCGCCCTCATCTGGTTCGTGCATTCCTGGCTGGGGATGACCGCCCTGGCGGCGGCCGCGGTGATGCTGCTGCTGGCGGTGGTGAATGACCTGATCACCCACCGCGACATAGAGAACTTGCAGAAATCCGCCTCGGGCGCGACCCGGTATCTCGAGACCTCCTTGGCCAATGCCGAGGTGGTGCAGACCCTGGGCATGACCGATGCTCTGCTCCATCGCTGGCGCCTGAAGAACGCCGACGTGGTGGCACTTCAGGGACCCACGGCCCGCAAGACCGTGGGCATGGCATCCGTCACGCGCACGCTGCGGCAGGCCGTGCAGATCGTGATGCTTTCCGTGGGCGCCTACCTGGTGATCAACAACCTGGCCTCTCCGGGCGCGACCATCGCCTGCACCATCCTGCTCGGGCGCGCGCTGACGCCGGTCGAGCAGATCGTGGGCAGTTGGAAAGTGCTGGCCGAGGCGCGCGCCGCGTTCCGCCGTCTCTCCGCGGTGCTTGCCACCGCTGCATCCGAGCCGCAGCGCATGGAGCTGCCGGCGCCGCGTGGCCAGCTGGTCGCGCACAACCTCGTGTACCGCGTGCCCAACAGCGACCGCGTGCTGCTGGCGGGCGTCTCGCTGCACCTCGAGGCAGGCGAGGCCCTGGCCATCATCGGGCCGAGTGGGGCGGGCAAGTCGACCCTGCTGCGCCTGCTGACGGGCATCTGGCAGCCCACGGCCGGCGTCGTGCGGCTCGACGGTTCGGACCTGGCGCAGTGGCCGCGCGAGCAGATCGGGCCCTGGCTCGGCTACGTACCGCAGGACGTGGAACTGTTCGCAGGCACTGTCGCCGAAAACATCGCGCGACTGGGCCCGGTCGACCCGATGGGCGTGGTCCGGGCGGCACAGCGCGCCCGCGTGCACGAGTTGATCCAGGCCCTGCCCCAGGGCTACGACACGCCGGTCGAGCCGGGCAGCGCACTGCTCTCTCCGGGACAGCGGCAGCGCATCGCGCTGGCGCGCGCGCTCTATGGCGACCCGCGCCTGTTGATCCTCGATGAACCCAATTCCAACCTGGACGGCAGCGGCGAGCAGGCGCTGGCCGATGCGATCCGGGCACTGCGCGGGGAGGTCACGGTGGTCGTGGTCACGCACCGCACAGCGCTGGTGCAGCACGTGGACAAGATGCTGGTGATCGACGGCGGCAAGCCCCAGCACTTCGGCCCGGTGGCCGAGGTGCTGAAGGCCATGCAGGCGAAGGCCCAGCCTGCGGCCGGCAGCAAGGTCACGGCCATGCCGGTCGCCACGATGGAGAGAGCCGCATGAGCGCGAAGCTCAACCCGCCACTTGGAACCACGGCAGTCGATTCGCTGGCGCCGCACCTGACCGAGGCCCGCCGGCTGTTGCGCAGCGGGCTTCTGTTGCTGGGCCTGGGACTCGTGCCAGCTGGCGCCTGGCTGGCCTACGCGCCCCTCGACGCCGCTGTCGTCGCCCAGGCCTACGTCAAGGTCGACCTCGACCGGCGTCCCGTGCAGCACGCCGAAGGCGGCACCGTGCGCGAAGTGAAGGTGCGCGACGGCCAGCGCGTGGCTCAGGGCGAGCCGCTGATCGTGCTGGGTGACGTGGCGGTGGATGCCGACGTGCAGCGCCTGTCGCACCGGCAGCTCGCCGAGCGGGCCGGCGTGGTGCGGCTGGAAGCCGAGCAGGCCGGCGCCGCCGCCCTTGCCTTCCCACCCGAGTTGCTGCGGGCAGCGAAAGCCGATGCGCGATTGGCTGAGCAGCTCGACAAGGAGCGCAGCCTGTTCAGCGCGCGCCGCGAAAGCCTGCACCAGCAGGTGACCTTGCTGCGGGCGCAGCGCGGAAAGATCGCGCAGGAGATCGTCGCGCTGAGGGCGCAGATCGCACAGGCCGAGGCCTCGCTCGGGCACCAGCGCTTCGAACTCGATCGCAACCGGCAGCTGCTCAAGGAAGGCTTTATCGCCGACACGCGCATCGCGCAGCTCGAAGCCTCGGTGGCTGACTACCGGGTCAAGCTCGAAGAGCGCCGCTCGGAGCTCGCGCGTGCCGACCAGCGCGTGTCCGATACCGAGCTGCGCATCGCCTCGCTCGCAAGCGAGTACCGCCAGCAGGCGAGCGATCAACTGAAAGTGGCCGTGCTGCGGCTGTCCGAGATCGACCAGGAGTTGCGCAAGCCGGCCGACGCTTCGCGTCGCCAGGTGATCACGGCGCCCGCCGCTGGCGAGGTGATGAACCTGCGCTACACCAGCCCGGGCAGCGTGATCTCGCCGCGCGAGCCGGTGGCTGACATCGTGCCAGCCGACCCGCGGCTGGTGGTGGAGGCGCAGATCCGCCCCGAGGACGTGCGCCGCGTGCATCAGGGGCAGACGGCGAATATCCGCTTCAGCGCCTTCCACGCGCTGACCACGCCGATGGTGCAAGGCACGGTGCTCTACGTGTCGGCCGACCGCCTGCTGCAGCGCGAAACGCAGCAGCCCTACTACGTGGTCCACATCGAGGCCGAGGCCAACTCACTGGCCAAGGCCGGGCGCCTGTCCCTGCAGGCCGGCATGCCGGCCGAGGTGTTCATCGCCGGCGAGGCGCGCACGGCCCTCGAATACCTGCTTGAGCCCATCACGCTGGTCTTGCACCGGGCCGGCAGGGAACGCTGAAGACAGCGTCGATCCTACCAAGGGGGCAGCCACCAAAACCGCCCAAGGTTCCGCGGCATGGCTAAGGAGCGTTCGCCAGAGACCCCGAGGTTGCCTTTCGGGAACTGGCCTTAGCCCAAGCGCGCCAAGCAGATTATTTAAAGGCGCACCATCATGTGCCGATGAGTCGAGAGGAGGACTTTCATAGCCTAGACGGGGAGGAGAACATCGTTGCGCTATGTCCGAATTGTCACGGCAAACGCACGTAGGTCGTCCAGCAGACAAACGACTAATCATCAAGAGACTGCACTCCGCGAGGGACGCTGCGTTGAGCGACCGAGGAATTAATGTGAGATTCGAGCACCTCAGGGCGTTCTACGAGGCACTCGGCGAGGAGGATTCGATCCAGCATCCCCCGGCGGCAGCATTTACGGCCGCCGGATTGCGAGTCCGCCAGCTGATGTCTGCTTCCGGCCGGAAGCAGCCATGTTCGCTTGCGGGCCGCGGGCCTATACCCCGCGGCCGTTCTCGCCGAAGCGCCAAGATCAACAATGGGCGTTTACCGAGAATCCTGCGCCGCATGAACGGTCGCGCCGCTACTGGACTTTCCGTCGCCCTGCTGATCGACCTGCTCGCGCGAGCGGAAGATTCACCGCTCAAGAACACCTTTCAGTTCGCCCGACTCAAAAAAACTGGCGGATCCGGTTCTTGCTGAAGCGACTCGCGTCAGTAACGACCACCGCCGTAGCCGCCGTTGCCATAGCCAACGTCCGCTCGCTGGGCTGCCCTGAAACCATCTGCACCGTAGCCACCCGTGCCGCGGCCTTCTTCACGAGGGCGGGCCAGGTTCACGGTGATCGAGCGTCCATCAACCGACATGCCGTCCAGCGCCTTGATGGCAGCCTGCGCAACTTCCGCAGAGGCCATTTCGACAAAACCAAACCCCTTGGAGCGTCCACTTTCACGATCCATCATGACCTTCGCGGAAGAAACGCTGCCGAACTCGGAAAAGTTGCTTTCCAGAATGGAGTCGGTCACGGAGTAGGGCAGGTTGCCCACGTAGATTTTGCTGCTCATGGAAGAGCCTTTCTCAATGAGGGCGCGCAGTGCGCACCGGAGGCGGGTAGGCGAACCGGAGTTGGACGCCTGGACATCGGATCTGCGTCGAGCAGACCATCAATGCAAGGGAGATGTAGCATGATCGTCTGCATCCAGGATTGCGTGACCGCACGAGTCGGGCCAGTGCGCGCAAGTTGTTGGGGCCCGGCACGAAAGCGGCTGCAGCGGTCGGGCGTATTGCGGGCGAAGCGACCTGTCGGAACGCTTGCGCGAATATCAGTAGCGGTTGCCGCCGTAGCCGCCAGCGCGGGGGGCACGCGCCTCCGTTGGCTTGGCGACGTTCACGACCATGTCGCGGCCGCCCAAGTCCCGACCATGCAGGGCCTTGATGGCGGCAGTGGCTTCAGCGGCCGTGCTCATCTCGACAAAGCCAAAGCCCTTTGACCGACCGCTGTCGCGGTCCATAACGACCTTGGCGCTGCTGACCGACCCGAACTCACCGAAAGTGCGATACATGTCGTCGTCGCTGAAGGTGTAGGGCAGGTTGCCCACGTAAAGCTTGTTTTCCATGATGTCTCCATTGAGGAAGGTGCCGCGCGGCGGCATGCCGCGCGATGCGCAACGCCAAAGAACATCGAGAGGGATTCAGACAACGACGCGGCGGGGTGCAAGTCCGCGGGAGGGAGAAAGTAATGCCTTGAAGAGCGACGATCTGTTCAACGTCTAGCAGGCCGCAGGTTAGCACGTTATGCAATTCGTGCAGAGCGACCTTACGTATCGCGAGGTCGCGTTCACCCTGGTTGCTGTCCATCCTTAACCGCGGGTCAACGCCTAGAACGCGGCCGATGGCCGCCGATGACGAGGTTGCCTGCTCAATGTCAGGTTCCTGGCCAGCACCAGACCTGCTCGCTCCACACACTTCGAAGCCGACGTGCAAAAACCTCATCTTTCGACGCTTCTAAGCGACATGCTCTTCCGAGAGCGCTTGCGAGGCCCGGTTTCCACTCTGGGCTGCGGTATTCCTTGGAGTATGGTTGCCAGGCTGTCGAGGGCGGTCGCGCTCGGCGAACGTCAGTCCAATAAAGAAATGAAGTATTTCCAGTACCTATGCGCCATCTCGTCCTTGGCTCTGATCACTGCTTGCGGAGGAGGGGGTGCCAGCGGAAACGCTGGTGGTGCGGATGCACCATCCACGCCGGAGGCCGTCCCGGCTAAGTCAATGGTCAGTACGGTTGCCGGAGGTGGCGCTCAGGCAGTCAATGCCACAGGAAACCTAGCCTCCCTGTATCACCCCATGGGGATTGCCGTTGATGGTGTCGGGGCCGCCTATGTTGCCGACACGGGCAACAACCAGATCCGGAAAATATCGCCCACGGGAGGGGTGACGGTCATTGCGGGCTCCCGAGTTCCTGGGTCCAGCGATGGTGACGGGCTAACTGCGTCATTTCGGGGTCCGTTCGGTGTCGCTGTCGATGGCGCTGGAAACGTCTATGTCGCTGACACTGGCAATCACCTGATCAGAAGGATTTCTCCCGATGGTTCTGTGAGGACGCTGGCGGGGACGGGCCTTGCCATGGCGAGGGACGGCACCGGGACATCCGCTGGTTTTAGCCAACCCGAAGGCATCGCTGTAGACGGTTCCGGCAACGTGTACGTGTCAGACACTGGCAATAACCAGATCAGAAAGGTCACGCCGGCGGGAGTTGTGACTACCCTGGCAGGCAATTTCGCTGTACGCGGGTCGGCAGATGGCAGCGGCATTTCCGCATCGTTCAGCAACCCGAAAGGCCTCGCCGTCGATGCTTCCGGCAACGTGTACGTGGCCGACACCAACAACCAGTCCATCAGGAAGATCACTCCACTTGGCGTTGTTACAACGCTGGCGACTGGCCTCGGCGATGTCGCTAACGTGGCGGTCGATAACCGGACCGGCCATTTCTACGTCAGCCTCATGCGAGGCTCATTGCTGCGGCTAGCATTTCCTGGACCCATGACAACTGCGGTCGGTGCCCCCGATATCGTCCGCCAGCTGCCGGTGTTCAACAGCGCATGGCAGACCGCGAGCAAGCCCTTCGGCATTGCGGTCGATGGAAATGGGCGCCTCTATGTTTCTGACACCTGGAATAACCGCGTCCAGTCGATCGACACAGGAACTGGATCGACCAACGTCCTCGCCGGTGCTCCGTCCTATGGAAGCATTGACGCGTCAGGGGCGGCCGCCAGGTTCAACCGACCGCGCGGGGTGGTCTCCGACAGCAGCGGCAACTTATATGTCGCCGACACCGGGAACTGCTCCATTCGGAAGATCTCTGTTTCCGGCGTCGTGACGACCTTCGCGGGCTCTACTGCGTGCGGTCTGGTCGATGGGCAAGGCACTTCTGCGCGCTTTGTCGAGCCGTGGGGAATGACCATCGATGGAAGTGACAATCTCTATCTGACCGACGGCAACAGCGTCCGTAAGATCACCCCAGCGGCGACGGTGACGACCGTCGCCGGAAGCACCGCCGAGGGGGATTCGGATGGAACCGGAAATTCGGCTTCATTCCGGGGGCCCAGGGGTGTGGTTGTCGGTCCGGACGGGAACTTGTACGTGGCCGATACAGAAAACTACAGGATCCGCAAGATTGCGCCGAATGGGGTGGTCACCACGTTGGCGGGAACATCGACGTTCGGGACTCTGGACGGCACGGGAACTGCTGCGCGATTCGACAAACCCTCGGGTATCGTCATCGACTCGAAAGGAAATCTGTTTGTCTCGGACTACACCGCAGAGCGCATCAGGAAGATCACAGCTGGAGGCCTGGTGACGACGTTTGCGGGTGGAGCCGCGACGACGGCTACGCTGATAGACGCAGTTGGGGCTGCTGCGAAGTTTCTTGCACCTGCTGGCCTAGCGATCGATGAATCAGACAACATCTACGTGGCGGACAGCTACAACAACAGCATTCGAAAAATCAGTCCGGCCGCGGTCGTCACCACGCTGGCCGGCAGTGGAGACCTGGGCAACTTGGATGGCGCGGCTCTCAGCGCAAGCTTCTTCAATCCAGAAGCCTTAACTGTTGGACGCGATGGAAGCATCTTCGTCGCAGACACATGGAACGACCAGATTCGCCGCATCGCCCCATGAGCGGCCAGTAGTGGAAGCCGGGCGGCCGCTCTCGGCCAGGAGCGGCCGAACAAGCCTCAAGCAGTCGAGCGCATACTTGCTCCCCGGAACTTGTGTTGGAGGTCCACCTCCTCGCGTGAGAGCCTCCGGCGCCGATTGCGCGCCGGTCGATGCTGATTCAGCCAAGTGAGCACAGAAGCGCGCTTTCACTCGCTGCGCGAGTAGGCGAGGAGTCTTTCCGACACCAGTTCGCCGAAATTATCTTGACGGGGGCGTGGCTCTGGTACTGGGCGAACTCGCAAGCGGCACCATGAACCAGAAGGCAATTGCTGCTCACCTCCTTCTGCGTGTTGCGTTTTTCTTCCTCTCCCGGGGGAGCGTACCTCTGGTCAAGACCAGCTGGCCTCCGTCGAGGTTCGGAGGTGTGACAGGCTCGCCTGTCATCCGACCCTGGCCGGCAACTCGCCACACTCTCGACCCCGCGCTCAAGGACAACGTTGTTCGATAAACATTACAAGCGGATCTCCAGCCGCTCGGGCGCATGCAATGTTGCCCTAGACGCAGACGGCGCAAGCCGATTCTCCGCGCGCATTGCTCTCCGGTTCTTGAAGAGGGCCAACTCGTCAGCGCTCGCGTCCGCGAGGTCGCAGGCTACTTGGGCATTGCATACGGCTGGATTCGGTAGGAAACAGACCTATGTACGATCGGGGCGGCTAGACACTGGCGGCGGGCGGCGGGCGGCGAGTGTTCGCTTGCTATGCTTGCGAAGGAGCGTGAGGAGATACATGGGACTAGCTGACCGCGATTACATGCACGAGCGTCATAGAAGAACGTACAAGGCTCGTTGGCTTCCAAGGGTGATTGCATCGTTTTTCGAGTCGTGGGTCTGGGCTACTTTGTTCTGGATCACCGTGGCTTACGGGTTCTTCAAGCTGTTCGCGTGGTGGGAATTGCAGCGGGACACCCGGTCGATACAGAAGCACGTTTCTCCGCCGCCGCACGTCCTTCCGCGGCATGAACCGCCTGCTCAGGTGTACCGTTGGTTGGAAAGCAACGAAGCGCTGCAGCGGTATCAGGTGCAACAAGCTCCCGCCGGTCCTATAACGACTTCCCCAGGGACCACGCGGTCCATGACCGTGGTGATTAAGTGCGTGGTGAACGGTGCCGTGACGTACTCAGATGAGGATTGCAGGGTCGGGAGCGGTACCCGGCTTGACATCGACAGTGGAACAAACGTGGCGGAACACGTAGGCGTGCCTCGTTCCCCGGCGCCTCATGCAACTGGGCGGCCGGCAACGAACGTGACGTCAGCCGCAACGACGGAGCGTATCGACGGGGCTGGCCGTGTTCAAGACCAGTGTGCCGCTCTCGATCAAGAGATCCGTCGGATTGACGCCCGTGCACGGCAAGCATTGCCGCCAAGTGAGCAAGACCATCTCGCTTCCCGGAGACGGCGGGCTCGCGACGCTCAGTTTGAGCTTCAATGCTGATGCTGGCCGCTGGTGGTCGGTTCCGCCACCACCGGCGGGACGCGCTCAGATCGCAGTTCTAGCTGACGCTCACCGCGATCGGACAGCCCAGACGCGATCCTTCGCTTTCCACGGGCTTCTGCGCTAGCGTTGGCTGCCGCGCTCAAGGCCTTCTGATCCAACATGTCTGAATCCGGCCAGGAGCAGCCGGTGGCTGTGGTCCGCAGGCGGCGTTGTAGGACCTGCCAGCGGGCGATGACGGGGGCGTGGACCACGTCAGACGGGATTCGCACCGTTGAGCGGTGCTTTAAGGGCCCTACGCCGGACGGGTGGTGCCCGTGCAGTTCTGCCAGCGAAGCCAAACGATCCGTTCTCATTGTTGGTACGATTTCGCATGCCGCCAAAGAAATATCGAGAGTTTGAACTTTCTGACCATTCGGAGGATTCGGGCCTGGAAAGGGGAGCGGGCGCGGAAGGGCCAGTACTGACAAAGGGGTGCCCGCCGCTTGCAAAGCCGCGAAGCATCTGCGCCTGTGAGATCGGGGAATGCATGCACTCTGAACCTCCAGGCTCAGCTTCGAATTGGCAGATGCTTGTGGTGTGACGCGCCTCTGTAGGGGCAGTGCGGGTTCGACTTGCGAGTGGGCATGCCGGCAAGTCTCGAGTCTGCCCACATCCACTTGAATATCGCCGGCGGGCCGGCGGGCCGGCGGGCCGGGGTGGAGGCTATCGGACTGAGCCTTTCTGCGCTGCACCACAAGCTCCTTGACCTGGGTGCCTTTATCGTAGATCCGGCCGAATACCGTGTGGTCTTCAGCCAGCCAACCATCTCGAGCGATCGTTGCATGACGGACAAGACGGAGGAGCGGCCGTTCCCCAGTCCGCTGATACGCGGACAGGGCCTTCAAATCGACGGTGGCCACATACCCCGCGCCTCAAGGCTCCACCGTGTCAAACACTACCCACAGCTGCTGTGGACAAGTCTGTGGCGAACTTGCTCGTGTGCTTCCGAATGGCCCGGTTGACAAGGCTTCCCGCGGAGTTGCCTCTTTTTTTGGCGCAGGCACCTGCGTCGTTTGCCACACAGGCACCGGTAGCCAAGGTAAGTCGGAGCGGTCGACCCCTCTCGTTGAACCCTCAGTCGGCCCTCGAGGCCGGAGATGTCGCGTGGCGACACCGGAGGAGCCTGCTGCTTTCTCTCGACGAAGCGGCGGGGGGCGCGGACGACAGTTCCCGGCCATGAACAGGCGTCTGCTGTAGGGTAGCCAGGCCGCGCATCCCCCGAAAGGACGGAGGCAGTGTCTCTGTTGTAGGGGAAAGCCCCGGCGAAATGCCGCTTCGGGGTTCAGTATCGTCTCCGAATGCGCCGTCGTTCGCCGGAAGAAGTACAGGGCCAAGCAGAGGAATTTTTGGACAGTGGGTGGCTGCCATCTCCGCACACTCCCGGCAGGCTCTTCCCCGCCAATGAAGGAAAGGCTTCGAAGATCACGTCCATTGAAGTCTGGCTAGCGATGCGAGCGATCCTCGGTCGCAAGCGGTGAGCCAAGTCGGTGCAGCAAAACGCGCGTGCTGCGGCGCGGCGGCTCTGGTCGGCACCAGGACTCGGTGAGCGGACGCAACACGCTTGCGCGATGTGAGGGCCGCTCTCGGGCAGGAGCTGACATCGGCTTGCAGTCGGCGGTCGGCTTCACTCCGGTTGTAAGCCGAATTGACAGCCTTCGTTAGCACAGACTAAGTCGCCCAGCACACCCTCTTCAAGTAGCTGTACCCAGCTACTCAGCGTGCCGATGGTCGCCGGCGGACTCTTCGACCGGAAGTGTTGGCTGGGCGAGTGGGGTTTCGCAGGCGCCGGAGGTGCTTCCATCCACGGGAACTGGCGCAGAGTTTCCGTTACGTAATGGGGATGCACGTCCACCTTCGCCATAAGCAAGCAGCGCAATACCTGCGCATGTCCACCGATCAGCAGGACCTATCGATTGGGCTGCAGCAGACAGCTATAGAGCGCTACGCGGCTGCGCATGGTCTTGAGATCGTCGCCACGTACCAGGACGAGGCCAAGAGCGGCCTTCGCATAGCCAATCGAAGCGGGATGCGGCAGCTTGTGAGGGACGTCATGGACCCGCGGTGTCCGTTTTCTGCCGTTCTTGTCTACGACGTGAGCCGTTGGGGACGATTTCAGAACACGGACGCTTCCGCCTACTACGACTATCACTGCCGCCTGTTTGGCGTGAAGGTCGTCTACGTGGCGGAGTCGTTCGATCAGGAGGCGGGTCCGATGGCCGTTCTTCTCAAGAACATGAAGCGCGCTATGGCGGCGGAGTACAGCAGGGAGCTCGGCGTGAAGGTCCGTGCTGGGCAAGTTAGAGTAATTCAGCAAGGGTTTTCGGCCGGCGGCGGACCTGCTTTAGGGTTGGTGCGGCAGGCGGTCACTCGAGATGGCCTCCAACGGACGACCCTCGGCAGGGGGGAGCGCAAAGCCATTCAATCTGATCGCGTGCGGCTGGTCCCCGCTGGCGATGCTGAAGTCGCTCTGGTGCAGCGAATTTTCCAGCTCTATGCCGACACTGACATCGGCGTGTCGCAGCTCGCTGTTCGCTTAAACGCGGAGGGGTATCGCACTCGGTCAGGAGTCGAGTTCACGGATCACTTTCTCCACCGCCTCATAACGCACGAGACCCTCATGGGGGACTATGTGTGGGGCAAGCAGATGCAGACACCTGAGGGCGAAGTTCCTGCACCGCCGGAGCGCCATGTGCGCTTTGATGGCTTGATCGAACCAATCATCAGCAGAGAGATATGGGAGAAGGTTCAGCAGAAGCATCGGAGAAGGGGAGCTTCCCGCAGGAATCCTCAGCGACTGCTCGACGAGCTGTCAGTCGCCCTTCGGCGCAACCCCGCATTGACGGCGCCGGACCTTCAGGCTGCAGGATGCGCCTCCTCAGACGCGTATTGGAACGCCTTTGGCAGCATGGAGGCCGCCTATGCCCTACTTGGGCGCGACCCTGGAGCAGTTAGGCTGTCTTCCCTCTCGCGCGAGCGGAAGACAAAGGCGACGACTCAGGAGCACGTCGCACTAGTAGCGAGCTTGCTTAGCGGTCAAGGCTGCAAGGTGGTGACGCACATGCGGCGAAACACCATAGTGGTGAATGACGCGCTTTGCCTTCAGGTCTACGTATCGACTCTTCGAGGTCGCTGTAAAGAGCCGACTTGGCTCATTCCTCGGCGACGGCTGACACGGAGTGAGTTCCGATTGCTGTTCCTGTTTGGCGAAACCGGGCAGGGTGGCCGGATGCTCTTGGTTCCCGAGTCTGCAAGGCCGCAGTTTCCCGTCCTCCTGAGACCCGCGCTTTTGGAGGATTGGCTTCCGCTACACCTGCCCGACTTAGCAGAACTAGCATGGCGGCTCGGTGTCGCATCTGTCACCCGACCGCCGGATGCAGTACGCTCCGGCGAAGGCATCAGGAGCGCCGTTATGGACGAGAGCAGCCGACGACCCAGCGATCGCCGGCAGTGGTCTGAGCACCAGGCGTGGTGCAGGCAAAACGCCTCAACGCATCCAGGCGAATTGGCGGCTCGCATGGCGGACCTCCTGCGGGCAGGCAACTTCTATGCGTTGAGGTTGAAGGCGAAGATGGCTAAACCTGACAAAAAGGCTATGCAGTGACCTTGGAACTGGTGCATTTCATCATCGGCTCACTTGGCGTAGTGGTCCTGGCGTGGTTGTTGTTTCGAACAGTTCAGATTCGAGCGGAGGAGCAGGTCAGAGCACTGACTAAGATGAACGAGCAGCTCAAGGCGGCGCTCAGGCCAGAAGAAGAAAATCGGTGAGACACCGGTGCTCAAATAGCTAGGCTCAATGCTCTGGTCGAGGTCGCTTTGCACCTGCGATGGGACGCATCCGCCCACCGTCGGGCGGACGGCTGGCGACACCGACCTCGGATGCCTGAGAGCGGCCGAGCGCCCGAAGGTGGCATGACGTCTAGGCGCAGGTCTGATCAACTAGGTCCACAGGAATAGCTGCAGCGTCGTCGCTTCCCTTTCGGCTCATCGAGGTGGCCGCCTGCGCCTACGAAAGTTTCCGCCGCTGCTTTCGGCGCGAGTGACCGTCAAATCGTCGCGCGAACATCACCCAGACCGCCGTGCTGGTGGGCGGGGCTACGCCCGCTCATGCCGCAAGCACCTGTGGGGGTCAAGGCTTCACTCGGCAGCTGATCGTCAGCCCCTCGTTCACTACTGATCCTCGAAGGTGGCCAGCTGCCTTCTTTGACTGGACTGGAAGCGAATGTCGGCCTTTAGTCGAAAGGCCTCGCAATCGCCGGATTGTTCATCCGCCAGTCGCCATAGGCGTTCAGACAACGAATCCGTCCAGTCCGACTGTCGTCCTCGCTTGGCTCCTGGTAAATGCAGCGGCCCACTTTCGGTCAGGAGCCGTCGTCTCGGCTGCTGTAGAGTTCGGGCTCTTGGAGGGCGTATGAAGTTTTTCGGACTTCTGCTACTGCTGCCCATGGCTGCAGCGCATTCGGGATCCATTTACCTTTGCAAAGCCTACAACGGCGGGACTTTTTGGGCGCAGGCGCACTGCAATCAACACAACGCGCTTATCGAGAGCATCGTGAGTGTGCCCGACGGTATTCCGTGGGACCAGCAGGTCGCCTTGGCGGAACAGCAGCGGAACGGGAACCGTCAGCCCCAACATCGCTTGATGTCAAATGAAGTCAACATTCATGCTGCTCGGCAGAGCGAATGCAAGGCGCTCGATGCTCGAGTTACGCATTTGGATGCTCTGGCACGTCAGCCACAAGGTGCCCAGCTGCACGACCGGATTAGGTCGGAGCGCAAGCAGGCCCGCGACCGACAATTTGAGATTCGCTGTCAGTGACAATGCCTTCGCTCACTGCTGCGGACTTGCAGTTACGGGCAGCTTCGCGCGGATGAGGATCTGAGGCCGATGCGCACCAACATAGTCATGGTGGACTGGGAGAGCGTGCAGCCAGAGTCCTTCGATCTGCTCGCGCCGGTGTACTTCAGAGTGCTGGTATTTGTCGGGGCTACTCAGAACAAGTTGCCCTTTGAAGTCGTGGATCGCATTCATAGGCTTGGCGAGCGAGCAGAATTCGTGAAGATCTCCGGGGTGGGCCGAAACGCGCTCGACTTCCACATCGCGTACTACATCGGCAAACTCGCAGCAGCCGATCCTGACGTCTTCTTCCACATTATTTCCAGAGACAATGGGTTTGGTCCGCTCGTTGAGCATTTGAAAGAGCACGACATATTCTCCGCGCGTTGGCCAGATATCGAGTCCATTCCAGCTGTCAAGGCGGCGCAGGCCAAGTCACCACAAGAGCGCGCAACCCTCGTCTTCGCGAAGCTGCAAGGATTGCTTGTTCCCAAGCCGCGTTCAGAAAAGGGGCTTCGCAGCGCCGTGGATGCGCTATTCAACAAGCAGTTGTCCGACGGTGAGGTCACTGCGGTGCTGGAGAGGCTGCAGGCTGACCGCACCGTTGTGATAGTAAACGGGCGAGTGAATTTCCCGACGCTGGATCACCCGGCAGCCACCTAACGAGGCTCGCATCCAATGTCTTCCGCTGTCGCGTTAACAGCCGATAATCGACGGATCGTTCATCCGTCGGTCTGCAGGATTTCCGTCGCTATCGGCGAGGCGAGTTGTACGGGTTGCTCGGCACAGGCGGCAAGCTCTGTAGCCATTGAGGATCGATGCAGATACGCGTTCCTGCTTCTGCAGTTTGATCGATTAGCCAGCCTGTGTCGAACAACACGCTCACATAGCGCCGGAACGTACGAGGCGAAAGGCGGCACAGATCCGCCAGACGTTCGGTGTCCCACTCCAGCAGTACGCCGCTTTCGTCAGCTTCCCACGCGATTATCATCGCGACCAACTTTTCGGTTCCCTTTCTGAGGCCAGGAGCCTCGGATGGACAGTAGTAATGGGCGACTGGGCGGAAGCACTTCTCGTATGCAAGTTCGCGATCGCTGATCATTGGTCACTTCTCCTCATTCGGGGTTCTTGTCAACTGTCAACTAGTTGAAAAATATAGTCGCTAGGTTTTCCATGGGGGTCGAATTACCCGCAAGCGCTTCACGGCAGAAGTACCTATATGGGGGCAGAGGTCGGCGCCTGATGCAGGGACCTGGCTAGTGTTTTCTTCGCGAGCGCCAGTGCTGCAGCCGCCCTCTCTTTATTCAGCTGGAGCTGTTCGGGAGTGAGCGGCTGTGGTGAGGGCGTGCTTGCTACTGGTGGGGCCGGTCGCGGCGCGCTTGGGAGTTCGCGTGCGTCGGACTCAGCGGCCTCGAGCTGGTTGCGGACTATGCCCAGCACGTACTCAAGACCTTTTCCCTTCCTGCTCGCATCGTGAGCGGCCCGCCGGTACTGCTCCGCCGAAGCTCCTTTCAGAACCTGCACGAGCAGCCTGGGGTGATTCAGGTCAGCGCCCGTTACTTGCGCCTGGTTTAGCGCGTCCACAATGCCCCGAACGACTTCTTGCTTTTCCTTAGTAAGTCCCTCAAAACACACACTGACTTGTTCCGAAATGCCCGTCGAATCCACCCCATTGCGGGGGAGCCCCGCATGTGTGTGGCTTTTGGAGTCTGGCGTCTGGAGTCTGGAGAGGTGAACGGCAGACACCTGCGGGCGTGAACGGTTCGTGGTCGGTTCGTGCGCTACACGTGCACGCCGGTTCGCCTCTCGGTCCTGAGCAATACGTCTATTGGTCTCGGCTTGTAGGGAAGCGGCCGCGATCTCGGCGTCGCACCGCCGGTTGTGCCACCCGTCATCCTCCAGATCGAAGAACTCCTCGAGGACTGCTGCCACAGCCTTCTTCTCGGACGCCGTCGTCGCACGTACAAGGCGACACGCAGCACCGACGTCGGAGGGGATGGGTTGCTCACGTTTGTAGTAGGCGTCCAGCAGGCGACGATATGCGCAGTCTTCGTTCCAGGTCAGATGGGCAGTCGCCGCTGAATAGTCGCCCAGGTGATGCTTGTAAAAGTTCACTGGTTAGCTCGCCTGCTTTTCGGTCTCATGGGGCTACGGCACAGAGCAAAACGCAGGGCAGAGAATGCCTGTTGCCTGCGAATTTGCCAACAGCGAGCTCGTGTTCGCAGCTGACACTTGGTCAGCTCCTGCAGTAGCGTTTGCGCGCCTTATCCAGCGCGTCTCGTTCAACGACCACCGCCATCCGGTCTAAGTGAATAAACGTCCGACCGCGGTGCAGCGCGATAGCTCCCGCTTCGGCAAGAGCTCCGCGCAGCTGACGGATCGCCCACAGTGCTGATTGCTGCGACGGGTAGGGCGGCGCGTCGCCTTCCCAGAGTGCCGCTACCGGTCTGAAGTCCCGAAGAAGTGGTGGTGCGTCAGTTGCGCGCACCCGCTCGGACTCGCTTTCCTGAGTGTGCTTTGAGGCCATGTTGTTCCTTGATCTGCGCAGCGTCCCACGGGGGATCCCGTGGTTTCCTAGACACCGGCAGAGTTCAACTGTGGCAACTCATTGATGAGTTCGGGGGGGATATACGCCCGCTTTTTGTCAACCAACTATCGGAATGCCTTCACGAACTCCTCCAAAGCCGCAAGGTGGGCCGCGTGTCTTGCTTGATCCCGGGCCTGTAACGACTTGGTTAACTTGATGATCCGTCGAAGCTCATCGCGCGGGTCGCCGCGCATGTCGAGCTCGGAGGCTATCGCCCGGAGAGCTTGAACCATTTTCGAGTTCTCGCCAGAGCCCACCTGCATGCCAAAAGCGACCATGATTCCGACGACCGAGCCAACCATAGCCTTCATTTCAGGGCGCGGCTTCTTACCGGGAGGAAGCTTGGTGCCACTGTCCTGGAGCCGCTTCAAGACTCTCGCTCTGTGGCGCTTGTGCTCCGCTGCGTCTCCGTAATCAGAGATCGTGCAGTCTGCTTCGATGAGTGAGACGGCCCGCGCGTCACCGATCAGAGCTGCCAACTCCCTTCGGCAGGCCACCGTGAACAGGTGCAAACCTTGAGTTCGCACCCAGTCCTCCAGGATCCATAAGACCTCAGGATCACAGGGCGCCAGGTAATACAACGGCGAAAGCACGCAGACTGGTCGGTTCTAAGTCTCGACTGAGCCAATCGCTGCAAGTGCATGGCGCATGGCTGTTGCCTTTGTCTGTGTGGTCAAGTGCGCGTAGCGTCTACTCATATCAAGTTTTCTATGGCCAAGGACTTCCGCGATGACGTTCAACGGCGTCCCAGCTTGGGCAAGGTAGGATGCACAGCAGTGGCGGAGATCATGGAACTTGAAGTCACGGATCTGAGCGCGAGCAACAGCGTCCCGCCACGCGGAATCCATTCGCGCTGGCAACTGATATCGACTCGCCACGGAGCCAAAAACGTAGCGATCGCGATCACCTGCAAATGGCTTCAGTGCCTCGACAAGCTGTGGCAGAAGCACCAAAGTCCTGCGGTCGCCGTTCTTGGTCTTCCCAAGCAGCGCGACGCCAGTGTCCAGATCGACCTGCCGCCAGCGGAGCGCTAGAAGCTCCCCCTTTCGCGCCCCCGTGAGCATCGCCATCAAAGCCAAGGCATACAGCCGAGGGTACTTAGAGGCCTTGCATTCGTCGAATAAGCGGACGCGCTCAGCCTCGTCCAGAAACCGGACCCGACCGTCGGGCTCGGGAAGCCGCTTGATGCCCCGACAGGGATGTATCCAGCCTCGCGGTGCCAGTCGTTCCTCGATGGCCCATGTGAACACTGCCGCCATTGCGACCATATAGCGGTTGAGCGTCGCCGGGGTCTTTGTCTTCGCACGACCTTTGGCCCGGAAGATGCGACGCCCTTGATAGTCGAGGCCCAAGTACACAAGAGCCGGCTGACTCGCGAGTTCGGACCGGCCGGCGTGCATCAGGTCGCTGTCAACTTGTTCAAGGCTGAAATCGCCGATCAGGGCCGTCCACGCAGCTAATCGCTGCGCGCGCGTGGTGTCGGCACCAGCGTAAACGGCCATGTAGCGATCAATCAAGTCGCGCACCTTCAGCTCCTGAGGGCGCACGGCCAGCGCCTTCAGGCGCTGAGCGAGAGAAGCGGCGTTGGCGCTAGGAATCGCCTCATCCGCGAATTTCTGCTGAACGTTCATATGAATCTCCGAAAGAAGCCGGAAAAACCGGCGGACTAGCGGAGTCCAGAAAAAACGCTGGCAGATCAGGAACTTTATAGCCAAAAGCGCAGGCACTTTGCAGTACCTGCGCTTGACATTTTGGCTCCCCGACCTGGGCTCGAACCAGGGACCTACGGATTAACAGTCCGGCGCTCTACCGACTGAGCTATCGGGGAACAAGCCTTAGATTATAGACAGCTTTTCGAGGCGTTTTGAGAGGGGGCTCGCCGAACTCAGCAGATATTTTCGACGTGGTGGGCGCGGCTGCTTGCGGTGCTCGCAAGATCAGTCGAACACCGGCGTCTCGACGCCCAGGACCTTGTGGAGCTTGGGCGAGGTGGTGGTGTATTGCAGGTGGATCTTGCCCTTGTCGGGGAAGATGATCGGGGCCGCCGCGAAGGCCGCCAGGGCGCATTCGTGGAAGCCCGAGAGAATCAGCTTTTTCTTGCCCGGGTAGGTGTTGATGTCGCCCACCGCGAAGATGCCGGGCACGTTGGTGGAGAACTTCTCGGTATCGACCACCAGTTGCTTGCGCTCGATGTCGAGGCCCCAGTCGGCAATCGGACCGAGCTTGGGCGACAGGCCGAAGAAGACGAGCAGCACGTCGAGCGGCACCACCCGCGTGACCCCGTCGCCGCCGGTGACCTTCACGCCGGTCATGCGGCCGTCCTGTTCTTCGTAGCCGGTGACCTGGCCGACGATGAACTGCATTTCGTACTGCTCGCACAGCTCGCGCATCTTGGCGACTGAGGCGGGTGCCGCCTTGAAGCCGTCGCGGCGGTGCACCAGGATGACGCTCTCGGCCTTGTTCGGGCCTTCGGCAGTGAAGTTCAGCGTCCAGTCGAGGGCGGAGTCGCCGCCGCCGACGATCACGAGGTTCTTGCCGGCGAAGTCGGCCGGGTTCTTGACGCGATAGAACAGCTGCTCGCCCTCGAAGCGGTCGAGGCCATCGACCTTGAGCAGGCGCGGCTCGAAAGCGCCGACTCCGGCCGCGATGAAGATGGTCTTGGTAAGGAACTGCGTGCCCTTGCTGGTCTCGACGAAGAAGCGCCCGTCGTTCTGGCGCTGGACGGCGGTCACCGTCTGGCCGAGGTGGAAGGTGGCGCCGAAGGGCTCGATCTGCTTGAGCAGTGCGTCGGTGAGTTCCTGGCCGGTGCACACCGGGATGGCCGGGATGTCGTAGATCGGCTTGTCCGGGTACAGCTCGATCGGCTGTCCGCCGGGATAGGCGAGCGAATCGATCACATGCGCCTTGATCTCCAGCAGGCCGAGCTCGAACACCTGGAACAGGCCCACGGGACCTGCGCCGATGATGACGGCATCGGTTTCGATCGGGCCGTCATGCGCGGCCGCGGTCTTGAGGACTTCTCGGTTCAGTTGCACTTCCATGATGTGTTCAGCGGACCAGTTCGGAAATCTTCCCCGCCTTGTCCTTCCATTCGTCGGCATCCGGCAGCGCCGGCTTGCGCTTGGTAATGCTCTTCCAGCCCGGCGCGCGGGCCAGGTCGGCGT
This sequence comes from Ramlibacter sp. AN1015, assembly GCF_037726105.1. Lineage (NCBI taxonomy): Bacteria > Pseudomonadati > Pseudomonadota > Betaproteobacteria > Burkholderiales > Comamonadaceae > Ramlibacter > Ramlibacter sp. AN1015. The sequence continues at coordinate 21,162 of NZ_JBBJUM010000012.1, forward strand.
TGAGCTTGGTGAAGGCCATCTGGTCCGCCGGCAGGTCTTCCTCTGCATAGATGGCGTTGACGGGGCATTCGGGAATACACACCGCGCAGTCGATGCACTCGTCCGGATCGATCACCAGCATGTTCGGGCCTTCGCGGAAGCAGTCCACGGGGCAGACATCGACGCAGTCGGTGTACTTGCAGCGGATACAGGATTCGGAGACGACGTGGGTCATGTTGTGATTCTGATGCCGGGGGAAAACCCGAGATTTTAAAGCGCGGGGCTGCGGCGAGAGGGCGCCGGCGAGGGATGCACCCCGCGTTTGCGGGCTGTTTCCGGACGCCGAGCCACCCGTTCGTGGCCGCTCTGCCTCCTATCCGCCGCGAACCAGCACGGCGCCCGCGGTCTTGTGGGTGGCGGTGTCGACGAGCACCAGCGATCCCAGCACGCGCGCGCGGGAGTAGGGCAGGGTGGCCAAGGGCTCTTGCAGCGCCAGCTCGACGTGGCCGATCGCGTTGGGCTCGAGGCGGTCCGCCTCGACCTCGTCCAGGGTGTGGATGTCGAGCCGGTGCACCAGCCGCTGTACCTTGGCCTTGACCCAACGGTGGCCGTGCAGTGCCCAGTAGGTGCGGCCCGGAACGAGCGGCTCGTCGTCGAGCCAGGCTACCGTGGCCGACAGCGTCCGGGTGGGCTGGGCCGAGTCGGGCGCCAGCAGCCAGTCGCCGCGCGACAGATCGACTTCGCGGTCGAGCACCAGCCCGGCCCCCTGTCCCGAGGGCACATCACGCGACTCGCGCACGTGGCTCAGCACTTGCGCAACCACGGCCGACTGCCCGCTGGGCAGCAGGGTCACGCGTTGTCCGCAACGGGCGGTGCCGGCCGCCACGCGGCCCCAGAACACGCGGCGCCCGCGCGAGGTGTCGGCCGAATCGTGAAACTTCTCGACCCATTGCACGGGGAAGGCGAATGCCTCGGCATCGGCGGTGGGGGTGAGCTCGAGGCGCTCGAGCAGTTGCAGCAGCGTCGGGCCTTCGTAGCCGCACCAGTGGGGTGCCGGCGTGGCGACGTTGTGCCCCTTCAGGGCGGAGATCGGAACGACTGCGCGCACCGCCACCCCAGCCTCGTCGGCGAAGCCCTGCAACGCGGCCCGAATGTGCACGAAGGCGCGCTGCGGATCCTCGACGGCGTCGAGCTTGTTGACCGCGAAGACGATGGAGGGCACGCGCAGCAGGTGCACGAGCAGGGTGTGGCGACGGGTCTGCGGCAGCAGCGCGAGGGCGGCGTTGCGCCAGTCCAGCTTGGTCGCATCCACCAGCACCACGGCGGCGTCGGCGCCGGAAGCGGCCGTGACCATGTTGCGCGTGTACTGCTCGTGTCCGGGCGTGTCGCCGATGATGAACTTGCGCGTCGGGGTGGCGAAGTAGCGCCAGGCCACGTCGATGGTGATGCCCTGCTCGCGCTCGGCAGACAGCCCGTCGGTCAGCAACGCGAGGTCGGTCTCACCCGAGCGGGAGACGCTGGCGAGCTGGTCCTGCAGCACGGCCCGGCTGTCCACCAGCAGGCGGCCGATGAGCGTGCTCTTGCCGTCATCGACGCTGCCGCAGGTGATGAAGCGAAGCGCGCCGGCGTTCAGATCGATCGATGGCTCTGGCGCACGCGCGAGGAGTGAGGGGCTGGCGGGAGTCGTCATCAGAAGTAGCCGTCTTTCTTGCGCTTTTCCATGGAGGCCTCGGACGTCCGGTCGTCCATGCGGGTGGCGCCGCGCTCGGACACCTGCGCGGAGATCGTCTCGCGCACGACATCGGCAGCGTTGGCCGCGGTGCTGGCCACCGGGCAGGTGCAGGTGACGTCGCCCACGGTGCGAAAGCGCACGCTGCGAACCGTGACCTGCTCGCCCTCGCGCGGCGGCGTGAGCGCCGTCACCGGCACCAGCATGCCCTTGCGCTCGACCACCTCGCGCGGATGCGCGTAGTACAGCGAGGGCAGCGCGATGCGTTCGCGGGCGATGTACTGCCACACGTCGAGCTCGGTCCAGTTGGAGATCGGGAACACGCGGAAATGCTCGCCCGTCTGCAGCCGCGTGTTGAACAGCGTCCAGAGTTCGGGCCGCTGCGCCTTGGGCTGCCACTGGCCGAAGCTGTCGCGGTGCGAGAAGATGCGCTCCTTGGCACGGGCCTTTTCCTCGTCGCGCCGGGCACCGCCGATCAGCGCGTCGAAGCGGAATTCGTCGATGGCCTCGAGCAGCGTGACCGACTGGTGCACGTTGCGCGATTCGCCAGGGTGGGCCAGGCGCACCGTGCCGCGGCGCATGGAGTCTTCCACGCTGCGCACGATCAGCTCGGCGCCCAACTCACGCGCACGCTGGTCGCGGAAGTCGGTGACCTCGGGAAAGTTGTGCCCGGTGTCGATCATCAGCAGCGGGTAGGGAATGCGGCCCCGCCCGAAGGCCTTCTCGGCGCAGCGCAGCAGCACGAGCGAGTCCTTGCCGCCGGAAAACAGCAGGGTCGGCCGCTCGAAAGCGGCAGCGACTTCGCGCAACACGAAGACGGCTTCTTCTTCGAGCGCCTCGAGGTGGCTGTCGCTCAGGCGCGTGAGCAGGTGATGGGGTTCCGTGCGTGCGTTCATGCGGGGCTGTTCTCCCTGGGCGGCTCGTAGTTGGTTGTTCTTGTGCGGGGCCGCGTCAGCCGGCCGCTTCCTGCGATTGCAGGCCGTTCGTCCCGGGGCGTGCTGCATCGACCCGGGCGTTGCGCGCGCGTGCAGAACCCACTTCAGCGCCATCGCTCGCCTGCGGCTTGACATGCAGCCCGCATTCCTTGAGGTCTTCCTGCTCCCACCACCACCGCCCGGAACGAAAGTCTTCGCCCAGGCTGATGGCGCGGGTGCAGGGTGCGCAGCCGATGCTGGGATAGAACTGGTCGTGCAGCGCGTTGTAATCGACGCCGCGGGTTGCGATGTAGTGCCACACCTCGCCCCAGGTCCAGTCGGACAGCGGGCTGATCTTGGCGCGCGGCTCGCTGGTGTCGATGTGCGGCACCTCGGCGCGCGCGGCCGATTGCTCGCGCCGCAGGCCGGTGATCCAGGCGCGCTGTCCCTCGAGCGCCCGCGCCAGCGGCTCCATCTTGCGGATGTGGCAGCAGGCTTTTCGCAGCGCGATGCTGCGGTACATGGCGTCCTGGCCCTCCCGGGCGACGAAGGCGACGATGCTTTCCTGCACCGGCCGATAGACCGTGAGCGGCGCGCGCGAGTGACCGCGGCTGCGCTCCAGCAGCGCGAGGGTCTCGGGGTGCAGCGCGCCGGTGTCCAGCACGAACACCGGGATGTCGAGACCCAGCGCGTTCACCAGGTGCGTGATCACGACGTCCTCGGCTCCGAGGCTGGAGGCCTGCGTCACCGGCGCGAACTCGCTGGCGGCCTGGTGCAGCACGGCGCGGGTGCGGGCGAGCTTGGCCTCGAAATGGGGTGAGGGCCGGGCGTGCTGATCGACGGCGGCGCCCATCAGGCGGCCTTGCGGAACAGCGGCTCCGGCGCCACCGCATCGCCCTGGTAGTACGCGGGAAAGCGGTCGAACTGGGGCTGCGCGCGCGCAATGTCCTGGTCGGCGCGCAGCTCCGCGCTGGAGAAGCCGGTGCGCTGCATCTGCACCAGCTGGTCGATCAGCACGTCGCCCGTGGCGCGGATATCGCCTTGGAAGCCACGGCGCCGACGCAGCAGGAAGGCCTGGCTGAAAGCGCGCCCGTCGCTGAACTTCGGGAAGTGCAGCTCGATGCGCCGCACGCCCTCGAGCGACACCTCCAGCGGGTCAGCGTCGTTGGCCAGCACCAGCACGCCGATTTCAGCGCGCCCGTCCAGGTCACCGGCCTCGCGGTCGGCGGCACGAAGAAGCTCCAGGTGCATCTGCATCACGCCACCTCCTGCGCGGCGATCCGGGCGCCGTTGGCGGCGGCCTTGAAGGGGTCCAGCCCGACGCGGCGCAGCGTCTGGATGAAGGTTTCGGCCCGGTCGCCGGCGCTGCGGCGCTCGCGGCGGTAGGTGTCGAGCACGGCATCGATCACCTCGGGCACTTCGGCCGCGGAGAACGAGGGCCCGACCACCTTGCCGGCCGCGGCCGCGCCCGACAGCAGCGAGCCGTCGGAGCCGCCGAGCGTCACCTGGTACCACTCCTTGCCGTCCTTATCGACGCCCAGGATGCCGATGTGGCCGCTGTGGTGGTGGCCGCAGGAGTTGATGCAGCCGCTGATGTGCAGGTCGATTTCGCCGATGTCGTGCAGCTCGTCCAGGTCCTGGAAGCGTTGGGTGATGGCTTCCGCGATGGGCAGCGAGCGGGCATTGGCCAGCGAGCAGAAGTCGCCGCCGGGGCAGGCGATCATGTCGGAGAGCAGGCCCACGTTGGCCTTGGCCAGGCCCGCCTTGCGGGCGGCCTGCCACAGCGCCGGCAGGTCGGACTCGCGTACCCAGGGCAGCAGCAGGTTCTGGTCGTGCGTGACGCGCGCCTCGCCCGCCGAGAACCGGTCGGCCAGCTCGGCCGCCTGCGCGAGTTGCTCGCCGGTGGCGTCGCCGGGAGCCTGTCCGAGGCGCTTGAAGGACAGCGTCACCGCACGCAGCGCGGGCAGCTTGTGGGCCGCGACGTTGGTCTGCAGCCAGCGCTGGAAGGCGGGGTCGGTGTCGGTATCGCTTGCGGTGGTGGGCGCCACGCGGGCCTGCGCGAGAGCCGGGGCCACGAAGGACGCGGCGACGCGGTCGAACTCGGCTTGCGTGATGGTGTGGGGGGCTCCATCGACCTCGACGATCGCGCGGTACTCGGCTTCGACTTCCTCGACGAAACGCGGGCCCTCGGCCTTCACCAGGATCTTGATGCGCGCCTTGTACATGTTGTCGCGGCGGCCCCAGCGGTTGTAGACACGCACCACCGCCTCGAGATAGTTGAGCACCTGGTCCCAGGGCAGGAACTCGCGCACCACGGTCGCGATGACCGGGGTGCGGCCCATGCCGCCGCCCACCAGCACGCGAAAGCCCAGCGCGCCGGAGTCGTCCGTGACCAGGTGCAGGCCGACGTCGTGCCAGAAGGTGGCGGCGCGGTCCTCGTGGGCGCCCGAGACGGCGATCTTGAACTTGCGCGGCAGGAAGGCGAACTCGGGGTGGAGCGTGCTCCATTGCCGCATGATTTCGCAGAAGGGGCGGGGGTCGGCGATCTCGTCGGGCGCGATGCCGGCCAGCGCGTCGCTGGTGATGTTGCGAATGCAGTTGCCGCTCGTCTGGATGCCATGCATGTCCACGCTGGCCAGCAGGTCCATGACGTCGGCGCTCTTGTCCAGCGGAATCCAGTTGAACTGCACGTTCTGGCGCGTGGTGAAGTGGCCGTAGCCCACCGTCAGCCGCGAGTGCGCGAAGCCGCCGCCGGGCAGCGGCACCGGCCCGAGCGCGTCCTGGCGCGCACGCGCTTCGGCAAACAGTTCGGCGGTGGGTTGGTCGTATTCCTGGGCGATGCGGGACAGCACGCGCAGCTGGGCGCTGGAAATCTCGCCGTAGGGCACGGCGATGCGCAGCATGGGCGCGAAGCGCTGGATGTACCAGCCGTTCTGCAGGCGCAGGGGCCGGAACTCGTCTTCGCCCAGTTCGCCACGCAGGTTGCGCTCGAGCTGGTCGCGGTACTGGGCAGCGCGGGCACGCACGAACTGCCGGTCGAATTCGGTGTACTGGTACATGCGGAGCGACTCTAGCCACGCCTCATGCGATCCCAAACTACATTTTCGTCGGGCTCATATCCGAATAAGCATATGCGGAGGCACGTCGCGGTACCAGCACGCGCGGACCGATCAGCCGCTGCGCCTGCGCCTGCGGCGCTGGTCCCATTCGCGCCAGCCGATCAGCCCGAGGGTCAGGAAGGTGATCGGCAGCACGAACGCCGCCATGGCGAAACTGAAGGGCTCGAGGGCGTCGCGGTCCTGGGCGGCCATGATGATGTAGGCCGTGTAGGCCAGGTAGTAACCCAGGAACAGCGCACCTTCCCAGCGGGCGATGACGTTTCCGGTGAAGAAGATGGGCAGGCACGCGACCCCGATGGCGATCATCACCAGCAGGTCGAAGCGCAGCATCGACAGTGCCACCGGCAGCGCGTCGGGCGCGAGCAGCGAGGACACACCCAAGACGCCCAGCACGTTGAAGATGTTGCTGCCCACGACGTTGCCCACCGCGATGTCGCGCTGGCCGCGGTACGCGGCCATGACCGACGCGGCCACTTCCGGAAGCGAGGTGCCGGCCGCGATGATGGTCAGCCCGATCACCAGCTCACTCAGGCCCAGCAGGCGGGCCACGGCCACCGCGGCATCGACCAGCGCCCGGGCACCGAAAACCAGCAGCACCAGGCCCGCGAGCACCAGGCCGATCTGCACCCAGGCCCGCGCATCCCAGGCGTTCGGATCGGGCTTCTCTGCCGGCTCGGCGCCGTCCGCCTCTGCACGCGCGTTCTGCAGCCGTTGCTCCCGGCGGCTCTGCAGCACCAGAAACACGTTGTAGAGCGCGAGCAGCACCAGGCAGGCAATGCCGTCGAGCCGCGCGATGCGCTGGTCGAGCGCCAGCAGGAACAGCAGCACGAAGCTCGCCAGCATGATCGGCACTTCCTGGCGTATGAGCTGGCGCGACACGATCAGCGGCGCCACCAGGGCGGAGACCCCGAGGATGAAGAGCACGTTGAAGATGCTCGACCCCACCACATTGCCCATGGCGAGGTCCACCTGGCCGGCGTAGGCCGAGCGCAGGGACACTGCCACCTCCGGTGCGCTGGTGCCGAATGCGACCACGGTGAGCCCGACCACCAGCGGCGAGATGCCGAAGGACAGCGCCAGCTTCGAGGCGCCGCGTACCAGCAGCTCGGCGCCGGCAATCAGCGCCACGAGGCCGATGGCGAAATTGATGGCAATCATCGGAAGGTGAGGGCGTCTATCGTTGGGAGCCGTGCAAAGTGCGGGCCAGTGTACGGGGCTCAGCCTCTGCTGTGGGGCGGTGCGGGGCGACGGGCGCGGGTGTCGCACGGGGCCGATGCTGTCGGGACTGGATGCCGATCTCGAGCCGATCCCGATCGGTGCCGCGACGGCTGCGCCCTCGATGGCCGCCTCATGCACAGCGGTCGAGGCACCCCTCCCTCCGCACGCGACCGGCTTTCAGGCGGAGGCGGGCAGCTGCCTGCGCAGGTCCAGCGCCATTGCTAGCGACAGCGGCAGTGCAAGGGGCTCGTCGTGCAGGCGGGCCGCCAGCACCTCGGCGCAGAGGGCGGCGAAGGTGAGGCCGCGCGAGCCCATGGCGGTGCTGGCCCACAGGCCGGGCTCGAGCTCCCCCACGAGCGGGCGCCGGTCGCCGCTCGCGCAGCGCACGCCTGTCCAGGCCCGCACGCGGCCGGCAACGAAGGCCGGCGCGAGCTGCGCAGCGACCGTCGGCAGCAAGGTGGACAGCCGCTCGAAATTCGCCTGGTGCTCCGATGCGCGGGGCTCCAGCGCGGTGTCGCCCCGGACGTAGCTCGAGCCGCACATCCAGGCGCTGCCTTCCTCGGTGGGCACGGCGGGCAGGAAATGGCCGTTGCCGTTGACGGGAAACGGCGGCAGCGCGAGGCCCGGCTCGCGCAGTCCCCAGGAAACCTGGCCACGCACCGGCTGCAGCGTGAGGCGGTGGCCGGACAGCGGTCCCGAACCGAGCGCGGCAGCGAGCACGACGAGGGGGGCGGCACCCAGCGACGCGCCCTCGGCATCCTCAAGTCGCCATTCGCCACCCACGCGGCACACGCGCGCCGCCTGCACCCCGCCGCGCCAGGTGATGCCCGGCTGAGCGAGCCACGCCTGCACCAGCGCCCCCGGGCGGACCCATGCTGCCCGCGGATGCCAGGCGGCGGGGGCGTCCGGCGGCAGCAGCGCCTGCTGCTTCTCGTCGGGCTCGGCGGCGCGCGACCAATCGGCTGCGGCGGCTCCGCTTGCGGCGATGGGCCGGGTCGGCGAGCGCCTGCGATGTTCGAGTGCGCCCTCTGCGCCCCAGTCGCGGCCGGCTTGCAGCAGGGATTGGGCGTGCTGCAGCGTGAGGCGCACACCGCTGCGCGACAGGCGCGAGAGCAGGCCGTCGTCCGGCGAAAGGTGGGGCGCCATCAGGCCCGCCGGCAACCCCGACGCGCCTGAGGCGGGCGTGCTGGCCTGATCGATCACCGAGACCTCCCAGCCGCGGCGGGCAAGCGCCTGTGCCACCGCCGCGCCGGCCAGGCCGGCGCCGACGACGATGCAGTGGTCGGCGGCACGGCGCGAGGCGGATCGCAGCCCTTTCGGGGACCACGCCGGGTCGTACACGCCTTCGAAGCTTTCGTGTGCATGTACGGCGCCCCGGCTCGCCGACGCCATGAACCCCGCCGATGCGGCGTCGCGCAGGAACGTCGCGTCGCAGTGCGCTGCGCGCAGCAGGGTGCCGCGCCGGCACAGCCGCGCCAGCGCCTTGAGCTCGCCGGGTCCGCGGGGCGTGGCCGGTCCGGGCGCACTCAGGCGCAGCGCGTCCGCCGTGAAGCTGCACTCGCGCAGGCTGTCCAGGGGCAGACCCACGTGGAGCGTCAGCAGTACACGGCCGGACTCGAATGCCAGCCGGTGCGCACCCGGCAGCAGCCCCCACCACTGCTGCGCGAGTTGCTCGGCCAGCGCCGCGCACCCTTCGGGCGCGCGGGTGCGCACCGCGTCGGCAGGGGGAGGGAAGGGCGCGAGTGCCACGACGTGCAGCAGGCCGGGTCGCTGGGGATCGTCGCGCCAGGCCCGCCACAGCTGCAGGAACGTGGCGCCGTCGTCCAAGGAGTCGTGAAGCTCGCACCACTGCGCGTGGCCCGCCCACGGCGCGGGTGCGGGTGCGGTCATGCGCCGTGTCGGCAGCGCAGCGTCAGGCGCTCGGCGGCACGTAGCCGGCGGCCTGGTCCGCGCCGGAGCCGAAGAAATGGTTCTCCATCTGGCGCTTGAGATATTCGCGAGCGCGCTGGTCGGCGAGGTTCAGGCGGTTCTCGTTGACCAGCATGGTCTGGTGCTTGAGCCAGTCGGCCCAGGCCTGCTTGCTCACGTTGTCGTAGAGGCGCTTGCCGAGCTCGCCCGGATAGGGCGGCAGGTCCAGGCCTTCGGCTTCGCGGCCGAGCTTGATGCAATGAACGGTACGGGGCACGGCGTCTCTTCGAAATAGCTAATGCGGAAATGCAACTGAATACGAAGTCGTTCCAGTTCGGCGGGGAGGCTCACAGAATGGCCCAGCAATCACTCGACCATCGCATCCCATGAGACATCGGCGCGACTTTATCAAGATTCCCCTCGCCGCCGCCGCGGCGAGACCCCTCGCCGGTGTCGCGGCCGCAAGCGCGCTCGGAGTGCTGGCGACACGCGTGCGAGCCGCACCCGCGCCCGTGACGCTTCTGAACGTCTCCTACGATCCCACGCGCGAGTTCTACGTCGAGTTCAATCGCGCGTTCGCCCGCAGTTGGAAAGAGCGCACCGGCCAGGAGCTTGCGGTCCGCCAGTCGCATGGCGGCTCGGGCAAGCAGGCCCGCTCGGTGATCGACGGACTCGACGCCGACGTCGTGACGCTGGCGCTCGGCGCCGACATCGACGCCTTGCACCACCAGGCCGCGCTCGTTCCCAAGGACTGGCAGAAGCGCCTTCCTCACAACTCGGCGCCCGCCACCTCGACCGTCGTCTTCGTGGTGCGCAGCGGCAACCCCAGGCAGATCCGCGACTGGGACGACTTGGCGCGCGCGGGCGTGCGGGTCATCACCCCCAATCCCAAGACCTCCGGCGGTGCGCGCTGGAACTACCTGGCCGCGTGGGAGTTCGCGCGGCGCAGGTGGGGCAGCGAGGCGCGCTCGCAAGAGTTCGTGGCCGCCCTGTACGCGAACGTGCCCGTGCTGGACACCGGCGCACGCGCGGCGTCCATCACCTTCGCACAGCGGGCACAGGGTGATGTGCTGATCGCCTGGGAGAACGAGGCCCACCTGCTGGTGAAGGAATTCGCAGGAAAGCTGCAGGTGGTGACGCCCTCCATGAGCATTCTGGCCGAGCCGCCCGTGGCCTGGGTGGACCGCAACGTGGACCGCAAGGGCACCCGCGCCGTGGCACAGGAATACCTGCGTGGGCTCTACACGGAAGAAGCTCAGGACATGGCAGGCAGGCATTTCCTGCGGCCGGTGCTGCCGGCCGCCCTGGCGAAGGTCGTCGGCCGCTTTCCGCGGCCGGCGCTGTGCACCGTCGACGAGGCGTTCGGCGGTTGGGGCAAGGCCAGCCGCGAGCACTTCGCCGACGGCGCGTCGTTCGACCGGATCTATTCGCCCAGGTGACTCAGCACGCGTGACGCTGCGCCGGTAGGGACGGAACGCAGCGCCGCAACGCAGGGAACGCAACGCGGCAAACGCAGCGAACGTAACGCGGCGAACGTAACGCGCGGCGCGGATTGTCACCGTGCGTCGCATGGTGCGCGGTCGGATCGAATAATGGCCCGGATCACCCCTTCTCACTGGAGTGCCCCATGGCCATTCGAATCGCTGTAGTCGTCGGCAGCCTGCGCCGCGAATCGTTCAACCGCCAGCTTGCCCAGGCGCTGGTGAAGCTGGCGCCGCAGGAGCTGGAATTTCGCTTCGCACGCATCGACGACCTGCCGCTGTACAACCAGGACGACGACGCCAACCCGGCCGAGGCGGTAAAGCGCCTGAAGCAGGAAATATCCGATGCCCAGGCGGTGCTGTTCGTCACGCCCGAATACAACCGCTCGGTGCCGGGCGTGCTGAAGAACGCCATCGACCATGCGTCGCGGCCTTATGGCAAGAGCGCCTGGGCAGGCAAGCCGGCCGGCATCATCGGCATCACCATCGGCGCGATCGGCACGGCCGTGGCGCAGCAGCACCTGCGCACCATCCTGGCCTATCTCGACATGCCCACGATGGGACAGCCCGAGGGCTACGTGCAGAACAAGCCCGGGCTGTTCACGGGCAACGACGACATCGGCATCGAGGACACGCGCAAGTTCCTGCAGAAGTGGATGCAGGCCTATGCGGATTTCGTGCGGGGGCGCGTGAAGACAAGCTAGCGACGATGACGCGAAGAAGAGGCGGCGTCGTCCTGCGTCAACGTGCCCCTGGTCGATGCGCGACGGTGACGCCGGCCCGCCGGCGCGACGATAGGTGCCCGATGCGCGCGAGGTGAGGCGGGCTACGCTGGCAGTGCAAGCGGCGCAGGTGACGCAGGAGTGCGGCTGGATCGGCTGAGCGCAGCCGCAGCCGCTGCCGAAACCGCCTCACACGCCCAGGTGCTGCTCCAGCAACTCGGGTTTCTCGCGCAGTTCCTGCGAGCTGCCGGCGAACACGACCTCGCCCTTGACCAGGATGACGTTACGGTCGGTGACCTGCGTCACGTGCTTCCAGTTCTTGTCGACGATGACGCTGGAGATGCCGCTTTCCTTGATCAGGCCGCAGATGCGCCAGATCTCGCGCGCGATCAGCGGTGCGAGGCCTTCGGTGGCTTCGTCGAGGATCAGAACGTCCGGATTGGTCATGAGGGCACGGCCGATGGTGAGCATCTGCTGCTCGCCCCCGGAGAGCTGCTGTCCGCCGTGGTTCAGCCGCTCCTTGAGGCGCGGGAAGGTCTCCATCACCCGCTCGAAGGTCCAGTCGCGCTGCCCGCGGGTGCCGGGGCGCGCCGCCATCCGGAGGTTTTCGGTGACGCTCAGGTTGCCGAAGATGCCCCGCCCCTCGGGCACGTAGGCCACTCCGCGCTGCGCGATCTCGTAGGGCCGGCAGCCGGTCATGTCACGCCCGTCGATGACGACACGGCCGCCGCGCGGCTTGACCAGCCCCATCAGCGTCTTGAGCAGCGTGCTCTTGCCCATGCCGTTGCGGCCCATGAGGCCGATGGTCTCGCCGCGGCGCACGTCGAAGTCGATGCCGCGCAGGATATGGCTCTGCCCGTAGTAGGTGTTCAGGCCGCGGGCCTCGATCAGCAGGTCCGCCATGTCAGTGCTCCTCCCCGAGGTACGCCGCCTGCACACCGGGGTCGGAGCGCACGGCCGCGGGCTCGCCGCTGGCGATCACCTGCCCGTTGACCATGACGGTGAGCCGGTCGGCCAGCGCGAACACGGCGTCCATGTCGTGCTCCACCAGCATCACGGCGTGTTCGGCCTTGAGCCGTTGCAGCAGATCGACCATGCGCTCGGCTTCGACCGTGCCCATGCCGGCAAGGGGCTCGTCCAGCAGCAGCACGCGCGGCTGCGTGGCCAGCGTCATCGCGATCTCCAGCTGCCGCTGCTCGCCGTGGCTGATGGCGGCGGCGAGCATGTCGCGGCGGTGGGTCAGGCCCGCGAGTTCGAGGGCCCGGTCGGCGCGCTCGTTGGTGTCGCGAAACGCCGTGGCGCGGGACAGCCAGCGCATCGGGCGTGGCGCGCGCGACTGCGCGGCCAGGCGCACGTTTTCCTGCACGGTGAAGGCCAGGAAGATGTTGGTCTTCTGGTAGCTGCGGCCGAGGCCCGCGCGCGAGATGCGCTGCGGGCTGCGGCCGGTCACGTCGCGGTCTCCCAGCACGATGCGGCCGGTGGTGGGCGGCAGGTCGCCCGAGAGCAGGTTGGTCAACGTCGACTTGCCCGCGCCGTTGGGTCCGATCACCGCGTGGATGCGCCCGCGCCAGAGATCGAGCGAGACCTCGTTGACGGCAGCCAGGCCGCCGAAGCGCTTGGTCAGGTTGCTGGCGGACAGCAGCACGTCATGCATCGCGCGCTCCCCGTCCGCGCAGCACCCGCGCCGCCAGGCCCAGCAAGCCCTGCGGCGCGAAGGCGACGATCGCGACGATGAACAGCCCCATCCAGAGCTGCCAGTGCTTGCCGGTGTTGAAGTCGCCGATATAGGGCAGGTCCTTGAACCAGTGCAGCAGGTACTCGAAGGCGAAGGCGCCGATGATGGCTCCGGCGAAGTTGCCCATGCCACCGAGGATGACCATCATGATGACGTGCGCGCTCATGTGAAAGCCCATGAGCTCGGGGTTGACGAAGCCGGTCTGGATGGCCCACAGGTAGCCGGCCAGTCCCGCCAGCGCGCCGGCCAGCGTGAAGGCCGAAAGCTTGTAGCCGAAGGTGCCGAAGCCCATGGCCCGCATGCGGTGCTCGTTGACCCGGATGCCGGCCAGCACGCGCCCGAAGGGGCTCCACAGAAGTCGCCGCAGGAAGGCGTAGACCGCCACCAGCATCGCGAGGGTGAAGTAGTAGAAGACCCGCCTGTCTTCCAGGTCGAAGAGCAGGGCGGTGGGGCGGAAGTTGATGTAGAGGCCGTCGGATCCACCCAGCGCCTTGTTGTCGAAGAACAGGTAGAACAACATCATGGAGAAGGCCATCGTGACCATGATGAAGTAGATGCCGTGGGTGCGAACCACGAGGAAGCCGATGACCAGCGCCGCAAGCGCCGATGCCGCCATGGCCACCGGCAGCGTCCAGTAGAGGCTTACCGGCTCGCTGGTGGGCGTGATGAAGGCGAGGGCGTATCCGGCCAGGCCGAAGAAGGCCGCGTGGCCCAGCGACACCAGGCCCGTGACGCCCTGCAGCAGGTCCAGGCTCATGGCAAAGATGGCCAGAATCATCATGCGGGCGACCACCGAGGTGTAGTAGTCGGTGGACACGAAAGGGAAGGCCGCGAGCGCGAGCAGCGCCAGGGCCAGCAGCACCTGCACGCTGCGGGGCAGGGCTTCGAGATGGGAGGTCGCCGCGCTCATTGCTTGAACAGTCCTTCGGGTTTGAACAGCAGCACGGCCGCCATGAGCATGTACACCAGCATTCCTGCCACGGACGGCAGCATCACCTTGCCGAAGGTATCGACCAGGCCCACAAGGAGCGCGGCGATCATGGCGCCGCGCACCGATCCGATGCCGCCGATCACCACCACCACGAAGGCCATGATCAGCACCTGCGAGCCCATGTTGGGGTAGACGCTCGAGATGGGCGCCGCGATCATGCCGGCCAGCGTGGCGAGCGCCACGCCCAGCGCGAACACGATGGCGTAGATGCGGCGGATGTTCACCCCCAGCGCCTCGGTCATGTCGCGGTTGAAGGCGCCGGCACGGATCTTCATGCCCAGGCGCGTCTTGGAAATCAGCAGGTACAGGCCGATCGCCAACAGGATGCACACGCCCGAGATGAACAGGCGGTACACCGGGTAGGACATGTTCTCGGTCAGCGGAATGGAGCCCGAGAGCAGCGCGGGCACGGCCACGCCGTGCACGTCGTCGCCCCAGATCAGCGAACGCGACTCCTCGAAGATGTAGATCAGGCCGAACGTGAGCAGCACCTGGTCGAGGTGGTCGCGCTGGTAGAAGTGGCGAAACAACAGCCGCTCGAGCAGCAGCCCGAACACCACCGCGAGCAAGGTACCCACGACGATGGCGAGCGTGAAGCTGCCGAGCTGGGCGGCCAGCGACCAGGCGAGGTAGGCGCCCAGCATGTAGAAGCTGCCGTGGGCGAGGTTGACCACGCCCATGATCCCGAAGATCAGCGTGAGCCCGGCAGCGAGCATGAAGAGCAGCAGTCCGTACTGGACGCTGTTGAGGAGTTGGATGAGGAAGCTGGCGAAGGTCATGTGAAAGGGGGCGAGAGGCAGGACGCTGAGGCGAGGGACGTGCTGCGCACCCGGCGATTGGCCGGGCAAGTCGTCCCTAGCCTACAGCCTCCAGCCCTCGCCCCCGCTGGCTTGAGCGCGAAGCTCAGGCCATCCGGCAACCCGCGCCGGAATCCGCCAGGGCGCGGGCGGCGATCCCGACCACCTTGTTGTCCTTGTTCTCGACCTGGCGCAGGTAGAAGTCCTGGATGGGGTTGTGCGACTTGCTCATGGACCACTTGCCGCGCGGGCTGTCGATGGTCTGGTTCTCCAGCGCCTGGTAGAGGGCCTTCTTGTTGCTGATGTCGCCCTTGACGGCGGCCAGACCCTGCGCCAGCAGCTGGCCGGAGTCGTAGCCCTGCACCGCGTAAACGTCGGGCTGCATGCGGAAGGCCTTGGCATAGGCCAGGCGGAATTCCTGGTTGCGCTTGGTGTCGAGCGAGTCGGCGTAGTGCATGGTGGTCATGACACCTTCGGCCGCCGGGCCCGCCGCCTCGAGCACACCCTCGGTGAGGAAGCCCGAACCCCACAGCGGAATGCGGTCCTTGAGGCCCGCGGCCGCGTAGTCGCGCATGAATTTCGCGGCGCCGCCGCCGGCGAAGAAGCAGGCCACCGCGTCGGGGCGCAGCGAGGCGATTTCGGTGAGCAGCGCCTGAAATTCGACGTTGGGGAAGGGCAGGGCCAGTTCCTTGACGATGGTGCCGCCGGCCTTGGTGAAGCTGTCGCGGAAGCCCTCGAAGGCTTCCTCGCCTGCAGCGTACTTCCAGCTGATCCAGACGGCGCGCTTGAGGCCCTTGTCCACCATCGGCTTGCCCAGGGCGAGCGTGGGCTGGCTGTTGGTGAAGGAGGTGCGGAAGACGTTGGGCGCGCACAGGGCGCGGGTCGCGGCGTGCACGCCGGCGTTAGGGATGATGTTCAGCACGCCCGAGTCGCGCGCGACGCGGTGGATGCCCATCTGCACACCCGAGTGCACGGTGCCGATCAGCACGTCGACCTTGTCACGCTGCACCAGGCGCTGCGCGTTCTCCACGCCTTTCGACGGCTCGGATTCGTCGTCCACCTTGAACCACTCGATGGTGCGGCCACCGAGCTTGCCGCCTTTTTCCTCGATGGCCATGCGCACGCCGTTCTCGATTGCGACGCCCAGCTGCGCGAAGGTGCCCGTGTAGGGCAGCATCAGGCCGACGCGGATGCGGTCGGACTGCGCACGCGCGATCTGGGGCAGCAGCAGGCCCGTGGAGGCGGCGCCCACCAGGGCGGCACCGCGCGAGAGGACGAGTCGGCGAGTGGTCATGAAGTCTCCTTTGGATTGGTGATGGCGAGCGGCCGACGAGCCGTTCGGCGAACGCGTTTTTTTACTCTATGGCAGAGGGACGTGCCACATGGCTAACCCGCAGACCGCGCCCCGTGCGGCCGCGCTCAGCGCGCATTGCCCGCCCGCAGGCGGAAGCGCTGGATCTTGCCGGTGGCCGTCTTGGGAAGCTCCGCGGCGAACTCGATCCAGCGCGGGTATTTGTAGGGTGCGAGTTGCTGCTTCACGTGCGCCTGCAGCTCGGCGGCGCTCACCGACTGCTGCGGCTTGAGCACGACATATGCCTTGGGCTTGACCAGCTCGTCGGTGTCGGCCACGCCGATCACCGCCGCTTCCAGCACCGCCGGATGGCTCGCCAGCGAGGCTTCGACTTCGAAGGGCGACACATAGATGCCGCCGACCTTGAGCATGTCGTCGCTGCGGCCGCCGTAGGTGTAGTAGCCATCGGCGTCGCGGGTGTACTTGTCGCCGCTGCGCGTCCACTCGCCGCAGAAGGTGGTCTTGGTACGGGAGCGGTTGTTCCAGTACATCAGCGCGGCGCTCGGGCCGCGGATCTGCAGCTCGCCGATCTCGCCGTCGCCGCACTCGCGGCCCTCGTCGTCCACGATGCGCAGCTCGTAACCCGGAACGGCCAGGCCGGTCGTGCCGTAGCGCACCGCGCCGGGGCGGTTGGACAGGAAGATGTGGAGCATCTCGGTGGAGCCGATGCCGTCCAAAATCTCGCAGCCGTACTCCTGCGTCCACCGTCGGCCGATCTCCGCCGGCAGCGCCTCGCCCGCGCTGGTGCACACGCGCAGGCGCAGCTCGGAACGTGCCGGCCGGGCCGGGTCGGCCAGCAGGCCCGCGTACAGCGTGGGCACGCCGTAGAAGATGGTCGGGCGGGCCTCGCGCAGCACGCGGAACACGTCAGAGGGCGTGGGCCGCGCGGGCAGCAGGATGGTGGTGGCGCCCACCGCCATGGGAAAGGTGAGGGCGTTGCCCAGGCCGTAGGCGAAGAACAGTTTCGCCGCGGAGAACACGACGTCGTCTTCGCGGATGCCCAGCACGCCGCGTCCGTACAGCTCGGCGGTCTGGATCAGGTGCGCGTGCAGGTGCACGGTGCCCTTGGGCGTGCCGGTCGAGCCACTCGAATACAGCCAGAAACAGGCTTCGTCGGCGCAGGTGGGCGCCACGCTTCGCTCGCTGCCGCCGGCGGCGATCCAGCCTGCAACGCTGTCCTCACCGTCACCGCCGGCGACCACCACATGCCGCAGCGAGTCGATGCGGCCCAGCAGCGGCTCGAACGCCGGAAGGACGGGTTTCGAGACGAAGAGCGCCTGCGCGCGCGAGTCGCGCAGCATGAACTCGAAGTCGGCGGTGGTCAGGAGCGTATTGACGGCGACCGGCACCGCGCCCGCGAGAATCGCCCCCAGGAACACGACCGGCCACTCCGGCGTGTCCAGCATGGCGACCATCACGCGGGTCTCGGGCGCGATGCGCTGCGCCCGCAGGGTGTTGGCGAAGCGGTGTGCCTGCTCGGCCAGCTGGCCGTAGGTCAGCTGCGCCCCGGTCGTCGCATCGACGAAGGCGGCCTTGTCGGCACGGGCCGCGTTGCGTGCGAGCAGGTCGTGTGCAGCGTTGTAGTCGCGCGGGATATCGACCCTGGGCGGGCTGCTGTTGTGGTCGGCATAGCTCAGGTCCACGTCTTCGTCTCCTGGTTGTTCTTCTGTCCGGCTGCGCGATGCGGGCGGCGCCGGTGCACGGCGGCCGGTGCCGCAGCGGCGCGCCATGCGCCGCCCCCACGCTTATACGGTCTCGGTCGCGTCGGCCGGCTTGAGCGCCTGCTGCAGCCACTCGCGGCACCAGGCGGTGCCTTCTTCCTCAGGCATGGTGCCGGCGCTCGCGTCATGGCACCAGACCTCACCGATGCGCTGCGCGCCCAGGTTCTGCAGGCGCTCGTCGAACTTCTTGCCGCCGAAGCAGAAGGTCTGCATGTAGGTGCGGTCGCCCAGCGCGAGCACGCCGTAGCGCACATGCCCCAGGTAGCGCGGTTCGCTGTCCAGCGACTCGTACAGACCGCGGGCGTTGTCCGGCACGTCGCCGGAGCCGTAGGTGGAGGTGCAGATGAGATAAAGTGCATCTTCATCGAACACGCTGCCGTCCAGCCCGTCCATGAGCTGGATCTCGATTTCGTCCACAAGGTCAGCGCAATCCATCTGAATAGCCTGCGCAACGTAGTCGGCGGTGCTGGTCATGGTGCCGACGAGAATCTTCAGTTTCATGAGGGTCTCCGGTTCGTGATGCAGTAAACTGCTTGACATCTCGGTTGCACGCAGTATACTGCAATCTCCTTGATCCAGCGCAATTCCCCCGAAAAAAAGCAGGCCACCATGCAACTCATGATCGACACCGAAGCCAGGGCCACGATGGCCGAGCTGGGTGCCCGCGTGCGCGCCTGGCGGGCGCGGCGCGGCATGACGCGCCGGCAGCTCGCGGCCGATTCGGGCCTGTCCGAGCGCTTCCTGGCCGACGTGGAGAGCGGCAAGGGCAACGTCTCCATCAACTCGCTGGAAGCTGCGGCGCGGGCGCTGAACATCACCATTCTCGAGCTGCTGCAGGACGCACCGCGCCCGGCGCTCGCGCGGGTGCAGGATCTGCTGGTGCGGCTCGACGAGCACCAGCTCGACCAGGCCTACGCGCTGCTGGCTTCGAGCTTCGGGCTCAGCGATGAGCGCGGCCGCGAACAGCGCATCGCCCTGATCGGCCTGCGCGGTGCCGGCAAGTCCACGCTTGGCGCGCAGCTCGCCGCGCAGCGCGGCGTGCCCTTCGTCGAACTCGACCGCGAGATCGAGCGCGAGGCTGGCACCAGCATGAACGAGATCCTGCTGCTGCACGGGCAGGCCGGCTACCGGCGCTACGAGCGCCGGGCGCTGATGCGTATCGCGGAGGACCACGCAGAGGGCGTGGTCATGACCACCGGTGGCAGCATCGTGAGCGAGCGCGAAACCTTCGATCTGCTGCAAGGCCGCTTCTATTGCGTGTGGCTCAAGGCGAGCCCCGAGGAGCACATGAGCCGCGTGGTCGCCCAGGGCGACATGCGGCCGTTCCACGGCCACCGCGAGGGCGCTGCTGCGCAAGGCGCTATGACCGAGGCGATGGAGGACATCCGCCGCATCCTCGCGAGCCGCGAGGCCCTGTATGCGCGCGCCGATGCCGTGGTGGACACCGCGGCGCGCACCGTGAAGCAATCCCTCAAGGACCTGGAGCGTGCAGTGCCCGAGATGGCCCGCACGCCCGAGGTCGCGAACAGCCGGACGGGTTGATTGCCGGCCGGCGTCCGCGAGGACGATCCGGCCGCGACCTGCCCGCACCCCCACCGACCACCTCTTTCCTGGAGACAACATGAATGCGATGACCGAGCCCCTCCTGTTCAAGCAGGGTGACCGCGAGCTGGTGAGCTTCGCCACCCATCCCGGCAAGTACCAGCACTGGCAGCTCAGCGTGGACGGCGACGTCGCGCGCCTCAAGCTGGACATCAACGAGGACGGCGGAATCAAGCCCGGCTACAAGCTCAAGTTGAACAGCTACGACCTCGGCGTGGATATTGAACTGCACGACGCCCTCAACCGCGTGCGCTTCGAGCACCCGGCGGTGAAGGTGGTGGTGTTCGAATCGGGCAAGGACCGCATCTGGTGCTCGGGCGCCAATATCTACATGCTGGGGGTGTCCTCCCACGCCTGGAAGGTGAACTTCTGCAAGTTCACCAACGAGACCCGCAACGGTCTGGAAGACTCTTCGCGCCACGAGGGCCTGAAGTCGGTGGCGGCCGTGACCGGCGCCTGCGCCGGCGGCGGCTACGAGCTGGCCCTGGCCTGCGACCGCATCGCCATGGTGGACGACCGCTCCTCGACGGTGAGCCTGCCCGAGGTGCCCCTGCTGGGCGTGCTGCCCGGCACCGGCGGCCTCACGCGCGTGACCGACAAGCGCAAGGTGCGCCGCGACCTGGCCGACATCTTCTGCACCACCAGCGAGGGTGTGCGCGCCGACCGGGCCAAGGACTGGAAGCTGATCGACGCCCACGCCAAGCCCCAGCAGTTCGCGCAGCTGGTGGAGTCCGAAGTGGCGTCGCTTCGTCGCCAGTCGAGCCGCAATGGGCCGCAGCAGGGCGTGTCGCTCTCGCCGCTGAATGCGACCATCGACGAGCAGGGCTACCACTACCGCTTCGTCGATGCGCAGGTCGATCGCGAGCGCCGCATCGCCACGCTGACGGTGAAGGCGCCCGAGCAGTCGATCGAAGCCACGCCGGATGCGATCGTCGCCGCCGGCGCCGACTGGTGGCCGCTGCGCGTCGCGCGCGAGCTCGACGACGCCATCCTCAACCTGCGCACCAACGAACTGGAAGTCGGCACCTGGGTGATCCAGACGCGCGGCAGGGCCGATCTGGTCATGCAGGCCGATGCGGTGCTGGAGCAGCACAAGGAGCACTGGCTGGTGCGTGAGACGCTGGGCGCACTGCGCCGCACGCTGGCCCGCCTGGACGTGACCAGCCGCTCGCTTATCGCCCTGGTGGACGAGGGCTCCTGCTTCGCAGGCACCTTCTACGAACTGGCGCTGGCCTGCGACCGCATCTACATGCTGGACCTGCCCGACGCGCCCGATGCCGCGCCTGCGCTGCGCCTGTCGCCGGCCAACTTCGGCCGCTATCCTGAAGTCAACGGCCTCACCCGCCTGCAGACGCGCTTTCACGGCGAGCCTGGCGTCATCGACCAGCTGCAGGACCTGAAAGACAGCCCGATCCGCGCCGACCAGGCGCTGGGCCTGGGCCTGGTGACCCTCACGCCGGACGACATCGATTGGGAGGACGAGATCCGCCTGATGCTCGAGGAGCGCGCCTCCCTCTCGCCCGATGCGCTCACGGGCATGGAAGCCTCGCTGCGCTTTCCTGGCGCCGAGACCATGGAGACCCGCGTGTTCGGCCGCCTCTCGGCCTGGCAGAACTGGATCTTCATCCGCCCGAACGCCGTGGGCGACGAGGGCGCACTGAAGCTGTTCGGCACCGGCAAGAAGGCCCGGTTCGACTGGAAGCGGATCTGACGCGGCGCCACGACCGCCGACCACGAGTAAAGCCACTTACACCCCGGAGAAATTCATGACCACCATCGACCTCCAAGCGCGCATCCCCAACAACGTGCACCTGTCCGAGAACCGCCAATTGCAACGAGCCCTCGAGCACTGGCAGCCCGCCTTCCTGAACTGGTGGGACGAAATGGGCCCGAGCGACTTCAAGGCCAAGGAGGTGTACCTGCGCACCGCCGTCGGCGTCGATGCATCGGGCTGGGCCAGCTATGGCTACACCCCCATGCCCGACTACCGCTGGGGCATCTTCCTGGCCGACAAGGAAGAAGGCCGCAAGATCGGCTTCGGCGACCACATGGGCGAGGACGTCTGGCAGGACGTTCCCGGCGAGTACCGCTCCACCTTCCGCCGCCTGATCGTCACCCAGGGCGACACCGAGCCGGCGTCGGTCGAGCAGCAGCGCCTGCTGGGCCACACCGCGCCCTCGCTGTACGACCTGCGCAACCTGTTCCAGGTCAACGTCGAGGAAGGCCGCCACCTCTGGGCCATGGTCTACCTGCTGCACGCGCATTTCGGGCGCGACGGCCGCGAAGAGGCCGAAGAACTGCTCGAGCGTCATTCGGGCGACGTGAACAAGCCGCGCATCCTGGGCACCTTCAATGAGCCCATGGACAACTGGCTGTCCTTCTTCATGTTCACCTACTTCACCGACCGCGACGGCAAGTTCCAGCTCAAGAGCTTCGCCGAGAGCGCGTTCGATCCGCTCGCGCGCACGACGCGCTTCATGCTGACCGAAGAGGCGCACCACATGTTCGTCGGCGAGACGGGCGTGGGCCGAGTGATCAAGCGCACCCTGGAAGTCATGAAGGAGCTGGACACCGACGACGTGGCCACCCTTCGCAAGGCAGGCGTGGTCGATCTGCCCACCATCCAGAAGTACCTGAACTTCTGGTTCACCAGCTCGCTCGACCTGTTCGGTTCGGAGTCGTCCTCCAATGCCGCGAACTACTTCGCCAACGGCATCAAGGGCCGTCCGGACGAAGCCAAGTTTGCCGACCACGTCGAAACCGACACCGAAATGACGATCCAGGTGCCCGACGGCAATGGCGGCCTGAAGAGCGAGACCATCGCGGTGCGCAACGGCATGAACGAGGTCACCCGCCTCGAATACGTGAAGGACTGCAACGTCGGTGTGACCCGCTGGAACATGGCGATCAAGCGCGCCGGCATCGACTTCGAGCTCAAGCTGCCTTCCACCCGGTTCCGCCGTGAAGTGGGCGTGTGGGCGAACGTCCCGACCAACCCTGAAGGCCAGCCGATCTCGCAGGCCGAGTTCGATGCGAAGAAGGGCGAGTGGCTGCCCAGCGACGCCGACAAGGCCTTCGTCAAGAGCTTGATGCAGCGCGTGACCGAGCCCGGAAAGATGGCTGCCTGGATTGCACCGCCGGACCGCGGCATCAATGCGCAGCCCGTCGAGTACCAGTACGTGAAGCTGTAAGCGGCGGCCTATTCGGCCCTGCATGAAAAAGCCGGCTGCGAGCCGGCTTTTTCCTTGCGGGCGCGCCGCGCGGGCGGCGCGCCCGCGGTCATGCGCGCCCTTGACTCAGCGCGTGGGCTTGTCGGTCTTGCCCAGCGTCCGGTCGGACGCCGCCGCGGACTCTCGCGTGCCGTCGATGCGCTCGACGTCAACGTCCTTGCGGCGTACCTTGTCATCGACCGTGTGCTCGCGCTCGCGCACTTCCTTGCCGACGCGCACTTCCTCGACCACGCGGGCCTGCTTCGACACCACCGGCTGCTCGGAGGTCTCGCGCACTTCGATGGTGCCTTCGCGGAAGTTCTGCAGGTCGCCCTCGTTGGCGGGGCGGTCCACCTTCTGGCGGTTCACGGTGGCGTGCTCCTCACGCAGGCGCACCACCTCGTGCACCGGCCTTTCGGAGACGCGCTGGATGACTCTCACGCCGCCGCGGTTGACAGAGCGTTTGCCGACCTGGAGTTCTTCCTGCACGACATTGGCCACGCCCTCCTGGCCTGCCTTCAACTGCGTGTTGGTGGTGCCCGCCGTGCCGGTGGTCGTGCCGCGTGTGCCGGCCGCGGCACCCGTGGTTCCGGTCATTCCGGTGGACCCGGTGGTCCCGGTCGTTCCACCCGTCCAGCCGGACGAGCGCCACTGGTTTGCCCGCTCGTCGATGTCGAACGCGCCCAGGTCGTCCAGCAGCGTGGAGGCGCGGTCGGCCTCGGAGTCGCTGCGTGCATCGACCACGACGACGTAGCTGCCGCGGCGGACCGCCTCGTCGTAGGTATCTCCATAGCGTTCGCTGCTGTCGTCCGTGCCGAAGAGCGACTGGAAGAAGCCGGAAATGCCGCCGGATCCGCCCTCGTGGCGCGTATCGGTGGAGCCGCTGGTCGCGGTGGTGGACGACGCGTCCTTGTGCTCCAGGTGGACGTCCTTGCGGTCGAAACCTGCGTCCAGCAGGCGATCGACGGCCCGTTGCGCAGTGGTCTTGTCGTCGAATGCTCCGATTACGGTATGCATGTGGTGCTCCTTCGGGTTGGGGTTGGGGGTCAGGCGCCGTCTTCGGGGCGCCACTGCTGCGATTCCGGGTCGAAGCGCTCGACCACCACACGCTCGCGCCGAAGCGTTACCTCGTGCTGCGTGGGGGCGGTCTCCCGGCGCTGCCGGATCCGGATCTCTTCGACCAGGACCAGCTCCTTTCGGGTGACGATGCGCTCCTCCATCACCGGAATCACCATCACATCGCCTTCGTGCCGCACCTCCATCGGTGCGTCGATGACCCGGCCCAACGCAATCCGCTCCACATCGACTCTGTGCGTGACAACAGGCTCGTGAACAGGTGTCACCACCTCGTCCACATGCTTGCGCACGCGCACCGTGCCGGTCTCGACGACGCGGCGCTGCACTTCGAGCTGCTCCTCGATGACGGGCACCGTGAGCTCGGGTTGGTGGGGATTGGAAGGCTGGGTCATGGCCGTATGGCGATACAAGCGGCTCATTCTTCGCACTCGGTGGATGCCGGCTGTGCGTGAGGCGCCTTGCTGTCGGTAGGTGGGCACCGACTCGCAGGGTGGGCAGGCCACCGTTGTGGCTGCGTCGCGACGGGCCGCGTCTGCGGCAGCGGGCACGTCCAGCTTTGCCCCGCATCGGCGCGGATCGGCCGTGGATCGCGCGGGGCCCGGTGACCCGTGGCCGATCATCCCGGCGTTGCAGGAGAAGCCCGCACGAAATCCAAAGCGCGGCACTGTGCCATCCGGTTGGGCCAGGGCACCGTTAGAATGCGGGCAGTCGGAGCGTAGCGCAGCCTGGTAGCGCATCTGGTTTGGGACCAGAGGGTCGAAGGTTCGAATCCTTTCGCTCCGACCATCCATCCCTCTGGCGTGTGCTTCTCACGCGCTTCCCGCCCCGGCAGGCCTTCGTTTCACTTCCGCCCGCAGATCCCTTGTTGGTGCTTCCTGCGCCTGCCTGAGGTCTGCGTCCGCTCGCCACGAGTCGGCTCCCGGAAGTTCCCCTGGTAGCTTGTCCCACCGTAAGGCGTGTGTCGTGGCGGAAACCCCTGCCGACGATCCGCTCCGTGCGCGCGCAGGGCTGGGGCAAATCCTTCATGCGGCTGTTACCAGCCCTCGCAAGTGAGCCGCATGCGCGTCGGAATATGGGGGCATGCACATGCCTGCTCGCCCTGTCATGCATGACCCATGTTTCCATCGGAAAGGAGAACCCGCATGCGAGCTACCAGACTTCCCCTGGCGCGACCCCGCAGCCGCCGCACCACGGTACTGATCGCCGCCAGTGCGCTGCTGATCGGAGCGGCCGCGCACCATGCGCAAGCCCAGACGCAACCGGTGACGCCCGGCGGAACCGGCCAGACCCTCGGTGTGCCCACCACGCAGGGCAGCGCGGGCAGCGTGAACGCACAGCCACAGCAGCAGCCGATGGGCAAGTACCAGGGAATCCGTGCCAACGAAATCATCGGCATGCCGGTGCGCAGCGAACAGCAGCAGAAGCTGGGCGAAATCTCGGACCTGCTGGTGGACATGCAGAGCGGCGACATCCGCTACGCCATCCTGCAATTCGACCGCGGCATCTTCAGCGAGGAAGCACGCTTTGCCGTGCCCCTGAAGGAGTTGCAGCTGTCCCAGGGCCGCGACGTGATGGTCTATCCCAACATGAGCCGGGCCAGGCTGGCGGACGCGGCGATTCGACGCACCGACTACGACGGCATCTGGGGCAACAACCTCCTGGGTAACCGTGATCTCTGGGGCCGCATCGACCGCGCCTGGGGCGTCCAGCAGCCCACCGGAACCACGCGCGCGATGCTGGCCAGCACCATCCTCGACAAGGACGTGGACACCGCCGGCAACGACGATGTCGGCGAGATCGAGACTCTGGTCGTCAATCTCGCGAATTCGCGCGTGCACTACGTCGTGATGGAGTTCGATCCCGGCTGGCTGGCCCCCGAGCGCAAGGTGGCCTTGCCGATCACGGCGTTCCAGATGCCGCCCGGCCGTGAGGACCTGATCCTCAGCATCACCCGGGAGCGCGCGGCCGCCCTGCGGGAACTGGACCGGAACTGGTTCAACAACCTGAACAATCCCGAGTACGTGGCCGACATGGACCGCTACCTCCTGAACTCGGTGCCGGGGATCATGACGGCTAATCTCGCATCGGGCGAGCAGACCATGGGCGCCAACGCGGACCTGTTCGGCCGGCTGGACACCGACAAGGACGGCTCGCTCAACCGCGCCGAGTTCGATGCCGTGCCTGAGCTGGGCCGTCACTGGAACGCTGCCGACGGCAACAGCGACGGCCGGGTGAGCCGGGAGGAGTTCAGCCGATTCGGCGTGCGCGTCGAGCGGCGGTAAGCGTGCAGGCGGGCAGGGCCTGATCGAGGCGGCTGCGGCGGCATGCCTTCGGCCGCCGACTTCGCCTTGTCTGCGCGGGCAAATCCCTCAGCTGCGCCCGCTGCTGCGCTCCTCGTCTTCCTGCCCGTAGGGCTGCAGTGCCCGGCAGGGGCCCAGCACGGTCATGGCGATGATGCCCTGGCGCACCTCCTGGGGCGTGCGAAACGGCCTGCGCCCGCGCCGGGACGCCTGCGGAACCGCCTGGGCACGGCGGGTCGGCTGATCGGCCAGTGGAACGGCGGCAACGATCGGCGCTGCGGCGCTCGAGGGCGCCACCACCACCAGCGGGGCGGGAGACTTCCGCGCGGAGGGGATCACCACCACCTCGCGGGGTACTTCGCGCGGCGCAGCCTCTGGCGGAATGGGCGCGCGGCCCCACACCTCCTGCCCCGACGGCGGCGCCGGCTCGGGCGCCTCCGGAGCTGCGTTTGCGTAGCGGTCCTCGACCTTTTCCAGGCTGTCACCGAGCTTGGGCCGCCGCTGGCGCAGCAGGTTGTAGACGATCACCGCAACGACCGCGAAACCCCAGACGATCAGTTCGATGAGTTCCATCCGCACTTACCTCCGGCCGGTGGGCGGCGGCGCCTGGTCACCGGGGCCGGCGATCTCCCGGCGCATGCCGGTGTCGGCCTGCAGGTTCTGCATGCGGTAGTAGTCCATGATGCCCAGGTTGCCGCTGCGGAAGGCCTCGGCCATGGCGCGCGGCACCTCGGCTTCGGCTTCCACCACGCGCGCGCGCATCTCCTGCTCCTGTGCCACGGCCATCGCGCGCCGCTCTTCGGCCTTGGCCTGCGCGATCTGCTTGTCCGCGTCCGCCTGATCGATCTGCAGCTTCGCGCCGATGTTGGCGCCGACGTCCACGTCGGCGATGTCGATCGACAGGATCTCGAAAGCGGTGCCGGCGTCCAGGCCGCGGCTGAGGATGTGCTTGGAGATGTGGTCGGGGTTCTCCAGCACGCTCTTGTGGTTGGCCGCCGAGCCGATCGTGCTCACCATGCCTTCGCCCACGCGCGCGATGATGGTGTCTTCGCCGGCACCGCCCACCAGGCGGTCGATGTTGGTGCGCACCGTCACCCGCGACACCACGATCAGCTGGATGCCGTCCTTGGCCACCGCCGCGATGCGAGGCGTCTCGATGACCTTGGGCAGCACCGACATCTGCACCGCCTCCAGCACGTCGCGCCCCGCCAGGTCGATCGCCGCCGCGCGCTTGAAGGGCAGGGGAATGCTGGCCTTGTCCGCGGAGATCATGGCGTTGACCACCCGCACCACGTTGCCGCCGGCCAGGTAGTGCGCTTCGAGGTCGTTCAGCGAGATGTCGATGCCGGCCTTCACGGCGCTGATGCGCGCGGTGACGATGGTGTGCGGAGGCACCCGTCGCAGCCGCATGGCCACCAGCGTGAACAGCCCCACGTACGCGCCCGATGCCCAGGCCGAGACCCACAGCCGGATCGGCACCATGTACAGCACCAGAAACGCAATTACCAGCAGCAGGATCAGCAGGCCAAAGCCGCCGACCAGACTTCCTTCGATCATGGGGGATTCCTTCTTGTTGTTACCGGGGGATAGAGCCGCCGCACCACGATGCGGTTGCCGTCTACGCGCAGGACCTCGACGGCTTCGCCGGCCTCGATCATTTCGCCGTTGGAGACGACGTCGTAACGGGTGCCGTCGATCTCGACGATGCCGGCCGGGCGCAGCACCGACCACACGCGGCCCGTGCGCCCGACGAGCGACTCTTCTTCCGGCGGCGGCGACGCCCAGCCGGAGCCGGCGGCGAGCTTGTCCTCCAGGATGAGGCGGCGAGCGCCCGGCACCTTGTTCATGAAGCGCAGCAACAGCAGGCTGAGCCCGATGGCCACCAGCAGCGACAGCATCACGCGCGTGGCCACCGCCATCAGCAGCACCACCGTGCTGCCGGCCCCCGTCATGCTCAGCACCAGGCCGGCCAGCAGCGCAACGATGCCCAGCACACCGGCGATGCCGAAGCCCGGGATCACGAAAATCTCGACGGCCAGCAGCACCACTCCGATGACCGCGAGCAGCATTTCCTCCATGCCGGCGAGCTGGGCCAGCCAGTGGCCCCACAGCACCAGCCCGAGGGCCGAAACGCCCAGGATGCCGGGGATGCCGAAGCCGGGCGTGCGCAGCTCGAGGATGATGCCCAGCATGGCCACGGTGACCAGCAGCGAGCTGACCAGTGGCTGCGTGAGGATGCGCACCACGTTCTCGGCCCAGTTGGGCTCGGTGCTGCGCACCTCGGCGCCGGCGAGGCCGGTTTGCTGCAGCACCTGCTCCAGCGTGTCGGCGCGGAAATCGGCCACCTTCTGCTGCAGCGCCTCGTTGGTGCTGAGCGTGAGCAGCTTGCCTTTCTCGACCAGCCCTTCGATGGCGACGTCCGCATCGACCATGGCTTCGGCCACGAGGGGAGGGCGGCCGCGCTCCTCGGCCGTCGAGCGGAACTCCTTGCGGATGTAGGAGACGGTCTTTTCGTCGGTGGGCCGCGTTTCGCCGCCCGAGCCGCCCATCTGCACCGGCGTTGCCGCCCCGATGGTTCCGCCGCCGGCCATGGCGATGCGGTGGGTGGCCAGCGCGATCAAGGCGCCAGCAGAAATGGCGCGCTTGTCGATGAAGGCGATGGTCTGCACCGGACTGTTCAGCAGCGCGTCGCGGATCTTCACCGCCGCATCGACCCGCCCGCCGAAGGTGTTGATATCCAGCACGACCGCCTGCGCTCCCGCGGCCTGCGCCTCCTTGAGCACCCGTTCGACATAGGGAGCCTGGCCCAGGTCGATCATGCCCTCGATCTGCACCACGTACACCGGCCGGGCGCCCGTCGCCGTTGACTGCGCGGAGGGCAAACCATGCGCAAGCGCTACGAGAAGCAGCAGCAGGCAGTGCAAGGTCAGGCGCAAGGACATTGCCGGAGTCTAAGGCTCCGCACGCCGCAGGACCAGCGGCTGCCGCGGTTGCCGGCGTTCCCTGCTGGTGGGCAGCGCAGGTGGCCCAGCCCCTCCGGCCGGTGGCGACAATGCGAGAATCGCCGCTCGCCGTCTGCCCGTAGCTCAGTCGGATAGAGCAACGGCCTTCTAAGCCGTGGGTCGGGGGTTCGATTCCCTCCGGGCAGGCCACGGAGCTGCGCCGCAAGCTGTTCTTGCAGGCGCATATCGCCTCGTACGTGGGTGTGGCCAAGGCCACGGTCAGCCGAGTGCTGCGCCGCGCCGGCCTGTCACGCTTATGTGATCTGCGGCCTGACGAGCCGGTGCAACGCTACGAGCGCGAGCATCCAGGCGAGCTGCTGCACATCGATATCAAGAAGCTCGGACGCTTTGACAAGGTGGGCCATCGCATCACTGGCGATCGTCGCCAGCGCGCTCGCGACACGGCTGGGACTACGTCTTCGTGGCCGTGGCTGACCACAGCCGGGTGGCGTTCACCCAGGTTTATCCAGACGAAACCCGGCATAGCGCCGAAGCGTTCTTGCGCGCTGCCGTGGCGCAGTTCAAGCGATGGGGAGTGCCCGTGCAGCGGGTGCTCACGGACAACGGCCTGTCCTTTCGATCTGGGTTGTTCGCCGAGGCCTGCATGGAGCTGGGCATCACGCAGAAGTTCACCCGTGCTTACCGGCCGCAGCCCAATGGCAAGGCTGAGCGATTCATCCAATCGGCTCTGCGTGAATGGGCCTACGGGCCCATCTACGAGAACTCGGATCAGCGTCGGCAGGCCTTGCCGGTCTGGACGCACTTCTCCAACTGGCATCGCCCACACCACGGCATCGATCTGATGCCGCCCGTATCGCGTCGCTCGGTACCTCGAAAGAACCGCTTGAGTCTTCACAGCTAGGTCGCGGGGAATTCGGGTGCCCCGCCGGGAGTGAGAGCGTCGCTCTCGGAGCTCAGATACCGGGTAGCGCCTGCTGGTCGCTGAGACGGGGGGGGGGGCAGAGTGCTCATCCGCCGTTGCTGCGAGAATCTCAACATGCTCTTCCTTGCGCGCGCTGGATGGTAGGGCCACCCGGTCAAAAAGCAGCATGGCCGATATCTTTCGAATTCCAGACTAACTAGAACATACAAGGCGATGCTTTTTAACTCGGCCGAATACATCTTCGCGTTTGTCCCGACCGTATTTCTTGTCTTTTACTGGCTTAATGCAAGAAAAAGTCGGACACAGGCCAAGATATGGCTTGTATTCGCCAGTTTCTTCTTCTATAGCTGGTGGGGGTTGGCGCATCTGCCGCTCATTGTTGGCAGTATGCTAGTCAACTATGGCATTGGCACAGCATTGGGTGGGCACAGGAAATCTTTGCCCATTCGGAAGCTCCTGAGTCGAAAAGCTCTCCTGGTCTGCGGGTTGGCATTCAACCTGAGCCTCCTGTGCTACTTCAAATATGCGAACTTCTTGGTAGATAATTTCGAGGCGCTCACCGGCGCTCAACTGGGTTTGGCCAAAATCGCGTTGCCGCTTGCGATCAGCTTTTTTACTTTTCAGAAAATTGCTTATCTTGTGGATAGCTACCGAGGCGAAACCCGCGGATATCGCTTCCTTGATTACGCACTGTTCGTATCCTTCTTTCCCCAGCTGATTGCCGGACCAATTGTCCACCACAAGGAAATCGTCCCCCAGTTCGAGCGGAATGACGCGCGGGAACTCATCTTCGACAACGCAGTATTGGCCATAACGCTGTTTAGCATCGGTCTCTTCAAGAAGGTTGTGCTGGCAGACACGTTTGCATCCTGGGCAACCCCCGGATTCGACTCGGCCGGACCAATTTCATTCTGGGCCGCTTGGGGCGCAAGTCTGAGTTACACCTTTCAACTATACTTCGACTTTAGCGGCTATACCGACATGGCAATTGGCTCCGCGTTGCTTTTCAACATCCGGCTGCCGATCAACTTCGACTCTCCATACAGAGCAACAAGCATTCAAGATTTCTGGAGGCGCTGGCACATCACCCTCAGCAGCTTCCTGCGCGACTATGTTTACGTTCCGCTCGGCGGCAACAGGAGAAGCTCCTACAAGACATACGAGAATCTGATGTTGACATTTCTGCTGGGCGGGCTGTGGCACGGGGCGAGCTGGATGTTTGTAATATGGGGCGCGCTTCATGGAGGGGCGCTCGTGGTACACCGGATGTGGAATCGAATGGGATTCCATATGCCGACGTGGCTCGGCTGGATAATCACCTTCAACTTTGTGAACGTGGCGTGGGTTTTCTTCCGAGCAAAAGACTTGGAGGCCGCATGGCGCCTATTGGCGGCGATGTTTGTCAACGTGGATGCTGTGTTCGAGGTGACATATGTCCTTCAGGCACTGTCGAGCCTCGACTTAGGGAGCGGACCCCATTCGGGTCAGCTGATGCTTTTGCTTCTTGCAACTGGCATCGTTCTGTTCCCAGTAAGTAGCTCTACAATTTTCCGCGCTAGACAAGTCCCCGTGCGTTATGCTGCCTGTAGCGGAGTGTTGCTGGGTATCGCCGCAGTCTGCAGTATCTCCATAGGCGCAGCCGTCTCCGAATTCCTTTATTTCAATTTTTAAAAGTCCCTACTGCATGCGGTTAATGAAGCTCGGGATTCTTTTTGCGTCGGCGGCAGGTACATTTGCGGCTGCATTCTTGTTCTGGTGGGCCTCTCTGGGGGGCTATGAAAAAGCAGAGTACTGGCTGGATCGGGTCTATGACGTCAAGGTATATCGCGCAAACCAGATTCACAAGCCCAAGTTGATTATCGCGGGCGGATCCAGTTCCTTGTTCGGCATCGACAGCAGCCTGCTTACTGACTCGTTAGGCGTGGATGTGATTAACATGGCCGGGCACGCCTCCTTGAGCTTGGCTTTCCACAGCGATGTCATCAAAACGGTGGTGCGGGCTGGTGATGTGGTGGTCTTGCCGCTCGAATATGCGTATTATGAGCAGTCGGCTGAATCTATAACCGATTGGCAACTCGCAAATATGCAATCATGGGGGCACCAGCATGTGAGAAACGGCGAACTTGCTGATATCGTGTCTTTTTTTCGACATACATCTTTGCTCAAGGCCGCACATCGGATTGCCAACCCTTTGCCGCCACAAGATGCAGTTGACGATGCCATTGAGGTTAACGAGGGCTCGAGGGGGGTCAATTTCCCGCGCTGGCAAAGCTACAACTACAGCTCGCTTACATTCAGGGGTGATTTTTTGCCGACACTTCCTCCAACGCAATCGTTGATGGGGGAGTTCGACAAAGGTATTCCCTATTTGAAATCCGCCGAAGTGCATCCCACGGTTCTCAAGAGGTTAAATAAACTCCATTTAGAACTGAAACGAAGCGGCGCTCGTCTGTACATTACATGGCCCCCGACAATAAAAAACAGCATGTTCGATCTGGATGATCCTCATGTTCGCGCGCGTGCCGAAGCTCTTAGAACTCGCATAACGGATTCGGGACTAGCGTTCATCTGCGACCCTACCGAATCTAATTTCAACGTGGATCGGTTTTTTGACACGAGCTATCATTTGAATGCGAGAGGCGCTGTGCTTCGGACCACTCTCCTCAGTGACTGTTTACTAAATGAAGTCTTCGATGGTCGTCAAAAGACTGTTGGTCGATCTCCGGAGGAAGTTGCGCGCCTACGTGCAGATGAGGTATACCGCAAAAAGCTTAATGCGCCCAATCCACACGTTGCAATCAGGCTGGCAGACTTGGCCAAGCTGAAAGCCGCACTGACTGACTACTTCAACGAGCACGGTAACTATCCTGCGAGCGAAAAGTGGGACGGGCTCTATTCGCCTTGGGGCAGATCTTCGGACGATTGGATAACAGGGCTAGCACCGAAGCACATACCAGCACTTCCGCGTGACCCGAGACGCAATCGCGATGGACAGGAGCAGTATCTTTACAGATCGAACGGGACAGACTACAAGCTTATTGCCCACGGAAACGCAAGCGACTGTTCACAGTTAAGGCGGCAGGCGGCATCTCTGCTCGATCCGGTCCGCGGCTGCAGTGCGTACGGGTACTGGAGTCCTGGAGCAGAGAGTTGGTGATACGGAAGAAAGCCTCTGCGCACGGTTCCCCACTAACGTAAACCGCCGCGATTCCCTTTCACTTCCACTGCCCGGACGAGTCGTCGTAGAGGGGGTCGTGCCTTTACCGAGATCCCCTCCGTACCGACGGCCTCCGGTTCGTTCCCCCTGCAAGCTCAACGGAGCGGGGAACGTGCGGGGGAACGAGCGGGCGGTGAACCGAGTGGAAGGCCAGGGCTGGGCGCGCCTTCGGTGGTTTGTTCAACCCCCTCCGGGCCATTGAAGGCGCCGCCTACGTTCTGCCTTCACATGTTTCCGCGGCCGTCCAGGAAAGCCGCAGTGGAAATTCTTGGGCACGTTGCCGTAAGCACGCTGCGGACTGGGTGGTCGAGCTCTTGTAGAGCCCTCGAACGAGGCGCAATCACCCGGAGGGAGACCTCTGCGTCGGAGGCCCATGCGTAGTGGCGCCGCCGTGCAGCGTGTACGCACCGAGAGAGCGAACCACGCATGAGTCGAGCAAGGTTTTGGCTTGTATTGGGAATGCAACGCGCAATGAAGAACTCCCTGCGGCATGAGAGCGGCAGGGAGTACTCGAACGGCGGGGCGAGCGGTACGCAATCGGTGCGCAGCCGGACGCCGCGCGCTTACTGCGCGTTGCTGGGGGTGCCCGCCAGGGTCGCGCCAGCCGCGCGGGGTGCCGCGGCCGCGTGCGACAGGTAGGCCGACCCGCTGTCTTCGGCGGTCAGTGCCGAGACGCTCTCGCGGGCGGCGAGGTAGTCGGCGCGCACCTGCTGGCGGCTGTTGGTGCTCTGGGCAGCGGTCAGCGGGTTGTAGCGGATCGACCAGGGGTTCACGCCGGACTGCCTGAACTGCGCCAGTTCGGCAGCGACTTGTGCTCGGCTCTTGACGGACTGCACCGGCTCGGCGAACTGGCCGGCGGGATCGGCTTCGCCGGCGAAGCTGGCGGTGGATGCGAGCGCTGCGAAGGCGGCGGCGAGGACGAGGAGGGGCTTGCGGTTCATGGGAAACGACCTTTCTTGGAACTGGGATGGAACAGGTACTGGTGGCGGCCGGTGCATCGGTTTGCTCTTTTGCATCGACCGTGTAGTCACTGTAGGAGTCCCGCTTTAGCCGGGACTTAGCGGTTTGTTAGCTGCGCGTTAGCCGTTGCGGCCATCGCTGCGGTGACCCGCAGAAAAGCCCGATGCGTGCACGCACGTGAGGGCGCACGCAAGGCAGAACGTGCAGCACACAGGTTGCCTGCTCCGTGTCGGGAGAGTCCGTGGGCGGGCCTGCGGCGCGCGCCGCGGCACCACCTCAGGCCAGTTCGATGCGCGCCACCAGCCCAGGGCCGTCGGTGCGATTGCGCAGCGCGATGCGCATGCCGCAGCGTTGCGCAGCCGCCTGCGCGATGGCCAGGCCCAGGCCGCTGCCGCCGGGGGTGCTGCCGGGTACGCGGAAGAAGCGGTCGAACACGCGGTCGATGGACTCGGGGGGGATGCCCGGTCCGTTGTCGATCACCTGGACGAAGGGCTTGCCGCCCTGCACCCCCACCTCGACATCGATCACGCCCCCTTCGGGCGTATAGCGAACCGCGTTCTCGAGGAGGTTGTCCAGCACGGTGCGCAGGTCGTTCACCGGGCAGTGCAGCACCGCGCCGATGCGCTCGTCTCCGGTCACCCCGATGTCGATGCCGCGCTGGTCTGCGAGGGCTATCACCACGTTGACGCTCTCGCGTACCTGCGCGTGGAGGTTTACCTGCATGGCTGGCTCGCTCTCGGCGGCCTGCTGCCTCGAGAGCTTCAACAGCTGGTCGACCGTGCGGCTGGCGCGCTGGACGCCCAAGGACAGCTGCGCCAGGCTTTCCGCACAGGCGCCGGGTGGCATGTCGCGGCGCACGTTCTCCAATTGCAGCGCCACCGCCGTGATCGGCGTGCGCAGTTCGTGGGCGGCATCCTGCACCAGCCGGCGCTGCGTGGCGAGCGCGTTGCGCACACGTGTGAGCAGGCTGTTGAACGATGTCACCAGGGGCTGCAACTCCGCGGGCACACGATCCAGCGACAGCTCCTCGATGCTGTTCTCGTCCTGGCGCGCCGCCTGGCTGCCGATCTGCTGGACCGCGCGCGACATGGCGCCCGAGAGGAACCACAGCACCGCCAGCGCCAGCGGCATCAGCACGAGCACCGGGGCGACGGCGGCGCCGGCGCGCTCCACCGCAACATGGGCGCGGAACGAGCCGCTCTGGAATACCTGTACACGCTGGCCGCCAGCCAGCGCTTCGGTCGAATACACCCGCCAGCGCTGGCCGTCGATGCGGATGTCGTCGAAGCCCGCAGTGGCCTGCAGGCCAGCACGGAGCTGCGGCCATGAGCTCGCGCGCAGCTGGCCATCGGGCCCGTACACCTGCACGACGTAATCGCCCCATTCGTGCACCCGCTCCGCGCTGGTCGGCAGGAGCACCGCACCGCCTTGCTGCCTGACGGTCGAAGCGCCGAGCTGCTCCATCTGGTTGTCCAGGAACTGCCGCGTCATGCTGGTGTAGCTCCAGTAGGCCGAGGCGGCGGAGAGGAGGGCGACCACCAGGAAGCCGGGCACCAGCCACAGCAGAAGCGCCTGGCGCAGCGAGCACAGCCGTCCCCGGGGGAAGACATGCAGTCTCCAGCGTTCCCCCGTGCCGACGCCGGCCGGACAGTCGTCGCCGGCGACGTGGGCGCCGTTTGCGCTCATGCAGCCCCCGACAAGCTGCGCGCGTGCGGCGCTGCGATGCGCCAGCCCAGTCCCCGCACATTGCGGATCGTGTCCTGGCCGAGCTTGCGCCGCATGCCGTGGATGAGGACATCGACTGCGTTGCTGCTCACCTCCTCGCCCCAGCCGTAGATGCGGTTCTCCAGTTGCTCGCGCGACAGGATGGCGCCGGGCCGCTCCAGCAGGGCGTGCAGGAGCGAAAACTCGCGAGCGCTCAACTGCGAGCGCTCGCCTGCGACGATCACTTCGCGCGTGGTGAGGTCCAGTTGCAGCGGCTCCGAACCGACCAGTGAATGCGCGCTTCCGTCGCGGCGGCGGATGACGGCACGCATGCGGGCAAGCAGTTCGCGCAGCTCGTACGGTTTGACCAGGTAGTCGTCGGCGCCGACATCGAGTCCCGCGACGCGATCGTCCAGCCCATCCCGGGCGGTGAGCACCAGGACCGGGGTCCGGTCGCCGGCGCTGCGCGCAAGCCGAAGCGTCTCGATTCCGTCCCGCTTGGGCAGGCCCAGGTCCAGCAGCATGCAGGCGTAGTCGCCATCGGCCAGCGCGCTCTGCGCCAGCAATCCGTCCTTGACCCAATCGACCGACCAGCCGCTGGCCGCGAGTGCCTGCTTCAGGCTCTGGCCGATCATTTCATCGTCTTCAACCAACAGGACGCGCATGCGGATCAGGGGGCAGGGTGAGGGACGAGGCCATAGTAGCCGCTACGAGTTAGCCGAGAGTTAGCGGGGCCGGGCCGTCGCGAACTCCCATCGGTCATGGCAGGAAGGCGAGTGGGTGACGACGTTCCGGTGACCACCGTCTTGGCATCGCCGGTTGCCTTGCCCGTCCCAGCGGTCGGGCGACTGCCAGCGGCACAGGTGTGCTGCCGCCAGACCGAACGCGCTCCGATCTGAGCTCGTCAAAAAAAAAACGCCCCGAAGCAGAGCTTGCGAGGCAAAGGAGCAGGAGCTTCTGCAGATCACGCACAACCCCAAGTGCCGTGACGTGACAGAGGTAAGGTCACACTGCTGGCGCCAGGTTCCCCCGCGTTACTTTTTGAGCAGCGCCAGATCACCCATGTCCCATCGCCGGGTCTTGGTCGATGAGGCACGGGGCGGTCTGGCTCCACTGTCGCAACGGGCACCAGAGCTCCGAGCTCGTCGGGGTGTTCAAGAGACAAGCACGAAGGCTGGCGAGCCACATCGCGTAGCCGCACCCGCAGCACTGCGCTTGCCAACCGAGCGAAGCTCGTAAGCGCGGGCGCCGCCGGTCTGCGGTTCTCCGCGCACCTCAGCGCGCGCCGCGCCGGCGCATCATGTCCTCGCCCATCGCGCGGGTGGCCGCATCGTCCAGGCGGGACGCGGCCGCCGGGTAGGCGACAGCCTCTTCGGAATGGATGTGAGCGTCATACAGAGCCGCAAATCTGTCGAGCGCACATGCCTCGTCGTCTGCGGGCGCCTCGCCACCACCTGCGGCCAGGCGTGCGAGCACCGCGCGGGCCGCTTGCCAGTCCGCGTCCATGCGCCGGTGCTCGTCTTGCAGTCGAGCCACCATCGTGTCGATTTCAGGGTTGCCGAGCGCACGCAATGCCGGAAAGACGTGCAGCTCCTCGTCGAGGTGGTGGTGGGGGGCCGCGAGGTCGAAGTACCGCATCACATCCCGGGCGGCCTCCCGGACGTCCCCGTCCACACCATGCGCCGCGGCATGCGCCCGCAGCCGCTCCAGCAGCGAAAGCATGCGCTGCATGCGCTCGTGGCACGCGTGCAGCATCTCGAACGGCTGCTCGAAGGTGGGCGCCGGGCTCCCGCCGGGCGGGCTGATGGAGACGAGCCGAGTCATGGTGCTGAGATTCGTACGCGCAAGGCGGGGTTCCGCACGCGCCTGCCGCCCCCGTTCATGAGTGATGGACCCGCGTAGTCACCGCGGGCCGCGCCGCCGGGATGCCCACGCGCCGTGCTGCTCCTGCGTCGTGAAGAACGGAGTTCCGGGTGGCGTCGATTGTCGCTCGACCCGCGCGCTGCCCGCCGGCTCGCCATCGACCGCACGCGCGTACCTCCTTGGCGGACCTTGTTCCTGTGCTGAGGGACAATGGCTCTTTCCCTTGCGACAGCCCCGGCCAGCACCAGGGTCGCACGTCTCGTGGCGTGCATCCGGGACAGACTCATGCCCAAGCGATCCAAACCGTACCTGATCCGTGCCGACTATCGACCGGGCCTGGATATCGACTTCGACGCCTATCCCTTCAGCATCCCGGCCGTGCGCGAACTCGGCAGCATCGACTTCCATCCCAACGTGACCTTTTTCGTGGGAGAGAACGGCGCGGGCAAGTCCACGGTGCTGGAAGCCTTGGCGCTCGCACTGGGCTTCGGCAGCGAAGGTGGCACCAGAAACGTTCAGCTCAAGTCGGTGGAGTCGGTCTCGCCCTTGCACGACGCAATGCGGCTGGCACGCGGTGTCCCAAAGCCGAAAGATGGGTATTTCCTCAGGGCCGAAAGCTTTTTCAACCTGGCCACCTACATGGACCAGACCGGATACCTCGACGGGTACGGTGGTCGCTCCCTCCATCGGCAGTCCCACGGGGAAGCCTTCATGTCGGTGCTGATGCACAAGATGCGCGGCGACGGCATCTACCTGCTGGACGAGCCTGAGGCGGCCCTGTCGCCCAATCGCCAGCTCGCTGCCCTTCGCGCCATTCACCAGCTGGTAGAAGACGCGTCGCAGTTCGTGATCGCAACCCATTCGCCGATCCTGCTGTCCTATCCGCACGCGAAAATCATCCAGTTCGACGGCGCAGGGTTGACCGAGGTCGCCTTCGAGGACACCGAGCACTACGTGGTGACGAAAGACTTCCTGAACCACCATGCGCGGCGCCTCGATCAGCTGCTGGCAAGCGACGACGCGGGTCACGAGGACGAGTTCGCCGGCTGATGCACGAAGAGGGAGCGGCTCGGGCATCGAGCCGAGGCTATACCCTGCTGCGCACGACGTGCGCCCGGAACATGGGATCGCTTGCCGCGGCGCGCTGCTATCGCTGCGGCAGGTCGATGCTACCCATCCAGTGCGCCATCCGGTCGGCGAGCTCCTGCATCACTTCCGACTGGGTACGACCCGAGCGCGCGGGCACATGGAATGCGTGATCGGCGCCGGTGACGACGTGCAAGGTCGCAGCGTCCCCGAGAGATGCGGTCGTGGCCTGCAACAGCGCGATGTCGGCCAGCGCGTCGCGATCGCCCTGGAGGAAAAGCATCGGCGTGCGCACGTCTCGAAGGTGGACCGCGCGCTCGGTGCCGGGCTTGCCCGCGGGGTGCAGGGGGAAGCCGACGAACACCAGGCCGGCGACGCCCGGCATCGGTCGTTCGGCTTGCGCTTGCGAGGCCATCCGGCCCCCGAAGGACTTGCCGCCCGCGAACAGCGGCAGTGCGGGGAAGTGACGCGCCGCCTCCGCCACCGCCTCGCGAACCGCCTCCTGCGCCACGTCGGCGCGGTCGGGGCGCTTGCCGCCGCTTTCCATGAAAGGAAACTGGAATCGCAATGTGGCGATGCCTCGACCCGACAGCGCCTCAGCCAGAGATGCCATGAAAGGGTGATGCATGCCGGCCCCGGCGCCATGGGCCAACACGAGGCAGCCACGCGGTTTCGGCGGTCGCAACACCAGGGCGGACACCGTCTGGCCGGAGCGCAGGCGAAGTGACAGCGGTTCGGCGTGGGCGGGCATGCGTTCGAGTGTGGCACGCCGGCAAGTCGCCAGGGCTCAGCGCGCGCGTTGAGCTCGGCTCCGGTGAGGCCCCCTGAGCCCTCGCAAGGAAAAGGGGCTGCCCATGGCAGCCCCTTCCCGCTCGCGAATGCGTGCGACGCGTCAGGCCGCGGCGTCCTTGAGCTTCTTCAGCGGCCGAACCTTCAGCTTGACGGAGGCAGGCTTCGCCTTGAAGACGGTCGGCTCCTTCGTGAACGGGTTGATGCCCTTGCGCGCCTTGGTCGCGGGCACGGCGACCGCCGTCACCTTCAGCAAGCCCGGAAGCACGAAGCTGCCCGCGCCCTTCTTGTTGATGGAGGCGACCATCGTGTCCTCGAGGGCAGCCAGCACGGCCTTGACCGTCTTCGGCTCGACGTCCGCGGTCTCCGCGAGGTGCTTGAGCAGGCCGCTCTTGTTGAACGACTCCTTGATCGGCTTCATGCCGCCCGCCGGCTTGGCACCAGCAGCCTTGCCGGCGGCCTTCGCTGGGGTCTTTGCCGACTTCGCCGATTTCTTCGCCGCAGCGGGTGCGGTCTTCATTGCTTTTTTTGCAGTAGCCATATTCGCTTCAGTCTTGGTAGCCCTCGAAATGCGAGGTGCGGCGATTCTAGGTCTGGCTCGGCACAACGCACAGGATTCATTGCCAGCCCGACCGGCGCAGTACGATCCGCCGGTCTGTTCATCGCGCCGGCCGTCGGGCCAGCGACCTGGGCAAGGAGGGGCTTCCGCATGGGGCAAGTAAAGGATCGACTGCGCGCACTCGGGCTCGTGCTGCCGCCGCCGCTGGTGCTGCCAGCGGGCATCACGCTGCCGTTTCGGATGGTGCGTGTGGTGGGCGGGCGCGCCTGTATCTCCGGCCATGGCCCCCAGGGGCCGGACGGCTCGATCTGCGGTCCGCTCGGCAAGGTGGGCGCCGAAGTGAGTGAGGAGGCGGCGCACGAAGCGGCGCGGCTCACTGCGCTTTCGGTGCTCGCCAGTCTCGAGCGCGAGCTGGGGGATCTCGATCGCATCGCCGGGTGGCTGCGCGTGTTCGGGATGGTGCAGTCCGCCCCCGGATTCCAGCGGCAGCCGGCGGTGATCAACGGCTTTTCCGACCTGATCCTGAGCGTCTTTGGCGACGAGGTAGGCGCGCATGCGCGGTCGGCGGTGGGGATGTTCGAGCTGCCGTTCAACATTCCGGTCGAAATCGAGGCCGAGGTGCTGCTCAGGTAGCAGGACCATCGCGTTCGATCGGCGTTCGCCATCGTTGCTCGGGGCGTCGGTGGCGCGAGCAAAGGACGGGCGCCAGGCGCACGACACACTGCCCGGATCGAGCGCGGCACGCGCGCCCTGCAGCTGTCCGCAGCGGTCTCCAGTGCATCCTCGACGATCTCATCTGCCCGCGTCTTTCGAGATCGTCGCCCGCTCCAGCAGATGAACCATCTGCGCCGCAGCCCGGATGGTGAGGTGGTGGGGGGTCGAGCCCGGCCGGGGTGAGATGTTGCTGGCAATGGCGCGTGCGAATTCCGACGTCTGTTCCGATGCCCCGGCCAGAAGAGCGATCACCAGGTTTTCAAGGGCGATCACGCGCAGCTGGAGCTGTACGAGCTCAGCGTTGGTCAGGTCCACCTGCAACCCGGCTTCGTCGGGTGAGGCCGAGGTGCTCATTCCGTTTCCTTGCTGGTTGGCGCCACCACCTTCGTCTTCCCATCGGTTGATTGCCTTTTTCAGCAGCGAGGCGTCTGATCGACTGCTCTGATGCCGCAGTCCCGCATCCGCAGCCGCGGCTCCCGGGTCTTCTTCGCCGGCGACCGACTGGCGAACCTCGTCGCTCGTGCCATGTAGTGGTGGCGTGCCTGTTGAGGTCATGTACGTGATTCCTCGTGCCTCGAGCTTGTCTGCGACGTTCGCCAACGGCTGCGGCGAACGCAAGTCTCACCAGGACATGTTAGTCGCGATGGCGTCCACCGGTTCATGGACACGAACGATTCGCGAGATGATCGCGTTCGGCGTCGATGCGCGTCTATCGGGCAGCCGGCCGTGCTTCGCTCTCCGGCCAGGAGCTTCTTGTCGTCAGCGCGGTCCACGGACGCGGGCGGATGCCGGCCTACGAGCGACGGGAGAGGTCTGCGGCACTCTCCTGCAACACGCCCGCGTGCCGCCGTCTCCTCGTCGGCGCACCTCATGAATACACGCACTTTCCACATTTACCGATGGGATCCCGACCGCGACGAGAGGCCCTACATGCAGGCCGTCGAGATGCCTTTGGACGGCAGCGAGCGCATGCTGCTGGACGCGCTGATGAAGGTCAAGGCCCTCGACCCGACCCTGTCCTTTCGCCGCTCCTGCCGAGAGGGCGTGTGCGGCTCGGACGGCATGAACATCAACGGCAAGAACGGTCTCGCATGCGTGACCAATCTGCGGTCGCTTCGTGATCCGATCGTGCTCAAGCCTCTGCCCGGGCTGCCGGTGGTGCGAGACCTCATCACGGACCTGACGCAGTTCTGGAAGCAATACCACTCCGTGCGTCCCTGGGTGCACGACGAGCGCATTCCGCCCGAGCGTGAGCGCCTGCAGTCGCCCGAGGAGCGCGACGCGCTGAATGGCCTCTACGAATGCATCCTTTGCGCCTGCTGCTCGTCCAGTTGTCCCAGCTACTGGTGGAACCCGGACAAGTTCGTCGGCCCGGCCGGGCTGCTGCAGGCCTTCCGCTTCCTCTCGGACAGCCGGGACCAGGCCACTGCCGAGCGCCTCGACAACCTGGAAGACCCGTACCGGTTGTTTCGCTGCCGCACGATCATGAACTGCACCGACGTCTGCCCGAAGGGACTGAACCCGGCCCAGGCGATCGGGCAGATCCGGGAAATGCTGGTGCGCAGGTCGATCTGACCGGCCGGCATGGGTTCGCAGGAGCCGGCCCAGGGGAGGGGCTGGCTGGCTGCGGCCGCGGCCTCGACATGCGCCCGCTTGACCGCCGTCAAGCCGAACGACGGCAATGGGCGAATACTTCGCTGACATGCAAGCCGATCGCGACCGCTCCTCCACCCGCGCCTGGCACGCGCAGTCCGCAGACGAGGTGCTGCAAGTCCTCGCCACGCAGCGCGAGGGCCTCGGCGCTCAGGAGACGTCCGCGCGGCTCGCGCGCCATGGCCCGAACACGCTGCCGGCCGCCTCGGCGCGGCACCCGCTGCTGCGCTTCCTGCTCCAGTTCCACAGCACGCTCATCTACGTTCTGCTGGCGGCCGCGGTGCTCGCGGGGTCGCTGGGGCATGTGCTCGATGCCGCGGTGATCGTGGCCGTGGTGCTCGTGAACGCGCTGGTCGGGTTCCTGCAGGAGGGCAAGGCCGAGAAGGCGCTTGCGGCGATCCGCAGCCTGGTGTCGCCGCGCGCGCACGTGCTGCGCGATGGGCATCGGCTGAGCATTCCCGTGTCCGACCTGGTGCCGGGAGACGTGGTGCTGCTGGAGGCCGGCGACCGCGTTCCCGCCGACCTGCGGCTGCTTCGCGCCCGCGGCCTGCTGATCGACGAGGCGCTGCTGACCGGTGAATCCCTCGCGGCGCAGAAGCGCGACGAGAGCGCGCCGGCGGACGCCTCGCTCGGCGACCGCCACTGCATGGCCTATTCGGGAACGCTCGTGTCTTCCGGCCAGGCGACGGGCGTGGTGGTCGCCACCGGAGCCGCAACCGAGCTGGGGCGCATCGGCGCCATGGTGGCCGCCGTCGAGCGTGAGGCGACGCCGCTGCTGCGGCAGGTCGATCGATTCGGGCGGCTGTTCGCCCTGTCCGTCCTCGCCGGCGGCGGCGTGCTGTTCTTCTACGCGGTCCAGGTCCAGGGCTGGGACACCGTCGAAGCGCTGCTGGCGGTGGTCGCCATCGCGGTGGGCGTCATTCCCGAGGGACTGCCCGCGGTGATCACCATCACGCTGGCCATCGGGGTGCAGCGCATGGCTGCGCACAACGCCGTCATCCGGCGCCTGCCGGCCGTGGAGACCCTGGGTGCGACCTCGGTCATCTGCAGCGACAAGACCGGAACGCTCACCCGCAACGAAATGACCGCACGGCGGGTGATAGGCCACCGGCACCTGCTGATGGTCGATGGCGAGGGATACGCCCCGCATGGCAGCCTGAAGGCGCGCGAGGGCGACGATGCGAGCGCCCTGGGCGAGGCCGTCGAGCTGCTGCGCTGCGCGGTGCTGTGCAACGACGCCGAGCTGCGGCTGCACGGCGACACCTGGACGGCCGTCGGAGACCCCATGGAGGGCGCCCTGGTCGCTTTGGGCAGAAAGGCCGGCCTCGATGCGGCACACGAGCGCGCGTCGTCGCCGCGCCTGGACGAAATTCCGTTCGATGCGTCGCACCGCTTCATGGCCACGCTGCACCGCGGTCCCGAGGGCGAGACGGTGGCGTTCGTGAAGGGAGCGCCGGAGCGGCTGTTCGAGATGGCGAGCGCAATGCCGCCGGCGCAGCGCGAGCGCTGGCAGGCGGAGATCGCCCACGCCGCCTCGCAGGGCGAGCGACTGCTCGGCTTCGGGTCGAAGCGAATGCCGGCAGGCACCACGCGCCTGCGCTTCGAGGACCTGGAGCGCGAAGTCGAGTGCCTCGGGCTGGTCGGTTTCATCGACCCGCCCCGGCCCGAGGCTCGCAACGCCATCGCGCAATGCCACGCCGCCGGCATCCAGGCCAAGATGATCACCGGCGACCACGCCGTGACGGCGCTGGCAATCGCGCGCGAGCTGCGCCTCGCGCCCGACCCGGTGGCCATCACCGGCGCGGAGCTCGACGAGGTGCCCGACGCCGAGCTGCCCGCTCTCGTCTCGCGCACGCACGTGTTTGCCCGCACCAGCCCCCAGCACAAGCTGCGCATCGTGCGCGCCCTGCAGGGCGAGGGCCATGTGGTGGCGATGACGGGCGACGGCGTGAACGACGCGCCGTCGCTGAAGCAGGCGGACGTCGGCGTCGCCATGGGCATCAAGGGCACCGAAGCCGCGAAGGAGGCCGCCGAGATGGTGCTGCTGGACGACAACTTCGCCTCGATCGTGCAGGCCGTGCACGAGGGGCGAACCGTCTTCGACAACGTGCGCAAGGTCTTCGCCTGGACCTTGCCGACCAACGGCGGCCAGGTGCTGGGCGTGGTGATCTGCGTGCTGTTCGGGCTGACCCTGCCGATGACGGCAGCCCAGATCCTGTGGGTCAACCTGGTGTCGTCGGCCACGCTGGGGCTGGCGCTGGCGTT
The DNA here is from genome assembly GCF_037726105.1 of Ramlibacter sp. AN1015. Classification (NCBI taxonomy): domain Bacteria; kingdom Pseudomonadati; phylum Pseudomonadota; class Betaproteobacteria; order Burkholderiales; family Comamonadaceae; genus Ramlibacter; species Ramlibacter sp. AN1015. Next base: position 65,710 of record NZ_JBBJUM010000012.1, read on the forward strand.
CGAGCCCGCGGAGCCGGGCGTGATGGAGCGCGCGCCACGCCTGGCCAGCGCGCCGCTGGTGTCGGGCTTCATGCTCTGGCGCATCGTGCTGGTGTCCGTGCTGTTCGCGGCCGTGAGCCTGGCGTTGCTGGCGGGCATGCAGGCGCGTGGCGAGTCCCTCGAGACCACCCGCACGCTGGTGGTGAATGCGCTCTTCGCCATGCAGGTCGGCTACCTGTTCAACGTGCGCTACCTGGGCGTGCGGTCCCTCACCTGGCGCGGAGCGCAGGGTACCCGTGCGGTGCTGTGGGCCGTCGCTGCCGTGGCGCTGGCACAAGGCGCCTTCACCTACCTGCCGGTCATGAACGAGTTGTTCGCAACGGCTGCGCTCTCGCCCGCCCACCTGGCCGTGGCGTTCGCCGCCGGCGCGGGCGTGATGCTGCTGCTGGAGGCAGAGAAGGCGCTGCGGGCGCGGGCCGGTGCGCGCGGCAGGAAATCGGGACATTCCGGCACGCGTGCCGACTCGGCGGTGCCCATACGGCCGCAGCGGTGACCGCACGCAGGGACAGCAGCCGGTCACGCGCCGTCTCGTCGTGGCGGGGTACGCCGAGCCACTCAAGTCGCCCTGCGGCGGCGCGGATGCCGCGCGGCGCGCCCGTCCAGGGGCAGGAACGAGCATGTGCTGCGCCGACCGTGCCTTTGCGCTGGCGCAAGCGTGCGCCGCGTCCGCGCGCCTAAGCTGCTACGTGCAGCGGCCCGTCGGCCGCGGGAGAGACTCGTGAGCATCCGCAACTTCGATGCCCTGTTCGCACCGCGCTCGGTCGCAGTGATCGGCGTGGCCGATCGGCCGGGGAACCTGGGCGCCATGGTCCTGCGCAACGTGCGTGGCGGCGGGTTTGCCGGCACGGTGTGGGCGGTGAGCAGGCGTGCGGGACAGGTCGAGGGTGTGGAGCTCTGGCCGGGGGTGGCCTCGCTGCCCGAAGCGCCCGACCTGGCCGTCATCTGCACGCCCGCGCCCACGGTCCCCTCGCTGATCGACGAGCTCGGTCGCAAGGGCACGCGGGCCGCCATCGTGATCTCTGCGGGCATGAAGGAGTTGGACCCGGACGGCGTGCGCACGCTGGAGCAGGCGATGCTGGATGCGGCGCGTCCGTGGCTGCTGCGCATCCTGGGCCCGAACTGCATCGGTGCGCTGGTCCCCGGCATCGGCCTGAACGCCAGCTTCGCCCCCGGACACGCCACGCCCGGTCCGCTCGCCTTCGTCACGCAGTCGGGTGCGCTGGCCACCGCCATGCTGGACTGGGCGGGCACGCGGGGCATCGGCTTTTCCCATTTCATCTCGCTGGGCGACAGCGCCGACGTCGATTTCGGCGACGTGCTGGACTGGCTGGGCAGCGACGGCGGAACGCGCGCGATCCTGATGTACATGGAATCGGTCACGCACGCCCGCAAGTTCATGTCGGCGGCACGCGCCGCCGCGCGCAACAAGCCGGTGATTCTGGTGAAGGCGGGGCGCGCGGCGGAGGGCGCGCAGGCGGCGGCTTCCCACACGGGAGCGCTGGCCGGCTCGGACGCGGTGTTCGACGCGGCGGTGCGCCGGGCGGGCATGCTGCGCGTGCCCACGCTCGATGCGCTGTTCGACGCCGCCGAGACGCTGGCGCGGCCGCGCACCTGGTGCGGGGATCGGCTGGCCATCGTGACCAACGGCGGCGGCGCCGGCGTGCTGGCAGCGGACGCCCTGGCCCTCGGCGGCGGACGTTTTGCCGAGCTCGAGCCGGCCACCCTGGCCGCCCTCGACGCCGTGCTGCCGGCGAACTGGTCGCGGCGCAACCCCGTCGATCTCATAGGGGATGCGCCGGTCGCGCGCTATCGCGAAGCCTGGCGCATCCTGGCGGCCGCCCCCGAAGTCGATGGCATGGTGTTCATGCATGCGCCGACTGCCGTGGTCCCCGCATTCGACATCGCCGCCGCCTGCCTGCCGCTGGCTCGCGAGACGGCCAAGCCGGTCCTGAGCTGCTGGCTGGGCGGCCGCTCGGTCGAGGCCGCACGCCAGGCCTTCACGGCAGCCGGCCTGTCCTGCTACGACACGCCCGAGCACGCGGTCGATGCGTGGCTGCAGCTGGCGCAATACCACCGCCACCAGGAGGCGCTGCTGCAGCTGCCCGAGTCGCAGCCGGCACAGATCCGCTGCGATCGCGTGGCTGCCGAGGCGCTGCTGGCCGGTGCGCGTGCCCAAGGGCGCGAATGGCTGGACGGCGCCGAAGCGTTGGAGCTGCTGGCCGCCTACGGCATTCCCGTGCTTGCGACCCGCCGCGTGCGTGACGCGGACGAGGCCGCCACAGCCGCCGCCGCGATGGGGTTTCCGGTGGCGCTGAAGATCGTGTCGCCGCAGATCCAGCACAAGACGGAATGGGGCGGCGTTGCACTGAACCTCGCGTCGGCAGGCGAGTTGCGGGGCGCCGCGGCGGCCATGCGCGAGACGGTCGCCGCGCGCAAACCCGGCGCGCACGTCACGGGCTTCACGGTGCAGAAGATGGCGCCGCGCCAGCGCGACGCGCACGAGCTGATCGTGGGGATCGCGAGTGACCCGGTGTTCGGTCCGGCGGTCCTGTTCGGCGCCGGCGGCACTGCCGTGGAAATACACAAGGACCGCGCGCTCGACCTGCCGCCGCTGAACGCCGAGCTTGCACGCGCGCTGGTCGCGCGTACCCGCGTGGGGCCGCTGCTCGCCGGGCATCGCGGGCTGCCCGGCGTCGATGAGGCCGCCGTGGTGGACGTCGTCCTGCGGGTGTCGCAGATCGCCTGCGACCTGCCGGCGGTGGCCGAGCTGGACATCAACCCGCTGCTGGCCCATGCCTCGGGTGTGCTGGCGATCGACGCGCGCGTGCGCATCGCCACGCCGGCCGCGGGACAGGCCAGCCGGCTCGCGCTGCGTCCGTATCCGGCGGAGCTGGAGGACGCACTCACGCTGGGGGGCGCAGTGCTGCAGCTGCGCCCCATCCGCCCGGAAGACGGCCGACGGCTGGTCGAGTTCTACGGCACGGCTACCGAGGCCGACCTGCGCCTGCGCTTCTTCTGCGCCCGCCGCGAAGTGCCGCGCTCGGAGCTCGCGCGGTTCTGCCAGATCGACTACGAACGCGAGATGGCGTTCGTTGCCCTGGAAGAAGGGCGCATCGTCGGTGAGGTGCGGGCCATGTGCGACCCCGACAACGTCGAGGCCGAGTTCGCCGTGCAGGTTGCGCCGGCATGGCAGGGCCGTGGCCTCGGGCGGCTGCTCCTTTCCAGGCTCATCGACTATCTGCGCGGCCGGGGTACCCGCCGCCTCATCGGAAGCTGCCTGCCCGAAAACGAGCGCATGGCCCGCCTCGCCCGCGGCATGGGCCTGCAGGTGCACGCGGGGCAGGACGTGCTCTCGATGCGGCTGGATCTTTCATAGGGGCCGCCGCCCAGGAATGCGCGCACCGTGCTTCAGGCGCGGCCGCACGGCGCGGTGCGTTGCGGGGCCGGTGCGCCAGATCGTCAGCGGGCCAGGGGTCGGCGCGCAGCCACGTCAACGGCCAGGCCTTGACCTGGCGCAACACGCATGGTCCTCGATCGCAGTGCAATGGTTCATCACCAACGAAGGACAAACCATGCTCTTGCAGAACAAGGTGGCACTCGTGACGGGCGCCGGATCGGGGATCGGCCGCGCGATCGCCCAGGTGCTTGCCCGTGAAGGCGCCAGGGTGCTGGTCAGCGACCTGGACGTGAAGGGCGGCGAGCAAACCGCTCGGGATGTGTGCGCCGCGGGAGGGGAGGCGGTGTTCGTCCGGGCCGACGTGTCGAATGCGACCGATGCGCAGCGCATGGTCGATGCAGCGGTCGATTACTGGGGCCGGCTGGACGTCGCCTGCAACAACGCCGGCATCGGCGGCGTGCTCGCGCCGATCGGCGAGTACACGCAGGAGGACTGGGCGCAGGTGATCGCTGTGAACCTGACCGGCGTCTTCCTCTGCATGCAGCGGCAGATCGCGCAGATGTTGCGGTCCGGCGGCGGAGCGATCGTCAACGTCTCGTCCATCCTCGGCCAGGTCGGGTTCGCCAACGCGTGCGCCTATACGGCGGCCAAGCACGGAGTGGTCGGGCTGACCAAGGTGGCGGCGCTCGAGTATTCGGCGCAGGGCGTGCGCGCCAACGTGGTGGGCCCGGCCTTCATCCACACGCCGATGATCGCCCGGCTCGAGGACGACCCCGCCACCAGCGAGGCACTGCAGGCCATGCATCCGATCGGACGTCTCGGAACGCCCGAGGAGGTGGCCGAACTCGTCGCCTGGCTAAGCTCGCCGCGGGCGTCCTTCGTCACCGGAAGCTACTACGCGGTGGACGGCGGCTTCCTCGCCCGCTAGGCAACAGGGTGGGCCCGGCGCACAAGGCGCAGCCCGAGTGCGACGCAATGCGGCCGCTGTGCGGGCGCGCCGGCCGTGCAATCCGCCGTGTCCACCGCGCAGCGTCAAGGCGGTGTCGTTGTCCGGGGAACCGGCGCCGGCTCCGTGTCCAGGGGCGGATTCCTCGGATCGAGGGCCGGTGCGGGTGCCCCGGTATTGACCAGCGGGGCCGCTGCGCCCGGGGCGAGATCGACGGTACTGCTCCACCAGATCCATCCTCCGTACAGGGCGGCAAGCACGAGCACGCCCAGAACGGCCAGCAGTACGGGTGAACGCTTGCGCGTTGCAGGTCCGGTGCGCTTCTCGCGGCCTGCGGTTTCGGACTCGAGTTCATTCATGGCGGCTTCCTTGCACACAGTGCAATGGCAATGGCACCGCGCCTTTGCCCCGTGCGTGCCCAAGGTGGGAGCACGCGGCGGCGCCCCGGTTCCATCGATCGACACATCCGGGGTATGGCGAAGCTGAACGCCCGAGAACGATGGCGGGCGAACGAGGCGCTGTCCGACCCGCCTGGCGTGAACCCCACGGCGCGAGCATGCACGAACACACATGCAGCTCGCAGCCACACGGCCCAGCCGGGCCAGCTGCTGCGCCTCCCATCCGCGTGAACGGTTCACCGGGAGAAAGCCATGAAGCGCAAGCACATCGCGCTGTCCTGTCTGTTCGGTGCCAGCACTGCCCGCGCGCTTGCGCTAAACGCCATACCGCCCTTCTAGGCGACCGCATTGACCGGTGAAACCGCTACTGAGCAAAAGCTGCTCGGACAGCCCACGGTCCTGATCGTTACGCCTAGCCGCGACGCTGCCGAGGAGACCAGGCGTTGGGCGCAGGCCTTGCGGAAGAACCTGCAGGAGAGCCAGGTCCCGCGTGCGCGACGTGCTCGCCCTCGACCTGCCGTTCTTCATCTCCGAGCAGGACGCGCTCTCGATGGCCAGGAAGAAGATCCCCGACCGCTACCACGACCAGACCTGGCTCATGAACGAAGGCCCGCTGAAGGAGGCGCTGAACGTGCCTGCTTCAAGCGGAAACTCGGCTTCGGCTGCGGTGTCGAACGCGGTCGATGACGCGCTGTTCTCGCAGATGCGCGCCCACTGGTCGGACGACCAGACCGTGGAGATCACGTCATGGGCCCACCTGCTGCGTGTCCTGCGCGTCAGCGAGCAGCCCGCATCCGCGAAGCTTTTCCACAGTGGTGGCGACGCCTGCCGCGGAGTCCACTCCCAGGCGCTCGAACACGCGTGCGCGATGCACCTCCACCATGCGCTCGGACACAGCCAGGGTGCCGGCGATCACCTTGTTCGCGTCGCCTGCCGCGACCAGCCGCGCGACGCGGCGCTGCTGCGGGGTGAGTCCGTCCCACAAGGACGCCAGGAACTCGCAGCGACGCGCCTGCGCCTGCCATGCCTGCTCGACGGCGAAGGCGTGGTCGAGGTGGGCCACCAGCGCGTCGTCGGCATAGGGCTTCTCCACGAAGTTCAGTGCGCCCCGGCTCATCGCCGCCACCGCCAGCGGCACGTCGCCATGGCCGCTCAGGAAAATGACCGGGTTGCGCGCCTTCAAGCCTCTGGCGATGAGCTGCTCGTGCAGCTCGGGCCCCGACATAGGTTCCATGCGCACATCGAGCAGGAACACGCCGCGCACCGGGCCCTCCATGGCGTCGAGCGCCTGCAGCAGCGCCGGCCCGCTCGCATGGGCATGGACGTCGAAGCCGTGCTGGCGCAGCAGGAAGGCGAGGGCGCCGCGAACGCCCGGATCGTCGTCGCACAGGAACACGTTCTTCATGGCAGCGTGGCCGCGTCCACGCCCACGTCTTCGGCGGTTGCGGCGGTCGTTAGGTGGGGCGGAAGCAGGGGCAGGGTGAAGCGGAACCAGGCGCCGCCTTCGGTGCGGTCGCCCGCTTCGAGCGAGCCCCCATGGGCCTCGACGATGGTGCGGGCGATTCCCAGCCCGAGTCCGAGCGCGTTGCCGTCGCGCTTGCTGGTGTGAAACGGCGCGCACAGCGTCTCCAGCGAGCTGCCGCCCAGGCCGGGGCCGGTGTCGCTCACCTCGATCGCCACGCCGCCTGCGACACACGCAGCCTGCACGGCGATGCTGCGCGCGCCCGAGCGGCCAGCCAGCGCATCGCCGGCGTTGCGCATCAGATTGGAAAGCACCTGCTCGATGCCCACGCGGTCCAGGGTGACCGGCGGCAACGGCGCGCCTTGCAGCGTGCAGGTGAGACGGATGCCGAGGCGCTCGAATGCGCGCGCGCGCAGCTCGCACACGCCAGTGACCAGCGCGCCGATGTCTTCCGGCAGGCACTGCGCGCCTCCGCGCTGCGCCTGCCTCCGGATCCAGTGGACGATGTCGCCGGCCTTGCGCGCGTGCTGGTGCACCTGCTCGGCTGCGTCCAGCAGTTGCGGATCGCAGGCGGGCTGGCTGCGCATGGCTTTGGCCAGGCCTGCGCCGTAGCCGATCACGGCGCTCAGCGGCTGGTTCAGCTCGTGCGCCAGTTCGGAGGCGACGAGGCCGAGGTCGTGCAGTCGGGCGTGCTGCGCCATGACTTCGGTGTGGCGCCGCTCGCGCTCTTCGAGCTGCTTGCGCACGCTGATGTCCACGATCGAGCCCATCCAGCCGACGTGCCGACCCTGTGGGTCCAGCAGTGGAGACTCGAAGATCATCACGTCGATGCCATGGCCGTCGCGGTGCAGCCAGTGCGTCTCGTAGCCGGTGCGCGGGGCCCCGCCGGCGAGCGTGTCGAGGTTGCGCGCGAGCATGGTGTCCACGGCGTCGGGTGGCCAGAAGGGCAGCGGCGGGGCCAGCCCCACCAGCTCCTTCGCGCTCCAGCCGACCATCTCGCAGAGCGTGCGGTTGACAAAGAGGATGCGTCCCTGCAAGTCGCGCGCGCGCAGACCGACCAGGGCGGAGTCTTCCATGGCCTGGCGCCACGCCGCCTCGCGCCGCGCTGCGGCCATGGCGCCGGCCACCCGCGCCATCTGCCGGCGCAGCAGCAGCGAGCCGGCCGCGCCCAGCAGCAGCAGCCCGGCGAGCAGGGCCACCGTCTGCGGGATGCGCCACCACGCGGGAGGCTCGACGAACGGGCGCAACACCACCCGCAGTTCGGGCGATGCCGCGAGCACGTGCTCGTGCATCTGCCCTTGCGCGGGGCGGCCGAAGCTTGCCGTGGTGGCGATGACCTCGCCCAGATCGGACACGAAGGAAACCTCGTAGCGCTGGTTCAGCCAGACGAGATCGGTGCTGTCCAGGAGGTCGGTGATCTCGTAGCGCGCCAGCAGCTGCCCGCCGCCGTGCACCGGTGCCTGCAGGTGCTGTGCGAGGCCGCGCGTGCGGATCTGCAGCTCTCCGGCGCCGGCCGGCTGGCGTGGCGAGGCGCGTTCCGCGCGCCCGGCCACCTGGTGGTCGGCGTCGAGCCAGACCACGCGGTTCCAGAGGCGATCGAGGCCGGCGCGGATGGCGGGCACCGCCTGCAGTGCGGTGTCGCCGGGCGTGGTGGCATCGGAGAGCTGAGCGCCGATCTCGCGCAGCACGGAACGCTCGGCCTCCAGCCGGGCGAGCAACTGCGCCTCCACGCTGCTCGCATCGGCTTGAAGCAGCCGCCGGAATGCTTCGCGCTCGCTCCCGTCGATGTTGCTGGCCCAGGCCGCCACCAGGCCGGCGAAGACGCATGCCAGAACGCCCGGAAAAAGCCACAGGTTCCGGCGCCAGTTCGCATCGCGCGGCAGGGGCTGGAAAGGCTCGGGAGGCAGGGCCGTCGGCATGCAATCATTCTAGGAACCGAAACGAACCGCCGTCCTCGTGGGTGACCCTGATGTGGAAACCCACACCTGTGGAACGCCACACTGGCGAAGTGCAGGTGGCTGCCTAGACTGCGTCCCATCGAAGCTGCACCCGTGGAGAACACCATGCATCCAAACCCAGAGACGCCCTTTGCCGGCTGTTCACGGCGTGCCGTGTTGCGCACTGCCGGCGCGGCCGCGGCCATCGCCTGCGGCGCGACCCACGCGCAGCGGCCGGTGGTGATCCAGTTCAGCCACGTGGTCGGGGAGGGCACACCCAAGGGGCAGGCGGCCCTGCGCTTCAAGGAACTCGCCGAATCCCGCAGCGGCGGGCGCGTGCGGGTGGAGGTGTATTCCGACAGCTCTCTGTACAAGGACCGCGAGGAACTCGAAGCCCTGCGCTTGGGGGCGGTGCAGATGCTGGCGCCCTCCTTGTCCAAGCTCTCCGCGCTGGGCGTGCCGGATTTCGAGGTGTTCGACCTGCCCTTCCTGTTCCACGACCAGAATGCTTTCCGGGCCGTCACCGGCGGCGAGCTCGGCGCCGGGCTGCTGCGTGCACTCGATCCGCTCGGGCTGCAGGGCCTGGCGTACTGGGACAACGGCTACAAGGTCTTCACGGCCAACCGACCCCTGCGTTTTCCGGCGGACCTGCGGGGATTGAAGGTGCGCGTGCAGGCTTCGCGGACCCTGGTGGAACAGATGCGGATGCTCGGCGCGGAGGTGTCGGTGTCACCGCTCGCCAACGTGCACGACGCGCTGCGCAGCGGTCGGCTTGACGGGCAGGAGAACGTGCCGAGCAACATCGAGAGCCAGCGCCTGCACGAGGCGCAGAAGCATCTGACGCTCACGCGCCACGGCTACCTGGCGTATGCCGTGATCGTGAACCGGTCGTTCTGGAGCCGTCTGCCTTCGCAGTTGCGCGACGTGTTGCAGGCGGCCCTGCGCGAGGCGACGGTCCACGCCAACCGCATCGCCGCGCAGGTGAACGCGTCGGCCCTCGAGCGCATCCAGGCCAGCGGGCAGGTGCAGGTACACACCCCTTCGGCGGCGGAGCTGGCGCAGTGGCAGCGCGCGATGGTGCCGCTGCAGGCGGCTGCGCAGGCCTGGATCAGCCCGGCACTGATCGAGGCGATGCGCCGCGCCGGCGCTCCCCCGTCCTGACGCCGGCGGCTCCGCCGCTTCCTTCTGTTCGTCCGTTGCACGGTGCGCAGGCGCGCCCCGGGGGCAGGCGCACGCCTTCGCATTTCACTCAGTTCACAACCACCAAGGAGAAACCACCATGGATATCACCGCAGCTCCCCGACACGCCGTGCCTTGGCTGCGATGGGCCGCCGTGGCGGCCGGCATCGGCCTGCTCGGCCTGCTGCTGCCGCTGGTCTGGACAGCCGTACTGGCAGGCGCCGGCCTGATCGCGCTGATGCTGCTGTTCGCTGTGGCCGCCGCCTTCGTGCAGGTGCTGCCCTGGCTCGGGCAGCGGGTCGAGAACGCAATGCTCGGGCAGCGCAAGGCGGAGGCGCGGCGCAATCCGATCGAGCAGTTGCAGAACGAGCTGCTCCGGCGGGCCGAGCGTCTCGTGGCGTTCCGCGAGGCTTTGGTCACCGTCGGCGCGCAGGTCGAGTCGATCGAAGAGATGGTGGCGCAGCGGCGCGAGCGCGACCCGCAGCATGTCCTGGAGCGCCACGAGCGCGCCCTGCAACGCCTGCAGCAATTCCACCGGATGAACATCGCCCGCCTGCAGCAGGCACAGGCCGCGTTGGACGAGTTCCGGGAGGTAATCGAGCGCAAGGACAGCGAGTGGCGCATCGCGCTGGCCATCGGCGAAGCGAGCGCCATGCTCGATCCGCGCTCGGCCGATGCGATGCTGCAGGACCTGCTCACGGACACCGCCCTGCGCACCGTCCAGGAACGCTTCAACAGCGTGTTCGCCGAACTCGACCTGCAGATGAACAGCCTGGACGCGCCGACGCGCCGGCTGCTTGAGCCGACCGGCGCCTTTGCCCTGCCGGTGGTCGAAGCGTCGATGCGCGAACGCGCAGGGAGCCAGGAATGAACTTCTGGCAACGCTACCTGCGCGTCGCCCGCGCGCTGCTCGTGTTCATCGCCGTCGTCGCCCTGCTGGCGATGTTCCTCACCGGCCATGTGCCTGCAGGAAGCGGCATCACCACCGGACTGTGATCCTTCCTTTAACCGACCCAAGGAGCTGTCTCATGAAAGCCATTTGCACACGATTTGCCGTCGCGGCCGTGCTGGCAACCACCGCCGCTTCCGCCGCCCAGGCGCAGGCGCCCGTACAGGCCGAATCAGGCATGCCGCAGGCCCACCACGTGCTGCGCATCGCCACCGGCGCGAAAGGCAAGGGCTTCTCGCGCGTTTTCGCGGACATCCAGTACGCCTGTGGCAGCCGGGTCGCCCTGGCCGAGGTGCCGACCGAAGGCGGCTTGCAGAACCTCTCGGTGCTGGTGGCCAACCGGGCCGACCTGGGCTTCGTGCAGCTCGACACGCTGCGCGAGATGAAGGCCTCGGACGATGCCATCGGGAAGCTCAGGACGGTGCTTCCCATGAACTCCAACCTCCTGCACGTCGTCGCGCGGCGGGACGGCTACCCACGCCGGGGAATCGTCCCGCTGGTCTGGCCGCTGGACAACGCCTGGTTCAATCGCCACGTGCACCAGGTCTCCGACCTGCGGGGCCTCGCGGTCGCGGTGGTGGGCTCGGCACGCAAGCTGGGACGCACCGTGAGCGAGGCACATGGCCTGGACATCCGCTTCGTCGATGTCGAGACCGACGACGCCGGCATTGCCATGGTCCAGCGCGGAGAGGTTGCGGCCCTGTTCACCACCAGCGGCTGGCCTAACGGCCCCGTGCAGGCGCTGCGCCGCGCGGACGGCGTGAAGCTGGTCCCTTTCGATTTGCCGGTGCAGCGGCCCTACCAGAAGGTGCGCAAGAACTACGACAACGTGGATGCATGGAACATGGAATTCCTGGCTGCCGAAAACGTGCTGGTGACGCGCCCGTTCTCTGGCGACGGAGCGAAGGGCAGAGCCGTGCAGGCGCTCCAGGCCTGCATCCTGCACAACCTCACACAGCTGCAGGAGGGTGCCTTCGAGCCCGCATGGCGCGACGTGCGGTCCCCCGACGAGGCAGGAGGGGACTGGCCGGTCTTCCAGGCCCAGGCGGCGGGCCAAGCTGAGGGCCGGACTGCGCGCGAACGGCGCTGACGGAGGCGGTGGAGGGCTCTTGCATCAGGCGATCGCGTGTGCCGTCCGCGCGCGGGGCCGGCGGCTTACGCGACCAACATCAGCCGGCCCCGCCGACGCGACGCAGCCAGCCGAAGGTGGCGATTCCCAGCCAGGTCAGCGCCAGGCTGCCTGCCACGTGCAGGGCCGTGGCGGTGAGGGCGGCGCCGGGGCGGCCTTCCTGCAGCTGCTGCACCACTTCGGCAGAAAAGGTGGAGAAGGTGGTGAGCCCTCCGAGAAAGCCTGTGACCACGAGCAGCCGCAACTGGGGCGAAAGGTCGGGACGCTGGGCGAACCAGGCCAGCGCCAGTCCGATCAGGTACGCACCGAGCAGGTTCGCTGCCAGCGTGCCGACGGACACCAGTGCGCTGGAAGGGTTCAGCCAGATGTTGAGGCGCCAGCGCAAGAGCGCGCCGATGGCGGCGCCGGAAGCAACGGCAAGTGCGGATCCCATGGGCGAGCTGCGATCGTTGTGGAGTGGCTGCCGGAGAGCGTGCGCCGGGCGGGTTGAACGGGATGGGGGGCGGCGGCTGCGGCGGCGAACCGCCGAGGCTGCGCCGGGCGAACTGCCGAGTATCGCAGCCGTGGAAGTCGTCCGACAGGGGTTTGGCCGGCTGCGCGACGGCGTGCGCGCGCGGGCTTGCGCTAGCGTCTGAGCATTCTTTTCGGAAGGTCCCCAATGCACATCGAAAAACCCGCCGTACTCAAGCGCTTCGACGACCCCACCCCGCTGTTTCCAGGCGAAAACTGGGTGACGCTCGCGGCCGGCCTGGCTGCATGGTTCGCCACGCGCAAGCACCCCTCGCTCGGAGTGCGCACGCTCGGCATGTTCGTCGGTGCCACGCTGGTGGCGCGGGCCGCGCACGGACACCGTGCCTTGTCCGAGGTGATGCGTTTCACCCCGGTGGGAGGCGGCATCAAGCGCGACGAGGACGACGCGATCTGAGCCGCAACCCGTTTACGGCTGGCTGCCGCCGCGCGGGTGCTCGCCGGCGTGCGGGTGTTCCCGTCCGCGCGGGTGATCGACGTGCAGCAGGCCGCGCTTGCGCGGGTTCGCCGCGCCCGGTCCGCCGGCGCCGCGCTGGCCGCAGGCCAGTACATGGCGGCCGCGCGCGGCGGGCGTGAAGCGGACGGTGCGCGGATGCTGCCGGTCGAGGCGGACACGCCCGCCCGGACCGGCGTCGAACTCTTCGTCCGGCTGCGCGGAGCGCACCTCCAACTCCACCGGAATGCCCGGTTGCACCACGATTTCGCGCGGGTCCAGATAGTCGCGCCCGCACTCCACGTGCACGCGCTGCACGCCGCGCTGGTCGGGCACGGCGTACCAGGCTTCGGTGCCGATCTCCTGCGCGCGCGTGGCGGTGGTGATGCTGGTGGCGGCGAGCAGGGGAAGCAGCAGGAACAGGCGTCGCATGGGGGTCCTCGTCAACAGGTGTGGGGCGCCCAGTAGTAGGTGCTGATGGTCGGGTTGTAGCCCGGGTTGGCGTACTTGGCGCGGTAGAGCCGGCCTTGGTAGGTGACGATGCTGCCGGCGGCGTACTGGCGTCCCTGCACCCAGTTGGGGAAGCTGCAGGCCGGAGCCGGAGCCGGAGCCGGAGCCGGAGCCGGAGCCGGCGCAGGCGCGGGTGCAGGTGCAGGTGCAGGTGCAGGTGCAGGTGCAGGTGCAGGTGCAGGTGCAGGCGCAGGCGCAGGCGCAGGCGCAGGCGCAGGCGCAGGCGCGCAGTTGTGCAACGCCCACAGGCTCGGCGTCCACTCCGGGGGTGAGTTCACGTTCCAGGCGTTCGCGCTGTTGGCCGTGGCGATGTAGAACGTGCCGAGGCGCGTGACGGTGTCGCCCGGCAGGTAGCGCGTCGTCGTATTCCACGTGGGGAAGGTGCAACTCGGTGCGGGTGCGGGTGCCGGAGCCGGTGCCGGTGCCGGAGCGGGAGCCGGAGCGGGAGCCGGAGCCGGAGCCGGAGCCGGTGCCGGAGCCGGAGCCGGAGCAGGTGCTGGAGCAGGTGTCGGCGCAGGTGCTGGAGCAGGTGCTGGAGCAGGTGCTGGAGCAGGTGCTGGAGCAGGTGCTGGAGCAGGTGCTGGAGCGGGTGCTGGAGCAGGTGCCGGAGCAGGTGCCGGAGCAGGTGCCGGAGCAGGTGCCGGAGCAGGTGCTGGAGCGGGTGCCGGAGCCGGTGCCGGAGCGGGAGCCGGAGCCGGAGCCGGAGCGGGCGCTGGCGCGGGCGCACAGCTATGCACCGCCCAGAGGCTCGGCGTCCACTCGGGCGGCGAGTTCACGTTCCAGGCGTTCGCACTGTTCGCAGTGGCGATGTAGTAGATGCCAAGGCGCGTGACGATATCGCCGGGCAGGTAGCGCGTCGTGGTGTTCCAGGCGGGGTACGCACAGCTAGGAGCCGGAGCCGGAGCCGGAGCCGGAGCCGGAGCCGGAGCCGGAGCCGGAGCCGGAGCCGGAGCCGGAGCCGGAGCCGGAGCGGGAGCGGGAGCGGGAGCCGGCGCAGGTGCAGGTGCAGGTGCAGGTGCAGGTGCAGGTGCAGGTGCAGGTGCGCCCGCCGACACCACCGCATCGACGGCTTCGCTCGGCGAGCTTTCGCCCTGGCCGTTGGCGGCACTCACGCGGTAGTAGTAGGTGCCGGCGGTAAGTCCGGTGTCGGTGAAGCTGGTGGCCGTGATGCCGGTGCGGTAGGGCTGCGAGCCGAGCTCGTCGGGCGCGGTGCCGCGGTACAGGTTGTAGGAGGTCGCGCCCGTGCTGCCGGTCCAGTTCAGATCGACGCGGTCGGCTCCGGCGCTCGCCTGCAGATTGGTGGGCACCGGCAGCGCGTCGCTGAGGAAGCGGGCGAGCACGTTCCGCGTGGTCTGCTTGACCGCCTCGTCCTCGAGGTTGCGCCAGCCGTAGTTGTCCAGGCCCCAGTTCCACTGCATGGATCCGGTGGCGAACACCACGGAGCCGCTGGCGGTGGTGTAGGTGGTCACCTGCGACCCGCCCCAGGGGTCGGGAGACTCCGCAAGCCGGCGCAGCCCGCGTGGCGAGTAGCCGTTGTCGAACACTGCGTCGGTCTCATAGCCCAGGAGGCCGCGAAAGCGCGTGCCCGCGACGACGCCGGTACCGCCGAAGCTCCAGTGTCCGGGCTCGGACACCACGAGGTCGCCGTTGAACGGGTCGCCGTGGTACATGACGCCCACCAGGCCGTTCTCGGGCTGCGCGATCGGATCGACCACGCCGAACACCGGCCGAAGGTCGCGATAGCGCGCGGTGATGAACTTGTCGTTGGAGGGATCGCCGTCCAGCGCCAGCGGGTCCTGGCTCTGCGCGGCTTCCTTGTAGGCGACGATGGTGCGATCGGGCGCGCCACCGGCGCCCGGCTCCAGGCGGATCTGCCAGTAGGTCTGGTTGGCCGAGAAGAAGCCCAGGTGCACGCCCTGGGCCTGCGCCTGGTGCACGCCCTCCTTCATGCGATAGGACCAGTATTCGTCGTGCCCGGCTACCAGGAAGGCCTTGTGCCGCCCGAGCCGCTGGGGGTCGGCATGCACGTCGAGGTTGGTGAGGTAGCTGACGTCGTAGCCCTCGCGCTCCAGGAAGCGCAGGAAGTAGATCTCCCAGTTGAGGAACTTCCCCGTGCCGGCATCGGCCCAGCCCTGGCGCTTGTACGGCCGGTTGAAGGACACCTTGCGCGCCGGTGCGCCGCCGCTGTTGTAGGGGTAGAGCGACTTGCCGCCCCAGTTGTTGTATGCCTGGTGCGTGGTGACCGCGCTCTGGAACGCGAAGGGCGCGGTCGAGCTGTCGTCGCGCACGACGAACATGATGTAGCTCTGCGAACCGGTGCTCGGTGTGAGCTTTGCCAGGTAGACGCCGGTCGCCCAATCGGTCTTGTCGCTGCTGTTGGGGATGGTGAGGCGATACGACTCCGACCACTGCGCTTCGATCAGGCCCGTGGTGGGGTCGGGCGTGGGCAGGGGCTGGCGCACACCGGTCAGCGTGACGCTGTGCATCCGGCGCGCGCCTGCTCCGCCGTACCAGCCCATGCGGTAGATCGTGAGGGTGTAGGTCGGCGCGGCGCTGTTCACGAAGAACCGGATGGTCTCGCCCCGGTTGACGCTGGTGTGCGAGGCATAGCCCTCCACCGTCGGGTTGTCGGCAAGGGCCGTGAGCGGCCAGTCGCTGTCGCCGCGCTTGGCGTTCTCCAGGCGGATCACGTTGGAGGGCTGCTGCGCCCAACCCAGCGTGGTCAATGCAAGCGTCACCGCTCCGATGCTGATGCGCAGAGCGCTCTTGGCCATGCACTGTCTCCCTGTCATTTCTACCAATCGATCAGCCCGGCCAAAGACCGACTCTGCTAGTGAAGTTCGGCCATTGTGCGGAGTAGATCGGTCGGCTCAAGCGCGACAGCGTGTGCAATAGCCCGATCGGGCCAGGCTCGAGCGGGGCAGGGAAGATCGATCGCAGGTGCGAGGTGAACCTTCGAATGAAGCCGACGCGGAGCCGAATACCCGGCCGCCGGGTTCCGTCAGCGCGGCTGCATGTCGCCCGACGACAGCCGCTCGACCCCCTGTGCCGTGGGCAGCCGCACGAGCAGCGCGCGCGCTACCGCGGCTGCGGCGATCGGGCGCCAACCGCGGGGGACCAGCGGCCCCAGCGCCCGGCTCAGACGCAAGCCCCAACGCTCGCCAGGCCGCTCGGGCTGGCCGAGGGCCGGGCGGTCACCCACCAGAAGAGAAGGGCGCGCGATGACCAGCGCATCGCAGCGCAGAGCGGCCAGTGCATCTTCGAGTTCGCCCTTGACGCGGTTGTAGAACACGCGCGAGCGGGCGTCCGCGCCCAGGGCACTCACGAGCGCGATGCGGCGTGCCCCCGCGGACATGGCCGCGCGGGCCACAGCCAGGTTCGCATCGTGGTCGATCGCCCGGAAGGCGGTTCGACTGCCGGCCGCGGCGATGGTGGTGCCCAAAGCCAGGTACGCCTCGTCGAGCGTGTGCGGCAGGGCGGCCGCAACCGACTTCGGATCGTGGAAATCGACCAGGTGCACCGCGAGCTTCGGGTGCTGGTGCGGCAGCGGCCGACGCACCAGCGCGTGCACGGCGCCGACCGAGGCGTCGTGCAGCAGCCCGTCGAGCAGCTCGCGCCCTACCAGGCCGGTCGCGCCGGCCACGGCAACGACGCGGGTGCGCTGGCGCGGCTTGGCGAGCTCTGCGGCCCCTGCGGCATCGGCATCCTTGGGGCCAGTGGGGGCCGTGGCATCGGCGCGGTCTTGCATCGGGCTCATGGGAAGCTCCAGTGGGGCAGGCGTGCACCCGGCGCGGCAGTGTAGGGCCGCAAGCATTACGTCTTGAAGCACATCCGGGACGCTGGCTCAGCAGCGGCTTCCTAGAATTGCGCACGCCAGCTGAACTGGATAGCGCGCCATGCGCAGACACGAGGAGAAGAAAATCATGAAGAACCTATCTGCCAGCTTGTCCAAGCTGTTGCGCGGCGCAGCTTGCGCCGCCGCGTGCGGACTGTCTGCCCTCCCGGCCGTCGCCGACCTCGGCACCGCCATCGGGGGCGGCCTGGGGGGTGCCGCTGGTGCCGCAGTGGGCAAGGAAGTCGGAGGCAAGGACGGCGCCGTCATTGGCGGGGCGATCGGCGGGGCGCTTGGCGCGGGCACCACCACCTCCGGCTCCGGCCAGAAAGGTGCCATTGTGGGCGGCGCGCTGGGCGGCGCGGCCGGTGCGGCGGTCGGGCAGCAGGTCGGCGGCGGCACCGGGGCGGTAATCGGGGCCGGTGCGGGTGGGGCCGTTGGCGCCGAACTTGGGCGATCCATGACCCAGAAGAAGCCGACGACGGGTGCCGCGACACCGGTGATACCCGTACAGGCGATGGCCCCTGCAGTCGTGGTGCAGCAGCCGCATCGCCATGGCCGCAAGCACAAGCACGGCCGGCCCCCCGGGCGGGCGGTGGGATGGGACAAGAACCACCGGCATTGAGGCTCAGCCGGCCAGGGCCGGAGCGGCGCACAAGGTGACGCGTAGGCGCTCGCCTACAGGCCGGCGGCGCAAATGCTGATTGGATGGCGCGACCTTGTCGGGCTACCGTTCAGGCCATGAGTACCCAACCCGCACCCCTCGCCCAACTGGTCGGCAGCTGTTTCGTGGACCGCAGCGGTCATCGGTGGTGGGTCAAGGGACCGCGGCCCGGCTCGCGCGGGCAGTACCTGGTGGAGGCCCAGATGGAAGGCAACTACCAGCGTGTGGCCCTGTATGTCATGACCGACCGCGAGTTTCAGGCGCACGCGCACGCTGCAGAGCTCACGCTGGACCGCTCGCAGCGCGCAACGTCCCACTGAGCCACGCCGCGGCAACCTGCTGCCCGGGACGCCCACGGCGCCGGGCGTGGGTCCACCCGATATCTCAGGACAGGCCGCTGACCGGAATGGCGGCCCCGTGCACCGCGCGCGCCGCCGGCGACGCCAGGAACCGGATCACCTGCGCCAGCTCGTCGGGTGCGACCCAGCGTGACGGGTCGGCGTCGGGCATGGCCCGGCGGTTCTCCGGCGTATCGATGATCGAGGGCAGCACGCAGTTGACGTTGATGCCGTGCTCGCGCAGTTCGCCGGCCATCGATTCGGTCAGGCGCATCACCACCGACTTGGCGGCCGCGTAAGCACCCATGTGTGCACCGCCACGCACGGCGGCGCCCGCCGCCACGTTCACCACCTGGCCGCCGCCCTGGCGCAGCAGGACCGGGACCGCCGCGCGCGTCAGGTTGAGCAGCGTGCGGGCGTTCAGGCCCATCATCTGCTCCCAGGTCGCGTCGCTGGTCTCGTGCACCGCCTCGCCCATGTGAAAGCCCCCGGCCAGATTGCAGACCACGTCGATGCCGCCGAAGCGCGCCAGCGCGGCATCGACCGCCGCCTGCGCCGAAGTCTGCTGCAGCAGGTCGGTCGGCGCGGGCAGCACCTCCGCGCCCTGCAGGGCAGCGGCACAGAGCTCCAGTGCGTCGCTGCGCAAATCCACCAGAACAAGGTGCTCACCGTCCGCAGCGAAGGCACGCGCCACGGCGCTACCGAGATTGCCTGCCGCGCCACTGATCATCACCACTCGGGATGCCTGTGCCATGGCTCACTGCTCCTTGCTACGCGTGCGGTGGTATTCGCCCGTGCCGCGCGTGAGGACGGTGTCCGCGGCGAGCACATCCCCCGGCTCGTATTCGGGCCCGGACCCGAGGCGCTCGTACAGAGGTGCGAAGTCGATGCGCGACAACTCCAGCAGCTCGTCCAGGTCGTCGAGCACGAAATAGGTTTCCTGGAAATCGTCGATGCGGTAGCGGGTGCGCATCACGCGCTCGAGGTCGAAGCCGATGCGGTTGGGCGAAGCGCTCTCCAGGCAGAAGCGGCTCTCGGTGTACGACGATGCGATGCCCGCTCCGTAGATGCGAAGACCGTCGCTCTGGCGCAGCAATCCGAACTCCACGGTGTACCAGTAGACCCGCGCGAGCTGCGGCAGGCGGCCCAGGCGCTGCGCCCGCAGCCCGCCCTGGCCGTAGGCCTGGATGTAGTCGGCGATCACCGGGTTCATCAGCATCGGAACGTGCCCGAAGACGTCGTGGAACACGTCCGGCTCCTCGAGGTAGTCGAGCTGGTGTGCCTTGCGGATGAAGTTGCCGGCCGGAAAGCGCCGATTCGCCAGGTGCTCGAAGAAGACATCGTCGGGCACCAGCCCCGGCACCGCCACGATCTGCCAGCCGGTGCGCTGCATCAGCACGTCGGAAAGACGGCGGAAGTCGGGAATCTGGTCAGGGCCGATCGGCAGATCCTGCATGCCGCGCACGAACGCATCGCAGGCGCGGCCCGGCAACAGCCGCGTCTGCCGATCGAACAGGGTCTTCCACACGGCATGCTCTTCGGCCGTGTAGCGTTCCCAGCCCTGCGCGATGGTCCAGTCGCTGCGCTCCGGCGGGGCGGGCTGTTCGCCGGCCGCAAGCCCGTGCTTGGCATCCGGCTCCGGCGTATGGGGGGCGGCTTCGGTTCGGTTCACGGCGTGTCTCCTTCGCTCGGCACCTTCGAGGGCCTGATCGTACGCATCGTGCCGGCGAGGCGCTGCACGAAATCTGTGAATGCACGAGCGATGCCTCTCACCGGCGCACGAAAGCTGCGCGGCGGGTCGGCGCGAGAGGCTCAGCGGCACAAGCCGCGCGCCAAAGGCGCCGGCTCGGGCGTGTACGATGGGCCGCACGGTCGAACCCCTCGGCGCGAAAGGAAGTACGTGAGTTCCAACAACAAGTTTCAGAGCTGGCTGGACGGAGACCGCGATGCACGCCTGGCCGAGCAGGCCGCCTTCGAGGCCTCCGGCGCGGCCGATGTCTCGGAAGCCGATTTTTCGAAGCTCCTGACGACCGTGTCCGAACTGCGCGGCGAGGCGACGCAGCGATTCGTCTCGGCGATGCGCAGCCGTCGTCCGGACTGAGGCGCCTTGGGCTGCGCACTGCGGCCCGTGGCAGGGAGTTCGCACTGCGCCGCGAGGCCTGCGAGCGCCTCACGGCGCGGTGATGTGCGTGAGCCCCGAAGCGCGGGCAGGCGCCTGCGAGGCTGTTCGTGGCATGCACGCAGGAGGGGCTTGCCCGCCCCGAAGAGGATCAGTGCTGCGGCACCGTGCCGCGCCAGGCGCCGGTTTCGTGCCCACGCTCTTCCAGCAGTTCCTTGAAGCGTTCGAGGTTGCCCTTGGCGGTCTTCTTGACGCCGCCGACCGCGTCGCCTACGCGCTCGGCCATGGTCTCCGGCTCGTAGTCCATCTGCAGCATCACGCGGGTGCGCTGGTCGGAAATCTTGTGGAAGGTGACCACGCCCGCGTTGTGCACGCCACCGGTGCTGCGCCAGGCGATCCGCTTGTCGGGAATCTGTTCCGTGATCTCCGCCACCCATTCCTTGGGTTTGCCCGCCACGGTGGCACACCAGCGCAGGTGGGTGTCGTCAAGTTGTTTCACTTCGGTGACGCTGTCCATGAACTTGGGAAAGTCCTCGAACTGCGTCCACTGGTTGTACGCGGTGCTGGCCGGCACATCGACATCGATCGAAGCCGACACCGAGGAGCCTGCATCGGGGCCGCGCATTTTCTTCATCTGCTTCGAAAGGAGCAGGCCGCCGACAGCGAGTGCGGCCATGGTTACGAGTCGTCCCATCTGATTTCAACCTCCAAGAAATAGAACAAGCCGCGGAATTGCGGTGATGTGGGGTGCGGTGCATGGTGCCCGCGCCGCTTCCCGCTGTTGGCAACAGAGTGAAAAACCGAACTCGGCAGTTGATACCGCGCGGTTGCACGGCGGGTTCGAGTGAGCACCGATGCGTGCGCACCCGAGCGGCCCGATGCGCCAAGTGCCGCTATCCGCGGGGCGTGAGCGTCTCGAGCAGCCGCAGGAGTGGCTTGGCTGGTGCGGGACTCGGCAGGACGGCGTGCAGCTGGAGTGCGCGGAGTTCGCCGCACGCGGACGGGTCGGCTGCCGCCAGCAGCACCGCCGCCGCTGTTCGGGGGTCGGAGCGGATGATGTGGCACGCATCGCGCGCGGGGCCCGGCGCGAGTTCCAGGATGATGATTTCGGGAACGAAGCTGCCCAGCTGGTGTGGCAGGTCGCACAGGCGCCAGCAGGTGCGCACCTGGTGGCCATGCATGGTGAGGATGTCCGCGAGGGCCTCGCCTGCACGCTCTTGATCTTGTACGACGAGAACGCGTCGTCCGGAATGCATGATCGAAGCCATTCGCTGTGACAAAACTCATCAAAAGGACGATGTGTGCGCCTGTGCGGCAGTGACGCCGGACCCGGGCCGCTTTTGAGGCACACTCGCCCCGGCAGTTTGCTGGACCAGCGTAGCACCATGCGGGGGCGCTGCACCAGTGAAGCACTTCAATCGACATCGCCGACCCATTCGGTCACTCGGGCCGTGGGAATGGAACTCAAGCTACAACACTTTCGGGCGCTCGTCAGCGTCGCTGACGCCGGCAGCATCCGGGCGGCAGCCCGCAGCAGCGGAGTCACCCAGGCCGCCCTCACGCGGTCGCTGCAGGAAGCCCAAGGCGTCATCGACGAACCCCTGTTCGACCGCGAAGACGGCCGGCTCGTGCTGACTCCGGCCGGAGAGGTCGTGCTCTCGACTGCGCGCACCATCACCCGCGCCATGAACGCAACGGCCGAGGAGCTCACCCGGCTGGCGGACAGCCGAAGGCAGCGGGTCTCGGTGGCGGTGGCGCAGCCCCTCGGCTGCAAGGCCGTGCCGCAGGCGCTGCGGTGGTTTCGGGCCCGGTACGCCGGGCCCCGGCTGTCCCTCTACGATCCTTCCAGCATGGACGCCATCTCAGGGCTGCGCACCGGGCTGCTCGACTTTGCTGTGATCGAGGAGACGACCGGCGCCCGCGAAGACGAGTTCCAGCAGGATGTGGTCGGCAGCTTCGCGTGTTCGGTGGTTGCCAGGCGCGGCCACCCGCTCATCGACGCCTGCTCGCCGGAGGGGGCCGCCGACTTCGAGTGGATCTGCCCGGGCACCCAGGGTGCGATAGCGTCCGAGCGTTTCCTGCGCCTGTTCGACGCCGCCGAGCTGCCCCGGCCGCGCCGCTTCATCCATGCCGACTACTTCGTCGCGACGCAACTCGTGGCGGCCGGCGACGCGCTCACCGTACTGCCGCAGGCCCTGCTGGGGGAATTCGGCCTCGACCAACTGGCGGTCCTCGAGCTGTTGCAGCCGCCCGCGTTGACCCTTGCGGTGGTGCGCAGGCGCGATCTCCCGCTCTCCGATTCCAGTGAGTACCTCGCCGAATGCATCGTCGAGGCGGCGCGCGCCCTATGACGGTGGGCGCGCGCAAGGCCGATCCGAAGCTGCATCATTTCAAGGCCCTGGTCGAAGTAGTCGATAGCGGAGGCATCCGGGCGGCGGCCCGCAGACTCGGCGTCACCCAGGCGGCACTGGCCAAGCGGATGCAGGCCCTGGAAGAAGCGGCCGGGCAACCGTTGCTCATTCACCGCCATGGCGGCGTCACGCCGACCGAGGCGGGGGAGGCGCTGCTGCGCCACGCACGGTTCATCCTGCGCAAGTTGACGAGTCTGGAAGCCGAGCTGGCCATGCTCAAGGGCGAGCCCGGCGGACGGGTGGCCGTTTCCGTGACGCCGGCGATTGCGGGCAAGCGGCTGCACCGGGTGGTCGCCGCATTCCGCGCGGACCATCCCGGCATCCGGCTCGTGCTCGGCCAGTCCACCACGGGCGTGGCGCTCGCAGGGTTGCGCGATGGCTCCCGCGACCTTGCCGTCATCGACGAGCCGGGCGAACTGGATGCGCAGCTGGCGGCGCATCCCTTGGCAGCCATCGCGCAGGTGCCCGTGGTGCGCACAGACCACCCCATCCTGCGCCATCCCACCGCCGAGGCGCTGAGTCGCCTGCAGTGGATCAAGTCGCGCATGCCCGACGGGCTCGAGGCCGGGCGCTTGCGCGCTGCGTTCCGCGCTGCCGGCGTATCGCCTCCCGAGCAGATCATCGACTGCGACCCACTGATCGCGATGGCCCTGGTGGGCGAAAGCGATGCCGTCGCCCTGGTGCCGGAATCCTCGCTTCCCGAACTCGTCGCGGGCGGTCTGGCTCCGGTGCGGGCGCCGGGGCTGCACCTTCCGTCGCGGCGGCACGCGCTGGTCGCGCTCTCGGGCGTAGCGCTCACAGCCCCCGCGGCCTCCTTCCGAGAGTGCCTCCTGCAGGTCTACGGCGCCGCCGGGAACCAGGTGTATCCGCGGTGGGAGTAGGGCGCCGGCAGGCTGCGCCCCGGAATCGGGTGAACGCGTTCGCTTTTTGGCATCTTCCTCAAGCGCGGCACTCGGCGTAAGGTAAAGCTCATCAGAAAGAGGTTGCTCGAACTCTCCACCCCATGACGCCCACGGGACGACTCCCGGTTGCACGGAGCACAAAGTGTTCAAGACCTCTCGATTCGACGGCTCGTCCCAGGGAGACGAGTCCCCAGCCCGTGACGAAGAAGCACGGGAGCGACGCCGCATTGCACGGCTCCATGCGCTCGATCTGCTGGACACCGGACCGGAGCCCGTACTGGACCGCTTCACCACGCTGGCCGCATCGATCACCGCCGAACCCATCGCACTGATCTCGCTGATCGATCGCCATCGCCAGTGGTTCAAGGCCGCCGTCGGCCTTGGGCAGGGCGACCAGACCTCCCGCGAAGATTCGTTCTGTACCCACGCGGTGGCCGGCGACGCGGATCTGCTGGTGGTGGAGGACGCCTTGCTGGACGAGCGGTTTTGCAACAAGCCCGCCGTGCTCGGAGCGCCGCACATCCGGTTCTATGCGGGTGCCCCGCTCATCATGCCGGGAGGCGAGCGCATCGGGACGCTCTGCGTAGCGGGTCCGACCCCGCGCCGCCTGCTCGACCGAGAGCGTGGGTTGCTGGTCGAACTGGCCCGAGCCGTGGTGCACACGCTGCTGCTGCGCGAAAGCGAGCGCGACGTCTCGCGCAAGTTCATCGAGCGCAGCGAACTGCTGGACTCGGTCATCGAGCACCTGCCGCAGGGCCTCCTGGTGCTGGACGGCGACCGCAGGCACGTCGTGAGCAACCGGCGCATGCAGCACCTGCTGGACATCCCGTCGGAACTGCTGCTGCCGGGAACGCCATTCGAGTCGATGGTCCGGTACGCCGCCGCGACGGGGGAGTACGGCAGCGGCAGCACCGAGGCCACCGTCGGCGAGGTGATCGGGCGGGCGCTGTCCGTGCCGGACGGTGCCACCCGCGAGCACACGCGCCCGGACGGCACCATCTTGCAGATGCAAGCGTCGCGCAATACCCAGAGCGGATGGCAGATCCTCACCTATTCGGACGTCACTGCCGAGCGGCGCGCGGCCCTGCTGGCCGACGAGCGCCTGCGCCAGGCCATGCAGGCCGCGCAGCAGGCCAGCCTCGCCAAATCCAGCTTCGTTGCGACGATGAGCCACGAGATCCGCACGCCGATCAACGGCGTGATCGGGCTCGCGCAGATGCTCGCGCAGGCCGAGCTTCCGCCGCGCGAGAAGGACTACGTGGCGATGATCGAAAGCTGTGCCAAGAGCCTGCTCGCACTCGTGAACGATGTTCTCGACCTGTCGAAGATCGAAGCGGGCCAGATGCGTCTGGCGGCGGTGCGGTCCGACGTCCATGCCCTCGTGGGCGAACTCGCGACGCTCTACGAAGCGACGGCGCGCGAGCAGGGGTTGTCTTTCCGGCTTTCGATCGCACCGGACGTTCCGCGCTTTGCCACGCTCGATGAAAACCGCCTGCGGCAGGTGCTGCTCAACCTGCTGGGCAATGCACTGAAGTTCACGCCGTCCGGCTCGGTGTCGCTCGTGCTGTCGGGCGCTGCGTCGGTGCAGCCCGGTCTTCGTTTCGAGGTGATCGACACCGGCATCGGCATCGCTGCGCACGAGCAGTCGCGGCTGTTCAGCCGTTTCCACCAGATCGACAGTTCGGCCAGCCGCAAGTACCGGGGCAGCGGCCTGGGGCTGGCGATCGCCCAGGAGCTCGCCCAACTGATGGGAGGTCGCCTGTCGGTGCGCAGCGAACCGGACGTGGGATCGAGCTTCGCGCTGGAGGTCCCGTACGCGGTCTGCGAAAGCGAGCCCGCGCCGGTCGCTGCGCCTCCTGTGGCGTTGGCCGTGCAGCCCAGCGCGCGCGTCCTGCTGGTCGAGGACGATCCGGTGAACCAGATCGTGTCGATGGCCATGCTGGAAAAGATCGGCATCCGCGATGTCGTCGTGGCGGAGAACGGATGCGAGGCGCTCGAGCGCGCCGCCCTCGGCGGGTTCGACCTGGTCCTCATGGACTGCCAGATGCCTGTTCTCGACGGCCTGGAGGCCACGCGCCGATTGCGCGCAGCCGGCTTCGAGGCGCCCATCGTCGCCTTGACGGCCGGTGCCGGCCTGCGCGACCGTGAGACCTGCATGGAAGCCGGGATGAACGACTATCTCGCCAAGCCCGTCATCCTGGACGAGTTCGCCGCCATCGTGGGCCACTGGCTGGCCATCGCCGCGAGAACGCGCGCGTCGCAGGCGTGAGCTCCCCGCACCCCCGGCACGGCTTGCCCGAGCCGGGTTCCATGCGCGTGGCAGAACTGGCGCCCGGCGCCCCCGAACCCGCTTAGACTGACGCGGCCGCACCACCCTCGCGGCTTTGCCTCGGCGCGCAAGCGGCCCACCCGCCAGCCTGTGCGCCGGTTCATCAACCTGTGCGCATCACCAATGCGCGGGAGCGATGCATGAGTCAGCACCAGGCCTTGCGCTTGCATGTGCCCGAACCTTCCGGCCGTCCCGGCTGTTCCACCGACTTTTCCTATCTCCGTGTCTCCGAAGCGGGCGCCGTGCGAAGGCCGCCGGTGGACACCAGCCATTTCGACACGGCCGACCTGGCCTACGACCTGATCCGCGTGCTCGACCGCGAAGGCCGTGCCGTCGGCCCCTGGGCGCCCGAGGTCGGAACGGGCCAGTTGCGCAAGGGGTTGAGGGCGATGATGAAGACGCGTGCCTTCGACGCCCGCATGCAGATCGCGCAGCGCCAGAAGAAGATCTCTTTCTACATGCAGTGCCTCGGCGAGGAAGCCATCGCCGTCGCGCACGCCCAGGCGCTCGAGCCCGGCGACATGTGCTTTCCCACCTACCGCCAGCAGGGCCTGTTGCTCTCCCGTGACGACGTTCCGCTGGTCGAGCTGATCTGTCAGCTCATGAGCAACGAACGCGACCCTTTGAAGGGCCGTCAGCTGCCGGTGATGTACTCGTACAAGCGCGCCGGCTTCTTCTCGATCTCGGGCAACCTCGCCACCCAGTTCATCCAGGCGGTGGGCTGGGCCATGGCCTCGGCCATCAAGGGGGACACACGCATCGCCTCGGGCTGGATCGGCGATGGGGCCACGGCCGAGGCCGACTTCCACACCGCGCTCACCTTCGCCCACGTCTACCGCGCACCGGTGGTGCTGAACGTGGTCAACAACCAGTGGGCGATCTCCAGCTTCCAGGCCATCGCCGGCGGCGAGGCGACCAGCTTCGCCGCGCGCGGGGTGGGCTGCGGTATCGCGTCGCTGCGGGTGGACGGCAACGACTTCCTCGCCGTCCTGGCCGCCTCGCGCTGGGCCGCCGAGCGGGCTCGCAGCAACCTGGGGCCGACGCTGATCGAATGGGTCACCTACCGCGCGGGGGCGCACTCCACCTCGGACGATCCGTCCAAGTACCGCCCCGCGGACGACTGGGAGCGCTTCCCGCTGGGCGATCCGATCCAGCGGCTCAAGCAGCATCTGGTGGGCCTGGGCGCGTGGTCCGAGCAGGAGCACGAGCAGGTGCGCCTGGAACTCGAGGCCGAAGTGGGCGCTGCGCTCAAGGAAGCCGAGCGCCACGGCACGCTGCTCGACGGACACATCCCGAGCGCCGCGACGATGTTCGAAGACGTCTACGCCGAGATGCCCGCACACCTGCGCCGGCAGCGGCAGGAACTGGGGATCTGATGCCATGCTGAAAAAGATCGACAACGCGGCGGTGGAAACCGCCGCCGGACAGAAGCGCCCCATGACCATGATCCAGGCCTTGCGCTCGGCCATGGACGTCATGATGGAGCGCGACGACAACGTCGTCGTGTTCGGCCAGGACGTGGGCTATTTCGGCGGCGTGTTCCGCGTCACCGAAGGGCTGCAGGCCAGGTACGGCACCTCGCGCTGCTTCGATGCGCCGATCAGCGAAGGCGGCATCGTGGGCGTGGCCGTGGGCATGGCGGCCTACGGGCTGCGGCCGGTGGCCGAGATCCAGTTCGCCGACTACTTCTATCCGGCGTCCGACCAGATCGTGTCCGAGGCGGCGCGCCTGCGCTTTCGCTCGGCCGGCGACTTCACCTGCCCGCTGACGCTGCGCATGCCCTGCGGCGGCGGCATCTACGGCGGCCAGACCCACAGCCAGAGCCCCGAGGCGCTGTTCACGCACGTCTGCGGCCTGCGCACCGTCATCCCCAGCAACCCGTACGACGCCAAGGGCCTGCTCATCGCGGCCATCGAGTGCGACGATCCGGTGATCTTTCTGGAGCCCAAGCGCCTGTACAACGGCCCCTTCGACGGCCACCACGACCGGCCGGTGGTGCCGTGGTCCAAGCATGCGCTGGGCAACGTCCCCGAGGGCTACTACACGGTACCCCTGGACGCGGCGGCCGTGGTCCGCCCCGGCTCGCAGCTCACCGTGCTGACCTACGGGACCATGGTGTGGGTGTCGCAATGCGCGGCCGAGGAAACCGGCATCGACGCCGAGATCATCGACCTGCGCGCGATCTGGCCCATGGACCTCGACACCGTGCTCGCCTCGGTCAAGAAGACCGGCCGCTGCGTCGTGGTGCACGAGGCCACCCGCACCAGCGGCTTCGGCGCCGAGCTCGCGGCGCTGGTGCAGGAGCACTGCTTCTACCACCTGGAAGTGCCCATCGAGCGTGTCGCCGGCTGGGACACGCCGTATCCGCACGCCCAGGAATGGGCGTACTTTCCCGGTCCCGCCCGCGTCGGCGCGGCCTTTCAACGCGCGGTGGAGGCCTGAGGCATGGGCATGTATTCGATCAAGATGCCGGACATCGGCGAGGGCATCGCCGAGGTGGAGCTGGTCGCCTGGCGCGTGCGCCTGGGCGACACCGTCGAGGAAGACCAGGTGCTCGCCGACGTGATGACCGACAAGGCCACCGTCGAGATCCCGGCGCCGGTGCGCGGCACCGTGGCTGCGCTCGGCGGAGAGCCCGGCCAGGTGATGGCAGTCGGCTCGGAACTGATCCGGCTGGAGGTGCAAGGGGAGGGCAACCTCACCGGCTCCCGCGAAAGCCACGGAGCCGTCGGCGCTGCGCAAGCCGCGGCCGGGCAAGCACCCGCACGGGAAGCGGCACGGGACACGGCACATGAGGAGCGTGCGCTGGAGCCCGCGCAGGCGCTGGCGCGGGAAGCCGGCACTCCGCCCATCCGAGAGCACGCAAGGGCGCAGACCGCCGAGCCCGCGCTGCCGCATCCGTCACCGGCGCGCACGCATGCCGAGACGGCCGGCGCGCGCAGCGAGGCACCGCCGCGACCGCGCGACGAGCGCGCACCGGGCAAGCCGGGCGTGGCACCGGCGCACACCCGGGCGCCGGGTGAGCGGCCCATCGCCTCGCCCGCGGTGCGGCGGCGCGCCTGGGACCTGGGCATCGAGCTGCAGTTCGTGCACGGCAGCGGCCCGGCAGGGCGCATCACCCACGAAGACCTCGACGTGTACCTCGCCGCACGCGGCCAGGCGCCCGTCGTCGGCACGAGCGGCCTGCGCCAGCGCCATGGCGAAGAGGCGGTGCCGGTGATCGGGCTGCGGCGCAAGATCGCGCAGAAGATGCAGGAGGCCAAGCGGCGCATCCCGCACTTCAGCTATGTCGAGGAGATCGATGTCACCGAGGTCGAGGCGCTGCGGGTGCAGCTCAACGCACGCTTCGGCGCTAGCCGCGGCAAGCTGACCCTGCTGCCCTTCATCGCCCGCGCGATGGTCGTCGCGCTCGACGAGTTCCCCCAGATGAATGCGCGCTTCGACGACGACGCCGGCGTCGTCACCCGACTGCACCCGGTGCACCTCGGCGTCGCGACCCAGACCGACGCCGGGCTGCTGGTGCCGGTCGTGCGCCATGCCGAGGCGCTCGATCTCTGGGGCATCGCACGGGAGGTCGCACGCCTGGCCGAGGCCGCGCGCAGCGGCAAGGCCGCGCGTGAGGAGCTCTCGGGCTCCAGCATCACGCTCACCAGCCTGGGGGCGCTCGGCGGCATCGCCAGCACGCCCGTCATCAACCACCCGGAAGTCGCCATCGTCGGCGTCAACCGCATCGTGGAGCGGCCGGTCTTCGTGGGCACCTCCGTCGTCGCACGACAGCTCATGAACCTGTCCTCCTCCTTCGACCACCGCGTGGTCGATGGCATGGACGCGGCCCGTTTCATCCAGGCGGTGCGCGCGCTGCTCGAGCGCCCTGCGCTGCTGTTCGTGGAGTGACGCCGATGAAGAACAAGAACACCACGCTTCTCGTGATCGGCGGCGGGCCAGGCGGCTATGTCGCGGCCATCCGGGCCGGCCAGCTCGGCGTGCCTACGGTGCTGGTCGAGGGCGAGCGGCTGGGGGGCACCTGCCTGAACATCGGCTGCATTCCCTCCAAGGCCCTGATCCACGCCGCCGACGAGTTCGAGCGGGCCTGCCGCTTCGCCGGCGACTCGGAGCTGGGGATCCGGGTCGAGTCGCCCGCCATCGACCTGCGCCAGACCATGCGCTGGAAGGACGGCATCACCAGCCGCTTCAGCACGGGAGTCGGCGGCTTGCTGCGCAAGGCCGGCGTGCAGGTGCTGCGGGGCTGGGGCCGCATCATCGACGGCAAGACCGTGGAGGTCACCGGCGACGACGAGCCGGTGCGCGTGCACTGCGAGCACCTGCTGCTGGCCACCGGCTCCGAGCCGGTGGCGCTGCCGCACCTGCCGTTCGGCGGGTCGGTCATCGGGTCTACCGAAGCGCTGTCCCTGCCCGAATGTCCGCAGCGGATGGTCGTGGTCGGCGCCGGCTACATCGGGCTCGAACTGGGGATGGCCTGGCGCAAGCTCGGCGCCGAAGTGGCGGTCGTCGAGAGCGCCTCGCGCATCCTGCCGGGCTACGACGAGGAACTTGCGCAGCCGGTGCTGGCCAGCCTGCGGCGCCTGGGCATCACGCTGCACCTCGACTGCACTGCCGAGGGACTGAGCGAGCCCGGCGACGGCCTGCGGGTGCGCAGCGCCAAGGCCGACGAGTTCGTGCTGCCGGCCGACCGGGTGCTGGTGGCCGTCGGGCGTAGGCCCCGCACCGAGGGCTTCGGCCTCGAATCGCTGGGCCTCGACATGCAGGGCCGCGCCCTGCGCATCGACGCCGAATGCCGCACCTCGATGCGCAACGTGTGGGCCATCGGTGACCTCACCGGCGAGCCCATGCTCGCGCACCGCGCCATGGCGCAGGGCGAGATGGTGGCCGAGATCGTGGCGGGCCGGCGGCGGCGCTTCGAGCCCTCGGCCATTCCTGCCGTGTGCTTCACGGACCCGGAGGTGGTGAGCGCCGGCCTGGCGCCCGCGCAAGCGGCCGCGCAGGGGCTGGACTGCCTGGTCGCGCAGTTCCCGTTCGCCGCCAACGGGCGTGCGCAGACGATGGAAGGCGGCGAGGGCTTCGTGCGGGTCGTGGCCCGCAAGGACACGCACGCCATCGTGGGCTGGCAGGCGGTCGGCCGCGGCGTGTCCGAGCTCAGCGCGGCGTTCTGCTATTCGCTGGAGATGGGATCGCGCCTGGAGGACGTGGCGGCCACCATCCACGCGCACCCGACGCTTGGCGAGGCCATGCAGGAGGCGGCCCTGCGGGCGCTGGGGCACGCGCTGCACATCTGAGCGGAGGTGGCCCAGTGACGGGTGCGGCGCGGCGCGATGGCGCTGCTGCGAGCCGCGATCCGGCCCGCCGTCACATGCCGCCTGCCGGTTCGTGCCCGGTGACGGGAGGTGGCTGGCACGCGAGATCCCGGTCACACGTGCGCGCCCCCGCCGGTGCGCAGCCGGTGGGATGATGGAGCGACGACAAACGGAAAGGGCAGGTCGCGTGGTGAAGGATGCGAGCGGTTTCTGGCTGGTGATGGGCGTTTCGGGAAGCGGCAAGTCGAGCGTGGCACAGGGGCTGGCCCAGCGGCTCGGCGGCGTGCTGCTGGATGCCGACGACTACCACCCGCGCCGCAACGTCGAGCGCATGCGCCAAGGGCAGGCGTTGGACGACGAGCACCGCTGGCCCTGGCTTGCAGCCGTGGCCGAGGCGGGCGTGCGGGCAGCCAGCGCGCGCCCCGAAGCGCCCGTGTTCATCGCCTGTTCGGCCCTCAAGCGCAGCTACCGCGACTTCCTGCGGGCGCGCCTGCCGGGGCTGCAGGTGCTCTATCTGCACGGCGACGAAGCCACCATCCGCGCGCGCATGGAGCGCCGCAGCGCACATTTCATGGCCGCTGGCATGTTGCGCAGCCAGTTTCAGGATCTGGAGCCGCCCGTGGGCGAGCCGGGAGTTGCAGCGGTCTCCATCGCAGCGCCGCTCGAGGACGTGCTGGCGCAGTGCGAGCGGTGGGCGCGGAGCGAGCCGGCCTGAGCAGAGTTCGCCCGGCCACGGGTTGCTGGCGCGTCTGGACACCACCTACGCGTGCCAAGGTCGTCCGCCGCGCGCAACCCGGCAATGCCCGCGGTGGAACCAAGGCGAAGGGAGTGCCCCCGAGTGCCGAGTGGCCGCGTCGAACTCTGCGCGCGCCTACCCCAGAAGGGGCAGTCGCACGGTGAAGGTGCAACCGCGTCCCAGGCCCGGGCTGTCCACCCGGACACTCCCCTGGTGCAGCTCGACCAGTTTCTTGACCAGCCACAGGCCGATTCCGAGTCCGCCCTGGGCGCGGTTGACGGTTCCCTCGACCTGAGCGAAGAGCTCGAAGACGCGCGCCGCCATCTCGGGGGCGATGCCGGCGCCGTTGTCGCAGACCTCGATCACGGCGCAGCCCGTATCGCCACGGGCGCGCAGCTCGATGCGTCCTCCGGGCGGGGTGTACTTCGCGGCGTTGTTCAGCAGGTTGCTCACCACTTGCGCAATGCGCACCAGGTCGGCACGCACCCAGAGCGCCTCGGGCGGCAGCGTAACCAGCAGGGTGTGACCAGCGGCGTCCAGCGCCGGCTGGCAGGCCTCGACCGCATGCTCGAAAACCCGCTGCAGCGTGACCGGCTCGGGTCGCAGCTCGACCTTGCCGCCGCTGATGCGCGAGACGTCCAGCAGATCATCGACCAGGCGCACCAGGTGAGTGAGCTGGCGCTCCATGACGCTGCGCACCCGCTCTCCCGAGGGGCTGAGCTCACCGCCGTGCTGCAGCAGGTGCAGCCCGTTGCGGATGGGCGCGAGCGGGTTGCGCAGTTCGTGGGCCAGTGTCGCGATGAACTCGTCCTTGCGCCGGTCGGCCTCGACGACATCCGTGATGTCGGTCGAAACGCCGCACACCGCGAAGATGTGTCCGGCTTCGTCGTAGAGCGGGAACTTGTTGGTGCGGTAGGTGACCGGGCGCCCGCGCATGAGGCCGTGCTCCTCGACCCGCAGCGGCGCACCGGTGCGCGCCACCTGTGCGTCGGAGCTGCGCAGCGTGGCGGCCACCTCGGGGCCGAACAGCGCATCGTCCGTCACGCCCTCGGCCTGTTCCGGAGAGAGGCCGACCGCGTCGCGCCATGACTGGTTCGACAGGATGTAGCGCCCCTGCAGGTCCTTCGCGAACACCAGTGCGCCGGCGCTCTCGATGATCGATGCGGTGAGGCGCTGGGCAGCGCGCAGCCTGTGCCCGGCCACGATCTCGGCCGTTGCGTCGCGCGCGGCGCAGATGCCGCGGTCGGCGCGCAACTCGCCATCGACCATGCTGAAGGTGACCTGCAACCGGATATGGAGCCAGCGCACCGCGCCGCTGGGGAGCAGAAGACGCACATCGATGGCGAGATGGCCGTCGCCCGCCGGGTTGGTGGTGCGTGCGATTTCCTCGAGGTAGCGCGGGCGGTCTTCGGGGTGGATGCGGTCGAACACCGCCTGGCGGGTGACGGTCATGGGACCGTCGCCCAATTCGAGCAGGCGCGCGAGCTCGGCCGACAGGTGGTTCTGGTTGCTGCGGTAGTCGATCTCGGCCATCACCAGCCCCGCGGCCTGAATGCCGATGGACAGCTTGAGCCGGCTGGCCTCGAGCGCGGCCTGGGCCTGCTTGTGCTCGGTGATCTCGGTCACCCACACGCCGACTGCGCGGATGCGCCCCGCGGCGCTGCGCACCGGATAGAACCCGCTGAGCCAGTGGCGCACGAGGCCGGGCTGCGAGGGCAGGTCGCCGCTGAACTCCAGCCCGCGCAGCGTCTCGCCGGTGGCGAACACCTGCGCCACCGTCTGCTCGATGCCCTCGGCGAGCGCAGGCACCACGTCCCGCACGGACCGCCCGACGTGGTCGGCGAGGTCGATGCCGTGCATGCGGGCCAGTTCCGCATTCACCAGCAGGAAGCGCGATCCCCGGTCCAGCACGGCAATGCCCACTGGCGCGGCCGCGAAGATGGATTCGAGTTCCGCGTTGCGCGCCTGCAGCGTGGCAACAGTGTCGGCGCCGGTCCGGGACGTGCTCGCGGAGCGGGGGCGTGCTGCGGGTGGGTACTGCATGAATCGAAGTGCTGGGCGGTGCGCGCACTGTATCCCCCGGCCGTCGGCTTGTGCGACCGGGTTTGCACGCTGGCGCCGCGGCAGGGCAGCGTCGCCGCTAGGTTCTAAGGGTTCTCCGGAATGCCCAATTAACTGCCAAGTGAATAGATTGCGCCACGGGGACGGCCGGTCCTGCGGACATGCCGTGAGCGGTCGCCTCGGACTTATTAACCGTTTGGTGAATCGATCGCGCAGCATCCGGCGGCGCATCTCGCACTCAGGAGTCACAGCATGGACAAACGCTTTTTCCTCAAGGCCGTGGCCGGTGCCTGCGTCGCGGCGGGCCTCTCGGCGCCGGCGCTCGCGCAGCAGTGGACGCCCAGCAAGCCGATCAACATCGTGGTGCCGTGGGCCGCCGGCGGCTCCACGGACCAGATCACCCGCGTCACCGCCGCCGAACTGGAGAAGGCGCTCGGCCAGAAGGTGATCATCGTCAACCAGCCCGGCGCCTCCGGATCGATCGGCACCAAGAACGCCTGGGAGGCAACCAAGGACGGCACGACCTGGGCCGCCGGCGCGGCGCAGGACCTGGGCACCTACCAGGCGCTGGGCATGCTGGACGTCCCGGCCAAGGACTGGCACATGTTCCTCACCGTGGCCAACCTGCCGGTGGTGGGCGTGAACGCCTCGCGGCCCTGGCAGAACATGCAGCAGCTGCTGGACGCCATGAAGGCCAAGCCCGGCGAGATCAAGGTGGCCACGGCCGGGGTGACTTCCGGCGGGCACAACGCGATGGAGGCCATCGCGCGCGCCACCGGCGTCAAGTACCGCCACGTGACCTACGACGGCGGCAACCCCGCGGTGGTGGCGACCGTGTCGGGCGAAACCGACCTCACCACCCAGCTGGCCGTCGAGCAGGCCGAGATGATCCGCGGCAAGCGCATCCGCCCGCTCGCCACGGTGTCCGACCGCCCGCTGGAGATCGAGGGCTTCGGCACCATCGAGCCGATCAGCAAGTTCATCCCCGGCTTCACGGCGCCGGCCAACTACTTCGGCATCTTCATTCCCAAGGGCGTGCCGCCCGAGGTGGTCGCCACGGTGCAGAAGATCTGGAAAGAGAACATCGCCAACAGCGCCGCCATCAAGACCTACGCGACCAGCAAGGGCGCGCTGTTCGCCCCGGTGGCGGGCGACGCCGCGCAGCAGGCGGCAATGCCGGCGATCCAGGCCAACGCCTGGCTGCTGCACTCGACGGGGAAGACCAAGGTGTCGCCCGACACGGTGGGCATCCCCAAGCCATGATGCGGCGATTGCCGAGGCGGCGAGGCCCGATACGGAATGCCTGATGCGCAGCGGAGCACGGCAGCGGTGAGCAGCGCGCCCTCCAGCGGCGGCGGGGCGTCGCCCCGGTCCGATCTCCTCGGTGCGCTGGTGTGGGTCGCCTTCGGCGGGGCCATCGCGCTCGCTGCCTGGCGCATGGACCGGCTGGAGAACCTGCACATCAACACCTACGAAGTCCCGGGGCTGGTCCCCGGGCTTCTCGGCTGCATGCTGGCGGTGCTCGGCGTCCTGCTGGCGCTTCGCGCGCTGCGCCGGGGCGCCTTGCGTCGCGCGGAGAGCGTGACGCAGCCGCGGGCAGGCGCGGCCGGCGGGGCAGGGCGCGCCACCATGGCGCTGGTGCTGGCCACCATGCTCGTGTATGCGCTGGTGATGGTCGGCCACGGATTGCCGTTCTGGCTCTCCACGCTGGTGTTCGTCACCGGGTTCATCCTGCTGTTCGATCGCGCGCGCCAGTCGGCGCTCGGGCGCCCCGCCTGGAAGCAGGTGGCGCTGGCGCTGGCGATGGGCGCCGCCACCAGCGCCGTGGTCAGCCTCGGCTTCGAGCACGTGTTCTACGTCAGGCTGCCTTGATGTTCCAGGGACTGCACGCATTCGGCCAGTCGCTGGCCGGCCTCATGACCGTCGAGACCATCCTGCTGGTGCTGGGTGCGACGCTCGTGGGGGTCATCGTCGGCGCGCTGCCGGGCCTCACCGCCACCATGGGCGTGGCCCTCATGACCACGCTGACGCTCAAGCTGCCCTCCAGCTGGGCGCTGCTGGTGCTGATCTGCACCTACGTGGGCGCCATCTACGGCGGCAGCCGCAGCGCCATCCTGCTGAACATTCCCGGCACGCCGGCGTCGGCCGCCGCCTGCATCGACGGCTATGCGCTGGCTCGGCAGGGTATGGCGGGGCGGGCCATGGGCATCGCCACCACGGGTTCGGTGCTGGGCACGCTGATCGGCATCTTCTTCCTGGCGCTGTTCACGCCGGTGCTCGGCGAGTTCGCGCTGCGCTTCGGGGCCTATGAGTTCTTCTGGCTGGCGGTGTTCGGCGTCATCATCGCCGCCACGCTCACCGGCGGCGATCCGCTCAAGGGCTGGATCGCCGGGTTCGCGGGGCTGTTCATCGCCACCATCGGCCAGGACGGCATCCACGCCTACGAACGCTTCCACTTCGGCAACCGCGACCTCGCCGGCGGCGTCTCCCTGGTGCCGGCGCTGGTGGGCGCGTTCGGCTTCGCCGAGATCCTGGTGGCGATGCAGGAGAAGCGCGCTCCCGTGAAGCTGAACGCGCTCGACTCGGTGGTGCCGCGCCTGCGGGACGTGTTCAAGTACTGGCGCACCATCATCCGCTCGGGCGTGATCGGCACCTCGATGGGGATCGTTCCCGGGGTGGGCGAGGACGTGGCGGCCTGGTCGTCGTATGCGGCGGCCAAGCGCGCGAGCCGCGAAAAGGAGCTGTTCGGCAAGGGCTCGGTCGAGGGCCTGATGGCGGCCGAGACCGGGGACAACGCCTGCGTGCCCGGCGCGATCATCCCGGTGCTCACGCTGCAGGTGCCGGGCAGCGCGCCGGCGGCGGTGCTGATGGCGGCCATGCTGATCCACGGCGTCACGCCCGGGCCGATGATCATGATCGAGTCGCCGCACTTCGTGTACGACATCGTGGGCATGATGCTGCTCGCGACCCTGGGCATCCTGTTCTACGGGCTCACGCTCACCAAGCTGCTGGTGCAGGTGCTGCGCGTGCCGACGCCGCTGATCGTGCCCATCGTGATGGTGCTGTGCGTGATCGGCACCTACGCCCTGGCCTCGCGCCTGTTCGACATCTGGGTGATGGTCGCCTTCGGCATCATCGGTTTCCTGCTGCGGCGCTTCGGCTATCCGGTGGCGCCGCTGGTGCTGGGCATCGTGCTGGGCGACCTGCTCGAGAAGAACTTCCGACGCGGCCTGGTGCTCTCAGATGGCGACCTCACGCCTTTCTTCACGCGGCCGATCTGCGCCGTGCTGTTCGGCATCATCGTGCTGGTGGTGCTGCTGCGGCTCGGCCCTACGCAGCGGCTGCTGCGGCGGCTGCCCAGGCTGCGCGCCACCTGAACACCACCCGGACACGCCATGAAGATCGCCCTGTGCAACGAGGTACTGCAGCCTTTGCCGTTCGAGGCGCAGTGCCGGCTGGCGGCCGAGCTCGGCTACGACGGGCTCGAAGTCGCACCCTTCACGCTCGGGCCCGACCCGATGGCGCTGACCGACGCCGAAGCGCGGCGGCTGCGCGAGGTCGCCGCGGACCATGGCCTGTCCATCGACGGGCTGCACTGGCTGCTGGTGGCTCCGCCGGGGCTGTCCATCGTGGCCGACGACGCCGCGCTGCGCGAGCGCACGTCCACCGTGATGGAACGCCTCGTCGAGCTGTGCGCGCTCATGGGCGGGCGGTACCTGGTGCACGGCTCGCCGCGGCAGCGCAGCGTGGCGCCGGGCGCCGACCGCGAACAGGCCTGGGAGCACGCGCGCGCCTGCTTCGTCCGGGCCGCGCGACGCGCCGAAAGCTGCGGCGTGACCTACTGCGTCGAGCCGCTCGCGCCGCGGGAGACCGACTTCATCACCTCGATCGAAGAAGCGGCGCGCATGGTGCGCGCGGTTGCGTCCCCCGCCTTCAGGACCATGATCGATTGCAGCGCCGCCGGCAGCGCCGAGGCCGAGCCGGTGCACGCGCTGGTGGAGCGCTGGATGCCCACCGGCCTCATCGCCCATGTCCAGGTGAACGACCCCAATCGCCGCGGACCCGGGCAGGGTGAACTCGCCTTCGCACCGGTGCTGCGCAGCATCGAGCGCATGCGCCGCGCCGGGCACTACCAGGGCATCCTGGCCGTGGAGCCCTTCGACTACGTGCCCGATGGGCCGGGCTGTGCCGCCCGGGCCATCGGCTATCTCAGAGGTGTGCTGGAAGGAGTGGCCGATGGCCCATGACGCGCCGCGCCTGCGGGTGCGCGAGATCGAATTGCTGGAGCGCGCGGTGCGGCTGCGCCTGCCGTTCCGCTTCGGCGTGGTGACGCTCACCGAAGCGCCGCAGGCCTTCGTGCGCGCGCGCATCGAGTTCGAGGACGGGCGCAGCGCCTGGGGCGCCGCCGCCGAGCTGATGGCACCCAAGTGGTTCGACAAGAACCTGGCCCTGAGCAACGACGACAACTTCGAGCAGCTGCGCGCGGTGCTGCGCATCGCCCGCGAGGCCACGCTGGCCGACGCCATGCCGGCCACCGCGTTCGGCCATTTCGCCCGCACCTACGACGCCTGCCTCGCAGAAGGCGCGCAGGCCGGCTTCAACCCCTTGCTGGCGAGCTACGGCCCCGCACTGGTGGACCGCGCCGTGCTCGACGCCCTGTGCCGGGGCGAGGGCGTGTCGTTCTACCGCGCACTGCAGGCCAACCTGCCCGGCATCGGGCCGATCCACCCGGAATTCGCCGGCTTCGACTTCGACGGCTTCCTTGCCGCGCGGCGGCCGGCGACCAGCATCGCCGTGCGCCACACGGTGGGGCTGGTCGATGCGATCACGCAGGCCGACCTGCGCGAGCGCGTGAACGACGGACTGCCCGAAACGCTGGAGGAGGTGGTGCGCGCCTACGGCCACCGCCACTTCAAGCTCAAGGTCGGCGGCCAGGTGGACGCGGACCTGCAGCGGCTCGAAGCCATCGCCGCGGTGCTGGACCGCATGGACGAGCCCTACGTCGCGACGCTCGACGGCAATGAGCAATACGACAGTGCGCAAGGCGTGCAGGCGCTGGTCGATGCCGTCCGCTCGCGCCCGGCGCTCGCGCGCCTGTGGAACTCCATCCTCTTCATCGAGCAGCCCATCGCGCGCAAGCACGCGCTGGAGGTGCCGCTGGATGCGCGGGCGCTGGGCAAGCCGGTCATCATCGACGAGTCCGACGGCACGCTGGACAGCTTCGTGCAGGCGCGGGCGCGCGGCTACGAAGGTGTTTCGTCCAAGACCTGCAAGGGCCTGTACAAGTCGGTGCTGAACGCGGCGCGCTGCGCCGCCTGGAACGCGGCCGAAGGCAGGCCCCGCTACTTCATGTCGGCCGAGGACCTCACCACCCAGGCCGGGCTGGCGGTGCAACAGGACATCGCCCTGGTGAACCTGCTGGGTATCGACCACGTCGAGCGCAACGGCCACCACTACGTGAACGGGTTGAGTGCCGTGCCCGAGGCCGAGCAGCAGGCGTTCGCGCGGGCGCACCCGGACCTGTACACCACGCGCGAGGGGGCCGTGCGGCTGGACATACGCGCCGGGCGGCTTGCCATCGGCTCGCTCGACTGCACGGGGTTCGCCAGCGCCGCCCTGCCGGATTTCAGCGCGATGCGCCCGCTCTGAGGGCGCAGGCGCCCGGGGCCCGCGCCCTCACACCTTGGCCGAGTCGTCCTCTTCCGCCATTGCCAGGATGTCGTCTCGGCTGAGCTTGCCCACGAGTTCGGGATGGTCGCGCTGCACGTGCTCGCTCGCAGCCTGCACCAGCGCATCGTCGGTGGCGCCGCGCACGTCTTGACCGCACTCGCAATGGATGACTTTGGACATGGTGTTCTCCTGGGAAGGGGGTGCCTATGATGAACGCCCGACCCTGCAAGCAGCTTGGTGAAACCTTGGCGGATACCGTCCACCGTGTCTATCTCTGCGGGCGCCTGTGCGCGCGCATCGACGGCCGCCGCGTCGAGGACGCTCTACCGGCGCGGCAGGGCCGTCTGCTCTTCGCGTATCTCGCGGCGCAGCGTGCGCGCTGGGTACCGCGCGAAGACCTGCTGACGCTGCTCTGGCCCGAGAGCAGCCCGGCTGCGTCGGACAGTGCGCTGTCCGCGCTGCTGGCCAAGCTGCGGCGCGCCCTGGCGCCGGCCACCATCGAAGGTCGCCACGAGTTGCGCCTGCAGCTGCCGACGGGCAGCTGGATCGATCTGGAGGCGGCGCGCGAGGCGCTGCACCGCGCCGAGTCCGCCGTCGCGCGCAGCGATTGGGCCGCTGCCTGGGGGCCGGCGCGCGTCAGCTCGCACATCGCCGCGCGCGGCTTCCTGCACGGACTCGACGCCCCCTGGGTGGCACGCATGCGCGAGGAGCTGCAAGAGCTGCTGGTGCGGGCCCACGAGTGCGTGGCCGCCAGCGCGCTGGGTCTGGGCGGCAGCGAGGTCGCGACCGCCGAGCGGGCGGCGCGTGCGCTGGTGCAGCTTGCCCCGATGCGGGAGAGCGGCCACCGCGCACTGATGCGGGCGCTGATGTGCGGCGACAACCGGGCCGAGGCGCTGCTGGTCTACGAACGGCTGCGCCAGCGCATGCGCGCGGAGCTGGGCACCGCACCCAGCCCGGCGACGCAGCAGCTGCACCGCGAACTGCTGCAGGCCGCGCGCCCGCACTGAGCGCGCGGCGGCGCTTCAGGCGAAGCGGTTCTCGATGCTGCCGATGCCGTCGATCTCGATGCGGATGACGTCACCGGGCAGGATGTAGCGCGGCGGGCTGAAGCCCATGCCCACGCCGGCCGGCGTGCCGGTGGCGATCACGTCGCCGGGGTAGAGCGTGATGCCGCGCGAGACCGTTTCGATCAGCGTCGGGATGTCGAAGATCATGTTTTCGGTGGGGCCGTCCTGGCGCAGCTCGCCGTTGACCCAGCAGCGCACGCGGGTGCGGGTGCCGTCGAGCTCGTCGGCGGTGACCAGCCACGGGCCCATGGGGCAGAAGGTGTCGAAGGACTTGCCCATGTCCCACTGCTGGTGGCGCATCTGCACGTCGCGCGCAGTGACGTCGTTGACGATGGTGTAGCCGAACACATGGCCCATGGCGTCGTCCCGACGGATGTTCTTGCCGCCTCGGCCGATGACCACCGCCAGCTCGGCTTCGTAGTCGATCTGCTCGGACACGGCCGGCCCCGGCAGCGAGACCGGGTCGGTGGGGCCGACCACGCACTCGGGCACCTTGGTGAACACGATCGGCCACTCCTGGGGGTTGGCCGCGTTGTTCTTGAACACCGACGCCGCCAGCTCCTTGGCGTGTGCGTGGTAGTTGCGGCCCACGCACCAGAGGTTGCGCCGGGGCAGCGGAATGGGCGCTTCGAGTCGGACGGATTCGAGCGGCAGCGGCTGCCCGGCCAGCGGCGGCAGAACGCCGCCGGCCGACAGCACCTCCACCAGCGTCAGCGCACCGCGCCGGGCCTCGTCGGGGGTGAGCTGGAAGGGGGTGACCTGCTGGCCGTCGGCGGACACCTGGCCGACGTGCCGTGTGCCGGCGTGGGTGAAGGTGGCGATGCGCAAGGCTGTTCTCCTGTTGTGGTGTGTGCTTGTCTCCCGCGCGCGGGTGCACGGATGCTAATCGCATCGCATCGCATCACAGTCGGATCGCTGCCGGTCGGCAGCGCCGCGCGCGAAGGCGCCTGGCTCCGGCTGCGCCCACGGCCGCATGTCGTGTTCGCATAATGGCCGGGCCGGAGTTCCACGCGATTGCCCTTCCTCGACGTCCTCATCCTTGTCGCCTTCGTGCTCTATGGCCTGGTCAGCGGACTGCGGGCGCGGCGCACGGCTTCGCGCAGCCTGCAGGAATATTTCCTGGCAGGGCGCAGCCTGCGCGGCTGGCAGGCCGGCAGTTCGATGGCGGCGACGCAGTTCGCCGCCGACACACCGCTGCTGGTGACGGGCCTGGTCGCCACGGCGGGGGTATATGCACTGTGGCGCCTCTGGATCTACGGCCTCGCCTTTCTCTTCTTCGCCTTCCTGTTCGCCGCCTGGTGGCGCCGCGCGGGCGTGCTCACCGACGCCGAACTGACCCAGGTGCGCTACAGCGGGTCGGGCGTGCTGCCGCTGCGCATCGTCAAGGCCCTCTACTACGGCACCGTGATCAACTGCGTGGTGCTGGCGATGGTGCTGGTGGCGGCGGTGCGCATCGCCGAGGTTTTCCTGCCCTGGCACCTCTGGCTTCCGCAGGCGCTGTACGCACCCTTGGCCGACGGCGCGCGCGCCGGCGGGTGGCGGCTGGGCGAGAGCATCACGGGACTGGCGCCCGAAGTCGCCAGCGTGAACAACGCCATCTCGATTGGCCTGATCCTGGCGTTCACGGCGCTCTATTCCATCACCGGCGGCCTGCGCGCGGTGGTCCGCACGGACGTCGTGCAGCTGGCCCTGGCGCTGGTCGGAACGGCTGCCTACGCGCTGTTCGTGGTCGATGCGGTGGGCGGACTCGACGCGCTCGGCGGGCGCCTGGCGGACCTGTACGGGGCAGCCGAGGCGCAGCGTCTGATGTCCTTCGGTCCGCCGCAGCAGGACGCCGGTGCGGTGCTGCTGCCCTTCCTGGTGCTGATCGGCATGCAGTGGATGTTCCAGATGAACGCCGACGGCACCGGCTACCTCGCCCAGCGCGCGATGGCCTGCCGCAGCGACGCCGACGCCCGCAGCGCGGGGGTGGTGTTCGCCTGGCTGCAGATCTTCCTGCGCAGCCTGCTGTGGCTGGCGATCGCGCTCGGGCTGCTGGTGCTCTATCCGGTGGCACCCGGGGCGGCGCAGGAGCCGGGCTTCGCCGCGGCGCGCGAGATGCTCTTCGTCACCGGCATCCAGGACCTGCTGCCGCCCGGATTGCGCGGCCTGATGCTGGTGGGGCTGCTGGCGGCGCTCGCGTCCACGGTGGACACGCATCTGAACTGGGGCGCCTCGTACTGGAGCCGGGACCTGTATGACGCCGCGCTGTGCCGGCGGCTGCTGCAGCGCGCGCCGGGCGAGCGCGAACTGGTGCTGGTCGCGCGCTTGTCCGGCGTGCTGATCCTGGGGCTTGCGGTGGCCGTGATGACGCAGCTCGGCTCGATCCAGACGGCCTGGTTCATCTCGCTGCTGTTCGGCGCCGGCATGGGCGGCGTGCTGGTGCTGCGATGGCTGTGGGAGCGCATCAACCTGTGGGGCGAGCTGGCGGCCATGGCGAGCTCGCTGGTCACGGCGCCGGTGCTCCTCGTCACCCTCGGCACCGACCCCCAGGGCGAGTGGCTGCGGCTGGCGATCATGGCGCTGGTGACCACGGCGGCCGCCATTGCCGCGAGCCTGGCCACGCCTGCCACGGACGACGCCACGCTTGCCGCGTTCTACCTGCGGGTGCGTCCGATCGGCTGGTGGCGGCGCACGGCACGCCTGGCCGGGCAGGCCAGCGCAGCCGCCGGCGGCGGTGGCGGTGGCACTCCTGCAGCGCAGGGTGCGGCCGGCGAAACCCCCGCGCCGGCGACCGGGATGGCTCGCGCCCTGGGCGCCACGCTGGCAGCTGCGCTGTCGCTGTTCGGGCTGCTCGTCGGCGTTGGCTGGCTGCTGTTCCCTGCACCCGGCAGCGCGGCGTGGCCGGCGTGGGCCTGCGTGGGCGTGGCACTGGCCGCAGCGCCCGCCTGGCTGCCGTACCTGCTGCGCGGCAGGACCGACTGAGCTGTCTGCAGCGCCACCGCGTCCGGCGGCAGCGGCACGGCGGTCCGCGGGTCCACCGGCTCCATCAGGTGTGACGTATTGCCGGATGTGCGTGCGCCGCGCGTCCCGTAGCTCATCCCATGTGCACGACCGTCGCCTGGCTCTACCATGGCCAGCTCAAGCATGCCCATGTCCGGTCGTCACCCGCTGCCTTCGCTTCGGCTGCTGCCATGGTCGGCGCTCGCCGCCGGTCTGGCCTGCGTGTCCGCTTCGGCCTCCGCCGGGCCGCCCACGCTGCCCGTGCCGCTGCGCCTGCCTTCCGTGGTGTCGGTGCAGCCGGCTTCGGGTGTCGAGATCCGCTACCGCCGGCTGGAGGACACAGACATCCCGACCAGCCCCGG
The DNA here is from genome assembly GCF_037726105.1 of Ramlibacter sp. AN1015. NCBI lineage: Bacteria > Pseudomonadati > Pseudomonadota > Betaproteobacteria > Burkholderiales > Comamonadaceae > Ramlibacter > Ramlibacter sp. AN1015. The sequence continues at coordinate 109,402 of NZ_JBBJUM010000012.1, forward strand.
CCGGCTCGAAGGCATCGTGTCCGGCCGCCGGTGGGAGCTGCGCAGCAGCGCGCTTCTGAGTCCCCAGGCGCAGGCTTCGCACCGCATGGCACGGCTGGACACCGGCTGGCAGTGGCGTGCATCGGGACCCCTGCAGACGGTGGTGCTGGGCGACACCCTGGCCAGCGGCGGCGGCTGGAGCCGTCCGGTGCGACTCGGTGGTCTGCGCATCGGGCGCCCGCTGGCGCTGCGACCAGGGTTCGATGCGCTCGCCCCGAACGGCGTCGCCGGCGCCGCGGCGCTGCCGACGGCCGCAGCGCCGATGTCGCTAGCCTGGGCGCAGGCGTCGTCGGACCGGCTGGCAGGCCTTTTCGGTCGCGCGCCCGCGCCCGGCCTGCTGCCGGTGTCCGGCCCGGTCGAGCTGGCGGCCGGCGCATCCGACTATGAGTTCGAGGCCGGGCTTCTGCGCACCGGCTGGGGCACCGAAGCGGACGCCTACGGCCGGGGGTTCGCGGCCGCCGCCTGGCGGCGTGGCCTGGGCGGGCGCATGACCGGCGAGGCGCGCGCGGAAGTCTCGAGCGTGCGCCGGGCGGCCGGGCTGGAACTGGTGCGAGGGTTTGGCGCACCAGGCAACCTGGTGCACGGGGTGGTGGCGCAGTCCGAGGCCGACGGTGGAGTCGGCCGGCGCTGGGGGCTGGGACTCGCGCGCCAGGCGCTGGGCGCGGCGTGGCGCCTGTCCTGGGACACGTTCGACCGCGAGTTCACACCGGCTGGTGCCGTGCCGGGCGAGGCCGCCCTGCGCTCGCGGCTGGAGGCAGCCGTGCGCGGCAGCCTCGGTCGGCGCCTCGAGGCCGGGCTGAGCGTCGGGCACCAGCACGTCTGGGAGGCTCCGGCCGAACATGTGGTGGCCTTGTCGCTGCGTTGGGGCCTGGCGAGCGGGCGCAGCCTGGCGCTGCACCTGGGCGAGCAGGGCGGCGCCCAGGACCAGCGGCACGCACGCGTGGTGCTGGCGATCCCGCTGGAGCCGCGCCGACGCTGACGGCAGGCACGCCCTGGCGCGCGGTCGCGGCGCGCTGCGCCCATGAGAGCTCGCAGCCCGGAGCCTGACGCGCGACCGTGCATTCTTGACGCCACCGCCCCCATCAGGCGGCATCGCCGCCACATCGAAGGGGCTTGGCGCCGGTTGCGGCTGTGCAGTGCGCTAGGATGCGCCAGCCGGATCCGCTGCGACTTTCGACCGCGTCCGCCTTTGCCGCATGAATCTCCAATCCCTCCTGTCCGACCCCGCCCTCCAGCAGCGCAACGCCCTGCTGGAGCTGGTGATCGAGAACATGCCTTGTGGCCTGATCGTCTTCGACGAGCGGCTGCGGCATGTCGCGAGCAACGCGCGGGTGCGGGAGATGGTCTCGCTGCCGCACGACCTGTTCGAGCAGCCGGACGCCGGCCTCGAGTCGCTCGTGACCTATCTTGCCCGGCGCGGCGACTACGGCCCCGGCGAGCTGTCGCACCAGGTGGCCGAGCAGGTGCGGCTTGTCCGCTCGCACTCCGAGCTGGAGCTCGCGACGCCGGACGGGCGCGTGCTGCAGCTGTGCATCAACCACATGGCCAGCGGCTGGCAAGTCCACGCCTTGCACGACGTGACGGCGCAGCGCGCCGCCGAACTGCGCATGCGCTCCAGCGAGGAGCGGCTGGCCCTCGCGCTGAACGTGTCCGGCGTGGGGCTGTGGGAGTTCACGCCCGATGACGGCATGGTCTATCTGTCTCCCAGCTGGCAGCAGATCATGGGCTTCGCGCCCGAGGCACGGACGGTTCCCTCCAGCGAGCTGCTCGGAATGGCCGTCGCCGGCGGCGCCGAGCCGTTCCACTCCGAACTGATCGACCTGCTCAAGGGCGTGTCGAGCCACATCTGCGTGGAGCACGAGGCGGTGAAGGCCTCGGGCACGCGGGTCTGGCTGCAAAGCGAGGCGCAGGTGGCCGCGCGCGATGCGAACGGCCGCGCCCTGCGCGTGGTCGGCACCACCCGCAACATCACCCAGCGCAAGGAGCAAGAGCGCGCGCTGCAGGCCGCTGCCGATGCCGCGCAGAGCGCGAGCCGCGCGAAGGCCGAGTTCCTGGCGACCATGAGCCACGAGATCCGCACGCCGCTCAACGGCGTCATCGGCCTGGCCCGCGTGCTGGAGCAGTCGGAGCTGCCCCCGCGGGAGGCCGGCTACGTGCGGCTGATCAACAGCTGCGCCAAGTCCCTGCTCGGCATGGTCAACGACGTTCTCGATTTCTCCAAGATCGATGCGGGCCAGATGGTGCTGGAGCCCACGGCCTGCGACCTGCAGGCGCTGGTACAGGAGGTCAGCGACGTCTTCTCCGATCGCGCGCGATCCAAGGGGATCGGTTTCAGCGTGGACGTGAAGCCCTGCGTGCCGCGGTGGGTCACGGTGGACAACCACCGGCTGCGTCAGATCCTGCTGAACCTGCTCGGCAACGCACTGAAGTTCACCGCCGACGGCGGCTTCAGCCTCACCGTCACGACCGGCGCCCTCGCGCGCCAGCGCTCGCTGCGCTTCGATGTCACCGATACCGGCATCGGTATCGCTGCCGAAGACCAGGCCAAGCTTTTCAAGCGCTTCTCCCAGGTGGACGCCTCCAGCACCCGCCGCTTCCAGGGCAGCGGTCTCGGCCTGGCGATCTCGCGCGACCTGGCGGTGCTCATGGGTGGCGATATCCGCCTGTCCAGCGCACCCGGCTGCGGTGCCACTTTCACTTTGGAGATACCGATGGTGGAAGCCGCCGGCGAACCTGCCGTTGCGCCCGAGGCGTCCAGCGCAGGCGCCTCCGACGCGATCCTGCTGGTCGAGGACAACCCGATCAACCAGCTCGTGGCCGAAGCCCTGCTCGACAAGCTGGGCTTCAGCACGGTGCGCGTCGCCGAGAACGGCGAAGAAGCGGTGCGCCTGTGCCAGGAGCAGCCTTTCGCCGCCGTGCTGATGGATTGCCAGATGCCGGTGATGGACGGTTTCGAGGCCACCCGCCGCCTGCGCGAGCTGGGTTTCGACATGCCCATCATCGCGCTCACGGCCGGTGCCGTGAGCGACGACCGCGATCGGTGCCTCGCCGCCGGGATGAACGACTATCTGGCCAAGCCGATCGATGCAGGCCTGCTGGGCGGAGCACTCAACTTCTGGCTGGGCGCGAGCGGCAGCCGGCCGCTGGTGCTGACCTAGCGCTGCGCGGGGCTTTCCTGCGCGCGCGGGGGCCTTGCCTGCCCGACAATGGCGCCTCCGGCTTCCGTGCTTCGGCTCGCCTGCTTCCGTCTCGCGCTTTCTGCCGACTTTCCTTTTTCTTCGGTCCTCCGATTCGTTCTCCCGGTTTCGTTTCCCCCACGTACATCCCCTTTTTGACGTTGGAGCCCTCCCATGTCCCAGCCCGAAGTCTTCGTCGTCTCCGCTGCCCGCACCGCCATCGGCACCTTCGGCGGCAGCCTGAAAGACGTTTCCCTCTGTGACCTCGCCACCACGGCGGTGCGCGCCGCCCTGGAGCGCAGCGGTGCACCCGCCGACGCGTTCGGTCACCTGGTCATGGGCAACGTGATCCCCACCGAACCGCGCGACGCCTACCTCAGCCGCGTCGCGGCGATGCAGGCCGGCCTGCCCCAGGAGGTCGCGGCCATGAACGTCAACAGGCTCTGCGGCTCGGGCCTGCAGGCCATCGTATCGGCGGCCCAGTCGCTGATGCTGGGCGACGCGCAGCTCGCCATCGGCGCCGGCGCCGAATCGATGTCGCGCGGGCCGTACTTCGCCACCGCGGCACGCTGGGGCGCGCGCATGGGCGACATGCAGTTGCTCGACTACATGTTGAACATCCTGCACGACCCCTTCCACCGCATCCACATGGGCGTGACGGCCGAAAACGTGGCCGATCAGTTCGGCATCACGCGCGAGCAGATGGATGCACTGGCCGCCGAGAGCCACCGGCGCGCCGCCGCCGCCATCACCGAAGGCCGCTTCAAGGAGCAGATCGTTCCGGTGCGCATCGCAAGCCGCAAGGGCGAGGTGGTGTTCGACACGGACGAACACGTCAAGCCCGCCACCACGGTCGAACTGCTCGCCGGCATGAAGCCGGCGTTCCGCAAGGAGGGTGGCACCGTCACCGCTGGCAACGCCTCCGGCATCAACGACGGTGCGGCCGCGGTGGTGCTGGCCACCGGCGAGGCCGTACGCGCCCACAAGCTGCGGCCGCTCGCGCGCCTGGTGGGCTATGCCCACGCCGGTGTCGATCCGAAGGTCATGGGCATCGGCCCGGTGCCGGCCACCCGGCGCGTGCTCGAGAAGACGGGGCTCAGCGTCGATCGCCTCGACGTCATCGAATCCAACGAAGCCTTTGCTGCGCAGGCCTGCGCCGTCGCGCGTGAACTCGGCTTCGATCCGGCGCGGGTGAACCCGAACGGCTCGGGCATCTCGCTGGGACACCCGGTGGGCGCCACCGGCGCGATCATCACCACCAAGGCCCTGTACGAGCTGCAGCGCGTGCAGGGCCGCTATGCGCTGGTCACCATGTGCATCGGCGGCGGCCAGGGCATCGCGGCCGTCTTCGAGCGCGCGTGAGCGGAAGGTCTTGACCATGGATCTCGAACTCCGCGGCCGCCACGTGCTCGTGACCGGCGGCAGCAAGGGCATCGGACTGGCCTGCGCGCAGGCCTTCGGCCGCGAGGGCGCCCGGCTCACGCTGGTGGCGCGCGACGCAGCCGCGATGGACGCCGCCGTGCGGCAGCTCGCCGACGCGGGCGTGGACGCGCAGGGCTGGTGCGCCGACCTGCGCGAGGCCGCCGCAGCCGAGGACGTGGTGGCGCGGGCATGGGACGAGCGGGGCCCGCTCGACGTGCTGGTCAACTGCGCCGGCGCCGCGCGCCGCACGCCCTTCGCCGAGCTGTCGGCGCAGGCCTGGCACGACGCCATGGCCGCCAAATTCTTCGCCTACGTGCACGTCATGGGACCGGTCGTCCAGCGCATGGGCGCCGCCGGGCGCGGCGCCATCGTCAACGTGGTGGGAGCCGGCGGCAAGGTCGCTTCGCCGACGCACCTTCCCGGCGGCTCGGCCAACGCGGCCCTGATGCTCGCCAGCGCGGGCATGGCCGCTGCCTACGGCCCGCGCGGCGTGCGGGTGAACGTGGTCAACCCGGGCCTCACGCGCACCGAACGGCTGCAGGAAGGCCTGGCCGCCGAAGCGCGGCTGCAGCAGACCAGCGCCGAGCAGGTGCTGGCAGCGCACGAACAGCGCCTGCCGCTGCGGCGTCTGGCGGAGGCCGGCGAGATCGCGGACGCGGTGGTCTTTCTGGCGTCGGCGCGGGCCAGCTACATCAGCGGCGCCGTGGTGGCCATGGACGGCGCCGTGACGCCCATGGTGGTCTGACGCGCCTGCCGCCTTCCCAGCACCGATGCCCCGTTTCGTCCACGCTGCCGACATCCACCTCGACAGCCCGCTGCACGGCCTCGCCGCCTATCCCGACGCCCCCGCCGCCCAGCTGCGCAACGCGACCCGGGAGGCGTTTTCCCGCCTCGTGAGCCGCACCATCGAGGAGCAGGCCGACTTCCTGGTCATCGCCGGCGACCTCTACGACGGCGGCTGGCGCGACCACAACACCGGCTTGTTCTTCTGCAGCGAAATGGGTCGGCTGCGCCGCGCCGGCATTCCCGTGTTCGTGCTGTTCGGCAACCACGACGCCGAGAGCGAGATGACCCGCAAGCTCACGCTGCCCGACAACGTGCGCTGCTTCTCCGCGCGCCGGGCCGAGACGCTGCGCCTGGACGGCCTGGGCGTGGCGCTGCACGGGCAGAGCTTTCGCGACAAGGCCACCGAAGACAACCTCGCGGCCCGCTACCCGGAGCCGGTGCCCGGCATGCTGAATATCGGGGTGCTGCACACCGCGCTGGAAGGGCACAGCGCGCACGCCCGCTATGCCCCCTGCACGCTGGACGAGTTGCAGGCGCGCGGCTACGACTACTGGGCGCTCGGCCACGTCCACGACTACCAGCGCTGGGACGGGCCGGCCACGGTAGTGTTTCCGGGCAACCTGCAGGGCCGCCACATTCGCGAGACCGGGCCGCGCGGCGCCGTGCTGGTGCACGCGCAGGACGGCCGCATCGCCGTCGAGCGGCTGTTCGTCGATGTGCTGCGCTGGGAGTCGCTGGCGGTGGATCTCACCGAGTGCACGAGCATGGCCGAGGTGGCCGCCCGCGTGGGCGCGGGGTTCGAGTCGCTGCTCGCGGTGGATGGCGGCATCCCGCGTGCGGTCCGCGTGACGCTCGAAGGCAGCACGCCGCTGCACGGCGAGCTGTTCGGCAACGCGGTGCAGCTGCGAAGCGAGGTGCTGGCCCAGGTCGCCACCATCGGCAACGAGCGCCTGTGGCTCGAGAAGGTGCGGCTTGCCACGCGCGAACACGCCCGGCCGGACGCCGGCCGCGGCGACGCGCTGGCCAGCCTGGCGCAGATCCTTGCGGAGGCCGAAGGCGACGCCGAACTCCTGCGGCAGCTCGGCGCCGACCTGGCGCCGTTCGTCAACAAGCTGCCGCCGGAGCTGCGCACCCAGGTGCCGCTGCTCGACCTGGTCACGGGCGCGCGGCTCGACGCGCTGGTGCGCGAGGTCGCTCCCGACCTGCTCGCGCACCTGGCGCGCCTGGAGTGAGCCGCGTGCGCATCCGGCGACTCGAACTGATCCGCTACGGCAAGTTCACGGACACCGTGCTGGAGCTGCCTCCCGCGCAGCACGATTTCCATCTGGTCGTCGGCCCCAACGAAGCCGGCAAATCGACGCTGCGCAGCGCGATCGTCGAGCTCCTGTTCGGCATGCCACGCAGCTCGCCCCTCGGTTTCCTGCATCCGCAGAGCGAGTTGCGCCTGGGCGCGCGGCTGGAGACGCCCGACGGTGCGGTGGTGTTCCAGCGCGTCAAGGCGGCACGCCAGACGCTGCGGGCCGAAGACGGCGGCGCGCTGTCCGAGGATCTCCTGGCGCCGCTGCTGGGCGCCGCCGACCGCAGCTTCTTCGAGCAGATGTTCGGGCTCGACCACGCGCGGCTGGTGGCGGGCGGCCAGAGCATCCTCGATGCCTCGCGCGACGTCGGCCAGGTGCTGTTCCAGTCGGCCGCCGGGGTCGCCAGCCTGGGGCGCGTGAGCGAAGGCCTGGCGCAGGAGGCGGGCCGCATCTGGGCACCGCGCCGCGCCGCCGACCGCGAGTACTACCAGGCGGCCGACCGGCTGGAGCAGGCCAACGACGACCTGAAGACATCGATGGTCCGCACCCGAGCCTGGACCGATGCACGCGCCGCGCTGGACGAGGTGCTGGAGGCGATGGAGGCGGAAAAGCGCAACAGCCAGGCCTTGCACGCGCGCCGCGCCGCGCTGGAGCGGGTGCGCCGCCTTGCGGCGCCGCTGGCCCGGCTGGCCGCGCTCCAGGAAGCTCACCGGGCCGCGGGCGAGGTGCTCGAGCTGCCGGAGGACGCGCGCACCACGCTCGAAGCAGGGCAGGCGGCGCTGGCGCTGGCCGAGGGCGAGCTGCGCCTGCGGGAGCTCGACCTCGCGGCGCGGCGGGCCGCGCGCGACGCGATCGTCTGCGACACCGCCGTGTTGACGCACCGGAACGACATCGATGCGCTGCTGGAACAGGCCGCGCGCTGCCGCGACCACGAGCCTGCGCTTGCTGCGCAGCAGGCCGAGGTGGCCCGGCTGCTGGCGGATGCCGGCGAGCGCGCGACGCAGCTCGGCTGGCCCGGCGACGAGCCCGCCCTGCGGGCGCGCCTGCCTTCGGCGCTGGCGCTGAAGACGCTCGCGCGCCTGCTGCAGGCGCGTGGCGGGCTGCACCAGCGCCTGCGCCACTGCGCCGAGGAAACGCGGCGTGCGCACGCGGCCCTCGACGAGGCGCGCGCGCGGGTCGCCGAGCCGCCCGCCGCCGAACCCCCCGCATTGCACGCGGCCATCGCCCGGGCGCAGGCGCTGCTGCCGGTGCTCGAAGGCCTGCCGCGCCGGCACGCGGCGCGAGACCAGGCCCGGCGCAACCGCGACCTCGGGCTGGCTGCGCTCGCCCCGTGGAGCGGCGAGCCGGCGCGCCTGCGCACGATGTTCGTGCCGCAGGCCGAGCGGATCGCCGCGCGGCTGAACGAACGCCAGGCGCTCGCGGCGGCCGGGTCGCAGGCGGCGGCCCGGGTGCTGGACGCGCAGGAGGAGGTCGGTGCGTGCGGTGTGCGCGTGCGGCAGTTCGCACAGGCGCACCGGGTCGTCGCCGAGCAGGACGTGGCGCAGGCGCGGGCCGCGCGCGACGCCGCATGGCACGCGATCCGCGGCGGCTCCGTGCCGCCGGGAGAGGGGGCCGACGTTTTCGAGGCGGCGATGCAGCGGGCCGATGCCCTGGCCGACGCGCGCGTGGCTTCGGCCGCGCACGCCGCCGAGCTCGCCGGGCTGCAGCAGCAGCTCGAGTGGGCCGAGAGCCAGCTGTCCGGCGCCCGGGAGCGGCAGCAGGGCGAGGCTGCGCGCCTGCGGCAGTTCCAGGCCGACTGGGCCGCCGAGGCGGACGCGCTCGGCCTGCCGGGGCTGGCGCTGGACGACATGCCCTCGTGGCTGCACAGGCGCGAGCAGGCGCTGCTGGCCGCGCAGGCGATGGACGATCACGAGCGTGCCTGCGAGGAGGATTCCCGTGCCTGCGACGATGCCGCCGCGGAACTTCGCGCCGCGCTGGGGGCCTGCGGCGTCGCTGCGCCGCAGGCGGACAGACTGCCGGCGCTGCTTGGCGCCGCACAGGACTGGCGGGACGCGCAGGCCGCGAGCCGGGCACGCCATGCCGAAATGCATCGCACCCTGCAACGTGGCGAGCAGGATCTGCAGGCGATGCGAAGGGCTCAGGAACTCGCCTCCGAAGAGTGGCGGCAGTGGGAGAACGACTGGACCGCCGCGCTGGCCGCCGTGCAGCTGCCCGAGCTTGCAGGCGCCGCTACCGCTTCGGTGGAATCGGCCATGGAGTGGGTGGCGGAGGTCGGATCGCGGCTGACTGCCGTGGACCGGTTGCGCCGCGAGGAGATCGCCCGCATGCAGGGCCAGCTCGCCGACTTCGCGCAGGCGGCGCGCCTGCTGCCCGGCCGGATCGGCGCCCCGGAGCTTGCGGGCGAGCAGCCCGCCGAAATCGCCGCGCGCCTGGGGCAGCGCTTGCGCCAGGCGTGCGCCGATGAACAGCGGGCGCGGGCCGCCGACGAGGCGCTGGCGAAGGCGCAGTCGCTCGCCGAGGATGCGCGCCTGCGTCTCGCGCGCGAGGCGGCACGGCTGCAGCCGCTGCTGGTGCAGGCGGGCGTGCACGAGCCGGCCGAGGCGCTGCCGCTGGTGCGGCGCTCCGACGACAAGCGCGCCCGCGATGCCGACATCGCCGCGCTGCGCGCGCTGATCACCGAGCATGGGGACGGCTTGCCGATCGAGACGCTGCAGGCAGAGGTGCGAGGCTGTGATGCCGCGGCGCTCCCGACGCTGCTGGACGCGGTCGTCGAGGAGCAGGGCGCGTGTGAGCTGCGCGGCCAGCAGCTCGCCGCCCGGAAAGTGGAGGCCGAGCAGGCCCTCGACCGCATGGGCGGGCAGCCGCAGGGTGCCCTGGCCGAAGCGCGCCGCCAGGAAGCCCTCGCCGCCATGGGCGATGCGGCCCACCGCTACCTGCAACTCGCCACCGCCTCGCGCTTGCTGAAGTGGGCCGTCGAGCGGTATCGCGACCGGCACCAGGGCCCGATGCTGGCGCGCGCCGGGGCACTGTTCGCACAACTCACCGGGGGTGCCTTCGCCAAGCTCCTGGTCGATTTCGAGCAGACGCCCCCGACCTTGTCCGCGCAGCGCTGCGGCGGCGCGGTGGTTCCGGTGGCGGGCCTGAGCGAGGGCACCCGTGACCAGCTCTATCTCGCCCTGCGGCTCGCGGCGCTGGAGCTGCACCTGGAGCAATCGCGCCCGCTGCCCTTCGTCGCCGACGACCTCTTCGTCAACTTCGACGACGGGCGCACGCGCGCCGGCCTGCAGGTGCTCAAGACGCTCTCGACGCGCACGCAGGTGCTGTTCTTCACGCACCACACGCACCTCGTGCCGATCGTCAGGGAGGTGTTCGGGGCAGAGGTGGGGGTGGTGGCGCTCTGAGGCGCGGGCCTGTCGTCTCGTTGCGTGAGTCGCGGTGGGCGGGCTGCGTCTCACGCGTGAGCGACCTACTTTCCTTGCTCCTACGACGGCAGGCTAGTCAAGGCGAACTCGGCGCGTGCGTTCCTGGCGGTTGCGTCTCACGGTGGTGGTTTCCGCGTCGGTGTTTGTGTAGTTGAAGTGAAGTGCCGGGATTTCGCCCCGGCGGGCGACCTACTTTCTTTGCTTCGCCAAAGAAAGTAGGCAAAGAAAGGCGAC
>NZ_JBBJUM010000013.1:0-114750 GCF_037726105.1 Ramlibacter sp. AN1015
CGGACGTGCTGAACTTCATGCAGGGCCATGCGCCGGCGCCCGTCGTGGCGGCGCCGTCGGACATCACAGTTGCTGGCTCATTCATCGCCGGCATGCCGCCTCTGCCGACCATCGCCCCGCCGGAATCGGCCGGCGCCGCACGCCCGATCGCGTCGGCCGCACTTCCGCGCCACGTCGTCCGACCCGTGGCACAGCAAGCCGCCGGCTTTGCGATGTCGGGCCTGTTGCTGCGCGGCGCCGTGATCGGTGTGACCGACGACGGCCGCGGGGTTGCACGCCGGCTGGTCCAGCTGCTCGAAACACGCGGCGTGACGGCCCGCCTCGTCACCGAACCTTCCGCATCGGCAGGATGCACCGGGCTGATCGTGCTGTCCGGGCTGCAGGCCGTTGGCGATGCATGGGAGGCCATTCGCGTCAACCGCCGCGCCTTCGAGTTCGTCCAGGCGATGTCGGCCCGCCTGTCCGACCGCGACGGCCTGCTGGTCACGGTGCAGGACACGGGTGGCGACTTCGGCCTGTCCGGGCGTGCTGGCGTGCGGGCCTATCTGGGCGGCATCGCCGCACTGGCTCGCACGGCCGCCAACGAATGGCCGCAGGCTGCCGTCAAAGCCATCGACATCGAAGCATCCGAGCGCGCCCCCGCGGCCATTGCCCGGGCACTGGCCGAGGAGTTGCTCGATGGCGGTGCCGAGCGCGAGGTCGGACTGCCCGCGCGAAGCTCCCGCATGACGCTCACCACCGAGCTGTGCGCTGCGCCCACCGGGCGCTGCGTGATCGACGCTCAGAGCGTGGTGCTCGCCACCGGCGGAGCGCGCGGCGTTACTGCGCTGTGCCTGCAGGAGATCGCGCGGCTCAAGCCACGCATTGCCATCCTGGGGAGAACGCCGCTCGACGTGGAGCCGACCAGCGTCCGGGCGGCGCAGACCGACGCCGAGATCAAGCGCGCGCTGCTCGACCACGAGTTGCAGCATGGCCGCCGCCCCACGCCAATGCAGCTGTCACGCATGGCCAGCAACGTCATGGCGGCCCGCGAAGTCCAGCGGAACCTCCAGGCCATGGAAGAGGCGGGGGCACAGCTTGTCTACTGCGTGGCCGACGTGAGCGACGCCACGTCGATCGACCGCGCCCTGGTGGAGGTACGCAAGCGCTTCGGTCCCGTCACCTGCCTGGTACACGGTGCCGGCGTGCTGGCGGACAAACTGATCAAGGACAAGACGCTCGACCAGTTCGACAGCGTTTTCTCCACCAAGGTCGAAGGCCTGCAGCACCTGCTGACGGCCCTGAAATCCGACCCCTTGAATGCGATCGTGCTGTTCTCGTCGGTGGCAGCGCGTGTCGGCAACCCCGGCCAGTGCGACTACGCCATGGCCAACGAAGTGCTGAACCAGGTCGCACTGGTCGAGGCGCCGAAACGACCGAACTGCCTGGTGCGCTCGATCGGCTGGGGCCCCTGGGACGGCGGCATGGTCACTCCCGCGCTGCGCGCCCACTTCGATGCGCAGGGTGTGTCGCTCATCGGCGCGGAGGCCGGTGCGGCCGCCTTCCTGGCCGAACTGCACGAGGGTGGGCCGGAAGTGCAACTCGTGATGGGCCCGGGCGAGCCGCGCGAGCTGCTGGCACGGGACACGGGACACCGCGGCGCACTGACCGGCGATGTGGTGCTGAGCCCGCAACGCTACCCCTTCCTGGGCAGTCATTGCATCGGCGCCGAGCCCGTCGTGCCGGTCGTGCTGGTGGCCGAGTGGTTCATGCGGATCGCCATGTCGCTGCTCCCCGGCGCGGGGCTGCCCACCCTGCGTGATCTGCGCGTCATGCGCGGCGTGGTGCTGAACGACTGGCCGCAACACGCCAGCCGCCTGCGGGTGACGGCCAGGTTCGAGCCGGGCACAGGTCGGCGGCTGCGGTGCGAAGTGCACAGCGCCAACGGCGAAGTGCTCCACTACTGCGCGACGGCGGATTTCTCCGCGCAAGCGGAACCAGAGGATGGCGCCGGCAACCTCGTCATGCGCGCCTGCGACACCGACGGCGCCAGCCTGTACGGCACGCCTGCACTCTTTCACGGCCCCGACCTGCAGGCGATCCGTCGCCTGACCGGCACCTGCGCTCAAGGCGTCGAAGCCGAACTCCATGGCGCCTGGGGCCTGGGCTGGGACGATGGAGATCGGCTGCTCGACCTGGCTGCACTCGACGGTGCGCTGCAGGTGGCTGTCGGCTGGCTGCACCAGGTATCGACTGCATCGATGTTGCCCACGCACCTGGGCCAGGTGCTCGCCCGGCGTGATGGGCCCATCACCGCCCCCATCCGCTGCACCGTGCGGCTGCGTTCGTCCAACTCGCTGCAGGCGATCGTCGATGTCACCGCTCGCGGCGGCGGCTGGTCGGTGCGCATGTCGGGCGTCCAGCTGCACGCCCGCGTCGCGGTCGCGGCCGAGCAGGCGCACGGCTAGGCCGCCCCGTGTCGCAGATGCCCATTGCGATCGTCGGCCGAGGCTGCGTGCTGCCCGGCGCCACCAGCCCGGCCGAGCTCTGGCGTCGGCTGCGCGGCGGCGACGACCTGCTGTCGCCGCCGCCGATCGGGTCATGGCCCATGAGCAGCGAACGCATCACGCTCGACGCCACCGGCGTGCGGTGGTCGGACCGCGGCGGCTACGTGCGCGACTTCGACTTCGATCCAACCGGCTTCGCGGTCGATGCCCAGGAGCTGCTGCAGGCTGACCGCTGCGCGCACTGGGTGCTGGAGGCGGCTCGGCAGGCCTTGCATGAAGCCGGCCACGACGCCGCTGCAGGCCACCGCCGCACGGGCGCCATCCTCGGGAACCTGTCCTTGCCGACGCCTTCGCAAGTGCAGTTCGCGGTCGCCGCGTGGACGCGGCGGTGGGCGCACGAGCAGGGATTGGCGGGAATCATCGACCAGCTCGACGCGGCGCCGGTGGCGCCCGGCAACCGCTACATGTCCGCCATGCCCACCCGCCTGCTGGCGCGGTCCCTGGGCCTGGGCGGCGAGGCATTCACCCTCGATGCCGCCTGCGCCTCGTCCCTGTATGCGCTCAAGCTGGCCTGCGACGCCCTGGAAGACGGCCGCGCCGACCTGATGCTGGCTGGCGCCTGCTGCGGCACGGATCCGATGTTCCTGCACATCGGGTTCCGCGCCCTCAAGGCGCTGAGCCCGACCGGCCAGAGCCGGCCCTTCCACCGCGATGCCAACGGCCTGGTGCCATCGGAAGGCGCGGTCGTTCTGGCCTTGAGGCGCCTGCACGACGCGCAGGCGGCCGGTGATCGCATCCTGGGCGTGATCCGCGGCATCGGCCTGTCCAACGACGGCGGCGCTGCCGGCCTGCTCACGCCCGCCAGCAGCGGGCAGGTGCGGGCCATCCGCCAGGCCCTGCTGCGGGCCGAACTCCAGCCCGCCGACGTGGCGATGCTGGAATGCCATGCCACCGGCACGCCGGTTGGAGACGGCGTCGAGCTGGCCAGCATCGCCGCGGCCTACGCCGCCGCCGGATGCATGCCCATCGGATCGCTCAAGAGTCAGATCGGCCATCTGCTCACGGTCTCGGGCGCCGCGGGCATCCTGAAGGTCCTGGGTGCCTTCGAGGCAGGCGTGCTGCCCCCCTCCATGCCGGTGCGGGAGACGCTGGACGCCCTGGCAAAAGCTCCCGTGCGCTTGCTGGAAACCGAGGAACCGTGGCCCACGCACGCTCGCCGCATCGCCGCGGTCAGCAGCTTCGGCTTCGGCGGCAACAACGCGCATGTCATTCTTGAAGCGTACGAGCCGGGCCACCGGGGCACGCACCACGCGGTGCGAGTGCCACCGGTGTGCGCGCCCGCACCCGCGCCGCTGGCCATCGTCGGTCTGGGCGTCGTCTGCGCCCACGCGCAGAACACCGCTGAATTCACCAGCTCCCTGCTCGACGGCGCCCAGGCATTCACCGAGGTCCCGGACATCGGCCCATGCGGACTGGCCAAGCCTTTCACGCTCGCCGCCGCCGAGATCAAATTTCCGCCGCGAGACCTGGCAGACAGCCTGCCGCAACAGGTGATCCTGCTCAAGGTCGCGAGCGAGGCACTGGCAACGGTGCGCTCGCTTCCCCAGGAGCGCACCGGCGTGCTGACCGGCATGGAATGCGATGTCGAGATCGCACGGCAACTGGCCCGCTCGCTGGTGCCCGCCCGGCTGCACGACTGGGCGCAGTCCGCCGGCGTGACCGTGGATCCGGACTGGCTGCAGCATGCACGCGACGCGTTTGCTGGCCCCTTGAAGGCCAGTGTCGTGACGGGCTCGCTGCCCAACATCGTCGCCAATCGCCTGAACGCCCAGTTCAAGCTGGCCGGCCTGGGCTACAGCGTATGCGCCGACGAGTTGTCCGGGCTGCGAGCCCTGGACATTGCTGCACGCGCCCTGCGCCGCGGCGAGCTGGACGCCGCCGTCGTCGGCGCGGTCGACCTGTGCTGCGAGAGCGCCACCGCGCGGGCGGCAGAAAGCCTGGAGGGGGTCGGCCGCGAGCGCACCGGCGACGCGGCTGTGGTGATGGTGCTCAAGCGCCTGGACGACGCGACGCGCGATGGCGAGCAGGTGTTGGCACTCATCGAAGGTGAGTCGAACGCGGATGATGCGGCTGCCACCGATGCGCCAGCGAGCGCCCGCCTCGCCCTGGGGGACGGCCCCGGGTCCCTGCATCTGACCGAGCGCTACGGCCACGCCCACGCCGCAAGCGGACTGCTGCACCTGGCCGCCGCCGTGATCGCGACCCGCCACGGGGCATGGCTCGGAGCCGGACCGGCCACGCCGTGGCTGGCACCAGCGGCGCAGCGCAAAGCGCGCGTGAGCATGCATGCACAAGGTGGGCATCAGTTCCACATCGATGTGCAAGCCTCGCCGCACGAAGCGTCTGGGCCGCCCCCCGGTACGCGGATCGAACGGGCGTGGTGCTTCGCCGCCAGCGATCGGGAGGGATTGCGCCAGGCGCTTGCCGCCGGACGCACCGGCGGGCACGGGCCCGTGAGACTGGCCTTCGTCGCGGCACCAGGTGCCGACTTCGAGCGGCAATCCGCGTCGGCCCTGGCCTGTCTGGCAAACCCGGCCGCCGCGACGGCGACGGCGGACATCGCCCTGTGCGACGGTCCTCTCGGCGGCGAAGTAGCCGCCGTGTTCACGGCTGCCGGGGCGGCGTATCCCGGCATGGGACGCGAGTTGATGCTGGCCAGCCCCAGGGCAGTGGCAAGCGCCAGCGCCCGCCTGGGCAATGTCCGCGCCGCCTGCGATTGGATCTTCGATCCCGCGCGTGGGCCATCGACCGCATCGGCCGCATCCGTCTCACCGCTGGAACAGCTGGCGGGCAGCTCGCTGCTGTCACAGGTTCATGCGCAGCTGTCCATGCAGGTGCTGCAGTTGCGGCCGCACGCGGCCATCGGCCTGTCGTCGGGCGAGACCAACGCAGTCGTAGCCCTGGGCGCGTGGGACAGCGTGGACGGGCTGTTCGACGGGCTCGCGCCCATTTACGCGAATGGACTGGGTGGGCGCTTCGAACTCCTGCAAAGCGCGTGGCAGCAGCCCGAAGCCCAATGGGCCGCCTGGACCATCGCGCTGCCGCCGGAGCGGGTCCGCGAAGCGCTGCGTGACGAGCGCCATGCCTACCTGACCATGATCTACGGGCCGGCTGCCTGCGCCATCGGTGGGGAGCGCGGCGCGGTCGGCCGCGTGATCGACAAACTCGGAGGCAGCTACGCCACCCGCATCGACCATGATGTCGCGGTGCACTGCCCCGAGGTGCTGCACGTGCGCGACACCTGGCGGTCGTTGCACCACCGCAGCACCCGCGCCCTGGCGGACCTGCGCTTCTACACGGCCGCCGCATGCGGCACCTACCCGGCCGAATCCGATCGCATCGCCGATGCGCTGCTGGAGATGGCCAGTGGGCCGGTGGACTTCCATTCGATGATCGAGCGCGCCTGGCAGGACGGGATCCGTGTCTTCGTGGAGCACGGTCCGCGCAGCCTCTGCACGCGATGGATCGCGGACATCCTGGGCGATCGGCCCCACCTGGCGCTTGCCTACGACGCTCACCCGAACCGATCCGTTCGAAGCGCATTGCTCGTAGGCGCGCGGCTATGGGCCGCTGGCGTTACGGTGGATGTCGAAGCGATGAATGCGCAGCTCACCGATGCATCGTGTGTCACGCCGAACCCGGGCAGCGGCGTTCGCTTCGCCTCGCACATGCCTCCCATTGCATTGCCGCCCTGGCCGCAGCGTCAGGACGAGCGCGCGACTGCACCCAGCACTGCAAATATCTCGTCCCGCAATGCCACCGTCCTACCACCAGAAAGCGATATGAACGCACTCGTACGATCGTCCGCCATGGTCCGGCCCGCAGAGACCACCGCCCCCGAGCCCCTGTGGACCCGGGCCGATCTGGAGGAGATGTCCCACGGGCAGCTGTCCAGGTTCTTCGGGCCGAAGTTCGAGCCGCAGGACGGCCATGCCCGCCAGGTCCGCATGCCGATGCCGCCCTTGCTGCTGGCCGACCGGGTGATGGAGATCGAAGGTGAAGCCGGTGGCATGGGTCTGGGCCGCATCGTGACGGAAACGGATGTCACGGCCGATGCCTGGTACCTGCATGAAGGCTCGATGCCCGCCGGCCTGGAGGTGGAGGCAGGACAGGCCGACCTGCTGCTCATCTCGTACCTGGGCGCGGACCTGTTGAACCGCGGTGAGCGCGTCTATCGCCTGCTGGGCTGCGAGATGACCTTTCACGGCGAACGCCGGCCGCGTGTGGGCGACACGCTGCGTTATGAGATCGAGGTCACCGGCCATGCGAACACCGGCGAGGTGCGGTTGTTCTTCTTCCGCTACGACAGCTTTCTCAATGGCGAGCCGCGCCTGTCGGTGCGCAACGGAAGGGCCGGCTTCTTCACCGAGCAGGAGCTGAAGAACGCCGGCGGCGTGATCTGGAACCCGGCGACAGACCTGCCCGATGCCTCGATCCAGCACCACCAGGCGCCACCGACACAGACCGCCCGCAGCTACAGCGCCGAGCAGGTGCGTGCGCTGGCCGATGGCCGCGCCTACGACTGCTTCGGCGCCGGCTTCGAAGCAGTCGCTGCGCACCACCGCACACCGCGCATCCAGGAAGGGCCGATGCAGCTCTTTCAGCAAGTGGAGCAACTCGACCCGCACGGCGGACCATGGGGCCGCGGCACCCTGCGCGCGACCTATGACATCCGCGGCGACGAGTGGTTCTTCCCCGGCCATTTCAAGAACGACCCGACGATGCCCGGCACGCTGATGTGCGAGGCCGGCTTCCAGATGATGAGCTTTTATCTCGCCGCGCTCGGCCATACCCGTGAACGCGACGGATGGAGCTTCGAACTGGTGCCCTCGGTGACCTTCAAAGCCGTATGCCGCGGCCAGGTGGTGCCGACTTCGCGGCGCATGAGTTACGAGATCTTCGTCAGAGGTCTCGAAGAGGGCACCTGCCCCACCCTGTGGGCCGACGTGCTGCTGACGGTGGACGGGCGCAAGGCTTTCCACGGCCGCAATCTCGGCGTCCGCCTGGTACCAAGCGTGCCGCTCGAACACGCCATCGCGCCGGCTCCGGCAGCAGGTGCGCGCCCCGCAGCGCGGATCGACGGCTTCACCTTCGACGGCGCCGCGATGCTCCATTGCGCCACGGGGCTGCCTTCGCGCGCGTTCGGCCCGCTTTTCGCGCGCTTCGATGGCGCGCGCAATCTGCCACGGCTGCCCTCCCCGCCCTACCAGTTCATGTCGCGTGTCACCCGGTGCGCCGGGCCCCTCGGGGGCATGCAGGTTGGCAGCGAAGTGGACAGCGAGTACGACATTCCCGACGACGCCTGGTACTTCGACGACAACGATTCGCGCACGATGGCTTTTGCCGTGCTGCTGGAAGCCGCGCTCCAGCCGTGCGGATGGCTCGCGACGTACATGGGCGTGCCGCTGCACTGCGACACCGACCTGAGTTTTCGCAACCTCGACGGTGAGGGCACGCTTCACCGCAGCGTCTTTCGTGGTGACGGCATCCTGCGTACCACGGCCCGCTGCACCTCGCTGGCCCGCAACGGCGACATCTTCATCGAATCGTTCGACGTCCGCTGCGTGATTGGTGACGCGCCCGTCTACACGCTCAAGACGGTCTTCGGGCATTTCACGACGCAAGCCCTGAGTGAACAAAAGGGGCTGCCGGCCACAGCCGCCGAACGCACCGCCATGCAAGCCGCCCAGGGACGACAAGTCGATCTGCGGGCAGCAGGCAATTCCATGGAGCTGCCGCGCCTGGCCAGAGGAAATCTCCTCATGCTCGATCGGGTCACGGGCGATTGGCCGCAAGGCGGAGCCGCCAAGCGCGGTCGGCTGCAAGCGGAGTTCGACGTCGATCCGAACGCCTGGTTCTTCAAGGCCCATTTCTATCGAGACCCGGTGCAACCCGGCTCGCTCGGCATCGAGGCCATGATCCAGCTGCTCCAGTTCACCATGCGCGATCGCGGGCTGGCCGCAGGGATGCGGGCGCCCCGCTTCGAACCCTTGGCGGTCGGACGTGCCATGGCATGGAAATACCGCGGCCAAGTCCTGCCAAGGAACCGCAAGGTCAGCGTGGAAATGGAAATCGCCGACGAAGGCCGCGACGAACGCGGACCCTGGGTGAGCGCCAATGTCTGGCTGTGGGTCGATGGCCTGCGCATCTACCACGCCAGGAACCTGGCGGTGCGGATCGTGGAGGGCGGATGATGAACCCGGGCGATGCTCCCACGACCAAGCCCCGCCCACCCGTTCCGCAACCGCTGCGCGGCGCGAAACGACCCGCCGATGTGAGCGATGGAGGTGCCAGGTGATGCACCACCAACAGAACATCCGCGAGCCTGAAGCGCCGAAGGTTCTCGCGCGCGACGGCTGCGGTACGCGCCCCCTGCACAACCACCCCACCGACTCGCCGAGCTGGCCCTCCCTGCACGAGGACTCGGTCGATGTCTGGATCGTTCAGCTGCCTTTGCAAGCCAGCATCGAGGCAGCGCTGGTCACGGCACTGTCCGATGACGAGCACCGACGTGCAGGGAACTTCAGGTTGACGAGCAAACGGCGGGAGTTCGTCGCAGGCCGCGCGGTGGTTCGCATGTTGCTGGGTCACTACCGCGGCGTACCTGCCAAGGACGTGCCACTGGTGCAGACAACCCATGGCAAGCCGAGCCTGCCAACCGGGCACGCGCTGGACTTCAATCTTGCGCATACGGACGGCCTGCTGCTCGTTGCGGTATCGGGTGGCGTGCAGGTGGGCATCGACGTGGAACGCATCCGGCCGATGGAAAGCACGGTGCACATCGCGGCGCGGTTCTTCAGCGAGTCGGAGCGCGCGTCGATGGATGAAGGGCCGGCAGGTTTCCTGCGCTCGTGGACCCGCCGGGAAAGCGTCGTCAAAGCCCATGGGACCGGAATCTCTGCGGGCTGGGAGTCCATCCGCATCGAAGACCGTGGACACGACGAGGCCGACGCCGTGGGACTGGGGCGCGACTGCCATGTGCGCTCCTTCACACCGGCTCCCGGCTACATCGCTGCCGTCGCGGCGCTCACGCCGGACTTCCACATCCGGCAGACCCGCACGCTGGACGCGTCCGATCTCGACAACCTCTGGAGCCGCCAATGACCGCCTGCGTCCCCCTCGAAGCCCCTCCCGTTGTCGAGTCGGCCTTCTCTCCCGCCGGACTGGTCGAGGCCGTGCAGCGAATCCACGAGCCGCTCCTGGTCGTGCGCGAGATGAAGTCGCAGCGCGTCGGCGTCCTGGTTGGACCTGGCGTCAAAGCGTCGCCCGGCATGGAAGCTCTGTGGAACCTGCCCGCCCTCGCACCGGAAAAGCTGGGCGATCCCGGCTTTCTGAGCGCCCATGGCGTGCGCTACCCGTACATCGCCGGCGAGATGGCCACCGGCATCGCGACGGCCGACATGGTCATCGCGATGGCACGCGCCGGCATGCTGGGCTTCTTCGGCGCGGGCGGCCTGCCGCTGGTGGCGATCGAGAAGGCACTCGACAAGATGATGACGAGCCTGCAGGCGCCCCCGCTGCCTTGGGGCGTGAACCTGATCCACAACATCCAGGATGCGACGGCCGAGGACGCGCTCGTCGATCTGCTGCTGCGCCACCGCGTACGGCGGGTCTGCGCATCGGCCTATCTGCAGCTGACGCCGGCGGTGGTTCGTTATGCCTGCAGCGGCTTGCACATCGGCCAAAACGGCGAGGTGGTGCAGCCGAATCAGCTGATGGCCAAGGTCTCGCGCCCCGAGATTGCTACCCGGTTCGCGTCACCGCCACCAGCAACCATGCTGGCAACCTTGGTCGAGCGCGGCCACTTGAGCGCGCGAGAGGCTGAACTCGCGAGCCTGGTCCCCCTGGCTGCCGACATCACCGTGGAGGGCGATTCCGGCGGGCACACCGATAACCGCCCTCTGGTGGCGCTGTTTCCCACGATCGTGCATGCCGTGCGAGAGGCGCAGGCACGGCACGGCTTGCGCACGCCCGTGCGCGTAGGCGCCGCAGGCGGGCTGGGCACGCCCGCGGCTGTCGCGGCGGCCTTCAGCCTGGGCGCAGCGTATGTGGTGACCGGATCGGTCAATCAGGCAGCGGTGGAGTCGGGCCTGTCGCCCGCAGGCCGCGCGTTGCTGGCACAGGCGGCGATCGAAGACGTGGCGATGGCCCCCGCCGCCGACATGTTCGAGCTGGGCGTGAAAGTGCAAGTGCTCAAGCGCGGCACCATGTTCAGCGTGCGCGCGCAACGGCTCTATGACGCCTGGCGCAAGTACGCATGCATCGAAGGCATTCCGGCCGATGAGCGCCTCAAGCTTGAAGCGGAGTTGTTCCGCGCGCCGCTGGCCGATATCTGGCAGCAGACACAGGCCTTCTTCAAAGAACGCGACCCGGCCGAAATCCAACGCGCCGACAGGGATCCCAAGCACCGGATGGCACTGGTGTTCCGCTGTTACCTGGGCCAGGCAAGCCGCTGGGCCACCCAAGGCGTGCCGGATCGGGTGCTGGACTACCAGATCTGGTGCGGACCGGCGATGGGTTCGTTCAACGCCTGGACGCGGGGCAGCTTCCTGGCCGAACCCGGCCACCGCACGGTGGTGCAGATCGCTCGCAATCTGCTCGAAGGCGCGGCAGTGATCACGCGGGCACAGCAACTGCGTTCACTCGGTGTGCCGATTCCGTCCGCCGCGTTCGAATTCCACCCCCGGCCACTGAACTGAGTCATCGCCCCCGCCACAACCAAGGAGAAGCCATGTTCACGGAACCGGTCGATAAGGCGATCACTCGCATCGCGGTGATGGGCGCAGGGCCATCCGGCCCGTATGCGGCACAGGCGCTGCGCCGAGCGAAGACCTCATGCCCCGATTCGGCGCCCACGTTCGCTCAAGCCGGCGCATCGAACGCGCGCGGCATGACGCAACACGGTTGATCAATCGAAGGGAGAACACCTTGTCATTGACCAAACTCGATGGCGCCGACACCGGGTTCGCAGCCGGTGCGTTTGCCAGACCGACACCCGGTGGACTCGGCGGACCGGCACGCTGCATTGGCCTGGTGCTGGGCGCAGGCTCGTTTCGTGGAGCCGCACATGTGGGCGTGATTCGCGCTCTGGAGCGCCAAGGCATTCCCATCGACCTGGTCGTGGGCACGAGCGCAGGGGCCCTGGCGGGAATGATGTACGCCGCCGGCTTCACTGCGGACTACATGGATGCCGCCTTGCGGCGCCTGCGGCTCGAGGATGTGTTCACCCGCACCCCAGGCCAGGATGGATTCACCGACATGCGGCCCCTGCAGGGCATCATCGGATCCCTCCTGGGCGCCGACCGCCGCATACCGAGCTTGCCGCGCGCCTTCGCATGCGTGGCGGCAGACGCGCTCTCGGGCCGTCCCGTCATCCTTTCGGACGGAGATGTCGCCACGGCTGTCGAGGCATCGATGGCCGTCCCCGGGCTGGTGCGGCCGGTGCGTCACGAGGGTCGGCTGCTGGTCGATGGAAGCGTTGTTGCACCTGTACCGGTTTCGGTGGCCCGATCCTTGGGCGCCGACCTGGTGATTGCCGTGGCGGTAGACGTCCCTCGCCATGGGCAGCAGGTGGCGCGGCATCCGGCCGAATCGCTCACGCACTGCTTCGACATGGCAATCCACCAGCTCGGCGAGCTCGAACTGGCGCAGGCCGATGTGGTGATCCGCCCAGACATCGCCCGCTTCGAACAAAGCCTGGATCGGACAGGCGAATTCCTGGCTGCTGGTGAGCGCGCCGGCGACGAGGCTGCCGCGCGCTTGCGAACGCAGCTGGCCGTTCGTCTCGCAACGCAGCATTGACCCCGCACATCTGGAGAAGGAGAAGCAAGCATGCCGACACTCGGACAGATCTTTGCAGTTGCTGGCAGAACCAGCGTGGGGCTTGTGCGTAGCCATCCGGCCGGGTCTTCGAGCTCGGAAGCCGCCGGCATGCCCCTCTTGCCGCACCGGGACCGAGGGGCCTACCACTTCGTCGTACGCAATGCGCAAGGCCGCTCGATCCTGCTGTCCGATCACGCGGGGCACCCCCTCCTGATCGCGTTCGATGCCGGGCACGACGAGGAACTCGCCTGGGTGCAGCATCGCTTTGCCGCGCACGGATTGGCGGTGATGAGACTTCCCGCCTCGGCCCGGCCTGCCGCGCTGGGTGGCGATGGACATCCCCTCGGTCGCTGGCTTGCGAGTCAGTCGGGCCAGCCTGCAGAGGCCAACGCCAACGCAGCAGGCCATGCATGGTTCTTCGTCGCTTCAGATGGGTTGCGCGTTCACGCGATCTCCCCTCAGGCATGCACCACCGAACTCCACGCTTCGATATCGCACTGGATGCTCGAGACGCGCAGTGACGAATCGGCCGCGTCGGACGCAAACACCTGTACGCACGGACTCGCCCTACCCGCGTGATCCTTGGCACCCGTTGCGAACGATGCGTTGTTCCTTGATTCCCTCCACCTCAACGATTCAAAGGTGAACTCCATGCCCGTCACACTGTGCGCCACGTTCCCGCTCGAAGAGATCGCTCATCGCGCAGCTTTGCGCGGCCAGCCTTCGTTTCATGAGCATTGGCGGCGTCGATCTGACGTGGCCGGCACCGATGCCGATGCAAGCGTTCCCATCCAGCTGACCATCCACATCGCGCCCCTTGCCCACAACGAAGTCGAAGAGGCCGCGGGCGTCGCGGCCCAGATCCACCAGCTGAACGCCGCCGCCCGAACGCCATCGCCCATCGAGCTGCGCGCCTGGATGGCGCGGCCTCATCACCACGTGCTGCGCGTGCGCGCGTTCGACCAGTACGGCGACCACGGCATCGTTGGCCTGATGCTGTGCCACGCCGACGAAGAAGATTTCGTTGCCGACGGCTTCATGCTCAAAAGCGATCACGCCGGCCTCGGGATCGAGGAGGAAATGATCAGCGCCTTGGGCCGAATGGCACTGTCGTCAGGCTGCGGCGCCGTCGTTCTTACCCTGATCGAGTCAGCGACCAATCGCCTGGCGCAGATGCTCTTCAAGGGGCTCGGATGCGGCATCGAAACGCTTGCCTCCGGCGTACGCGAAGTGGCGTTCGCTTCGCTGGCAGTGGAGGACGTCTTGATGCGGGCCAAATCGTTCTTGAGCGGCATGTGGCTCGAGGCACAAGCGATGGTCGGCGGCGATGACGAACAGCGCAGCGGTGTAGCCGGATGATGGAACGCCGCCGCGTGCAGGTCGCCCGTGTTTCTCCTCGGCTGAGTGGTCTTCGAACGGACCCTTGGTCGAATACGACTTGCAGGATTTCAACCGAAACCCGCCACCTTGCTTCTTCACTTTAAGGACATCGTCATGAATCCGGACGCATCGATAGTGAGGGCGATTGCCAACGACGGCGGCATGGACCGCCCCGGTGATCCACGGTCTGGCGAATCGACAGCGAGATCCCGAGACCGCACCGCATCATTCCTGGTCTCGTGCCTGCTCTCTGCCACCGCCGCTCACTTCATCAATTTCTCGGTCATCTTGTACGCCCAGGAGGTTTTCGGATCGAACCTGCTTGCCGGTGTCGGGTTCGCGTTGTGTTTCGGGACTCCGGTTGTCTTTGGATGGTATGCAGGTGTGATCTGCGATCGCCGTTCACCCATCAAGATCGTGCATGCGGCACATCTGGCCTTCATTGCAGCGGTGACCGGACTCGGCATGGCGGACCGATGGATTCACGATCTTGACTGGCGCACGTCGATGATGATGGCTTGTGCTTTTCTCGTGGGCATCGGGTGGTCATTCGTGGCCCCGGGGCGAATGACCGCGCTCGCATCGGTGACGACGCCGGACAAACTCCAGAAGGTCTCGATGGTGTACAACCTGATGCCGATCATCGGTTTCGGGCTGGCGCCAGCCCTCCTTGCAGCGGTTCAAAGTGCATTTGGCTGGCAGGGCACGTTGGTCCTCCCTTTCGTGCTTTTCGTCGCGAGCTCTGCTCTTCTCTACGGCATATATACGCCGTCCAACCATGAGCAAGCCAAGCCACTTCTCGAAGATATCCTGGCGGGGATCCATACTGTCACGCGGTCGCCGCTTCTGCGGCAGACGATGATGGGCGCCATCATTATTCTGATGGTTGTGGGGCCGCTTCAGGTGCTGGTGTTGAAGATGGCCCGAACCCAATTCGGCTTCAGCGAAATGGGTAGCGGTAGTTTCATGATGATTCTGGCTCCGTCCATCGTAGTAGGCGGGGTTCTCTGCATGATCGTCGCAAAACACTGGTCGCACGGGAAAGTTCTTACCTTCGCCATCATCATTGTCGGCATGCTGCTTGCGGCAATGTCGGGCGCGCACGATCGGAGTTCGGCCATCGGCCTGCTTTTCATGATTGGCGTCGCCAGCGGCTTTGGAAGCAGCATTGTGAGTTCCACGATACAAACCCAGGCACCGACGGCTTTTCGGGGCCGCGTGATGAGCATTTACGGAATCACCACGCAGGTCATGCCTGCGCTCTCCGGGCTTGTCGCGGGGATCCTGAGCCATTCCCTGGGTGAACCAGCGGCCATGATGATCTGCGGAATTGCAATCGCTGCGTTCGGCCTGCTGAACGTGCCGTGGACGCGGGAACTGCGCGCTTTCCGCGGAAGCTAGCGCTACGTCCGTTTGGCGCTCGACGAGGTGCTGGAGCCTGTGGTGCTCACGGTGCGGATCGAGGAACTCATCGAACCTCGGCCGGGCGCTCCGACAGACTCATGAGGTTGTGCGTCAAATCAGCAGGTCGATGGAACGCAGGTAGGCAGGGTGTGCCATGAGCCAGTCCCAGGTGGGTGACGGCGTTGCCGGCAGCAGTGCCCGTCGTCGGTCATCACTGCGGGCGTTTGCCACCCATTTGGCCTGCTTCGCAGCGGCCTCCAAGCCCTCCAGCAATTCATCCACGGCCACCCCACCTTCGCTCTCCACCGACTGGTTGCAAAGCAGGACCATGTCGCAGCCCGCATCGAGCGCCACGATGGCTGCCTCGGTGTAGCTCACCTCGCGCCCATCGATGATCCGCGCGCCGGCCATGCTCAGGTCGTCACTGAAGATCGCGCCCTGAAAGCCCAGCTGCCGTCGCAGGATGTCCTCCAGCCAGCGGCGCGAGAAGCCCGCAGGGCGCGAATCGACCTGCGGGTAGATGACGTGCGCCGGCATGACGCTGGTGAGCGTGGCACTGAGCCAGCCGTAGGGCGCGGCGTCGTCGGCCAGGATGGCGTGGAGGGCGCGCTCGTCGATCGGGATGTCGGTGTGCGAGTCGGCCTTGACGAAGCCATGCCCCGGGAAATGTTTTCCGCAGTTGGCCATGCCCGCTTGCAGCAGGCCGTGCATGAGGCACTTGGCAAGCAAGGTGGCAACGCGGGCATCGCGGTGGAAGGCCCGGTCGCCGATGACTCCGCTCTCGCCCCAATCCAGGTCCAGCACGGGCGTGAAGCTGAAGTCCACACCGCACGCGCGCAGCTCGCTGCCCAGCACGTAGCCGCAGGCGGTGGCGACGTCGGTGGCATGCATGGCGCTGCCACCCTGGCCGCCGTCCTGCATCCACAGCTCGCCCAAGCTGCGCATGGGCGGCAGGTGCGTGAAACCGTCGGTGCGAAATCGCTGCACGCGACCACCTTCGTGATCGACGCAGATCAGGAGGTCTTCGCGGATCGATTTGATGTCGGCGCAAAGCTGCGTGAGTTGCTCGCGGTTTTTCCAGTTGCGGGCGAAGAGGATGAGTCCACCACACAGTGGATGCGCGAGCCGTGCGCGGTCGATGTCGGTCAGGGTGAGGCCGGCGATGTCGAGGATGACGGGGGCGTGATCGCTCATTCGGTTCAGGTTGTCTGGTGGATGGGTTGGCGTTCGACGACGACGAAGCTCGCGGCATAGTCGGTTTCGTCGGTGACAGTGACGTGCGCCGAAAGGCCGCGCGCTTCGAACCAGGTCTTGAGCTCGCCGTGCAGCACGATCACGGGCTGGCCGCTTCGCAGGTTGGCGATCTCGCAGGCGCGCCAGGTCATGGGCATGCGCATGCCCAAGCCGATGGCCTTGCTGAAGGCCTCTTTGGCGGAGAAGCGGGTGGCCAGGTAACGCAACCCGCGTTCAGGCCAGCGCGCAGCGCGCGATCGGTACACGGCAAGCTCGGCATCGCACAGCACCTTGCGGGCGAAGCGCTCGCCATGCCGATGCAGCGATTCGCGAATGCGCCGCACGTCGCAGATGTCCGTGCCGATGCCGTAGATCATGCGCTGGCTACAGCCGGAGTCGCGCGCCAGTCCGGCAGGGCCACGAGCATCACCATCACGCGATCTCGGTGGCGCTGGCGATGCTGGCGAGGTAGCGCCGGACGGTGCGCGCGTAACCTTCTTCGAGGGCATCGGCGATCAGCGCATGGCCGATGGAGACCTCCATCACCCCCGGCACGCCGCGCAGGAAGTCGGCGAGGTTGTGGGCATTGAGATCGTGGCCGGCGTTGACGGCGAGACCGGCGGCCGCGGCCGCGCGGGCAGCATCGGCGAACTGGCGCAGGACCTCGGCCTGCCGCGGAGTGCCCCATGCGCTCGCATACGTCTCGGTGTAGAGCTCGACGCGATCGGCACCGGCGGCGCGCACGGCCGCCATTGCATCGGGTCGCGGATCCATGAAGAGGCTCACGCGCACGCCGAGCGAGCGGCATTCGGCGATGAGCGGTGCCAAGCGATCGGCATCGGCCGGAAATTCCCAGCCATGGTCGCTCGTGAATTGCGATTCGCTGTCGGGCACGAAGGTGGCCTGGTGCGGGCGCAGGTCGCGCACGAAGTCCATCAGGTTGTGGAAGGGATTGCCCTCGATGTTGAACTCGACGCCGGGCCGGGCGGCCACCAGCCGGTGCAGCGCGGGCACGTCGTCTGCGCGGATGTGCCGGGCATCGGGGCGGGGGTGCACGGTGATTCCGCGCGCACCGGCGTCCAGGCACAGCGTGGCGGCGCGCTCGAGGCTGGGGATGCCGAGATGGCGCGTGTTGCGCACAAGCGCCACCTTGTTCAGGTTCACCGACAGCACGGTGCGATCGGGGCTCATAGCGACTGAAGATCCTTCATCAACTGGCGCGTGCGCAGGGTGGAAACCCCGCAATGGTAGTGGAGCAGCACGCGCAGCTGCGGCTTGAGCCCGGCCATCGCACCGGCCGTCTGGCGCAGCACGGCGTGGAAGGGAGCCGGCTGTCCGAGCGCCACCTCCAGGGCCCGCCATGCAGCCGCTGGCAGGCTGGCGCGGCCGTCGTGGGGACCGGCCTGCACCAGGCCGCCTTCGGGTACCAGGCTGTAGAGGCCGTCCTCGGCCAAGGGCGCCATCGCCAGCGTCTGCATGTCCAGCGCGGGCAGCAGGCCGATGTCGCGCAGCAGCAGCAGCTCGAAGGCGCGCAGCGCCGGCTCAAGCGCCTCGCCGTGCTCCGAGGCGAGCACCTGCACGGCGCTGGCGTAGGCGTCGAAAAGGGTGGGATGCGCGTCGTCGCGCGCCAGCAGGCGCAGCAGCAGCTCGTTGAGGTAATAGCCGGACAGCAGCGCGTCGCCCGTCGGCATGACCTGCCCCCCCACCCACTCGGCGTCCTTGAGCGTGCGGATCTCTCCGTCGGCACTGAACGCCAGGCGCAGCGGCTGCAGCGGCAACAGCACCGGCCGGAAATTGGAACTGGGCTTCTTGGCACCGCGCGCGACCAGGGCGACACGGCCGTGCCGCCGGGTGAACACCTCCAGGATCAAGCTGGATTCGCTCCAGTCGTAGCGGTGGAGCACGAAGCCCGGCTCGTCGGAAATGCGGCGACCGGCCATTCAGGCGCGCAGCGTCATTCGTAGCCGAAGCTGCGCACCCGCGCCTCGTCGTCGGCCCAGCCGGAACGCACTTTCACCCATAGCTCGAGGAACACCTTCGCGGCCATGAGCTTCTCCATCTCCTGGCGGGCTTCGGTGCCGATGCGTTTGAGGCGTTCGCCCTTCTCGCCGATCACCATGGCCTTGTGGCTGTCGCGCTCGACCACGATGGTCGCGGCAATGCGCAGCATGCGCCCGTGCCGGGGGCTCGGCTCCTCGTCGAACTTGTCCACCACGACAGTGGAGGTGTAGGGCAACTCCTCGCCGGTGAGGCGAAACAGCTTCTCGCGCACGATCTCGCTGGCCAGGAATTTCTCGCTGCGGTCGGTGAGCTCGTCGGCGTCGTACCACCACGGCTGATTCGGCAGGTAGCGCTCGACAATGCCGAGCAGCCGTTCGATGTCCTTGGCGTTCTTGGCGGACATGGGCACGAACTCGGTGAACGGATGGCGCTGCTGCATGTCGCGCAGCCAGGGCGCCAGCTCGGAGCGTCGGTGCACCTGATCGAGCTTGTTGGCCACCAGCAGCACCGGAACGCCGGGCTTGAGCAGGGACAGCACCTTGGCGTCGCCCAGCGTGAAGTTGCCGGCCTCCACGAGAAACAGCACCAGATCGACGTCGCCGATGGTGCCCATCACGGTCTTGTTCAGCGACCGGTTCAGCGCGGTGGAATGGCGCGTCTGGAAACCCGGCGTGTCCACGAAGACGAACTGCGCCTGCTCGCGCGTGCGAATGCCGGTGATGCGGTGGCGCGTGGTCTGGGCCTTGCGCGAGGTGATGCTGATCTTCTGGCCGACCAGCGCGTTCAGCAGCGTGGACTTGCCGACGTTGGGCCGCCCGACGATGGCAACGAGGCCGCAGCGTTGCGCCGCATCGTCGGGCGAGCCGCCGGACGGCTGCGCCTCGCCCTGCGGCGCGCTCTCTTCGCAGGCCGGCCCGGCGGACGCGGCCTCCTGCCCAGGCGCGGCTGGCGCGGCCTCGGCAAGCTGCGCTGGCGGCAGCGACGCGTCGCTCGCGGCTGACGCGGGTGGCAGGGGGGGCGGCTCGGCGCCGGGCGGCAAAGGGTCGGTGGGGTTCATCAGAGTTGTCGGTTCCTGAGCGTCAGGAGCATGGCCGCGGCGGCCGCCTGCTCGGCGGCGCGACGCGAGCCACCGATGCCGCGCTCGACCAGGCCCCATTCCGGCACCTCGCACTCGACATCGAAAGTCTGTTTGTGGGCCGCGCCCAAAGTTCCGGCGACCCGATAGACGGGCAGCTTCATGCGCCGCCCCTGCAGCCATTCCTGCAGTTCGGTCTTCGGGTCCTTGGAGGCGGCCTGCATCTCGGGACGTATCTCGACATCCTGAAACAGCCGCAGCACCAGCGCTTCGGCCGCGTCGAAGCCGGCGTCGAGATAGACCGCGCCGATCACGGCCTCCAGCACGTCAGCCAGGATGGAGGGCCGTTTGTTGCCGCCGGAGCGCGCCTCGCCCTCGCCGAGGCGCACGACCTCGGACAGGCCCAGGGCCAGCGCCAGCTGGTGCAGAGTCTCCTGTCGCACCAGGTTGGCGCGCACGCGCGAGAGGTCCCCCTCGGGCAGGTGCTCCAGGCGCACATACAGCAGCTTCGATACCGCAAGGCCGAGCACCGAGTCGCCCAGGAATTCGAGGCGCTCGTTGTGCTCTGCCGAAAAACTGCGGTGGGTGACGGCGCGCGCCAGGAGGCGAGGATCGGCGAATCGGTACCCGAGCCGCTGCTGCAGCCCCGTCAGGGAGGCGCCGGCCGGAGCCTGCGCCGTCTTGGCGACCGTCACGGGGCGAGGGGCGTCAGAGCGAGCGCCCGGAATACTTGATGACCAGGAACGCCGGGCCGCCGAGCTTGAATTGGCGGTCGTAGGCGTAGCCGATGACGACCTTGCCCGAGTCGTCCTTGGTGATCTCGAGGTCCTTGCTGCCGATGGAGCGAATGCCCTCGACTTCGGCCGCACGATCGAACAGCCGGCGGACCTCCTCGGGACTGCTGCCCTGGGTCGCCTTGTCCACGGCCGTCTGGATGGCGCGGTATTCCAGCACCGTCGGAACGACCTGGGCCGCCAGCACACCACCCATGATCAGGACCAGGGCCACGACCAGAAGGCCTCCGAAGGAGACGCCACGTTGCCGCCGTGCAAACCGATACTTCATTGCCCACCACCTCTTTGTGCGAAGAAAACCATCCTCAGTCGAATCCGCCGATGCGCCCCAGGTCGCCGAAATTCATCCAGATGAAGAATGCCCGGCCGACGATGTTGCGATCGGGGACGAACCCCCAATAGCGCGAGTCGAGTGAATTATCACGGTTGTCGCCCATGACGAAATAGTGCCCCGGCGGCACTTTGCAGGCGATTCCTTCGACGCTGTAGCGGCATTGGTCACGGAATGGGAAATCCTCCGCAGCCGGGATCATGGCCGGACGCTGGGGATCGATCAGGATGCGGAAATCCCTGCCCCCGAGCCGCTCCTCGAACTGCTTGGCATAGCGCATGGATTCGCGGTCGAAGAACTCGGCCACCGGCTGGCGCTCGACCGGTTGCCCGTTCACCGTGAGCCGCTTGTTCAGGTAGGCCACCTCGTCGCCCGGCACGGCGACCACGCGCTTGATGTAGTCCAGGCTGGGCTTGGGTGGGTAGCGAAAGACAACCACCTCGCCTCGCTGTGGCTGGCGGCCCTCGGTGAGCTTGGTGTGCAGGACCGGCAGGCGCAGCCCGTAGGTGAACTTGTTCACCAGGATCAGGTCGCCCACCAGCAGCGTGGGAATCATCGAACCCGAGGGAATCTTGAACGGCTCGAAGAGGAAGGAGCGGAGCACGAACACGGCCAGGATTACCGGGAACAGGCCCGCAGTCCAGTCGAGCCACCAGGGCTGCATGAGCAGCCGCTCGCGGGCCACGGCCAGTTCGGCGCCGTCGTTGTGGCCGATGCCCTGGGACGCGAGGCTTGCGCGCCGCTCGGCGGCCTGGGCGTCCAGCCGGGCGGCTGCACGGCGGCGGCGAGGCATGAACCACAACCGCTCTGCAATCCAGTAGATGCCGGTGACCAGGGTCGCGAGGAACAGCAGCAGGGCGAAGTTTCCCTCGACGTATCCGAGGTACCACGCGCCGGCATACCCGGCAAAGGCCGCGAGGATCGCGGCCGTAAGCACCTGCATCATTCCTCCACCTGCAGGATGGCGAGGAATGCTTCCTGAGGGACTTCCACCGAGCCGATCTGCTTCATTCGCTTCTTGCCTGCCTTTTGTTTTTCGAGGAGCTTGCGCTTGCGGGAGATGTCACCGCCGTAGCATTTTGCCAGCACGTTCTTGCGCAGCGCCTTGATGGTCTCCCGCGCGATCACGTTGGCGCCGATGGCGGCCTGGATCGCCACGTCGAACATCTGGCGGCTGATGATCTCGCGCATCTTGGCGACCACGGCGCGACCGCGGTAGGCCGCCTGGGTGCGGTGCACGATGATGGACAAGGCGTCCACCCGCTCTCCGTTGAGGAGGATGTCGACCTTCACCACGTCCGAAGGGCGGTACTCCTTGAACTCGTAGTCCATGGAGGCGTAGCCGCGGCTGACCGACTTCAGCTTGTCGAAGAAATCGAGCACGATCTCGCCGAGCGGCAGCTCGTAGGTGAGCATGACCTGCCTGCCGTGGTAGGCCATGTTGATCTGCACCCCGCGCTTCTGGTTGGCCAGCGTCATGACCGGCCCAACGTACTCCTGCGGCATGTACAGGTGCACCGTCACGATGGGTTCGCGGATCTCCTCCAGCCGACCCTGGTCGGGCATCTTGGACGGGTTCTCCACCATGATCACCTCGCCATCGCCCTTGACCACCTGGTAGACGACGCTGGGCGCGGTGGTGATCAGGTCCTGGTCGAACTCGCGCTCGAGGCGCTCCTGCACGATCTCCATGTGCAGCAAGCCGAGGAAGCCGCAGCGGAAACCGAACCCCAGCGCCTGGCTGACCTCCGGCTCGTAGTGCAGCGAGGCGTCGTTCAGCTTGAGCTTCTCCAGGCTGTCGCGCAGCGCGTCGTACTGGTTCGCCTCGGTCGGGTACAGGCCCGCGAAGACCTGCGGCTGGATCTCCTTGAACCCCGGCAACGCTTCGGTGGCGGTGAACGCCGCTCCGCCGCTGCCCTGCTTGATCAAGGTGACGGTGTCGCCCACCTTCGCGGCCTGCAACTCCTTGATGCCGGCAATGATGTAGCCCACCTCGCCCGCCTCCAGCGAATCGCGCGACTCGTTCGCCGGAGTGAACACCCCCAGGTTGTCGGCGTTGTAGCTCGCGCCGGTCGCCATCAGCTTGATGCGCTCGCCCTTGGCAAGGCGGCCATCCACCACGCGCACCAGCATCACCACGCCGACATAGCTGTCGAACCAGCTGTCGATGATCATGGCCCGCAATGGCCCTGCAGGATTGCCGCGCGGCGGAGGCACCTTGGCCACGATCGCCTCGAGGATCTCGTCGATGCCCATCCCCGTCTTCGCGGAGCAGGGAATCGCTTCCGACGCATCGATGCCGATGACGTCCTCCACCTCGGACTTCGCGTTCTCGGGATCGGCCTGGGGCAGGTCCATCTTGTTCAGGACCGGCAACACCTCCACACCGAGATCGAGCGCGGTGTAGCAGTTGGCGACCGTCTGCGCTTCGACGCCCTGGCTGGCATCGACCACGAGCAGCGCACCCTCGCACGCGGAGAGCGAGCGCGACACCTCGTACGAGAAATCGACGTGTCCCGGTGTGTCGATCAGATTGAGGTTGTAGACCTGTCCGTCGCGGGCCTTGTAGCGCAGTGCAGCGGTCTGCGCCTTGATGGTTATCCCACGCTCTTTCTCGAGGTCCATCGAGTCGAGGACCTGCTCTTGCATCTCTCGATCCGACAAGCCGCCGCAACGCTGGATCAGGCGGTCCGCAAGGGTGGACTTGCCGTGATCGATGTGCGCGATGATCGAGAAGTTTCTGATGTGGTTCATCAACGGAAGCACTTAAGTTGTTGAATTCAAAGGAGCGCGCACAAGAAAAAAGGGCGCGTCGAGTGGCGACGCGCCCTGAACCAACAATCTATGGCAACTGCGATAGTTGGAGCTTCATTGTAGGCAAAAACCCCCCGCCGTACACCCGCAGGCCTACCGGCGAGTGCCAGTTGCAGGGCAGCAACAAGGAAATTATTCACAGGTTTTCAACACAGGGGCGGAGCGAACAGGAGGACAACATGTGGGTGATCTGTGGACGGCAGGTCCAGCACCCCATGGCATCCCGCATCGTGGTCAGGAGGCCGCTCCATATACGCCCCGGTACCATTCAGGAGGCGCGATTCTATCCAGAAGGCGTGAAGGGCCAGGTTTGTGAGTGCACGCAAACCTGGCCCCAACCTGCTCAGCAGCTGCAAAAATAAGTGCCGCTACGTCAACACATGGCGACGGAATACCCCAGAAACCCGAGGCAGTCCGAGGGGCTTTCGCCGCTCCGCAGCTTACTTTTGGGGGCGGATGAGCAGGTAGGTCGCGAGTTCTCCGCGACGCAGCAGCACCGGGATGGGCTTGGTCTTGTCGACCTTGCCGACGGCTGCTTCGAACTCCTTCACATTGCTCACCTCGACGTTGCCGATCGCAACGATCACGTCGCCCTCCCGGATTCCGGCGCGGGCGGCGGCGTCTGCAACGGCTTCGACCCGCACGCCCCCCTTGAGCTTGAGCTCCTTCTTCTGGGCTTCGGTGAGTTCGGCCACGGCAAGCCCCACCGACTGCGCCATGGCCGACGCACCCGGCTTGTTGGGCCGCTGCTCGGAGCCGGAGGCGCGACGCTGTGGCTGTTCGGGCTCGAGTTCGGCCACTTGCACCTGCAGGTCGCGCGTGCTGCCGCGCCGGAACACCGTCATGCTGCTGCGGGTTCCCGGCTTGGTATTGCCCACCAGCCGCGGCAGGTCGGTCGGCCGCTCGATGGTCTTGCCGTCGAAGCGAACGATGATGTCGCCGGCCTCCACGCCGGCCTGGTCGGCCGGCGAGCCACTCTCGACGCTGCGCACCAGCGCGCCCTGCGCACGCCCCAGGCCGAGCGACTCGGCCACTTCCTTGCTGACCTGGTCGATCTGCACGCCGATGCGGCCGCGCGTCACCCGCCCATTGGTGCGCAGCTGCTCGGCGACGCGGATCGCCTCGTCGATCGGAATCGCGAACGAGATCCCCATGAAGCCGCCAGAGCGCGAGTAGATCTGGCTGTTGATGCCGATCACCTCGCCGCGCATGTTGATCAGTGGCCCGCCCGAGTTGCCGGGATTGATGGCGACGTCGGTCTGGATGAAGGGAAGATAGTCGCCCGTGTCGCGCTGCTTGGCACTGACGATCCCCGCCGTGACGGTGTTGTCCAGTCCGAAGGGCGAGCCGATCGCCATGACCCATTCGCCGACCTTGAGGCGGTTGGCGTCGCCGATGCGCACCGTAGGCAGTCCCGTGGCTTCGATCTTCAGGACCGCCACGTCGGTGCGCTTGTCGGGTGCTCCGATGACCTTGGCCTTGAACTCACGCTTGTCCGGCAGGGTGACCAGCACCTCCTCGGCGCCTTCGACCACATGCGCGTTGGTGAGCACGAAACCATCGTTCGTGAGGATGAACCCCGAGCCCACGCCCCGGCGCTGCGGCTCGTCGCCCTGCGGACCGCCGGGGGGGCCGCCCGGGGACGGCGCCTGCCGCGGCGTGCCGGGCAGCGGCTGGCCGAAGAAGCGCCGGAAGAACTCCTGCATTTCCTCGTCCATGCCGGGCGGCAGCTGGGCGCTTCGGTTGCGCTCGAGGGTGCGTATATTGACCACGGCCGGGCCGACCTGCTCGACGAGCTGGGTCAGGTCGGGAAGACCGTTGCCCTGGGGTGCGGACTGAGCCCAGGCCGACGAAGCGGGCGCCAAGGTTGCGGCCATTGACAGCGCGAGCGCGCCGGCAAGGCCACGAAGACGCAGTGATTGGAAGTT
Source organism: Ramlibacter sp. AN1015 (assembly GCF_037726105.1). Taxonomy (NCBI): domain Bacteria; kingdom Pseudomonadati; phylum Pseudomonadota; class Betaproteobacteria; order Burkholderiales; family Comamonadaceae; genus Ramlibacter; species Ramlibacter sp. AN1015. The sequence goes on from NZ_JBBJUM010000013.1 coordinate 25,329, forward strand.
GTCGCGAAGCATGCTCACCTCTGAATTAAAGCCCTGACTCCCCTGCTGAGAATGCAGCCGGGCACATTGGTCCACACGCCGGCGCCGTGGCCGGGCACACCGCCAGTTGGGGCCTCATGGCAGCCGCTCAAGCCCCTGCACGAACCCGCGCAGCACCTGCGGCGGAACCTCGCCGACAGCTGTGATCCGCCAGTCCTGCAGGCGGCGGCTGACCGTATGGGTCGCACCGGCGGAGAGCGTGCCCTCCTGCACGGGAGACTGGGCAGCGCCCGGTTCCACGAACAGCGACACGGCTGCGATCCCGTCCGAGAACACGCACTGCAGCGCGCCAGCGGCGCCCCCGTTGCGGCGGTAGCAGTCCATGGGCTTGAAACCCGGCGCCACGTTGCGCACCTGCCAGCCGGCCGCCGCCGCCGTGGTCTTGGTGGCATCGTGGCGCTCGATCCGCCATCCGGGCGGAGGCGTCATCAGCTTCAGCAAGCGATCGACGCGAATCGGAACATCGAGCTGGAGCTCGGAAAAAGCCGTCTGCTCGAGTACGGCGCCCTCGGCGCTGAGGGTCTGCAGCTTGACGACGAGTCCGCTTTTGCGTTCGGTCCAGACGCGGTAGCCGAAGCGCAGCGCATCGCGCGGCGCGAGGTGCACGACCTCGGCGTCGAAGCCGGCGATGCGGTCCGTGCCGACCTGGCGCGCGGTGTAGTTGTCGGTGATGGCTGCCGCACCGGAAGCGAGCAGGTCGGGGAAGCGCCGCAGCGACTCGTGCTGCTCGATGCGCGCGAGCTTCTGCTCGGGCAGCAGCGTCACCACCCGGTCCTCATGCCGCACGCTCGAGCGCGGTGGACCGCTCAGCGAGTCCACACGTTCGACCTGCTGATCGGCCGTACAGGCGTGCCAGATGCGCGCGCTGGCCATGGCGCCCGCCTGGGATGACACGACGATGGTGCCCACATAGTTGTGCTTGCGCGGAGCGGCGTGCACGCGCTGCAACCATTGCGCGATGCTCTGCTCGCTCAGCCCCGGCTCACCAGCATTCGCAGCGGGCGCCGCGCCGCTTGCCTGAACCTGGCCGTGCGCCAGTTGCACGCAGGCAAGCAGCCCCAAAAAAGCCAAGCGCCGCCCGACGCTTGCGAGGCCTCTGCTGACAGTCCGGTGCATCAAGCCGCGCCCTAGCGCAAGGGCGTGTTGTCGAACGTTGCCTGGCGCACGAAGGACGCCGGCATCTGGAGCGCGGCAGTGCCACCGAGCTGCTGGTGCGCCGCAAGGAGCTCATCGAGCTGCGGGTCGCGGATCATCGTCATGCCTGCAGGCGGCGGCGCTGTCGCCAGCTGCGGTCCGGGAGGCGCCAGCTCGGGCGCGGCGCCGAGCAAGGCCCAGCCGACCGAGAAGGCGGCGGCCAGCGAGGCGAAGCCGGCGACCAGCTTCCAACGAAAGACAGGGTCGTTCGAGGCAGCGTCGCGGGTGCGGCCGATGTCTTCACGCGATGAGGGAGCGAGCATCGGCGGCGGCATGGAATGCACGGGCGCAGGCGTGGCAACCGGCGCGAACCGCTCCGCCGCCAGCCGCTCGGACACGCGATCGACAAAGCCGATGCCTGCCGCGCGCCCGGCCAGATCCGGCGAGCGCAAGAGGTCGCCGATGAGGTGGCATTCGTGCCAGGCCTGCAGCGCCTGTGGATCGTGCGCGAGGGCCCCCAGGGCACGTTCGAGCTCATCGCCCTCGAGTTGGCCATCAGCAAAGGCCGAGATCAGTTCCTGCGTGTTCATCGTGTTCATTGCATCACCTCGTACCCTTACCAACGTTTGCCGGTCTGCTGTGCCAGCATGGGTCTTACCTTGGCCGAGATCGCCTCGCGCGCGCGGAAGATCCGCGAGCGGACGGTGCCGATCGGGCAGCTCATCACCTCGGCGATCTCTTCATAGCTCAAGCCTTCGATCTCTCGCAAGGTGACCGCCTGGCGTAGCTCCTCCGGAAGCGCTTCCATCGCCTGGTTCACAGCGGCGGCGATTTCCTTGGCGGCCAGCACCGTCTCGGGCGTCTCGGGGCTGGTTAGTTCGTTCTCCACAGCGGAAGTTTCATCCTCGTCCTCGCCCGATCGCAGCGCGCTCTCCGTCACCAGGGGATCGCGCCGCAGATCCACCAGCGCCTTCTTGGCCGTATTGACCGCGATGCGGTAGAGCCAGGTGTAGAACTGTGCCTCGCCGCGAAACTGACCCAGCGCGCGGTAGGCCCGGATGAAGGTCTCCTGTGCGATGTCCTGGACGAGGTCTGTATCGCGCACCATCCGTCCGATCAGGCGCTCGATGCGGCGCTGGTACTTGATGACCAGCAATTCGTAGGCGCGCTGGTCACCGGCCACCGTGCGCGCCACCAGCAGCTGGTCGGTGTCCTGCGGGCTGGGGGGAGCGGGTGGCGGGGGATTGTTCATGAGGCGGATGCGCCTTCAGGCTGCGCCTGCGGGTCGGCCGGGGAATATACAGCGCGCCGCAGGGCTTGCCATGCCTCTGTATCGGACTGCCGATCCAGCCAGAGCCAGGAATGCGCCGCGCGGCCACCACGGAAGGTATGCAGGTGCACCAGCATGGCCTGTTGCAGGTCCCACACCACCTCGACCGCGACACGCGAGCCCCCGCCGGGTGTGGCGCCGCTCCAGGCCCAGCTCGCACCATCCCAGGACAGGACTGCGCTCGCAGCGCCGCGGCGATGGTCCAGGAATGCGGCGCCTGCGCAGACCAGCAGCGTGCCACCCGCAAGCGCCTGGCGCCAGCCGGGTTCCGGTCCCAGCAACAGCCACAGCGCCAGCGCTGCGAGCCCGAGCAGGCACACCAGCACGATGACCGCCGCGCCAAAACGGGAGCGCCCCACCGGGAAGCTCACCGATGGGGCGCTACGCATGGGCTGCGGTGCGTCAGACGCGCTTGAATATCAGAGACCCGTTGGTCCCACCGAAGCCGAAGTTGTTCTTCAGCGCCACATCGATCTTCAGGTCGCGCGCCGTGTTGGCGCAGTAGTCCAGGTCGCACTCGGGATCCTGGCTGAAGATGTTGATGGTCGGAGGAGACTTCTGGTGGTGCACCGCGAGTACCGTGAACACCGACTCGATGCCGCCCGCGCCACCCAGCAGGTGCCCGGTCATGGATTTGGTCGAGTTCACGACAGTCTTGTGGGCATGTTCGCCCAACGCCAGCTTGATGGCGTTGGTTTCGTTCACGTCGCCCAGCGGCGTGGACGTGCCGTGCGCGTTCACGTAATCGACCTGCTCGGCCGTCACGCCCGCATCGCGCAGCGCAGCGGCCATGGCACGACGCGGGCCATCGACGTCGGGAGCGGTCATGTGGTGCGCATCGCCGCTCATGCCGAAGCCGGCGAGCTCCGCGTAGATGCGGGCCCCGCGGGCGCGCGCGTGCTCGTACTCTTCCAGCACCAGCACGCCCCCGCCCTCGCCCAGCACGAACCCGTCACGGTCCTTGTCCCAAGGACGCGATGCCGTCTTGGGGTCGTCGTTGCGGGTGGAAAGCGCACGGGAGGCTGCGAAGCCGCCGATGCCCAGGGGCGACACGGTCGATTCGGCGCCGCCGGCGACCATGACGTCCGCATCGCCGTAGGCGATCATGCGGGCGGACATGCCGATGGCGTGCAGGCCGGTGGTACACGCGGTGACGACCGCGATGTTGGGGCCCTTGAAGCCGAAGCGCATCGAGACGTGGCCCGAGATCATGTTGATGATCGAGGCGGGCACGAAGAAGGGCGAAACACGGCGCGGGCCACGGCTGACCAGTTCGGCGTGCGTCTGTTCGATCATCGGCAGGCCGCCGATGCCCGATCCGATGTTGCAGCCGATACGGGTCGCGAGCTCCTCGCTCAGGGCATCCCCGGTGGGCAGTCCGCTGTCGGCGACCGCCTGCGCAGCTGCGGCGAGGCCGAGATGGATGAAGCGGTCCATGTGACGCGCTTCCTTCTCGGGGATGTAGGCCGCGATATCGAAGCCTTTGACCTCACCGGCGAAACGGCACGCGAAATTGGCCGCGTCGAATTGGGTGATGAAATCGATGCCGGACTGACCGGCGAGCAGTTGGGCCCAGGACTCGGCTACCGTGTTTCCCACGGGGCTGACGCAGCCCAGACCGGTTACGACAACACGGCGGCGGGACATCGATGCTTCAGGCCTTCTGGTGTGCCAGCGCGTAGTCGATGGCGTTTTGAACGGTGGTGATCTTCTCGGCGTCCTCGTCGGGGATCTCGATGCCGAACTCGTCTTCCAGCGCCATCACCAGCTCCACCGTGTCGAGAGAGTCGGCACCGAGGTCGGCCACGAAAGCCTTCTCGTTGGTTACCTGGGACTCTTCCACGCCGAGTTGCTCGGCGATGATCTTCTTGACACGTGCTTCGATATCGCTCATGGGTTCCCTCAAAGGGTTTGTGAATGAATCCGCGATTTTAGCGGGCGCAGGGCGAACTGCTCCGCGACCGCAGACGGGTGGAGGAATGGACAGGCTCTCGCCTTTATGCCATGTACATGCCACCGTTGACGTGCAACTCCTGTCCGGTCACGTAACCGGCCTCGGCAGAGGCGAGATAGGCGACGGCATGAGCCACATCTTCCGGCTTGCCTAGCTGACCGAGCGGTATTTGCGCTAGCAATGCTTGCTGCTGCGACGGCGGCAGCGCCGCGGTCATGTCGGTGGCGATGAACCCGGGCGCGACGCAGTTCACCGTAACGCCGCGGCTTCCGAGTTCGCGCGCCAGCGCCCGCGTCATGCCGGCGACGCCAGCCTTGGCCGCCGCGTAGTTGGCTTGCCCCGCGTTGCCGGATGCCCCCACCACGGAAGTGATGTTGACGATGCGTCCGTAGCGCTGCTTCATCATCGTGCGCATCACGGCGCGGCTCATCCGGAAAACCGCCTTGAGGTTGGTGTCCAGGACCGCATCCCAGTCTTCGTCCTTCAGCCGCATGGCAAGCATGTCCCGGGTGATGCCGGCGTTGTTCACGAGAACCTGCAGCCCGCCGTGCTCCTTAACCACGGAATCGACCAGCGCCTCGCAGGCGGCCGCGTCGTTGACGTCGAGGCGGGCGCCACGGCAGCCGGCGTGCTCCGCGAGCGCGGCTGTGATGCGGGCGGCGCCCTCGTCCGTCGTGGCGGTGCCGATGACGGCCATGCCCCGCCGCGCCAGCTCGACGGCGATGGACGCGCCGATGCCGCGCGAGGCTCCCGTGACAAGGGCCACGTGGCGGCCGGAGCTGGGCGTGACGCTCATTGCACGGCTCCCTTGACTTCAGCGAGGGACGCGGGGTCGAACAGCGCTGCGGCGGTGAGCTGCGGGTCGATGCGTTTGCACAGGCCGGCGAGCACTTTTCCCGGCCCGCACTCGACCACCGCCTCGGCGCCACGCGACTGCAGGGCGCGCACGCATTCGACCCATCGAACCGGACCGAAGGCCTGGCGATAGAGCGCATCGCGGATGCGGTCGGGGTCGCTCTCGACGGCCACGTCGATGTTGTTCACAACCGGAATGCGGGGCGCAGCAATGGCGGTGTCCGCAAGCCGTTCGCGCAGGCGCTCGGCCGCCGGCCGCATGAGGCTGGAGTGGAACGGGGCCGACACCGGCAGCGGCAACGCGCGCTTCGCGCCGTACGCCTTGAGCAGCTCGCACGCCTTGTCGACTGCGGCCTTGCTGCCGGCGATCACGGTCTGCGCCGGGTCGTTGAAGTTCACGGCCTCTACCGTCTCGCCGGTTGCCGCGTCGAAGCTCTCCGTGGCTTCCAGGCAGGCTTGGACCACGCGCGGCGCCTCCATCCCGAGGATGGCCGCCATCGCACCCGTGCCCACGGGAACCGCCTGCTGCATGGCCTCGGCCCGGAAGCGCACCAGCGGTGCCGCCTGCGAGAGCGTCAGAGCGCCAGCCGCGACGAGCGCGGAGTATTCGCCAAGCGAATGCCCCGCCACCACGATCGGCTCGGCCCCGCCCTCTTCCTGCCAGACACGCCAGGCGGCGACGCCCGCGACGAGCATCACCGGCTGCGTGTTGGTGGTCAGCGCCAGAGCCTCCTTGGGTCCGTCGTGAATGAGCCTGGCCAGGTCCTGGTCGAGCGCCTGCGATGCCTCCTCAAGCGTGCGACGGACGGCGGGGTGCTCACCCCAGCCGTCCAGCATGCCGACGGCCTGCGAGCCTTGACCGGGGAATACGAATGCGAACGGTCTCATGGTGATGTGCAGTTGCTTGTTTTTTTTCTGGATGTCGGTGGGACGCGACGTCGTGTGCGCCGATAGAAGCGCGCCTGGCTCCCCGACCGGGATCAGTAATCGAGCAGCACGGCGCCCCAGGTAAAGCCGCCGCCGACGCCTTCGAGCATGAGCGTGTCGCCACGTCGGACCTTGCCGCTGCGCACCGCCGCATCGAGCGCCAGTGGAATGGAGGCAGCCGAGGTATTGCCGTGCTGATCGACGGTCACCACCAGCTTGTCCATCGGCAGTTTCAGCTTCTTGGCCGTGCCCTGCATGATGCGGATGTTGGCCTGGTGCGGTATGAGCCAGTCGATGTCGGCGTCGCTGCGTCCGGCCTTCGCGAGCGTTGCGCGGGCTGCGGATTCCAGCACCCCCACGGCCAGCCGGAAAACGGCCTGGCCGTCCATGCGCAACAGCGGCTGGCCCAGCACCTGGCCTCCGCTCACCGTTCCCGGCACGCACAGGATGTTGACGTGGCGGCCGTCTGCGTGCAAGTCCGTGGCCAGGATACCCGGCATGTCGGACGCTTCCAGCACCACGGCGCCGGCGCCGTCGCCGAACAGCACACAGGTGGTCCGGTCGTCGAAGTCGAGGATGCGCGAGAACACTTCCGCTCCCACGACGAGCGCGCGCGTGGCGCCCCCGGTCTTGATCATCGAGTCGGCCACCGTGAGCGCATACACGAAGCCGCTGCAGACCGCCTGCACGTCGAACGCCGGACAGCCCGCGATGCCGAGCTTGGCCTGCAGGATGCACGCGGCCGAGGGAAACACCATGTCGGGCGTGGACGTAGCCACGATGATCAGGTCGATGTCACTGGCTGCGACGCCTGCGGCCTCCAGGGCGTGGCGGGCCGCCTCGGCTCCCAGGTCGCTGCTCGTGACCTCGGCCGCCGCGAAATGCCGGGCGCGAATGCCGGTGCGCTCCACGATCCACTCGTCGGAAGTCTCGACGCCGCGCTCGGCCAGCTGGGCCGCCAGTTCGGCGTTGGTGACGCGGCGCGGCGGCAGGTAGCTGCCGGTTCCGGCGATGCGGGAAAAACGTGTCATGAAGCTCCGTCAGCTGGCGGTCGTGGCTACGGTCGGCTGGTTGTCGCTCGCGCCGGCGGCCTCCCCCACCAGCAGCGGCCGGGCGTGGGCGATGCGCGCCTGGACCCGTTCCAGCAGTTGATTTCGGGCCGCATCATACGCGCGCTCGAGCGCCTTCCCGAAAGCGAACTCGTCGGCCGAGCCGTGGCTCTTGAACACCAGCCCGCGCAGCCCCAGCAGGGCAGCGCCGTTGTAGCGCCGGTAATCGACGCGGCGCTTGAATGCGGCGAGCACCGGCCAGGCCAGGAGCGCGGCCATGCGGGTGAGCGGGGTACGCGCGAATTCCTCCTTGAGGAAACCGCCGATCATGGCGGCCAGGCCTTCGCTGGTCTTCAGCGCGACGTTGCCCACGAAACCGTCGCACACGACGATGTCGGTGGTGCCCTTGAAGATGTCGTTGCCTTCGACGTTGCCATGGAAATTGAGGTCGCCTGCCTGGGCCGCAGCGCGCAGCAGTTCGCCCGCCCGCTTGATGACCTCGCTGCCCTTGATGATCTCCTCGCCGATATTCAGCAAACCGACGGTGGGCTGCTCCTCGTTGCGCAGGGCCGACACGAGCGCCGACCCCATCACTGCGAACTGCAGCAGGTGCTGCTCGGTGCAATCGACGTTCGCGCCGAGGTCGAGCACGGTGGTCGCGCCGCCGCGGGCATTGGGCATCGGATAGGCGATGGCCGGGCGGTCGATGCCCTCCACCGTTTTCAACAGGTAGCGCGCCAACGCCATGAGCGCACCGGTGTTGCCGGCTGACACCGCGGCGTCGGCCCTTCCCTCCTTGACCTGCAGCAGGGCCACGCGCATCGACGAATCCTTCTTGCGCCGCAGGGCGACCTCCACGGCATCGTCCATAGCGACGATTTCGCGGGCAGCGACCACGGCCGCACGTTCGTGGCGGAAGCCCTCCAGGTCTTCGGGACGCCCCACCAGCAGCAGGCGCGCATCGGGATGCGACTGAAGGAAACGACGGCAGGCAGGGAGCGTCACGCGAGGCCCGTGGTCCCCGCCCATGCAATCGACAGCCACAGTAGTCATAGGCGCAAATGTAGAGCCAAACCTGGCGCCGGCATTCCGTCAGTGCATGCCGTGGTTACCAATGACAAGGGCCCGTTCCGCGTGAGCGGGACCGGGCCCTTTCGAGGGGAAGAGCGCAACAGCCGCGCGGGCGGGCTCAGGCGTCGTTCTTGGTCTTGAGCACCTTGCGGCCACGATAGAAGCCGTTGGGGCTGATGTGGTGACGCAGGTGCGTCTCGCCGGTGTTCGGCTCGACGGCAATGCCCGGAACGGTGAGAGCATTGTGCGAGCGGTGCATGCCCCGCTTCGAGGGCGACTTCTTGTTCTGCTGGACGGCCATGGCGGTCTCCTGGAGGGTAGGTGCTGCGCCCGCGGCGCAGACACTGCAAATGGATGGTGGTGGGAAAAACGCGCCGCAACAACCCATTCAAACCGGCTGGCGTATCGCGCAAAAGCCCACGATTATAGCCCCAAGGCCAGCGGCCTTCTAGCTGTCGCTGCCGCGCCCCTTCAGCGAGCCCAGGATGGCGAAAGGGTTCTGCACGGCGGCGGCATTCTCCGACTCGTCCACGCCTTCGGTCGCAAGCCGTACCGGAACCGGGCAATGCTCGTGCCGTGGCACCAGCGGCATCTCCATGAGGATCTCGTCTTCCACAAGCGCCGGCAGGTCGAACTGCCTGCTGAGTGCGAGCAGGTCCTCCTCGGCTTCGTCGTCCTGCGCCAGAGCTGTAGCTTCGTCGGCGACGAAGCGGAAGGAACGCTGCACCGAGACCGGCGTGTCCACCGGGGTGAGGCAACGCTGGCAGGTGAGCGACAGCAGCGTGTCGGCCTCGAGGTGCAGCCAGACTTCCGGATGCACGTGCGCAGGGTTGCGCAGCTCGCCGCGGGCGTTCCAGCGGACCACATGTTCGAGGCCGCGGCCCTCGGTCTCCGAGGCGAGCCGCTCGCAACGGCCCACGCTGCTCGTACCCGACAGGTGCGCGCCGTCCTCGGCGAACGCCTGGACGTCCAGGCGCAGGGGGTTGAACTCCTTGGGCATCGGGTCAGTGTAAGAGAATCGAGCGATGCCCGAGCCCCTGCAACGCCCCCTCGTACTGGGGTCCACGTCACCCTACCGCCGCGAGCTGCTGCAGCGGCTGCGCGTGCCCTTCGAGGTTGCGGCGCCCGAAGTCGATGAGACGCCGCTGCCTGCGGAGACACCCGACGCGCTGGCGCGTCGGCTCGCCCTGGCGAAAGCCCGCGCCGTCGCCGCCCGCTTTCCCGACGCGCTGGTGATCGGCTCCGACCAGGTCGCCGACCTGGACGGGCAGCCGCTGGGCAAGCCCGGATCGCACGAGCGCGCCTGTGCGCAGCTGCGGGCGATGAGGGGGCGCGACGTGGTATTTCAGACGGCCGTCGCGGTAGTGTGCGGGGCAAGCGGCTTCGAGCGCTGCGACCTGGCAGCGGTGCGGGTGCGTTTTCGCGCGCTCTGCGATGCGGAGATCGAGCGCTACCTGATTGCCGAACAGCCCTACGACTGCGCCGGCAGCGCCAAGAGCGAGGGCCTCGGCATCGCCTTGCTGGAGGCGATCGACAATGACGACCCCACCGCCCTGGTGGGCCTGCCGCTGATCCGCACCTGCCGCATGCTGCGCGAGGCGGGACTCCGGTTGCCAGCATGAGCGGGACCGCACTGCCGCGACGCGGGCGCCTGGTGCTGGTGCCGGCGCCGCTCGACTTCGGCTGCGAACCCCAGCCCCCCATCACCGAGGTGCTCCCGGCCGGCACGCTGGCGGCCGCGGCGAGGATCACCTGCTGGATCTGCGAGAACGCCAAGACCGCGCGGGCGGTGCTCAAGCGGGTCGGGCAGGTGACGCCGCTCGCGCTGCCGCTACAGGAACAGCACATCGTCGAGCTGCCGCGGGAGGTGCACAAGAAGGGCGACACCGGCGCAAGCTTCGACGCCCGATCGCTGCTGCAGCCTGCGCTGCAGGGCAGCGATACCGGCCTGCTCAGCGAAGCCGGCATGCCTGCCGTCGCCGACCCGGGTGCGTCGGTGGTGCGCGCCGCCCACGAGCTGGGGCTGGAGGTGCTGCCGCTGGTCGGTCCATCGTCCCTGCTGCTCGCGCTTGCCGCCAGCGGGCTGAACGGACAGAACTTCGCCTTCGTCGGCTACGTGCCGCAAGAGCCGGCACAGCGGCTGCAGCGTATCCGCGCGCTCGAAGCGCTCGCCGTGCAGACGGGGCAGACGCAGCTGTTCATCGAAACGCCCTACCGCAACCAGGCGCTGCTCGCGGCCCTGCTGCAGGGGCTGCAGCCGCGCACCCGTCTTTCGGTGAGCAGCGGTCTTACGCTGGCCCAAGCGCGCACCCGCAGCGCCACGGTGAAACGGTGGCGGGAAGCGCCGGAGGCCGACGCGCCCACCGGGCCCGCCGTGTTCGCCATCGGCCCCTGACGGCGCCGCGGTTCAGCGCAGCGCCGGCACGCTGCCGAGCGCGGCGATCGCGCCCCGACCGATGGACGCGCCGAAGCGGCTCACCAGTCGCTCGGCCAGGTTGACCCTCCGCGTGTAGTCCACGACCTCTTCGGCCTTGATGACCTCGCGCGCGACGAAATCCAGGTTGCCCAGCTGATCCACCAGCCCCAGGTCGATCGCCTGCGCACCGGTCCAGAACAGGCCCGAGAAGATCTCGGGCGTTTCCTTCAGGCGCTTGCCCCGGCCGGCCTTCACCACATCGATGAACTGGCCGTGGATCTGCTTGAGCATGGTCTCCACATAGGCGCGCTCCTGGGGCGTCTGGGGGCGGAACGGATCGAGGAAGCCCTTGTGCTCACCGGCCGTGATCAGCCGTCGTTCGACGCCGAGCTTGTCGATCAGCCCGGTGAAGCCGAACCCGTCCATCAGCACGCCGATGCTGCCGACGATGCTGGCCTTGTTGACGTAGATGCGATCGGCCGCGGAGGCGATGTAATACGCGGCCGAAGCGCAGGTCTCCTCGACCACCACGTACAGCGGCTTGTCGTGCTTGGCGCGCAGGCGCCGGATCTCGTCGTTGATGATGCCTGCCTGCACCGGGCTGCCGCCGGGCGAATCGATGCGCAGCACGATTCCCTGGGCGCCGAGGTCTTCGAAGGCACTGCGCAGTGCCGCCACCACGTTCTCGGCACTGGCTTCCTCGCCCGAGGCGATCGAGCCCTTGATCTCGATCAGCGCCGTGTGCGGGAGGGCCTTGTCTACCCCACCCGGTCCACCGCGAAACAATGCCATCCAAACCAGCAGTACCGCGAACAGCAGCCACGCGAGCCGCAGGCCCACGCGCCAGCGCCGGCTCACCCGCTGCTCGTGCAGGGTGGCGAACATGAGGCGCTCTATCGTGCCCCGCTCCCATCCGGGTTCGCCCACGCCGGTGCTGCGAGGATTGGTGGGGCCTGCGTCAGCGGGCGGCGTGGGGTCGGTCATCTCAGAACTCAACAGGTTGGAGGTTGAAGGCAGTATGCCAGTGCACCACGCCATCCTGCTCACTGAGGGAGATCTTCACCAGGCCGCCGCGGCAGGGTCCGCCGGCGCAGGCGCCGCTGTCGGGTTCGTACACCGCACCGTGGGTGGCGCACAGGAGCCACCGGCCGCTGTCGTCGAAAAACCGGTCGGGCTGCCAGTCCAGTTCCATCGCGACGTGGCTGCAGCGGTTGAGGTATGCATGCGCCTGGCCGCGCCAGCGCACGGCGAAGGCGCGACATGTCTGGCCGCCGTACACCACGTCGAATGGCACGGCCCGCCCGCCCTCGATGAGGTCGCCGGCGTTGCACAGAGGCACGGCCGCCATCGCGTCGCCGTTCAGGCGTGCTCCAGCAGCCATTGGTGCAGATCGCGCACCGAATGGGCGACGTAGCACGGCTCGAGGGCATGGAACCCGTCGATCTCGTGCGCTCCGTAGCTCACGCCGATGCTGGCGCAGCCCGCGTTGCGGGCCATCTGCAGGTCGTGCGTGGTGTCGCCGATCATCAGCGTGCGCTCGGGCGGGACACCGAACGCATCCATCAGCTCCTGCAACATCCGCGGGTGTGGCTTGCCCGCGGTTTCGTCGGCGGTGCGAGACGCATCGAACAGGCCCTTCAACTCGACCGCGTGCAGCACCTCGTCGAGGCCCCGACGCGACTTGCCCGTGGCCACCGCGAGTCGGTGGTGGCGCGCCCGCAGATCGTGCAGGAGCGGCAACACGCCATCGAAAAGGCTCAGGTCGTCATGGTGGTCGGCGTAGTGGCGGCGGTAGCGTGCACCCAGCTCGGCGTAGCGCTGCGGATCGACATCGGGCGCGGCGTGGGCCAATGCCTGGGGAAGGCTCATGCCGATGACCCAGGAGGCGGCCTCGGCAGTGGGCATGCGCCCGCCGACATCGACCACCGCCCGCTGGATGCAGCGCACGATGATCTGGGTGGAGTCGAAGAGCGTGCCGTCCCAGTCGAAGGCAATCAGGTCAAACCGGCGCGGGCGCATGGGCGTTGGAAGGCGGGGCGAACACGTGAAGCTCGGGGGGCAGCGGCGCCAGCAGTTCGATGCGCTCGCCGCTGGCGGGGTGCGTGAACTGTAACCGCCATGCGTGCAGAAACATGCGCCTGAGCCCGTGCCTCTGCAGCGTGCGGTTCAGCTCGAAATCTCCATACTTGTCGTCGCCCAGGATCGGGTGGCCCTGCGAGGCGAGGTGCACGCGGATCTGGTGGGTGCGGCCGGTCTTGATGGTGACGCGCAGCAGGCTGGCCACGATGCCGGCAGCGTGCGGCAACGGCAGCGCGCGGTCTACCTGCACCAGGGTGATGGAGCGCATGCCGTCGGGGTCGTCCTTGCCCACCACCCTCACCCGCCGCTCGCCGTCGGCCTGCAGGTACTTGTGCAGCGGCTGGTCTATGACCTTGCGCGAGGCCGGCCACGCCCCGCGCACCAGGGCAAGATAGGTCTTGCCGGTTTCGCGGTCCCGGAACTGGTCCTGCAGCCCCGTGAGCGCAGAGCGGCGCTTGGCCACCAGCAGCAGGCCCGAGGTCTCGCGGTCCAGTCGATGCACGAGCTCGAGAAAACGCGCCTGCGGCCTCGCCTGGCGCAGCTGCTCGATGACGCCGAAGCTCACGCCGCTGCCGCCGTGCACCGCCACGCCGGCGGGCTTGTCGATCGCGATCACGTGATCGTCCTCGAACAACACGGGGAATTCGCGCGCGGGCGCCGGCCGCTCCGTCTTTTGCAAGGCCGCCTCGGAGGTGCGCACCGGAGGCACCCGCACCACGTCGCCGGCCTGCACGCGGGTGTCGGCGGCGGCGCGACCCTTGTTCACGCGGACTTCGCCGCTGCGGATGATGCGGTAGACGTGCGTCTTGGGAACCCCCTTGAGGTGCCGCATCAGGAAGTTGTCGAGGCGCTGTCCGGCGGATTCTTCATCCACGTGGAGGCTGCGGACTTCCGCGGAATTCGGCAGTCCGGCGCCCCCTATAATCTGTTTCACTGGCGCACTGCCCGTAAGTGGTTGATTTTCTTTGGAGTTTATTCCACCACCACTGCGGCTGGGGCGACAGATGGTCGATGCCAACGATGTCCGCCGCGCGTGGGAGAGCCGCAAGCCGAAGGTTTGCAGTGGCCCACCGGGACACCGGAGCTGGTACGACTTCGAAGCACCGATACGGAATACAAGCCTGGCAGCGGCAGTTTGCTGGCAGGCGGATTGACGCGAGACAACCACCTGTGCTGATGGCGATGTTGCAACTCCTGTGGCCCGGGCTCATGCGCCCGGACACCGGCACGCCCTCGCCCGCAGCCCGCGCCACGCGCGCGGGACCTGCCTCACCTGCCGCCGCCTGCGCGGCAGGGCATCAGGGGCGCCCACCCGGCCGCCATCCACTCGCACCCATCCACGCGCCCCGGCCCATCCCGTCGAGATCGCTCTCGGCCGGAGCAGCCACCTAGGCAATTCCCTTCGCTTCGAAGCCGCGCCCGGCATCGTGATCCGCGGTCCTCAGGGACCGGGGGTCGTTTCGATGTTTGACAACAAGAAGGTGACGCGATGAAGCGGATGCTGATCAATGCCACGCAGGCCGAAGAGCGCCGGCTGGCCATCGTCGATGGACAAAAGCTCCTCGACTACGAAATCGAGATCGAAGGGCGCGAGCAGCGCAAGGGCAACATCTACAAGGCGGTGGTCACGCGCGTCGAGCCCAGCCTCGAGGCCTGTTTCGTCGATTACGGCGAAGACCGCCACGGCTTCCTGCCGTTCAAGGAAATCTCCCGCCAGTACTTCCATCAGGGCGTGCCGGTGTCCCAGGCGCGCATCAACGACGTCATCAAGGAAGGCCAGGAACTGCTGGTCCAGGTCGAGAAGGAAGAGCGCGGCAACAAGGGCGCGGCGCTGACCACTTTCGTGTCGCTGGCCGGGCGCTATGTGGTGCTGATGCCCAACAACCCGCGCGGCGGTGGCGTCAGCCGCCGCATCGAGGGCGACGACCGGGCCGAGCTCAAGGAGGCGATGGACCAGTTGGAGTATCCCAACGGCATGTCCATCATCGCGCGCACGGCCGGCATCGGCCGCAGCGCCCCCGAACTGCAGTGGGATCTGAACTACCTGCTCAAGCTCTGGAACGCCATCGACGGCGCTGCCAAGGGGGGCAAGGGCGCCTTCCTCATCTACCAGGAATCCTCCCTGGTGATCCGCGCGATCCGTGACTACTTCAATCACGACATCGGCGACATCCTCATCGATACCGACGACATCTACGAGCAGGCCCAGCAGTTCATGGCCCACGTGATGCCGGAGCACGCGGCGCGGGTCAAGCGCTACCGCGATGATGCGCCGCTGTTCAGCCGCTTCCAGATCGAGCACCAGATCGAGTCGGCCTATGCCCGCGAGGTCAAGCTCCCCTCGGGCGGCGTGATCGTGATCGACCACACGGAAGCACTGGTCTCCATCGACGTCAACTCGGCGCGCGCCATCAAGGGCGGCGACATCGAAGAGACCGCCACCCGTACCAACCTGGAAGCCGCCGATGAGGTGGCCCGCCAGATGCGCCTGCGCGACCTGGGCGGCCTGATCGTGATCGACTTCATCGACATGGAGGAGTCGAAGAACCGGCGCGAAGTCGAGAACCGGCTGCGCGACGCCCTGCGCCAGGACCGCGCCCGCGTCCAGTTCGGCACCATCAGCAAGTTCGGCCTGATGGAGATGAGCCGCCAGCGGCTGCGCCCGGCACTGTCCGAAGGCGCGTCCATCCCCTGCCCGCGCTGCGGCGGCCACGGCCACATCCGGGACACCGAGAGTTCGGCGCTCCAGATTCTGCGGATCATCCAGGAAGAGTCCATGAAGGACAGCACGGCCGCCGTGCATGTGCAGGTCCCCGTGGAGGTGGCCTCGTTCCTGCTGAACGAAAAGCGCACCGAGATCGCGAAGATCGAGCTCAAGCAGCGCATCAGCGTGATCATGATTCCCAACAAGTCGCTGGACACGCCGCACTACAAGCTCGAGCGGCTCAAGCACGACGACCCGCGCCTGGACAGTCTGGCGGCCAGCTACCACATGGCCGTCGAAGTGGAAGACCCCACCACCGTCACGCGCCGCTCGCAGGAGCGCACCAACCGCCAGGAGCCGGTGATCAAGGGCGTGCTGCCGGACGCGCCGGCCCCGATCGCGCCGCCGCGCCCCGAACCGGCCGTCCGCCCCGCCGCGCCCGCCGCGCCCGCCGCGAGCCGCGCGCCCGCTGCAGCGCCGGCTCATGCGGCGGCACCGGCCGAGCACGGCTTCATGGGTTGGCTCAAGTCCGTCTTCAGCGCCATCGCGCCGCCACCCGTGGCCGCACCCGCCCCTGCGGCGGCCTCCACCTCGGGCGGCCAGCGCGAGGAGAAGCGAGAGTCGTCCCACGGTGAGCGTGGCGAGCGCGGTGAACGTAGCGAGCGAGGCCGCGGCCGAGGACGCGGCCGCGGAGAAGGCCGCGGAGAAGGCCGCGGAGAAGGCCGCGGAGAAGGCCGCAGCGCCGACCGTGGCGCCACGAACGCCGAAGCGGTCGAGGGCGCACGGCCGGAGGGCCGCGGTCGCAGCCGCACCGGCGAGCGCACCGACCGCGAAGGCCGTGAGCCGCGCGAGGGCCGCGAAGCACGTGAAGGCCGCGAGCCGCGTGAAGGTCGCGAAGCACGTGAAGGCCGCGATCCGCGTGAAGGTCGCGAAGCACGCGAGGGCCGTGAGCCGCGCGAAGCACGCGAGGGCCGTGAGCCGCGTGAAGGTCGCGAAGCACGCGAAGGTCGCGAACCGCGTGAAGGTCGCGAAGCACGCGAAGGTCGCGAACCGCGTGAAGGTCGCGAAGCACGCGAGGGTCGCGAACCGCGTGAAGGTCGTGAAGCACGCGAAGGCCGCGAGCCACGCGAAGGCCGTGAGCCACGCGAAGGCCGTGAGCCACGCGAAGGCCGTGAGCCACGCGAAGGCCGTGAGCCACGCGAAAGCGTCGAGGCGCGCGAACCCCGCCAGCCGCGTGAAGAACGCGAAATGCGTGAACCGCGCGAGCCGCGAGAGAGCGGCGAACCGCGCGAACTTCGCGAAGCACGGGCGCCTCGTGAGCCGCGTGAGCCGCGTGAGCCGCGTGAGCGCGCAGAGTCCGGCGTTCAGGCGCTCGGCGGCGGAGAGCTGGCCGAAGGCGTCAACGCCGAATTGGCCGCGTCCGGTGAACGGGACGCGGCGCGTGGCGAACGCACTCCCCGAGGCGAAGGCCGGCGCGAGCGGGGCGAGGGTCGCCGCGGACGTGGCGCAGAGCGCATGCGTGAGCATGCGGCAGACGGCAGCGATGCTTCGCTCTCGCCCCAGGACGCAGCGGGCGCAAGTTCGCCCGAGACGACCCTGATCCAGGCCGAGGTGGAGCTGGTCGCGGGCATCGAACCGCCGTCGCCCGAAGCGCCGGACGCCGCGCAGGCCGGTGAGCCGCGCCGCCGTTCGCGCGATCGCTACGGCCGCGACCGGCGCGAACGGGGCGATCGCCCCGCGCGCGAGGATGCGCCCGCTGAAGCAGACGACGCCAGCGCCATCGCCGGTGTCGTGACTCCCGACACCGTGGTGGAGATCGAAGTCGAACCGCGACGCCCGCGTTATGCGACTGGCTTCGTGTCTGAAGACGCTGCCGCCCCGACGCGGATCGAACCGGCCGCCGCGCCGGCCCCCACCGCGGCAGCGCCTGCCGCGCGAACGGCCACAACGCCCGAATCCGCCAAGGCACCCGCTCAAGCAGCGCGGCTGCCGCAAGTGCAGCCCTATGAGCTGCCGGTGGAGCAGCTGGTCGCCGTCGCGCAGGGAACGGGCCTGCAGTGGGTCAACTCCGATGCCCAGAAGATCGCGGCGACCCAGGCGGCCATCGCCGCCGAACCGGCGCCGGTGCATGTGCCGCGCGAGCGGCCGGCGCCCGTCGTGATCGACGAAGGCCCGCTGGTGCTGGTGGAAACCCGCCGCGACCTGCGGCAGATGCAGCAGCCGTTCTCGACCGACGCCTCCGGCGGCTGATCGGCACCGGCAGAGCCATGAGCCCGGCCGCCACTGGTCGGGCCCCTCCCCCTCCACCAGCCCCTGGCGCTTCGTCGCCAGGGGCTGGTCTTCTTGGGGCTCCACGGCAGCGGCCCGACGTGGCTGTCAACGGCATCTGCACGCCGGCTCGCAGCTCTCGCTCCAGAGTTTTCGCAGGTTCGTGTTTTTGCGGCGGCCGGCTGCAACGCCCGCCTTGCATCGGCGCGGCGGCACGAGGAGGGGCGTTGCACCGCAAGAACGTCAGGGCCACCGGACGAATGTCCTGCGCCGAAGCTCCGAAGCGAGAGGGGACGCAAAGCCGCCACTCGCGCCCTGCCTCGCCGCATCGCGGCGCGAAGACACTCCCTGACCCTCTCCTTTTCGCCGTCGTGCTCCGGTCACCCGGGGTGACGCGCTCGAGCAGTCAGGCAGTCACAGTCACGCAGCGCAGTCGCGCAATCGGGCAATCGGGCAATCGGGCAATCCGGCAATCCGGCAATCCGGCAGCAGGCAGCAGGCAGCAGGCAGCAGGCAGCAGGCAGCAGGTTGCCATCAGCGGGAGGTCAGGACCACAGGCGCTCACGCAGCCACGCAGCGGGCAGCAGGTGCCAGCAGCGGGCCGTCAGGTGCTCACGCGCTCGCCGCGCGCTTCCATGCCTGGGCGGCAGTGGTCGTGTCGCCGCGGTCCTCGGCCAGCGCGGCGAGTGCGCGCCAGGCCTGCCGGTGCATCTGCGCGTCCTGCAGCCCGAGTGCCGACTGGGTCAGGAGCTGCTGGGCCTTGCCCCACAGCTGGCGCTTCATGCAGGCCATGCCGGCGAGGTACTGCAGCACCGGCTCGGCGGGCAGCGCGCGCTGGGCCGCCTCGAAGCGGGCAAGCCAGGCGGCGTCGATCGAATCCAGCCCGAGCTCCAGCGCCCGTACCAGCCGCACCCGCAGCGGCTGCGCAAGGTTCTCATACTGCTCCCAGGCAGGCAGCAGCCACAGCCGCGCCAGTTCGGCGTCGCCGCCCAGCGCCATCAGCCTCTGGGCTGCGTGAACTGCCAGCTCGGGCATGCGCCGCTCGGCGGCGTCCAGCGAGGTCCACGCGCGCTGAAGCTGTGCGAGGTCGTGGGCGCCATTGAGCAGGTCGGTCGCGAGCCCGCGCACGATGCTCTCCGAGGCCGCGGGCGAGAAGGCGCGGTGCTTGGCCAGCAAGCGCGCTGTCTCCAGTGCCTCTTCGGTCTGGCCCTCCAGGCGCGCGGCCTTGAGCTTCATGCGCAGCGCCAGGGTGCGTCGCGCCGCACCCTGCGGGAGTTCTCGCAGCCAGGCGTTCGCCGCCTGGGCATCACGCTCGTCCAGTGCCCAGCGCGCCGCCCGCATCAGGGTGCCTTCGTGCATCGCCTGCGCATCCCGTGCGCGTGCCTGCTCGAGCGCCCGCTGCAGGTGGTGGTCGCGCGCACTGCGGTCCTGCAGCGCCTGCGCGCTCTCGGCGGCCAGCACATGCGAGAGCGCACGCAGTTGCCCCGCGTGCGGGAGGCGCTCGCCCGAGCCCTGCAACGACTCCTCTTGCGTCAGCGCCGCCTCGGCGGCCTTGCGCGCGCGCAGGAAGCGGCCCGCCATGAGGTGCGCGATGGCATCGACCAGCAGGGCGTGCACCGCCCGCTCCTTCTGCTGGTTGCGCCAGCGCAGGGCCTGGCGTGGCAGTTCGAACAGCGCCGCCAGCGCGCGCAGCACCGCATACAGGAAGACGAAGGCGGCCAGCAGCAGCAAGAGCACCAGATTCAGGGACAGGTCGATGCGCCAGGGCGGCCAGAACAGGGTCACGGTGCCCTGGTTGTTGCCCGCGAACAGCGCCACCGCCACAGCGACGCCGAACAAGGCCAGAAGCCAGAGTGCGGCGCGCATCAGCAGAGGCTCCGGGTGCAATGGCGGGCGGTCACGGAAGAAGCTCGGTTGCGCATCGCGTCCTCACCTCCCTGCGGCAGTGGCATCGAGCAGCGCCAGCGTGTCGTCGATGCGGGGCGTCTCCACGTCCCGCAACTGCGCCTGCAGCTGCTGCAGGCTGGTGGTCATGGCCTGCGTGCGCCGCCCGCTGTCGAAATAGCGGGCGATCGCCGACTGCGCCGCCGCGAGGTCGGCACGGGCCAGCTCGGTCTGGCGCGCCAGAACCGACAAGCGCGCATTGAGCAGCTTGAGCTTGACGTTCTCGCGCAGGAAGAACCCCTGCTCGGGCGACAGCAGCGCCGCGTCGGGCTCGTCGATGCGGCTCACGCGCAGCAGCCCCCGCGCCTCTTCGCGCACCACGTCCACCGCCCGCAACCACCAGGACTGGGGCGGCCCCGCGTCGCCGCTGCGCCCGCGCGCCAGAGCCGCCGGCCCCACTGCGTTGGCCACCGGAAGTTCATCGACCATGCGCGCGAGTTCGTCGATGCGCACCAGCACCCCCGGAACGTTCCCGACTGCGGCCGACCTGATGCGCTCGATGTCCCGCTGAATGGCGCTGCGCACCCGCGACAGGCGGGGCTGGGCGGCCCGTTCCAGGCGGCGGTCGGCGGCCCGCAGCGCGGCGAGCAGCGGCTCGGGGCTGAGCGTGAGCTGGCTTTGCTGCTGCGCCAGCCGCAGGGCGGATTCGAGATCGACGACCAGGTTCTCGTCGCGCGAGCGCGAGAGGCTTTGCATCAATTCGTCGAGCTGGTTGCGCTGCAGGGCGACGTCGCTCAGTCGCGTGTCGGTGACGGCCTGGCGGGCGGCGGTCTGGCGCGCCAGCTCCTGCGCCTCGCGGGCCAGCGCCCGTGCCTCGATGGCCTGCGCACCCGAATCGGCGCTCTGCCGGGCGAGCTGTTCCTGGATGTGGCCGAGTCGCTGCCACAGGACCAGACTGGCCGTGAGCGCCAGGCCAGTGAGCACCAGCAGAGCGACCAGCGTGTTGCGCGCCATCCGCGCACTGATGTCGCGACCGGCGGCTTCAGAAGCCGCCGGCGCTGCGTCTGCCGCGTGCACGGGCGTCGCGGCGGAATCGGGCTGGTCGCCGGAGGAGGAAACGGTCATGCCCCGGATTGTAGGAAGCCGAGCAGCGGCTCGATGCCCGGGCGCACTTCCACGACGCGCGCAAAGCCTGCGGAAGCCGCCGCCTCGGCGATCCGCGGGTGCGTGGCCAGCGCCCGGCCCTGCGACCAGTCGTGCCCGGGCAACAAGGCTTGCAGGTTGCGCACCGCCTCGGAGCTGCTGAAGATCCACCACGCGCCACCGGCATTGCAGGCGCGGGCGCGCTGCGCCGCGTCCCAGGATGGCAGCAGCCGCTGGTAGGCGGCCACCGCGTTCACCTCGGCGCCGGCCGACGCGAGCCGTTCGGCGAGCCAGTCACGCCCCGCGGGCCGCCCCTGCGCGTCGGCGCCGCGCACCAGCAGCACCGTACTTCTCGCCGACAGGTCCGCATGCACGCGCTGCCACAGCGCCTCGGAGTCGAAGCGGGGCGCGTCGTCCTCCGGCGCCTCGATGCACGCGGGTGGCACGCCGGCGTCCAGCAAGGCCGCACGGGTGCCCGGACCGGTCGCCCAGGCCTGCACCCCCGGCGGCCACGCCAGCCCGCCTTCGAAAAATCCCTGCACCGCATGCGCGCTGACGAACATCGCGGCGTGGCGGGTGTGCAGCCCGGCGCGGGCCTGCGCCAGGGCCGCCAGATCCGGCGCCGCGGCGATAGCGATCAGCGGCAGGGCCTCGGCCGCCACACCGGCGGCGCGCAGCGCCGCTACCCACTGCTGCGCCTGCCGCGCGGGCCGGGTCACCAGCACGGCGGGGGGAGCGCCGTCCATGGCCGTCCTAGTGCGCGCCGCCGGCGCGCAGCTGCGCCACCACCGCATTGCCCAGCGCGGCGGCCTCCGCGAGGGTGGCGACCGGCGCACCGGCCGCCGCGCGCACCAGGTGCCCGGCACGCTCCGGATCGCCCCACGCGGCGCGCAGATGCAGGTCGCCGGCATCGGTGAAGGTGGCAAATGCGGCCAGCGGCATCGAGCAACTGCCACCCATCGCACGGCTCACCGCACGCTCGGCGGCGCAGGCGAGCCAGGTCGGCTTGTGCGCGAGCGGCGCCACCGCGTCCAGCACCTCGCTGCGCTCTCCGCGCACTTCGATGCCCAGGGCGCCCTGTCCGGCCGCGGGCAGCATGTCGTCGGGGGAGAAAACGCACCGGATGCGCGATGCGAGTCCCAGCCGCTTCAGGCCCGCCGCCGCCAGCACGATGGCCTCGTACTGGCCGTCGTCGAGTTTGCGCAGGCGCGTGTCGAGGTTGCCGCGCAGCGGCTCGATGCGCAGGTCCGGCCGCAGCGCGCGCAGCAGCACCACGCGGCGCAGGCTGGAGGTGCCCACCACGCTGCCGGGCGGCAGGTCGCGCAACTGGGCGAAGCGGTTGGACACGAACGCGTCACGGGGGTCTTCGCGCTCCATCACGGCGGCAAGACCGAAGCCCTCGGGAAGGTCCATGGGCACGTCCTTGAGCGAGTGCACCGCCAGGTCGGCACGGCCCTCTTCGAGCGCGACCTCGAGCTCCTTGACGAACAGCCCCTTGCCGCCGACCTTGCTGAGGCTGCGGTCCAGGATCTGGTCGCCCCGGGTGGTCATGCCCAGCAGTCCGACCTGGTGGCCGGCGGCCTGCAGCAGGCGCTGCACGTGTTCGGCCTGCCATAGCGCCAGGCGGCTCTCGCGCGTGGCGATCACGAGCTTGCTCACGTTGAAAAACCTGTTCGTAGGGGGAGTCGCCGGCGCCGTGGTCGGCTGCGGGCGGAGTCCCGAGAGGGAGGGAAAGGCGGCGATGCTAGCATGCGACCTGCCGAAAATTTAAGCACATCCGAGGAGCTTCCCCATGCCCGCCAGCCCGTCGTCCACCGCTGCGCCCGCCACCCCCGCGCGCAAGGCACGCGACAACGAGAAGCCGCTGGTCGAAGACATCCGGTTGCTGGGCCGCATCCTCGGAGACGTGATCCGCGTGCAGGAGGGCGAGGCGGCCTTCGATCTCGTCGAGCGCATCCGCAAACTCTCCGTGGCGTTTCGCCGCGACGCCGACCAGGAGGCCGACCGCGCGCTCAAGAGCCTTCTCAAATCGTTGACCGGCGACCAGGCCGTGAGCGTGATCCGCGCCTTCACGTATTTCAGCCACCTGGCCAACCTGGCGGAGGACCGGCACCACATCCGCCGCCGCGTGATCCACGAGCGCGCAGGCGACAGCCACGAGGGCAGCATCGAAGTGGCGCTCGCGCGCCTGCGCTGGGCCGGCATCGCGCCGCGCGCGGTGGCACAGGCGCTGGCGCACAGCTATATCTCGCCGGTGCTCACCGCGCACCCGACCGAGGTGCAGCGCAAGAGCATCCTCGACGCCGAACGCGTGATCGCGCGACTCCTGACGGAGCGCGATGAAGTCAAGGCGCGGGCACTGCCCAAGGACGCCCTCGCGCCGCGCGAGCTGGCCGCAAACGAGGCGCAGATCCGCGCCCGCGTCATGCAGCTGTGGCAGACGCGGCTGCTGCGCTTCAGCAAGCTCACGGTGGCCGACGAGATCGAGAACGCCCTCTCCTACTATGAAGCGACCTTCCTGCGCGAGATCCCTCGGCTCTACGCCGACCTCGAACGCGATCTCGGGCAGCCGCGCCTCGCCAGCTTCCTTCGCATGGGCATGTGGATCGGCGGCGACCGCGACGGCAATCCCAACGTCGGGGTCGATACGCTCGAATACGCGCTGCGCCGCCAGGCCGAGGTGGCGCTGCGCCACTACCTGACCGAAGTGCATCTGTTGGGCGGCGAGCTGTCGCTGTCGGCCATGCTGGTGCCGGTCTCGCCGGCCATGCAGGCACTGGCCGACGCCTCGCCCGATCAGAGCGAGCACCGGCGCGACGAACCCTATCGCCGCGCGCTGGCCGCCATGTACGCGCGGCTCGCGGCGACGCTGAAGACGCTCACCGGCGGCGACGCCGCGCGGCACGCACTGGCACCGCAAAACGCCTATGCCGGCGCCGGCGAATTCCTCGCCGACCTGGAGGTGGTCCGCGCCTCGCTGCTCGCCAACCACGGCGAGGCCATCGTGGCGCAGCGGCTCGGTGCGCTCATGCGGGCGGTCGAGGTGTTCGGCTTCCATCTCGCCACCATGGACCTGCGCCAGAGCTCGGACCAGCACGAGGCGGTGGTGGCCGAGCTGCTGGCCCGCGCGCGCATCGAGGCCGACTACGCGGCCCTGCCGGAGGCGCAACGGCGCACGCTGCTGATGCGCCTGCTGTGCGACGCCCGCCCGCTGCGGGTGATCGGCGCCGAGTACTCCGAGCACGCCATGCGCGAAATCGGGGTTTTCGAGTCCGCCCTGCGCCTGCGACTGCGCTTCGGGGCCCAGGCGATCCGCCACTACATCATCAGCCACACCGAGTCGGTGAGCGACCTGCTGGAAGTGCTGCTGCTGCAGAAGGAAGTTGGCCTCATGACGGGCACGCTGGACGACCGTGCCGTCGCGCAGCTGATCGTGGTGCCGCTGTTCGAGACCATCGAGGACCTGCGCAGCGCCGCGCCGATCATGCGCGAGTTCTATGCGCTCCCGGGCATCGCCCGCATGGTGCAGCGCTCGGGCGCCGAGCAGGACATCATGCTCGGCTACAGCGACAGCAACAAGGACGGCGGCATCTTCACCAGCAACTGGGAGCTGTACCGCGCCGAAATCGCCCTGGTCGAACTCTTCGACGAGCTGGCCAACGGCCACGCCATCCGGCTGCGCATGTTCCATGGCCGCGGCGGCACCGTCGGCCGGGGCGGCGGCCCGAGCTACGAGGCCATCCTGGCGCAGCCCCCCGGCACCGTGCGCGGCCAGATCCGGCTCACCGAACAGGGCGAGGTGATCGGCTCCAAGTACGCCAACCCCGAGATCGGGCGGCGCAACCTCGAGACCCTGGTGGCCGCGACGCTGGAGGCGACCCTGCTGCAGCCCACCAAGCCGGCGCCCAGGGCCTTCATCGACGCGGCCGAAGCGCTGTCGCAGGCCGGCATGCGCGCCTACCGCGCGCTGATCTACGAGACGCCGGGCTTCACCGACTACTTCTACGGCGCCACCCCGATCCGTGAGATCGCGGGTTTGAACATCGGCTCGCGGCCGGCCTCGCGCAAGGCCAGCCAGCGCATCGAAGACCTGCGCGCCATTCCCTGGAGCTTCAGCTGGGGCCAGTGCCGCCTGACCCTGCCCGGCTGGTACGGATTCGGTTCGGCCGTGGAAGCCTTTCTCGCCGGGCCGCAGCCGCGCAAGGAGGCCCTGGCGCTGCTGCAGAAGATGGTGCGCCACTGGCCGTTCTTCCGCACCCTGCTGTCGAACATCGACATGGTGCTGGCCAAGAGCGACCTTGCGCTCGCCTCGCGCTACGGCGAGCTGGTGCCCGATGCACGGTTGCGCAAGCGGGTCTTCGCTTCGATCGAGGCCGAGTGGCAGCGCACGGTGGACGCGCTGCAGCTGATCACCGGCGAGAAGCAGCGCCTGGCAGGCAACCCCGCCTTGCAGCGCTCGATCCGGCACCGCTTTCCCTACATCGACCCGCTGCACCACCTGCAGGTGGAGCTGGTGCGCCGCCATCGCGAGGGCCGCAGCGACGACCGCGTGCAGCGCGGCATACACATGTCGATCAACGGCATCGCCGCGGGGCTGCGCAACACCGGGTGAGGTCACGCGCCGGCGACGGCCGCAGCAGCCGCCGCCTCGTCAGGTTCCGAGCAACTCCCCCACCGGCTTGAGGTCCTCGATGCGGTCGCACACCGCCTTCACGATCATCATGATCGGAATGCCGAGCAGCAGCCCCCACACGCCCCAGAGCCAGCCCCAGGCCAGCACGCCGATGAACACGGCGACGGCGTTCATGCTGTTGGCGCGGCTGGTCAGCCAGGGCACCAGCAGGTAACCCTCCAGGGTGTTGATCACCAGCGAAGCGCCCGCGACCACCAGCGCCGGCTGCACCTCGCCGAACTGCAGGAAGGCGACCAGCGCCGCCGCCCCCGTGACCAGGATGGAGCCGACATAAGGCACCAGGTTCAGCACGGCTGCCGCCACGCCCCAGACGGCGGCATGCTTCAGCCCAAGGAGCGCGAACACGATCGCCGTCGAAACCCCCACCAGCACGCTGGCGAGCACCTGCACCAGCAGGTAGCGCTGGATCTGGGCATGGATCTCATCGAGCGCCTGCACGGTGAGCTTCTTGTTGCTCAGGCTCGGGCCGGTGATCTTCACCAGCTTGCGCCGGAAGGTATCGCCGGAGATGAGCAGGAAATAGGTGAGGAACGCGACCAGCACGATCTGGCCGACCAGGCTCACCAGACCCACGGTGCCGGTCCACAGGTGGTCGCGGACGTCGAAGCCGGGCTTCTCGACCAGCACCCGCTGCACGTTCGGCGGCGTCGGTTTGGGCACGTTGTCGGTGGCGCGTTCGAGTTCCGCGGCCGCGCGCTGGACGGTTTCGATCGGGGTCGGCTCGGCCACCGATCGGTTGCCCAGCGCCGCGCCCAGGCGTTCGGCGGCATCGGGCAGCGTGCGGATGAGGGCGGCGGCGTCGTCGGCCAGGGAGTACACCAGGCCGGCACCGCCGGACAGAATGAAAAGAATCAGCATCCCCGCCCCGACAGCCCGGGGCACGCGCATGCGCACCATCATCTCGACGATCGGGCCCAGCGCATACGAGAGCAGGAAACCCAGCATGACCGGGATGAAAAAGGCGCTGGCCCAGCGCAGCACCGCCAGGACCGCGATTGCCGCCAGCACCGCCAGCGCAATGCTGCGCGGGTCGGCGGGCGCCGGAACGACGCTCTCGGGCGGGTCCTTGGGCCCCAGCGGCTCGGGCTGCGGCACCTGCTCGAGGACTTTGTCTACCTGCTCTTCCTGATTCATGGGGTTCCCGCGTACTGGCCCGCGTCCCCTCGATTCCTCAGCGCGTGAGCGCCTCCCGTACCGCGGCGAGCTGCCGGCGCGACACCGCCAGCAGTTCGTCGATGCCCTCGAGCCGCACCGCCCATCCCTCGCCCTCTTCGGGGTCGTCGTGCCGCTCCAGCGCGCGCAGCGCGCGCCGGGCGACCAGGGCATTGCGGTGGATGCGCAGGAACTGCGCACCGTGCCGTTCTTCGAGCTCGCTCAAGGACGCATCGGAAATATAGCTGCGGCTGGCCGTGCGGACGGTCACGTACTTGAGTTCGGCCTTGAAATAGATCACCTCCGACAGCGGGAGTCGGACAAGGTGCCCTCGGTCCTGGATGACCAGGGACTCCGTCGCTGCGAGCGCACCACCGGCCTGCGCCCGCACCAGGGCCTGCCGCTCGACCTTCTGCAGGGCCTGCTGCAGCCGCGCGAGCCGCACCGGCTTGGTGAGGTAGTCCAGCGCCTCGAGGTCGAAGGCCTGCACGGCGTGATCGGCGTGGGCGGTCACGAACACCACCGGCGGCGGCAGCGGCAGGCGGCGGATCTCCTGGGCGAGGCTCAGGCCATCGGTCGCGGGCATGCGCACGTCCAGCAGCACCAGGTCGAAGCGCTGGCGGCGCAGCAGTTCGAGCGCCTGCGACGCGTTGCCGGCCTCGCCCGCCACATCGGCCGCGGGGTCGCGGCAGTCGGCCAGCAGGTTGCGAAGGCGCGAGCGCGCCAGGACCTCGTCATCGACCAGCAGCACCTGAAGTCCGGGCATGCTCACCGCCGGACCTCCGCACAGCGCGTCGCGCGGGCCTGGCTCGCGGGGGCGACCGGGCGACGCAGGCGCGGGGCCTGCGCGCCCCGCGCTGCGGCGCCAGGCCGCCCGTGCGACGTGCGCCGAGGCCTCACGCCGGCACCTCGAGGCGCACCTGATAGACCCCCTCGTGCAGGCCACTGTGGAACAGCGCGTGCACGTCGTGCAGCAGGCGCAGGCGCTCGCGCACGTTCTCCTGGGCCACGCCGTTGCCAGGACGGCCCTGACCGTTGGGCACGGTGTTGGTGACCTTGATGACTACCGTGCCGCTGCGCCGCTCGGTGCTGATGCGTACCTGCGCGCCGTCGGCGCTGGGCTCCACGCCGTGCATGACGGCGTTCTCCACCAGCGGCTGCAGCACCAGCGGCGGCACCTTCGCGCCACCGGCGCGGGGATCCAGCGCCCACTCCACGCGCAGGCGTTCGCCGAAGCGCACCTGCTCGATGTCGAGGTACCGGCGCGCCAGCGCCACCTCCTCCGACAGCGTCACCGCCTCGCCGTGTTCCGACAGCGCGTGGCGAAACAGGTCGGCCAGATCCTCCAGGACCGCCTCGGCGCGCGCGGGATCCTCGCGCACCAGGGCGACGGCGGTGTTGAGGGTGTTGAACAGGAAGTGCGGCCGGATGCGTGCCTGCAGTTCGGCCAGGCGCGCCGTGGTGTCGGCCGGCATGCGCCCCTTGGCACGCCACACCAGCGCCGCCACCACCGCCCAGGCGAGCAGCGCGCCCGCGCAGGCCGACGCGAGCCAGGGCGCCCGCAGCGGGGCGGCCGCCAGCACCAGCACGCCACACCCGTACAGGCCCGCCAGCGCGCCGAGGACCACGCCGCAGGCCTGCTGCACCGCGATGGGCAGCCGCGCCAGCAGTCCCTTGGCGCTGCAGGCCACCAGCAGCCAGCCCAGGATGGCCGCGAGCGTGCCGCCACTGAGGAAGGCCACGCGTTCGAGCCAGTCGCGCCAGCCGCTGGCGACGAACATCGCGCCGACCCAGACCACCGCCTCGACGAACAGCAGGGTGCGCAGCACGACGCCGGCATGGCAGGCGTCGAAGACCAGCATGCGCGGCGCCGCCGGGCGGGGCGGCGCCGGCGCGTCGGGGAGGTCGGTGAAGGCCGATAAAATTCGCTGGTCCCGCATCGGGCGATGTCTGCGGCATGTGCCGCGGTGCTGTCCAGGCCCCGATTATTCCCCCCTCGTCCATGTCCTCCAACCAACTCGATCACAAGTCCCAGGCCTGGTCCGCGCTGTTCTCCGAGCCCATGAGCGATCTGGTCAAGCGCTATACCTCCAGCGTGGGGTTCGACAAGCGCCTGTGGCGCGCCGACATCCAGGGCTCGCTCGCCCATGCCGCCATGCTCGCGTCGCAGGGCATCATCTCGGCCGAGGACCGCGCCGCCATAGAGCGCGGCATGCAGCAGATCGCCGGCGAGATCGAGCGCGGCGAGTTCGACTGGAAGCTGGACCTGGAGGACGTGCACCTGAACATCGAGGCGCGCCTGACGCAGCTGGTGGGCGACGCCGGCAAACGGCTGCACACGGGCCGCAGCCGCAACGACCAGGTCGCCACCGACGTGCGCCTGTGGCTGCGCGGCGAAATCGACCTGATCCAGGGCCTGCTGTCCGACCTGCAGAAGGCCCTGCTGCAGCTCGCGGAGCAACACGCCGAGACCATCCTCCC
This sequence comes from Ramlibacter sp. AN1015, assembly GCF_037726105.1. Classification (NCBI taxonomy): domain Bacteria; kingdom Pseudomonadati; phylum Pseudomonadota; class Betaproteobacteria; order Burkholderiales; family Comamonadaceae; genus Ramlibacter; species Ramlibacter sp. AN1015. Next base: position 54,508 of record NZ_JBBJUM010000013.1, read on the forward strand.
CGGCTTTACGCACCTGCAGGTGGCGCAGCCCGTGAGCTTCGGCCACCACATGCTGGCTTACGTCGAGATGTTCGCGCGGGACGCCGAGCGCATGGCCGACGTGCGTCGGCGGGTCAACCGCCTGCCCCTGGGCGCCGCCGCCCTGGCCGGCACCAGCTACCCGCTGGACCGCGAGCAGGTGGCGCGGGCGCTCGATATGGACGGCATCTGCCAGAACTCGCTCGACGCGGTCAGCGACCGCGACTTCGCCATCGAGTTCACCGCCGCCGCCTCGCTGGCAATGGTGCACGTGAGCCGGCTCTCCGAGGAACTGATCCTGTGGATGAGCCAGAACTTCGGCTTCATCGAACTGGCCGACCGCTTCACCACCGGCTCGTCGATCATGCCGCAGAAGAAGAACCCCGACGTCCCCGAGCTCGCCCGCGGCAAGACCGGTCGCGTGGTCGGGCACCTGGTGGGACTGCTCACGCTGATGAAGGGTCAGCCCCTGGCCTACAACAAGGACAACCAGGAAGACAAGGAGCCGCTGTTCGACACGGCCGACACCCTCAAGGACACGCTGCGCATCTTCGCCGAGATGGTCGGCGGCATTACCGTGCGACCGCAGGCGATGGAGCAGGCGGCGCTGCGCGGGCATGCCACCGCGACCGACCTGGCCGACTACCTGGTCAAGAAGGGCTTGCCGTTCCGCGATGCGCACGAAACGGTGGCGCACGCGGTGAAGGCCGCGAGCGCCCGGCAGATCGACCTGGCCCAGCTCCCCCTGGACGAGTTGCAGCGGTTTCATCCGGCGATCAGCGAGGACGTGTTCCAGGTGCTGTCGCTGCGCGGCTCGCTGGATGCCCGCGACATCGCCGGCGGCACCGCGCCGGCGCAGGTGCGCCGGCAGGTGGCGCTGCACCGGGCCCGCCTCGCATGAGCCGGCAAGCCCCGCCAGTCAACCTGTCCCGGGTCGGCAACACCTTGTAAGCGGCTTCGCACCTCCACCCTGACGCCCCGAAAATGAATCTTCTTTCGATCGAGCGCCGCCCCGCGCACCCATGACCCAGCACACTCCAACCACCACCGACCAGGGCTCGCTCCATGTGCTCGTGGTCGATGACAACCACGACGCCGCGGACACGCTGGCCGAGGTGCTCGAGATCATGGGCTGCCGCACCGCGACCGCGTACGACGGCCTGGAAGGCGTCGAAAAGGCCGACGAGCTGCGCCCCGACGCCGTGGTCCTGGATCTCGGCATGCCACGCCTGAACGGCTACGAAGCCTGCCAGCGCATCCGCGCCCAGCCTTGGGGACGTGGGCTGCGGCTCGTTGCCGTGTCCGGCTGGGGCCAGCAGGACGACCGCCGCCGCAGCATGGAAGCCGGCTTCGATGCCCACCTGGTCAAGCCCGTCGCGCCCGAGGAACTGCTGGCGCTGCTGGAAAAGCCCCGCGCCTGACGCGGCGGCGCGCGCATCCGGCGAAAGCGGCCGCGCACTGCCGGCGGCATCCCAATAAATTTCCGCGCCGCACAAAATTCTTCAAACGGGGCCGCGCCACGGCTCGGCTAGCATCGGCCGCCAGACCGAGGAGACGACCGTGCCCGTGATCACCACCATCGACGACCTGCGCGTGCTCGCGCGCAAGCGCGTGCCGCGCATGTTCTACGACTACGCCGATTCCGGTTCGTGGACCGAGAGCACCTACCGCGCCAACGAAACAGACTTCGCCGCCATCAAGTTCCGCCAGCGGGTGGCGGTGAACATGGAGGGGCGCAGCACGCGCACCACCATGGTCGGCCAGGAGGTGGCGATGCCGGTGGCCATCGCACCCACCGGCCTCACCGGCATGCAGCATGCCGACGGCGAGATCCTTGCCGCGCGTGCCGCCAAGGCATTCGGCATCCCGTTCACGCTCTCGACCATGAGCATCTGCTCCATCGAGGACGTTGCCCGCGGCACCGACAACCACCCGTTCTGGTTCCAGCTGTACGTGATGCGCGACCGCGATTTCATCGGCCGGCTGATCGACCGGGCCAAGGCGGCCAACTGTTCTGCGCTGGTGCTCACGCTCGACCTGCAGGTGATGGGGCAGCGCCACAAGGACATCGTCAACGGCCTGTCGGCGCCGCCCGCCCCCACCTTGCGCAACCTGCTGAACCTCGCTACGAAGCCGCGCTGGTGCATGGGCATGCTGCGAACGCCGCGCCGCAACTTCGGCAACATCTACGGCCACGTCAAGGGCATCGAGAACATGGGCTCGCTTGCCGAATGGACGGGCAAGCAGTTCGATCCCTCGCTGTCGTGGGCCGACGTCGAGTGGATCAAGAAGCGCTGGGGCGGCAAGCTCATTCTCAAAGGCATCCAGGACGTGGAGGACGCGCACTGCGCAGTGGAGTCCGGCGCCGATGCGCTCATCGTCTCCAACCACGGTGGCCGCCAGCTCGACGGAGCCCCCTCCTCCATCTCGGCACTGCCGCAGATCGTGGCAGCCGTGGGCGAGCGCATCGAGGTGCACATGGACGGCGGCATCCGTTCCGGCCAGGACGTGCTGCGCGCCGTCGCCCTCGGAGCCAAGGGCACCTACATCGGCCGCGCCTTCCTGTATGGGCTCGGCGCCATGGGCGAAGCGGGCGTGACCAAGGCCCTGCAGATCATCCACAAGGAACTCGACATCACCATGGCCTTCTGCGGCCGCACCGACATCAACACGGTGGACCGCAGCATCCTGCTGCCGGGCACCTACCCGACCTGACAGCGCAAGGCCGGTGCTGCAGCGCAGTACCCGCGCCGGTTCGAGCACCCGCGGCTGCGCCCCGGCCCCGCCGTCCTCTCCTGCGCCCGCCACGGCGTCTTCTACTGCGCCAGCACCGGCTGCAGCGCCGCCCAGACGCCGGCGTAGTCGCGCGGATCGGCGATGGCAGGCACGTACGCCAGACGGCGGCTGGCGGCCAGCGCGAGCAGCGCCCCATGCGCGCGCACATCGGGCCCCACACCGACCAGCATCGGCGGCTGCGCGTGGCCCGCGCAAGCAGCGGCCATGCTGTCGAGCAGCGCTGCGTCCCGCGCGGCCTCGCCGCACAGCAGCAAGACGAGATGCGAGTTGGCCTGCAGCAGCGCGCGCGCGAGCGGCACGGCCAAGCCCTTGCGCGCCAGCGAGACGATGCGCAAGGCACGGCCCTGCACGCGCAAGTCGGCGAGTTCGGATGCGACATCGCGCGCGAGCGCCGCGAAGCGCCGGTGCGCCACCGCGGCGCCGTGCCGCGCCGCCAGCCAGCGCACCAGTTCGAACGCGGTCGTTCCCACCGCACTGGCCAACAGGACGCGCTGGCATGCGTCCGACTCCTGGAACTCGCCGCCCTGGCCGCAGCGCAGCGGCATGGCGATGCGGCACCACACCTCGGCGGGCCCCACTGCGCGGTCCTGGTCCCGCGCGCCTGCGCTTGCCGCACGCGCGATGCGCTGCGCCAGCACGTGGGGCGGCTCGTCGCAGGGCACGACCGCCATGGACCAGGGGCCATCGAGCAGCCGCGGACCGCGGCTCGCGTGCACCACCTGCAGCTCGCGGTGCCGCGCATCGCGCGCCACCCGCTCCATCAGCCGGTGCATGCCGACCGCGGGTCCCTCCTTCCACTGCAGGAACCAGCCAGCCTGGTGCAAGAGCGCGGTGTGCACGCCCAGGGCCTGGTTGTTGCGCAGCGCACTGCGTCGGATGCGTTCGAGCTCGCCGAACACCGGCTTCTCGAGGCACGCGCGGCTCGCATACAGGACGCGGGCTACCGGCGGCGGCATGAAGGAGCGGCGAACAAGAGAACGTCTGGGATGCGCATGCGGCGCGGATGATGGCGGCAGCCGCAGCGGCGTCGCTTGCGTCAGGTCAAGGCGACAATAGAAACCATGTCCCGGCAGCGCCGTATCGCCCATCTCGACATGGACGCGTTCTTCGCGTCGGTGGAGTTGCTGCGCTATCCGCAGCTCAAGGGCCTTCCGGTGGTGATCGGCGGCGGCCGCAGGCGCGTCGATGAGTTGCTGCTCGAACGCTTCAAGGAGCTGCCCCTGAGCGAGATTCCCGCCGATGCCTTTCCCCGTCTCAAGGACTATGTCGGCCGCGGCGTCATCACCACCGCCACCTACCCGGCGCGCCAGTTCGGCGTGGGCTCGGCCATGGGCATGATGAAGGCGGCGCGGCTGTGCCCGCAGGCGCTGGTGCTGCCGGCCGACTTCGACGAGGTGCGCCGCGTCTCGCGGGCCTTCAAGGCCACCATCCGCGAGATCGCGCCTTTGGTCGAGGACCGGGGCGTCGACGAGGTGTACATCGACTTCACCGACGTGCCTGGCGGACAGCGCGAGGGCGGACGGGTGCTGGCACGGCTGATCCAGCGTGCCATCTTCGAGCGCACGGGGCTGACCTGCTCGATCGGCGTCGCGCCGAACAAGCTGATCGCCAAGATGGCGAGCGAATTCGACAAGCCCAACGGCATCTCGATCGTGCGGGACGACGAGATCGCCTCGCGCATCTGGCCGCTACCGGCGCGCAAGATCAATGGCATCGGACCCAAGGCCGACGCGCGCCTGCAAGCCCTGGGCGTGCACACCATCGGGGACATGGCCGCGCGCGAGTGCGCGTGGCTGGTGGAGCACTTCGGCCGGGCCACCGGCACCTGGATGCACCATGCGGCATGGGGGCGCGACGACCGCCCGGTGGTGACCGAAAGCGAGCCGGTGTCGATGAGCCGGGAAACCACCTTCGAGCGCGACCTGCATGCGGTGCGCGACAAGGCGGTGCTCGGGGCGGTGTTCACCGAGCTGTGCGAGCGCGTCGCGGGCGACCTGCAGCGCAAGGGTTATGTCGGCCGCACCATCGGCATCAAGCTGCGCTACGACGACTTCCGCACCGCCACCCGCGATCTGACGCTGGAGCGCTTCACCAGCGACGCGGCGACCATCCGCAAGGCGGCGGGCCAGTGCCTCAAGCGCGTCGATCTCGACCAGCGCATCCGGCTGCTCGGCGTTCGCGTCGGCAAGCTCGCACCGGCTGCCGCGGCCCTGCAGGTGCGCGAGGAGGTTGCGCGCAGCCTGGAGCTGTTCGATTCGGTCACGCCTCTCGCGTCGGGCACCAGCGACGCGCAGGCCTGAAGGCCCGCGACGCGCCGGCGCCGCGGCATGCAGGTGCGGGGCACGGCGCGCGCATCGTGCAGCTGCCGACGGCCCCCGCGTCAGGGCCCGTCGCCCTCCTCCTCCAGGCCGTGGCGCATGGCATAGCGCACCAGCTCGGCGGGGCTGTGCACGCCGAGCTTGTGCATCAGGTTCGACTTGTGGCTGCTCACCGTCTTCACCGACAGGCTCAGGCGCTGCGCGATCTCGGTCACGGACTGCCCCGCCAGAAGCTGTCGGAACACCTCGAACTCGCGCGTCGAGAGCGATTCGTGCGGCGGGGTCTCGCCGCCTCCGCCCGGCATCGCGCCCAGGGCGAGCTGCTGCGCCACTTCCGGGCTGATCCACGCGCCGCCCGCCGCGATCTTGCGCAGTGCCTGCTCGAGCTGACCGGGCGCGCTTTCCTTGGTGAGATAGCCACTGGCGCCGGACTTGATCGCCCGCACCGCGTATTGCGACTCCTGGTGCATGCTCAGCACCAGGATGCGCAGGCGGGGCTTTTCGGCCTTGACCAGCTTGATGAGTTCCATGCCGCTGCGCCCGGGCATGGACAGGTCCAGCACCAGCAGGTCGAAGTCGGTCTCGCGCACCAGGCGCAGCACCTCGGCGCCGTCACCGGCCTCGCCGACCACCTGGAAGTCGGTGACGCTCTCCACGATGCGCTTGAGGCCCTCGCGGACGATCGCGTGGTCGTCGGCCATCACGATGCGGATCATGCGGTCGGCTCCAGGTCGGCGCGAGGCGCCGGAATGCGCGCCTCGATGCGCGTGCCCTGCCCCGGGGCCGACGCAATGCGCACCGTGCCCTCCAGCAGCTGCGCCCGCTCGCGCAGTCCGATCAGCCCGAGCGACTGCGGCTTGCGGTCGGCGTCGGTCCGAAAGCCCTGGCCGTCGTCGCGCACCGACAGCACGATCTCGCGGCCTTCGCGCGCCACCCGCACCCAGACCTGGTTCGCGCGGGCGTGCTTGGCCGCATTGGCGAGCGATTCCTGCACGATGCGGAAGACGGCCGTCGCGTGCGGCTCGCCCAGCTCCAGGGACTCGTCGGCGTCGAGCGCGCAGGGCACGCCATGACGTTGCGTGAAGCTCTGCACCAGCCATTCGATCGCCGGCACCAGGCCCAGGTCGTCCAGCACCAGGGGCCGCAGGTCGGCCGAGATGCGACGCGTGGCGGCCACGCTCGCGTCCAGCATCTCCAGCATGCCGGCCAGCTTGGTGGCCACGGACGCCGGATCGTCGCCCAGGTGGTCGCGCACCCAGATCGCGTCCATCTTGAGCGCCGTGAGCGACTGCGCCAGCTCGTCGTGCAGTTCACGGGCAACGCGCGTCTTCTCCTGCTCGCGGATCGCGCTGGCCTCCGTCGCGAAACGCGCGAGGTCCTGGCGCGCCCGCACGCGCTCGGTCACGTCGCGCAGGATGACCGAGAACACCTTGCCCTCGGCCGTGTCGATCTGCGAGATGGAGGCGTCCATCGGGAACTCGCTGCCGTCCGCCCGCAGGCCGTACAGCACCATGCCCTCGCCCTTGCGGCGCGAGGTGACGCCGGTGTCGGCGAAGTGGTGCACATGGGCCGCGTGGCCGGCGCGAAAGCGCTCGGGAATCAGCATCGACAGCGGCCGTCCCATCACCGCGTCGGGGGGCCAGCCGAAGGTCTGTTCGGCCGCGCGGTTGTACAGCACGATGCGCTCGCGGGCATCGATGCTGATGATGGCGTCCATGGCCGAGTCGAGCAGCGCGGCAAGCCGGCTGGCGGCATCGGAATCACGCAGGAGGGAAAGGGACACGGGTGCGGCAGCGAGCATTGGGGTGCCGCCAAATTTACCGCACGCGCGGGCCGCGCTGCGGCAGCCCCGCTCACTCGGCGGCGGCGACCGCCTGTGCCCCACCCGCTGCGCTTGCTCCCGCCAGCAGCAGGCACAGCGCGCTGGACAGCATGCAGGTTATCCAGAACACGAAAAAGGCCGCGGTGTAGACCGCCTGGCGGCTCCAGCCCAGGGGCCCGCCTGCCCAGGACAGCTCCAGCGGATCGACCAGCGCGAACACCGCCATCTCCAGCACGCAGGCGCCGAGGAAGGCGGGCCACGCCACCAGCATCGCCACGCGACCCCAGGGAGTGGTGGCCATGGCGGTCAGCGCGCCGGCGCCGGCGATGCGGCGTGGTTGCGTCCCTGCACGGCCGGCAGCAGGCCCTTGGCCTGTTCCTCGGCCAGCGTCCTGTTGATCTCGATGCCGCGGCGGTAGTAGTCCTCGGCCACCAGCGGGTCGGGCGTGCGCACCGCCAGTACCAGGGTAGCGATGCCCGCGATCACCACGATCACGGGCCCGGCGATCACCAGCCAGACGTGGCCGTGGTGCCACCAGGGGCTGCTGCTGCGCAGCGCGTCGTCTTGCGTGTCATGCATGGGAGGGAATGCCTTTCTATCGTGGCACCAGGAACACGGATTTCTCGCGGACCTGCGCGTCGCCCGAGGCGGTGCCGATGGTGAAGTGGATGGGGTGCGATCCGGGCTCGGCGCCGCCATAGGGCAGCTGCAGGCGCACGGGAACCCAGCGGGACTGGGCCGGACCGACGGTGAAGTCGGCCTCCGATGCCACCGCCAGCCCGGGCAACCCCGTCGCGGACAGGTGGTAGGTCTGCGGCTCTTCGGTCGCATTCATGATCTGCAGGCGATAGACGTTTTCCAGCTTGCCACCGGCGACGATGCGCGCCAGCGCGGCGCGGTCGCGCACCACGTCCACCTTCAGCGGCGTGCGCATCGCCAGGCTCAGCGCGATCGCGAACGACAGCACCCCCAGGATGGCCGTGTAGACGAGCACGCGCGGGCGCAGCACCCTGCGCAGCATGCGGGCGTGGTCCCAGCCGCCGGCCAGCGCGTTCTGCGTGGTGAAGCGGATCAGCCCGCGCGGGTAGTTCATCTTGTCCATCACGCTGTCGCACACATCAACGCAGGCGGCGCAGCCGATGCATTCGTATTGCAGCCCCTTGCGGATGTCGATGCCGGTCGGACAGACCTGCACGCACAGCGTGCAGTCGATGCAGCTGCCCAGGCCCTGTGCGGCGAAATCGACCTTGCGCCCGCGCGAGCCGCGCGGCTCGCCGCGGGCGGCGTCGTAGCTCACGATCAGGGTGTCCTTGTCGAACATGGCGCTCTGGAAGCGGGCGTACGGGCACATGTACTTGCACACCTGCTCGCGCAGGAAGCCGGCATTGCCCCAGGTCGCCCCGCCGTAGAACAGGACCCAGAACACCTCCCACGAACCCATGCGGGCGTGCAGCAGCTCCTGGCCGAGTTCGTGGACCGGCGTGAAATAGCCCACGAAGGTAAAGCCCGTCCACAGCGCGAGCGCCAGCCACAGCAGGTGCTTGCCGCCCTTGCGCGCCAGCTTCTCGACCGACATCGGTGCGGCGTCGAGCTTCAGCCGGGCGTTGCGGTCCCCCTCGAGGCGGCGCTCGATCCACAGGAACATTTCGGTGTAGACGGTCTGCGGGCAGGCGAAGCCGCACCACAGGCGCCCCGCCACGGCGGTGAAGAGGAACAGCGAGAGCGCGCTCACCACCAGCAGGCCGGTGAGATAGATGAAGTCCTGCGGGTACAGGACATAGCCGAAGAGATAGAAGCGGCGCGCCGCGAGGTCGAACAGCACCGCCTGGCGCTCGCCCCACTGCAGCCAGGGCAGGCCGTAGAACACGAGTTGCGTCAGCAGCACGCAGGTCCACCGCCAATTGGTGAACCGGCCCTGCACGCTGCGCGGATAGACCTTCTTGTGTGCCTCGTAGAGCGACTGCGTTTCGCCCTCCGGCGGGGGCTCGTGGGGCACGGGCACGATGGGGATGACTTTCACGGCGGCTTCGCGGTGGTAGCGGAACTGCCGTCATGGTGCGCTGCCGCCGGTGCCAGGCACTTGTCCTAAGTCATGTGCGGGCGCATTCGGGTACCTGGCCCGGATGCGGGCACGCAGCGCGCGCTGCGCCCGCCGGGGCAGCGGGCCGGTCCGCCGCCGCTCGAGCGGGCGGCTGCGCTGCGAGCGCCCGCGTCCGGTCGGCTGCTAGTTCGCCGCGAAGCAGTAGAAACGCCCGGAGCCCCCGGTGCGCACCAGGGCCTCCTGGTTGCAGCCGGCCGACTGGTGAGAGAAGTTCCAGGAACGGGCCCAGTTCTCGGGCATCGGGCCGCTGCGGTCGTGGTGGCCGACCACGGCCGATCCGTCGGGTGCGGAAGAGGTCCAGGCCTTGCAGGTGGTGTCGGTCTGGGGCGCGAAGGCGGTGCCGTCGGAGCGCGAGCCGGTGAGGATGTCGTGTTCGTTGGGTTGCTCGCCGCGGCCTCGCACCGGATTGCCGCGTTCGTCCAGCGCGGTTTCCTTGCTGATGTTGTTGCCGTTGTGCAGGTGCTCGAGGTCGCTCGCGATCAGCGAATTGCGGGAGTTGTGCCAGGGGCCCGAGCCGATGCGGTCACGGGCGTTCACTGCCGGAACACCCTTCGGGTTGGCAGCGGACGGGAAGGTGGGTGGCGTGCTCAGGTAGGCACGCCAGGTGCGGTGGCCGGCGCCGACGGCCGCTGCCAGCCGCTGGCAGTGGGCGTCGGCCCCGGCCAGTCCGCCGAGATCGGCACCCCGGCCGCTGCCGACGCTGGTGACGAAAAAGGTCATGGGGCCGCTGGCGGCGGCCTGGCGCGCCATGGCGCCCGGCGACGGCGCGGGGCTCGAGCAGGCCCCCAGCAGTGCGAGCGCGGCAACGGCGGCCAGGGCATGGTGGACACGGGGCATGGGCAGGTCTCCTGATGGTTGGTGGTGACCAGGGTATTACGCCCGGCGCCGTGTGCTGCCTACCTCAGGGCCTTCCCTAAATGAGCAGCGGGGCCGAAGCCCCGCCGTGGCGACAACCGATGGGCTGGCGATGCCCCAGCCCAGCCGCCGTGCATGCCACCGGCCGACCGGCGCGGCTCCAGGCGCGGCAGGGGCCGCGCTCGCCGCCTGTTGGCCGCCGCGCGGGCACCTCGCCGCGGTCCGACTCAGTGCCGCACCGCCGGCGCCTTGTTCGACAAACCCCAGACGTAGGCCGACAGCACGTGGATCTGCGCATCCGTCAACTTGCCTTGCTGGGCGGGCATCTGGCTGGTCTTGCCGTTGTTGATGATGTTCACGATGGCCTGCTCGCCCCAGCCGTGCAGCCACACGTCATCCGTGAGGTTCGGGGCGCCGAGCGCCGCGTTGCCTTTGCCGTCCATGCCGTGGCAGGCCGCGCAGGCGGTGAACTTGCCGCGTCCGAGTTGGGCCCGCAGCGAGTCGTGCGGCGCCTTGGACAGGCTCAGCACGTAGTGGGCGACGTTCTTCACGTCATCGCTGCCGCCCACCGCCGCGCCCATCGGCGGCATGGCGCCGGTGCGGCCCTGGTGAATGGACTGCGCGATCTGCGCGGGCTCGCCGCCCCAGAGCCAGTCGCGGTCGGCCAGATTGGGGAAGCCCTTGCTGCCGCGGCCGTCGGAGCCGTGGCACTGCGAGCACTGGTTCATGAACACGCGCTCGCCGATCGCCATGGCGTTCGGGTCGCCGGCCAGGTCCTCGGGCTTGCGCGCGGCGAACTGGGCATAGAGCGGCTCGAGCTGCTCGCGCGCCCGGGACATCTCCTTCTCGTAGTTGCCCGCGGTGCTCCAGTTGAGTTGCCCCTGGTAGCTGCCCAGCCCGGGATAGGCCACCAGGTACAGCAGCGAGAAGACGATGGTGAGCACGAACAGCCACATCCACCAGCGCGGCATCGGGTTGTTCATCTCGCGCAGGTCCTCGTCCCAGACGTGACCGGTGGTGTTGTCGGCGTCGGACGCGACCCGCGTGCGCGCCGTGACCCAGAGCAGCACCAGGCACGCCACGATGCTCACGAGGGTGAGGCCGGCCACGAAGACCGACCAGAAATTTCCGGTGAAGTCGCTCATCGCTGCAGCTCCTTATTCGTCGTGCTGGAAGGGGACGGCGGCGGCGTCGTCGAAACGCTCGCGGTTGCCGCGGGCATAGGCCCAGGCCGCGATGGCGAGGAAGGTGCCCAGCGAGAACAGCGTCGCCAGGATGCGCATGGTGGTGATGTCCATGGTCTCTCTACTCCTTACTTCAGCGCCAGGCCCATGCCCTGCAGATACGCGATCAGCGCGTCCATCTCGGTGCGGCCCTTGACGTCCGCCGGCGCCTTGCCGATCTCCTCTTCGGTGTAGGGCACCCCCACCATGCGCAGCGCGCGCATCTTCGGCTGGATCTCGGCCGGATCGAGCACCTTCTTCTCCAGCCACGGATAGGCCGGCATGTTCGATTCGGGCACCACGTCGCGCGGGTTGACCAGGTGCACGCGGTGCCATTCGTCGCTGTACTTGCCGCCCACGCGGTGCAGGTCGGGCCCCGTGCGCTTGCTGCCCCACTGGAAGGGATGGTCGTAGACGAATTCACCGGCCACCGAGTAGTGCCCGTAGCGCAGCGTCTCGGCGCGGAAGGGGCGGATCATCTGCGAGTGGCAGTTGTAGCAACCCTCGCGCAGGTAGATGTCGCGCCCGGCCAGCTGCAGCGCGGTGTACGGCTTGACGCCCTGCACCGCCTCGGTGGTGGACTTCTGGAAGAAGAGCGGGACGATCTCGACCAGTCCGCCGATGGCGACCACCAGCAGGATCAGCACGATCATCAGGAAGTTGCTGGTCTCGACCTTCTCGTGCGAGAAGCCAGCCTTGGGTTGGGCGTTGCTCATGATGGGTTTTCCTATCGCGTGCCAGTGCGTGCGTTGCTCAGGCGTGGGCCGGCGTGGGCACGCTCAGGCGCAGCGCCCGGCCGCCGGCGACGGTCATCCAGGTGTTCCAGGCCATGACCAGCATGCCGCCCAGGTACAGCACGCCGCCGAGCACGCGGATCACGTAGAAGGGGTAGCTCGCCTTGACCGACTCGACGAAGGTGTAGGTCAGGGTGCCGTCGGGATTGATCGCGCGCCACATCAGGCCCTGCATCACGCCGGCGATCCACATGGCGGCGATGTACAGCACGATGCCCAGGGTGGCGAGCCAGAAGTGCAGCTCGATGGCCGGCACGCTGTACATCTTCTTCTGCCCGAACAGGCGCGGGATCAGGTAGTAGAGCGAGCCCATGGAGATCAGGCCCACCCAGCCGAGGGCGCCGGAATGCACGTGGCCCACGGTCCAGTCGGTGTAGTGCGACAGCGCGTTGACGGTCTTGATGGACATCATCGGGCCCTCGAAGGTGCTCATGCCGTAGAAGGACAGCGACACGATCAGGAAGCGCAGCACCGGGTCGTCGCGCAGCTTGTGCCAGGCGCCGGAGAGCGTCATCACGCCGTTGATCATTCCGCCCCAGCTGGGCGCCAGCAGGATCAGCGAGAACAGCATGCCCACGCTCTGCGTCCAGTCGGGCAGCGCGGTGAAGTGCAGGTGGTGCGGGCCCGCCCACATGTAGGTGAAGATCAGCGCCCAGAAGTGGACGATGGACAGGCGGTAGCTGTAGACCGGACGCTCGGCCTGCTTGGGAATGAAGTAGTACATCATTCCCAGGAAGCCGGCGGTGAGGAAGAAGCCCACCGCGTTATGGCCGTACCACCACTGGATCATCGCGTCCTGCACGCCGGCGTAGGCCGAGTAGGACTTCATCCACCCGGCGGGAATCGCGGCGCTGTTGACCAGGTGCAGGATGGCCACCGCCAGGATGAACGCCCCGTAGAACCAGTTGGCCACATAGATGTGGCGCACCTTGCGCGTGCCCACGGTGCCGAAGAACACGATGGCATAGGACACCCACACCAGCGTGATCAGGATGTCGATGGGCCATTCGAGTTCGGCGTATTCCTTGCCCGAGGTGTAGCCCAGCGGCAGGCTGATGGCCGCGGCCACGATCACCGCCTGCCAGCCCCAGAAGGTGAAGGCCGCGAGCTTGGGCGCGAACAGCGGCACGTGGCACGTGCGCTGCACGACCCAGTAGCTGGTGCCGATCAACGCGCAGCCGCCGAAGGCGAAGATCACCGCGTTGGTGTGCAGCGGCCGCAGGCGCCCATAGCTAAGCCAGGGGATGCCGAAATTGAGCTCGGGCCAGGCGAGCTGGGCCGCGATGAACACGCCGACCAGCATGCCCACCACACCCCAGACCACGGCCATGAGCGAGAACTGCCGCACCACCGTGTCGTGGTAGCGGGCAGGGGAAGCAGCGGAGGCTGTCGTCATGGATTGCACCTTGTTGATGTTGCGGAAAGTGTCGGCGGCGAGGGCCGCTGGGCTCTTGATGCAAGTCAAGCCGGCACCACGGCACCACGGCGGCGATGCGTGCAGCCGACGGCGTGCGGGCTGCAAGCTGCAAGCTGCGTTCGGGGTTCGGCGTTCGGCGACGCTGCGGCGTCGGATCTGCGCTCGCACGCCGGCCATCGCCGGAGCACGCAGATCGAAGGCATCGGATGCGGCGCAGGCGTAGCGGCACGCGTGGCGATCCGTGTGCCACGACGCACCGGCGGCACGCGTCGGCACGCGCCCGCGGCACGCGCGCGGTGCTCAGTCGCCCTGCAGGATACGCTCGCCTTCCGCGTCCACCGACTCGAACTGGCCGCGCCAGACGGCCCAGCCGAGCCCGCCGAGGATCAGCAGGGCCAACGCCACGGACAACGGGATGAGAACGAAGAGGATGTCCATGGCGTCAGGTGCGGGGAAGGCGGCTCAGGCGGGCGGCGTTGGCGACCACCAGCAGCGAACTGGCGGCCATGCCCAGGCCGGCGAGCCAGGGCGGCATCAGCCCGGCGATCGCCAGCGGAACGCAGGCGGCGTTGTACAGCGCCGCCCAGGCGAGGTTCTGGCGCACGATGCGGCGGCTGCGGCGCGCCTGCGCCACCAGCGACGCCACATCGAGCAGTCGGCCGCTCTGGACGATGAAGTCCGAGCGCGCCTGGGCCAGCGGCACCCCGTGGCCCATGGCCGCCGACACGTCCGCGCACGCGAGCACCGGTCCGTCGTTCATGCCGTCGCCGACCATGAGCACGCGCCGGCCCTGGCGCTGCAGCGCGCGCACGCGCTCGAGCTTGTCCTCGGGCGAGCAGCCGGCCTCCCAGCGCTCGATGCCTGTGCGCTCGGCCAGGCGGCGCACCGCGCCGGCCCGGTCGCCGGACAGCAGCCGCAGCTCCAGCCCTGCTTCGCGCAGGGCGGCGATGGCCGGCGCTGCGTCGCTGCGCAGCGACTCGCTGAATTCGAAGGTGGCGAGCCAGCCCGCGTCGTCGGCCAGGTGCACCTGCGGTCCGTCGGCGGCTGGGCGATCGAGGCCGCAGAAGGCGGCCGACCCCAGGCGCAGGCGCCGCGCCGTGGGCGTATCGCCACCTGCGGCCGCATCGCCCGCGGGCGACGCGATCCACAGCGTCCCACTGGCGAGCCGCCCCTCGAGCCCCTGCCCTGCGATTTCGCGAACCTCCTCGACCTGCGGAACCGCGCGACCGGCGGCGGCCGCAAGGGCGCGAGAAAGCGGATGCAGCGAGTGGCGCGCCAGCGCGGCTGCCGCAGCGAGCACCTCGTCTTCGTGCTCGCCCGGGCGGCAGCGCAGCGCGCCCAGCACCAGCGCGTCCTGCGTGAGCGTGCCGGTCTTGTCGAAGACCACGGTGTCGATGCCGGCTGCGCGATCGAGCGCCTGCAGCTGGCGCACCAGCACGCCGCGCCGCGCCAGCGCCCCCGCGGCAGCGAGCGTCGCGGCCGGCGTGGCCAGCGAGAGCGCGCAGGGACAGGTCACGATCAGGACCGCCACCGCGACCGACAGCGCGTGCGCCGGCCCCGCCACCCACCACCACGCGGCGGCAAGCGCGGAGGCGCCCAGCACCGCCACGAGGAAGGGGCTGGCCAGGCGGTCGGCCAGCTGCGCGAGGCGCGGCTTCTCGACGGAGGCGCGCTCCATGAGGGCCACGATGCCGGCGAACCGGGTGTCGGGGCCGACGCGCTCCACCCGCACGCACAGCGTGCCGGATAGGTTGTGGCTGCCTGCAATGACGGCGTCGCCGACGTCGCGCGGGCGCGGCGCGGATTCGCCGGTGAGCAGGGCCTCGTCGATGCGGCTGTCACCGGCCTCGACCACGCCGTCCGCCGGCACCACCTCGCCGGCAAGCACGCGGATCCGGTCTCCGACCGCAAGCCGGCGCACCGGCACCCGCACGAACTCACCGCGCTGCGCATCGAGCCGCTCGACGGTGGCCGGCAGGCTGCGCATCAGGGCCTGCAGCGATCCCGCCGTGCGGTCGCGCAGGCGCAGCTCCATGAGCCGGCCCGACAGCAGGAAGAACACGAACATCGTGACCGAGTCGTACCAGACCTCGCTGCCCCAGGGCCCGGACGGATCGAAGGTCGCTGCCGTGCTGGCGCCGAAGGCGATCACGATGCCCAGCGCCACCGGTACGTCCATGCCGATGCGGCCGTGGCGCAGGTCGCGCAGCGCCGCGGAGAAGAACGGCCAGCAGGAAAACAGCACCACCGGCAGCGTCATCATCCAGGCGCCCCAGCGCAGCAGCGCCTCGATGTCGGGCGTGATCTCGCCCGGCGCCGCCACGTAGATCGGCAGCGCATACATCATGGCCTGCATCATGCAGAACCCCGCCACCAGCCAGCGCCAGAGCATCACGCGCTGCGCGCGCCGGCGCGGCGCCGCCTCCAGCTGGTCGCCGGCGGGCTGGGCTCCGTAGCCGGCCCCGCGCAGCGCCCGCAGCCACTGCGATGGCCTGCAGGCACCGTCGCGCCACACCACGCGCGCCGTCTGCGTGGCGCCGTTCACCTCGACCGATTCGACGCCCTCGACCGTCGCAAGCGCCTGCTCCACCAGCAGGCTGCAGGCCGCGCAGTGCATGCCATCGATGGCGAGCCACGACTCCCAGCGCTGCGCCTGTCCAGCCGCGGGGCGGCTGAACGCCTGCCACTCGAGGGGGTCGTCCAGCGCGGCCCATGCGGGATCGCCGGCGTCCACGGCGATGCCGGGCGCACCGCCGACAGGCGCGGATGCGGCTGCCGGTGCGGACGGCTCGGCCGGCGCGCACAGCGGCGCACCGGGGGCAGGGATGCTGGAAGATGCCATGCCGCGAGGCTACGAGGGCGGCCTGCAGGGGGCGTTGACGTGGATCAAGCCCGGCCGAGCCCGGATGACTAAGCTGTGCCGTGCCCGATGTCCCTGGCGAAAGACCGCGAGCGCGAGCGATTCCGCCGCGCACTCCCCGCATGGCGCCGAGTCGCTGCGCAGGGGCGAAGCGGCCCGTCAGGGGCGCCGAGCGCGAAAACCCATTCGCAACAACAACGAAGGAAGAGTCCCCATGAAGATCGTCTTTGCCGCCGACGGAAGCAGCTGCACGAAAAAGGCCCTGGCCTTTCTCGTGACCCACGAGAACCTGGCGGGGCCGGACGACGAGCTGCTGGTGCTGAACGTGCAGCCGGCCATGCCGCCGCGCGTGCGCTCGGCCGTGGGCGCCGAGATCGTCACCGGCTTCCAGACCGAAGAGGCCGAGAAGGTGCTCGCGCCGATCCGCAGGTTCCTGGACAAGCACCAGATCCGCTATCGCTGTGACTGGCAGGTCGGCCACGCCGCCGAGCAGATCCTGCGCACGGTCGCACGGTCGAAAGCGCACATGGTGGTCATGGGGACGCACGGGCACGGCGCCCTCGGCCGTGCGCTGATGGGCAGCGTGGCCCAGAAGGTGGTGACGGGCGCCGAAGTGCCGGTGCTGCTGATCAAGTAAGGGCCGTCGCGCGGGCAGCGCCGCGCAGAGCGCGTGCCTCATCTGTCGAAACGCTCCTACAGGGGCCACCCCCGTCGCATCGTCCACTCGGTAGTGCGCGTCGCTGCAGCAGGCCACCTCCGTGGCCCGGCGACGACGAGGCTGTTGCACGATGATCCTTCGACTGCGGGCGTTGTGGAGCCAGATGCAATCGAGCTTCTGGTTCGTGCCCGCGCTCATCGTCGCGGGCTCGCTGCTGGTGGCCGTCGGTCTGATCTACCTCGAGGGCGACTGGACCGACGGGTTGGCCGAGTGGTCGCCCCGGCTGTTCGGCGCAAGTGCCGACGGCTCGCGCGAGATGCTCGGCGCGATTGCCGCCTCGATGATTACGGTGGCCGGCGTGGTGTTCTCGATCACCATCGTGACGCTGTCGCTCACGTCCACCCAGTACTCGCCGCGCGTGCTGCGCAACTTCATGCGCGACCGGCCCACGCAGGTGGTGCTCGGTGTGTTCGTCGGCATCTTCGCGTACTGCCTGGTGGTGATGCGCACGGTGCGCGGCGAGGATTCCATCGCGTTCGTGCCGTCGCTGGCGGTGCTGGGCGGCCTGCTGTACGCACTGGTGGGCATCGCTCTGCTCATCTACTACATCCACCACGTCGCCCAGAGCATCCAGGCGCCGGCGATCATGAGGCGCCTTGCCAGCGACACCGCTCGCGCCATCGACGAGCTCTTTCCGAGCGGGGTCGGGCAGTCACCCGAAGCCGTCGGCGCCGACCGGCGAATTCCTTCCGAGTGGGTGACGGTGCGCGCCGAGCACAGCGGCTACCTGACACAGCTCAGCGGCGAGAGCCTCATGGACTATGCGCGCGAGGAAAGCCGCGTGGTGTGGCTGTGCCACCAGGTCGGTGATTTCGTCAGCGAAGGCGCGCCCCTGGTGGCGATCAGCGGCCACCGGCCGATCAAGGAAGACGAGGCCGATCGGCTGCGCAAGTGCGTCATGCTCGGCACCATGCGCACGGTAGACCAGGACGTGCGCTTCGGCCTCAGCCAGTTGGTCGATGTGGCGGTCCGTGCGTTATCGCCGGGCATGAACGACGTGGCCACCGCCTGCATGTGCGTGGACCGCCTCGGTTCGCTGATGGCGCGGCTCGCATCGCGCTTCATGCCGAGTCCGCTGCGCTTCGAGGAAGACGAGTTGCGCGTGATCGCCCCGGCGCCGGGTTTCGACGACTTGCTGCTGCTGGCATTCGAGCCGATCGTGCGGCACAGTCGCGGCGAACGGCATGTGCTCGAACGCGTCATGGATGCGCTCGGCACGATCGGCGGCGCAACGAGCGACCCCCAGCGTCGAGCCGCGCTGATGCGCGTCGTGCGCGAGCTGCAGCTCGAGCTGCAGCTGATCCAGCCGCGCGCCCGCTCCCGCGAGCTGCGCAGCCGGCTGCGCACGCTCGAGCGCAGCCTCTGATGCTTCCTGCCCCGGCCTCAGAAGATGAGGCCGCCCAGGCCCAGCACCACCGCCAGGCCGATCAGGAAAATGATGACGACGATCCAGAAGATGACTCGCATGGGGGGGTCCTTTCATTCCTGTGCTTGCGATCTGCGAACCAGTCTCGCGGCGCCGGCACGGCGCCCCTGTAGGACGCCGTCGCGTGGGCTGCGGCTGGAGCACGGCCAGGCAGCGTCGGGCGGTCCGCACAGGCGCGCCGGCACCGCTTGGGGGCGGGGACGCGAGCCGGGTCGCGCCTGCCGCGCCGGCGCGACGCGCTCAGCGCCGCTGGAGCTGCGTCGCCTCGCGGGCCAGCTGGGTGATGCGCGCCCAATCGCCAGTCGATACCGCGTCGGCTGGCGTGAGCCAGGAGCCGCCGACGCAGACCACGTTGGGCAGCGCGAGGAACTCGGCCGCGTTGGCGGGCGACACCCCGCCGGTCGGGCAGAAACGCAGCTCGGGGAAGGGCCCTCCCCAGGCCTTGAGCATCGCCACGCCGCCGGCCTGCAGCGCCGGGAAGAACTTGAGTTCGGTGTGCCCGTCCTCGGCCGCCGCCATGATTTCGCTGCCCGTGGCGACGCCCGGCAGCAGCGGCAAGCCGAGATCGCGGCAGGCATGTCCGACGCTGGACGTGTAGCCGGGGCTGACCGCGAAACGCGCACCGGCGCGGCTGGCGGCGCGGGCGTCGGCGGCGCTGCGCACGGTGCCCGCGCCCGGCACGGCCTCGGGCACCTCCCTGGCGATCGCCTCGATGCAGGCCAGTGCCACCGAGGTGCGCATCGTGACCTCGAGCATGCGGATGCCGCCGGCCACCAGCGCCCGCGCCAGGGGAACGGCCTGGGCCACCTCCTGCAGCACGATCACCGGGATGACCGGCGCGTCGCGCATGACCTGCAGCGCCGTCACCGCCGTACCTGTTTCGTGAGCGCCTGCCGCCATGTGCGTGCCTTCCATGCCGATGAACGATGCCGATCCGAGGAAATGCATCCTAACGGCAACAGCACGCGCGCCGACTGCGCGGTGGGTCCCGGTTTGCGGCCCGTTACCCTTCTGGGACACCGGCGCGCTTGCTACAGTGACCGGCCATGAGCCTGCTGGCCACCACGCCGCTTCCCACCACCACCGCCGTCGGGCTGGAGTCGCACCCTCATGCTGCCCTCAAGCCGCTGCGCGACCCGGTGCCCCTGCTGGAGCGAGCCCTGCGCGAATGGGGCGGGCACCGCGACCTCTGGCTGTTCGGCTACGGATCGCTGATCTGGCGACCCGACTTCGACTTTGCCGAACGCCGGCCCGCGCGGGTGCACGGCTGGCACCGCGCCCTGAAGATGTGGAGCCGCATCAACCGCGGCACCCCCGAGCGGCCTGGCCTCGTGTTCGGGCTGCTCTCCGGCGGCAGCTGCCAGGGCATGGCTTTCCGCATCTCCCAGTCCAGCGTGCGCGACGTGCTCACGCGGCTGTGGGCGCGCGAGATGGTGACGGCCGTGTACGACCCGCGCTGGCTCGGCTGCCACACCACGCAAGGCACCGTCGAGGCGCTGGCATTCACGCTCTCGCGCCGCAGCCCCAACCACACCGGCGTGCTGAGCGAAGACGAGTACCGCCAGATCTTCTGCAGTGCCTGCGGCATCTACGGCAGCACGCTCGACTACGCGGCACGCACGTATGAAGAGCTCAGGCGCATGAACATCCGCGACCGCCACCTCGAGCGCCTGCTGCGGCTGGCGCGCAGCGATGAGGCGGCACAATCCGCGCCATGAGCAGCACCTCCGAGCACATCGCCGACCTGCGCAAGAGTTATGAGCGCGCCGAGCTGAGCGAGGACGCCAGCCACGCCGACCCGCTCGCACAGTTCGACCAATGGCTCGGCGAGGCCATCGCCGCGCAGCTGCCCGAGCCCAACGCCATGACACTGGCCACGGTCGCGAGCGACCTGCGGCCCAGCACCCGCGTGGTGCTGATCAAGGGCTATGACGCCCGGGGCATCGTCTGGTACACCAACTACGACAGCCGCAAGGGCCGCGAACTGGCGGGCAATCCCTTTGCCGCCCTGCAGTTCCATTGGGTCGAGCTCGAACGGGTGGTCCGCATCGAAGGGCGCGTGGAGCGCACCGGCGCCGACGAGAGCGACGCCTACTACGCCAGCCGCCCCCTCGACTCGCGCATCGGCGCCTGGGCCAGCCCGCAAAGCGAGGTGATCGCGGGCCGTTCGGTGCTGGTGGCCAATGCGGCGCGATACGGGGCGCAGTTCATGCTGCAGCCGCCGCGCCCGCCGCACTGGGGGGGCTTTCGCCTGGTGCCCGACCGCTGGGAGTTCTGGCAGGGCCGCAAGAGCCGCCTGCATGACCGGCTACGCTACCGCCGCGAAGGGGCGGCCTGGCTGCGCGAGCGCCTGGCGCCTTGATTGCAGCGCCGGCGCCACCAGACGGCGCCACGCCGGCCGCACACATCCCGCGCCTCGCACGTTTCGCCCGCCTTTCCAGGGGTGCCGCCGCTGTCGGATATCGTCAGCGCGCGGCGCTGATGCGCTCAGCGTCCGGAGGCAGTCCGTTGCGCGCGCCACCACTGCATGAGCGCGTCGAAGTCGCCGCGGAAGCTTCCGCGCAGCAGCCCCTCGTAGCGCATCGAGCAGATGACGGCGCTTCCGACATCGAGCAGGTCCTGGCGGGCAGCGGCCGCGCATTCTCGAAACAGCGCCTTGCGGCAGGCGTCGGGCTGGCTCGCGTAGTGCGCGATGACAGCGGCGCGCTGCAGCAGCGGGTCCAGCGCGGCCGGCTCACCCTCGCAGGGCGGCGCAGCTTCGGCATGGGCTGCGGCGGCGGCCCCGCCCAGGAGCAATCCCAGCACGGCCAGGGCGTTTCGAGCAGACATGGAGCAGCTCCTTGGTTGCTGCTGCCATCGTCGCCGTGTGCAGGCGCATGCCGCTGTAGGACAGGTACGCACCAGGGCGTTTTGCGCCGCGGCTCATGCACCGGGGTTCGCACGGGTCATGACCATGCGAGGATCACAGGCTGCTCTCGAATGACACCGCACAGCACGCCGTGCGGCTCGCTGCGAGCGCCTTCTCGCTGGACACCGCAAGCGCCGCAGGCGCAGCGCCCGCCACTGGCGCCGCCGCACGCCGGAAGGCGGTGCTCGATGCAGGAATCAGCGAACGGTAACCGCGTCCGTCACCCGATAGAACAGCCCCATCGGATCGTCGCGCAGCACGGCGAAACGCCCTTCCACGGTGATCGGCTCGGGCGTGTAGGCGACCGGGGCCTTGGTGCGCACCTCGACCATGCTTTCCGGCCCGCCGGGCACGCAGAAACTGCAGGTCAGGGGCACGGAGCTGAGCAGGAAATGCCGCTGCTTTTCGCCCGGCTGCAGCGGCATCATGAATCCCTGGATGCGCTGGGTCTTGCCGTCCAGCGCGAGCTGCTCGCTTGCGAATTGCGGCAGCACGCGCTGCTTCTCGGTGCGGGACGTCACCGCCGTCAGCAGCGACCAGGGCACCACGTCGGCGCGCTGCGGCAGCGGCGGAAAAGGACTGTCGGGGCCGTGCACGCCGGCCCCGCTGCCCTGCGGCACGGCGGGCGCTGCATTCTGCGCCGACGCGGGCGCGGCGGCGAGCATGGCCAGCGCGAGCACGCAAGCAGGCCAGGCGCCGCGCAGTCGATGGTGCCCAGGGCGGTGTTCAGTGCGCATGGCGCATCCCGCAATACTTGCCGATCGCCAGCCCCTTGCAGGCCGCCAGCAGCTCGCGCTGGCAGATCTCGGGCGACTTGCCGGATTCGAGGCAGCGCGCGGCGGCTTCGTGGGCGGTGGCCATCGCGCGGTGGCGCTCCACGTCCTTGGCAATGTCTTCCTTGCTGTGCTTGTCCTGGGCGAACAGGGCCAGCGGCCAGAGCAATGCGGCGATCAGCAGATGTTTCATGGCGGGGAGGTCTTCACGGTCAGGGGTGCAGCAGGCGCGCCACGTCGAGGCGGTAGGCACCGATGGCCGGCACCAGCGCCGACAGCACGGCCACCAGCGCGGCGAGCACCGGGATCCAGGCCTCCTGGCCGACCCAGGTCCAGGCCGAAATCGGCAGCGACTGGCGCGCAGCGAGCGCGGAGCCTAACAGAGCGAATGCGCCGTGTGCAGCCAGAAGCCCCAGGATGCTCGCGGCCATCGCGAGCCACAGCGCCTGGGCCACCATCAGCGCGGCGACGCGGGCCGGGGGCGCGCCCAGCAGCCGCAGCATGGCGATGTCCGCACGGCGCTCACGCAGGGCGTTCCACAGCGCGATGAACACCGAGAGCCCCGCGCTGAGCAGCAGCACCAGTCCCACCCCGCGCAACACCTCGGTGCCCGCGCCCAGCAGCCGCGCCAGGCGCGTCACCTCGACCGCCGGCGCGGCTGCCTGCATGGAGGTGGTGGCGTTCACCAGGCGCGGCAGCGTCACGGCGGCGAGCGGCGTGCGGTAGCGCACCAGGGCCATCGTCACCTCGCGTTCGGCCTGCAGCAGGCGGCGGTCTTCGTCGTCCACGGCGGTGGCGTCCTCGTGCACCTGCCACACCGACTCCAGGGCGGTGAGCACCAGCCGGTCGGCCACGCAGCCGCAGGGCGCCAGGATGCCGGTAACGGTGTAGGGGCTGTCGCCGTGCGCGTGCCCGCCGCCAGCCAGCCCGTGCTCGCCGACGAATCGCTGCCCCGGCACCAGGGCGGTCGAGCGGGCCACGCCGGCGCCGAGCAGCGCCTGCATGGGCGCGAAGCCGGCCTCGCCCTCGGCCACCTCCAGGCGCAGCAGCGCCAGGTAGTCGGGGGTCGTGCCGACGATGCGATGGCCGCGGAAGCTGTCGCCCAGGGACAGCGGCACGAGCTGGCCGACCATGGGGTGCTTCTGGAGCGCCTCCACCTCCGACAGCGGCACGTTGCCGGGCGGCACGTCGATCTGGAAGACGCCCGCGAGGATCAGCTGCATTGGGCTGCCCTTGGCGCCCACGACCAGGTCGATGCCCGAGAGATCGCGCTCGAAGGCGCGGTCCAGGTGCTCGCTCACCAGCATCACGAAGCCGATCGCGCCGAGCCCGAGGGTGAGCAGCAGCAGGTTCAGCAGCGCCGCCAGCGGGCGCGACGCGACGATGCGCAGGGACAGTCCGGCGAGCGTCATGCCACCGGCTCGCGGGCTGGCGCCGTCGCGTCCAGGCGCAGCACCTCGGCCTGCGGCATGGCTTCGCGCACGCGGCGGTCGTGCGTGGCGACCACCAGCGTGGCACCACAGCGCAGCGCCGCCGATTCCAGCAGCGCGAGGGCGTCCGCGGCCGCCTCATCGTCAAGGTTGGCAGTGGGCTCGTCGGCCAGCAGCACGCGCGGCGACAGCAGGACCGCGCGGGCGAGCGCCACGCGCTGCGCCTGGCCGGCGGAGAGCTGGCCAGGGCGCCGCGCCGCCAGTTCGCCGATGCCCAGTGCCGCGAGCGCCGACGCGACCGCGGCGCGATTGACCGCCCGGCCGAGCGCGAAGTACGCCAGCGCCAGGTTGTCGGCCACGCCCAGCGCGTCGCTCAGGTGCAGACGCTGCGGCACCATGCCGACGTGCGCGCCCCGCCAGCGGTCGCGCGCGGCGCCCGTCAGCGCCCGCAGGTCCTGCCCCGCCACCAGCAGCCGGCCGGACTCGGGCAAGAGCAGGCCCGCCACCAGCGCAAGCCAGCTCGACTTGCCCGCGCCGGAGCGGCCCTGCAGCAGCAGGCGTCCGCCCTGCGGCAGGTCGAGGTCGGGGAACGCGAGGGTGGGGCCGGCGGGATGGCGCAGCCGAAGCGCCTCGGTGCGGATCACGCGGCTGCCTCAGTCCCGGGACAGTGCCGCGAAGGTCTTGCGGAACTTGGCGACCTTCGGCGCCGCGACCGCCATGCAATAACCCTGCGTCGGGTTCTTCTCGAAGAAGTCCTGGTGGTATTCCTCGGCCGGCCAGTAGTTGGCCAGCGGCTGCACCTCGGTCACGATGGGCGCGCCGAACAGCTTGTCCTGGCTCATCTCGCGGATCATGTCCTCGGCGACCTGCCGCTGCTCGGGCGTGGTGGTGTAGATGCCGCTGCGGTATTGCGTGCCGACATCGTTGCCCTGGCGGTTCAGCTGGGTGGGGTCGTGCACGACGAAGAAGATCTCCAGGATCTGCCGGGTGCTGATCTGGTCCGGGTTGTAACTCAGCTTGACGACTTCGTTGTGGCCGGTGGTGCCGGTGCACACCTGCTCGTAGCTCGGCCGCTCGACCTTGCCGTTGCTGTAGCCGGACTCGACGTCGAGGATCCCGCGCACCTTGACGAAGACCGCCTCGGTACACCAGAAACAGCCGCCGCCCAGCACGATGGTCTGGGGTTCGCTCATGGCACGCTCCTTGGATGTGGACAACAGCCGGCAACTGTAGCCGCCGGTGTGCCTGAGCTGGGGCGCTACCATCGCCGCCCATATGCAGGCAGGTGAGATCAAGACATTGGTGGCGGCATTGGCGCTGCCGCCCGCGGGGCCTCTGTTGCTGGTGCTGCTGGGGCTGCTGCTCGCCCGGCTGGGGCGGCGAGGCGGCTTCGCACTCGCGCTCTCGGGCGTCGTGCTGCTGTGGTTGCTGAGCACCCACGCGGTGACCGTCTACCTCGGCCAGCACCTGCTGCCGCAGGTGCCGCCGATCGGGCTGGCAGACCTGCGCCGCGCGCGTGTCGAGGCCGTGGTCGTGCTGGGCGGTGGCGTACGGCCCATGGCGCCCGAATACGGAACGCCCCAGCCCTCCGACCACAGCCTGGAGCGCCTGCGCTACGGCGTGCGCCTGGCCCGCATGGCGCAGCTGCCGCTGGCCTTCAGTGGCGGCCTGGGCTGGTCGGGGCGGGGCGTGGCGTCGGAGGCCGAAGCGGCCCGGCTGTCCGCGCGCCAGGATTTCGGCGCCGACCTTCGCTGGGTCGAAGGAGCCTCGCGCGATACGCGCGAGAACGCCGAGCGCAGCGCCGCGCTGCTGCAGCGCGACCGCATCCGCCGCATCGCGCTGGTGAGCGACGCCTGGCACCTTCCCCGCGCCACCCTCGAATTCCGCCGGCAAGGCTTCGAGGTCCTGCCCGCGCCGGTCGGGGCGGTGCTGCCGCGCGACCGCACCCCGCTCGAGTGGCTGCCCTCGGGCCACGGCCTTGCTACCTCGCGGCAGCTCCTGCGCGAATGGCTGGCGCTGCAGGCCGCGCGCTTCTAGCTCCGCCTTGACGCGTTCGAAGCCGGCCCACTACATTACTAACCGGTCAGTCAGTAGCAGAATCGTCCGCCGTCCCGCAGCCAACCCGTTCCCCTCGCGCGTGCCCGCCAAGTCCCCTCTCTCCCCAGCCGAACCGTCGCCGGCGCGTCGCGAGCGCCGCAAGCAGGCGCGCCCCGGCGAGCTGCTCGATGCGGCGCTCGCCCTGTTCGTCGAAAAAGGCTTTGCCGCCACGCGCGTCGAGGAGATCGCTGCGCGCGCGGGCGTCTCCAAGGGCACCCTGTTCCTCTACTTCCCGAACAAGGAAGCGCTCTTCAAGGCCGTCGTCCACGAGAACATCGCGGGACACTTCGCCGCCTGGAACGCCGAATTCCAGTCTTTCGAGGGCAGCACGGCCGACATGCTGCGGCACTGCATGCAGGCGTGGTGGGACCGCATCGGCGCCACGCCGGCGTCCGGCATCCCCAAGCTGATGATGTGCGAGGCGCAGAACTTCCCCGAGGTGACGGCCTATTACCAGCAGGAAGTGGTCCGCCCCGGCAAGACCCTGATCCGCCGCATCCTGGAGCGCGGCGTCGCGCGCGGGGAGTTCGCGGTGGACGACATGGACGCCGCGGTCTACGCCATCGTTGCACCGATGATCTTCCTCATGCTGAACCAGCACGCCCTCGGCGCCTGCATGCCCGAGGAGGCCGTGCCCGAGCCGCGCCGGCTGGTCGCGCTGCAAGCCGAACTGCTGCTGCGCGGGCTTTGCAGTCGGGGTTCCGACGGCGCCCGCGCGCCCGCTGCGGCGGCGGGCGACGCCGCCCCGGCTCCTAAAATAGACCCTTTGTCCTGAACGCCTCCTCCCCCACGCCATGACGTCCCACGCGCACCTCGAACAAGCACGGTTCAACATGATCGAGCAGCAGATCCGTCCCTGGGACGTGCTCGATTCCAAGGTGCTGGACTTGCTGCCGCAGGTGCGGCGCGAGGAGTTCGTGCCCGAGGAAATGCAGGCTCTCACCTTCGTCGATATGGAGATTCCGCTGGTGGGCGCCCCCGAAGAGGCCCTCGCCACCGGGCGCTGCATGCTCGCCCCGCGCGTCGAGGCGCGCATGCTGCAGGAGGCCGACCCGCGTCCGTACGAGAAGGTGCTGGAGGTCGGCGCCGGCTCGGGCTACATGGCGGCGCTGCTGGCGCGCCGCGCGCAGAGCGTCATCACCCTGGACATCGACCCCCGGCTGGTCGCGATGGCGCGCGCAAACCTGGAGCGCGCCGGCATCGCGAATGCCGAGGTGCGCCAAGCCGACGGCGCCCGCGGGCTTCCCGGCGACGGTCCTTTCGACGTGATCGTCCTGAGCGGCTCGGTGGCCGAGGTGCCGCAGGCGCTGCTCGACCAGCTCAGTCCCGGCGGGCGCTTGGTGGCCATCGTCGGCGACCAGCCCATGATGCGGGCGACGGTGATCACCCGCACGCAGGACAAGCGCACCACCACTGCCCAGCCCTGGGACACCGTGGCGCCTCGGCTGCAGAACTTTCCCGCGCCTTCGCGCTTTCGCTTCTGAAGGCGGCGCGATGATCCCGCAAGTCCGCCCCGCCGAGTTCGACGCATGGCTGCAGCGCCACCCCGACAACCGGCCACTGCTGCTGGACGTGCGCGAGCCCGGCGAGCTGCAGCTCGCGAGCGTTGCTGCCGATGCGCGGTTCGAGTTCGTCCACATCCCGATGCAGCAGGTGCCGGCGCGCCTGCACGAGTTGCCCGCCGACCGGCCGGTGGCCTGCCTGTGCCACCACGGCATGCGCAGCATGCAGGTGGCGGCTTTCCTGGCCGCGCGCGGCTTCGACGATGTGGCGAACGTCGCCGGCGGCATCGACGCCTGGTCGCGCGAGCGCGATACCGGCGTGCCCCGCTACTGACGCGCGCGCAGCACGACGACGAGCTCCTTCACGAGCATTCCCCCACGAGCAAGGACGGACGGACATGAACCTTCTGGCGCGCCCCGCGGTGCGGTTGTTGCCCCTGGCCTTCGGATCCCTGCTCGCGGGGGCGGCCGCGGCACAGAGCCTGCCCGAGCTCTACGAGGCAGCGCGTGCCCACGACGCGGTGTTCCAGGCGGCGCGCGCGCAGTACGACGCCAATGTCTTCCGCGCCGACCAGGCGCTCGCCGGCCTGTTGCCGCAGGTGGCCTTGCAAGGCGGCGCGAGCCGCACCGGATTCGGCAATGCCAATCCGGCCGTCGATCGCGACTTCACCACCCGCAGTGCGACCATTTCCGCCTCGCAGCCCCTGTACCGGCCGGCCAACATGGCCACCTGGGAGCAGAGCCGGCGCCAGGTGCAGCTCGCGGCCTCGCAGCTCGAGACCGCCGCCCAGGACCTGATCGTGCGCGTGAGCCAGGCCTACTTCGACGTACTCGCGGCGCAGGACACCCTGGCCTTCGTGCGCGCGCAGAAGGCAGCGGTCAGCGAGCAGCTCGCCGCGGCGCGCCGCAACTTCGAGGTGGGAACCGCCACCATCACCGACACCCGGGAGGCACAGGCCCGCTACGACCTGGTGCTGGCCCAGGAGATCGCCGCCGAAAACGACCTGCGCGTGCGCAGGCTGGCGCTGGACACGCTGGTCGGCCGCGCCGACACCCAGCCCGAGCCGCTGCCCGCGGCGGTGGCCGCCGTCCCGCCGCAGCCGCCCGACCTCGACGCGTGGGTGCGCATGGCCGAGGAGGCCAGCCCCGCCATCGCACAAGCCCGGCTGGCACTCGACGTCGCCCGCCTGGAAACCGAGAAGGCGCGCGCCGGCCACCTGCCTACGCTGGACCTCACCGCCTCGCGCAACGCCACCCAGAGCCCGCAGGGCACCACCACCAGCGCGCTGGGCACGCGAAGTAATGCCGGCCAGGTGGGGGTCACGTTCACGGTGCCGCTGTTCGCCGGCTTCGCCACCCAGAACCGCATCCGCGAGACGCTGTCGCTGGAAGACCGCGCGCAGGCCGAACTCGACAACGCGCGGCGCTCGGTGGCGCAGGCTACCCGCGTTGCCTATCTCGGGGTGCTCTCGGGCACCGGCCAGGTGCGGGCGCTGGAAGCGGCCGAAGCGTCCAGCCAGAGCGCGCTGGACGCCAACCGCCTGGGCTACCAGGTGGGGGTGCGCATCAACATCGACGTGCTGAACGCGCAGAGCCAGCTGTTCCAGACCAAGCGCGATCTCGCGGTCGCGCGCTACAACGTCCTGCTGGGGAAGCTGCGACTGCGCCAGGCGAGCGGCACCCTCACACCGGACGATCTGCGCCCGCTCGTCACGCCGTAGAGGCGCCGCTGCGAGGCGATGCCTCTGCGCGCGGCGCAGGGCTGCAGGCGAGCGCGAGCAGCGCCTGCGCGAAGCGGTCGGCGGCTCCGCGGTGGCCCTCGGCAAAGGCTGCCGCGCCGGTGCGCATCGCCTCGCGCCGTGGCGCGTCGGCGGCGATCGCACGGGCTTCGCGCACCGCGTCGGCCAGCGAACGCACCCGCAGTGCGGCGCCCCTGCCTTCGGCGGCGGCGGCCGCTTCGGCGAAGTTGAAGGTGTGCGGCCCCATCACGACCGGACAGCCGCAGGCGGCCGCCTCGATCAGGTTCTGTCCGCCCAGCCGCTCGAAGCTGCCGCCCAGCAGCGCCACGTCGGCCAGACCGTAGTACAGCGGCATCTCGCCCAGCGAGTCGCCGATCCAGATGTCGGCCGCCGGTGGACTTTCCTGCGCCCAGGCGCTGCGCCGCGCCACCGTGAAGCCTGCGGCCGCGGCCATCGAGGCCACCTCGTCGAAACGCTGGGGATGGCG
Source organism: Ramlibacter sp. AN1015 (assembly GCF_037726105.1). Classification (NCBI taxonomy): domain Bacteria; kingdom Pseudomonadati; phylum Pseudomonadota; class Betaproteobacteria; order Burkholderiales; family Comamonadaceae; genus Ramlibacter; species Ramlibacter sp. AN1015. The sequence goes on from NZ_JBBJUM010000013.1 coordinate 83,792, forward strand.
CGGCACCAGCAGCCACTGCACCGGCGCCATCAGGTCGGTGGCGCGGCGGGCCTGCCCACCGCGCAGGCGTTCGCGGTCGGTGCGCAGCACCCGCAGGAACTCGGCTTCCTCGCCTTCGCGCGAACTGGCGAACATCACCACCGGCGACTCGCGCCCGGCCCGCCACGCGCGCCCTTGCGCCAGCAGCGCCGGATCGGGACGCGCGTCGAACTTGAGATTGCCCAGCACGCCGCTGACGCGGGCGCCGGCTTCGCGCAGCCGCTGTGCATCGGCCTCGGTCTGCGCCCACACGGCTGCCAGGGCCGCATACGCCGGCTGCGACAGCGCGGCGAGCCGCCGCGCCTTGCGCAGCGACGCCTCGGACAGGCGCGCGTTGGCGAGCGTCAGCGGCACCCCGCGCCGGGCGCAGGCCTGCGCCAGGTTGGGCCACACCTCGGTTTCGATCAGCACGCCCGCGCAGGGTCGGAAGTGTTCAAGGAATCGCTCCACCGCGGCTGGCGTGTCCCACGGCAGCCAGGCCTGCGCGTCACCCGGCTGCAGCAGCCGGGCGCCCTCGGCCCGACCGGTGGCCGTGCCGTGGGTGAGCAGCAGGCGCAGCCCCGGCTCGCGTGCGCGCAGGGCCTCCACCAGGAGAGCCGCGGCGCGGGTCTCGCCCAGGGACACCGCGTGCACCCACAGGGCGTTCGGCGCGGCGGGCGCGGCGTAGATGCCGAAGCGCTCCTCGATGCCTTCGAGGTAGCCGGGCTCGTCGCGGCCGCGCCGGCGCAGCTTGCGCCGCAGCAGCGGCTGCGCCGCCGCCATCGCCAGCGAGTACAGCGCACGCATCATGGCGCGGCGCGCACCTGTTCCCAGGCGGACCAGACCGCTTCGACCGATGGGGTCGGCGCAGCGAACACCGCCCGCTGGCGCGCCGAGCCGCAGGGGCCGGTGCGCCAGGCGGTGTCGAAGTTGTAGATCTGCACGTGGGGCCGGTCGAGGGCGGTGGCGATGTGCGAGAGCCCGCTGTCCACGCCGACCACCCCGGCGCAGCCCGCGATGCGGTCGCTCAGGCTGCCCAGGTCGAGGCGCGGCCAGACGCTGGCCTGCTTCCCCAGCGCCTGCGCCAGCCGCCCCGCGCGGTCCTGCTCGGCAACGCTGCCGTGCGGCAACCCGATCCGCAGGCCGCTGGCCGAGAGGCGCCGCCCCAGCGCGACCCAGTGGGCCTCGGGCCAGAGCTTGTCGTCGCGCGAGGTGCCGTGCACCAGCGCGACCTCGTCGGCGGCCAAGCCTGCGCCCTGCTGCGCCCGCAGCCCGAACACGGCAGGCCCGGCCTGGGCATACCCGAGTGCGCTGGCGCACAGCGCGCGCGAGCGTTCGACGGCATGCACGTGCCGCGCGACGCGCACCGCCTCGTGCGCGACCCAGCGCGTGGGCGCCTCGTAGCTCGATCCCTCGGTGCGGTTGGCCAGCGCATAGCGACGACCGCCAGGGGCCAGCCGTGCGGTCCACGCTACCAGGGCGGACTTGCTCAGGCCCTGCAGGTCGATCACCGCGTCATAGGCCTGCGCCCGCAGCGCGGTGCGAAAGGCGCGCCAACCCTGGCGCGTTTCGCGCGACAGCGGCGCGCGGCGCCAGCGCCGCAGCTCGCAAGGGATCACGCCCACCACGCCCTCGCAGCGCTCGACCAGCCCGGAAAACCCGCGCTCGACGACCCAGTCGATGCGTGCGTGCGGCAGCGCGGCCCGGATGTCCTGCACGGCCGGCATGGCATGCACCACGTCGCCAAGCGATGAGAGCTTGACGATGAGAACCCTCAATGCGCCGCCTCGCCGATCTGGGCGTCGGGCTTGACGCTGCGCAGCAGGGCCAGCATCTCCTCCTGGATGCGCTGCAGCGCCTCGGGCGTGTGGCCCTCGAAGCGCAGCACCAGCACCGGCGTGGTGTTGGACGCACGGATCAGGCCGAAGCCGTCCGGCCAATCGACGCGCACGCCGTCGATGGTGCTGACCTGCGCCGGCGCATCGAAACGCGCCTGCTCGACCAGCCGGGCCACCAGCGCGTGCGGCTCGCCTTCCTGGCAGCGCACGTTGAGCTCGGGCGTGGAGTGGCTGGTGGGCAGCCCGTCGAGCACGGCGCTCGGGTCGGCCTCGCGCGAGAGGATCTCCAGCAGGCGCGCCCCGGCATACGTGCCGTCGTCGAAGCCGAACCAGCGCTCCTTGAAGAAGATGTGCCCGCTCATCTCGCCGCCCAGCGGCGAGTCGATGGCTTTCATCTTGGCCTTGATGAGGGAGTGCCCGGTCTTGAACATCAGCGGCTCGCCACCCGCCTCGCGGATGGTGGGCGCGAGGCGCTGGGTGCACTTGACGTCGAAGACGATGGTGGCGCCCGGCACGCGGCTGAGCACGTCCCGCGCGAACAGCATCATCTGGCGGTCGGGGTAGATGGTGTTGCCGCCGCGGGTGACGATGCCCAGGCGGTCGCCGTCGCCGTCGAACGCGAGGCCCAGCTCGGCGCCGGTGGCCTCGATCTGCGCGATGAGGTCGCGCAGGTTCTCCGGCTTGCTCGGGTCGGGGTGGTGGTTGGGGAAGGTGCCATCGACCTCGGAAAACAGTTCGACCACCTCGCAGCCCAGCGCGCGCAGGATGGACGGCGCGGAGGCACCGGCGACGCCGTTGCCCGAATCGACCACCACCTTGACAGGCCGCGCCAGCTTCACGTCGGAGACGATGCGGTCGCGGTAGGGGGCGAAGACGTTGACGTTGCGCACCTTGCCCGGCGCGTCGGCGTCGTGCGACTCGCCTTCCATCGCGGTGCGCAGCGCCTGGATCTCGTCGCCGTAGATCGCACGACCGGCCAGCACCATCTTGAAGCCGTTGTAGTCCTTGGGGTTGTGGCTGCCGGTCACCTGGATGCCGCTGTTGCACAGCGTGCTGGCCGCGAAATACAGCATGGGCGTGGTCACCATGCCCACATCGACGACATCGACGCCGCCGGCGACCAGCCCGCGCACCAGCGCGGCCGAGAGCGCGGGCCCGCTGAGGCGCCCGTCGCGGCCCACGGCGACGGTCTGTTCGCCCTCGCGCCGGGCGGCGGCGGCAAAGGCCCGGCCCAGCCGCTCGGCGACCGTTTCGTCGAGCGTGGACGGCACGATGCCGCGGATGTCGTAGGCCTTGAAGATCGAGGGGGACAGTTGCATGGTGGTGGCGATTCCCTGAAGAGTTGTGTCCGTCGAAAAGCCCCCGGATTGTGGCAGGGAAGCAGGGCCGCCGGGCCTGCGACCGGGGGTCCGGAAACGGCGAGTCGCGGCGCCCGAGCTCCGTATCATCGGTTCGATGGCCCCCCTGACCGACGACCTGCAACCCGACGCCTGCTGGCATGCGCTGCGATCGCGCGACGCCCGCTTCGACGGCTGCTTCTTCACGGCGGTCACCTCCACCGGCATCTACTGCCGGCCGGTGTGCCGGGCGCGCACCCCGCGACGCGAGAACTGCCGCTTCTTCCGCCATGCCGCGCAGGCCGAGCGGGCGGGCTTTCGTCCCTGCCTGCGCTGCCGGCCCGAGCTCGCGCCGCAGGCGCTGTGGTGGTCCAGCCAGGACGCGCCGGCGATCCTGGCACGCGAGGCGGCCCGGCTGCTCGACCAGCCCGAAGCGCTGTCAGGCGGCGGCGGCATGCCGGCGCTGGCCGCGCGGCTGGGCGTGAGCGACCGCCACCTGCGTCGCGTCTTCGAGGCCGAGCTCGGGGTCTCGCCGCTGCAGTACCTGCAGACGCGGCGCCTGCTCACGGCCAAGCAGCTGCTGGCCGACACCCGCCTGCCCGTCACGCAGGTGGCCGCGTTGAGCGGCTTCGCCAGCCTGCGCCGCTTCAACGCCGCCTTCGTCCAGCACTACGGCCTCAATCCGACACAACTGCGCCGCGAAGGCCACGCACCCGAGCCGGCCTGCGGGGCGGCGGTGCGGCTGGGACTGCGCCCGCCCTACGACGTGCGGGCGATGCTCGCGTTCTTCGCGCGGCGTGCGATCGATGGCGTGGAGCGGGTCGATGCGGACGCCGGCCTGCTGGCCCGCACGCTGGCGGTGCAGGCGCAGGGCCGCGTCCACGCGGGCTGGTTCGAGGCCCGCTTCGTCCCGGAACGCCACCTGCTGCTGCTGCGCGTCGCCGATGCGCTCACGCCGGTGCTGCCGCAGCTGATCGCGCGGGTGCGCGCCACGTTCGATCTCGACGCCGACCCGCAGGCGATCTCGGCGGTGCTGGCCGCCGACTTCCCGGACAGCGACGGCCTGCGCGTGCCGGGCGGCCCGTGCGGCTTCGAGCTCGCCGTGCGGGCGGTGCTCGGGCAGCAGGTGACGGTGGCTGCGGCGCGCACGCTCGCGGCGCGGCTGGTCGAGCACTTCGGCGAACCTCTCCCGACGCCGCTGGCCGGCGTGCAGCGGCTCTTTCCGGCGGCCCCGGTGCTGGCCGGCGTGCCGGCGGAAGCACTCGGGGCCCTGGGCATCGTGCGCCAGCGCCAGGCCGCCATCCTGGCGCTGGCCCAGGCGGTGGCGCAGGAGCGGCTGGTGCTGTCGGCAGCAGCGCCACGCGAAGCCACCCTCGCGCAGCTGCAGGCGATGCCGGGGATCGGCGCATGGACTGCGCAGTACCTGGCCATGCGCGTCCTGCGATGGCCCGACGCCTTTCCCGCCGGCGACGTGGCGTTGCAGCAGGCCCTGGGCGTGCGCGACGCGCCGCACCCGGCGCGGGCCGCCACCGCCCGCGCCGAGGCCTGGCGTCCCTGGCGCAGCTACGCGGTCCTTCGGGCCTGGGCCGGCCGCGCGCGCCCCACCGGCGACCTGGCGGCGCCCGGCGCAGCAGATGCGCTCGCTGCCGCCGGGCCCATCGCTGCCGCACCAGCACCCGCACCCGCACCCGCACCCGCAGCCGTCCGCATCCAGGCACCGTGACGAAGGAAAACCCCATGACCACCGCCTCGCCCCTCGTGAATCCCACGGCGTGCATGCCGCCGTCTCCCGCGCAGCCGCCGCCATCCCTCCTCGCGGGCGCCGTTGTGCGGGCAGTGCCGCCACGCACCTTGCGCCATGCCAGCCCGCTCGGCCCGGTCCTGCTCGCCGCCACCGCGGACGGCCTGTGCGGCCTCTGGTTCGAGGGGCAGAAGCACTGGCCGCACGCCTCGTCTGCCTGGGCCGAGGGTGCGGGCGACGACACCCTGCTGCGGGAGGCGGCCCGCCAGCTCGACGCCTACTTCGCCGATCGCTTGCACACCTTTTCGTTGCCGCTCGACCTGTCCGCGGGCACGCCGTTCCAGGCACAGGTGTGGCGGGCCCTGCGTGGCATCGCGCGCGGCAGCACGCTCACCTACGCGCAGCTTGCCGAACGCATCGGCCGCGTCGGTGCCGCGCGCGCGGTCGGTGCGGCGGTGGGACGCAATCCGCTCAGCGTGGTGGTGCCCTGCCACCGGGTGCTCGGGCAGGCCGGCGCCCTCACCGGCTATGCGGGCGGTCTGGACCGCAAACGCGCCCTGCTGCGGCTCGAAGGCGCCGCAGGCGCCTGAACGAAGCGAAAAGGACTCGAGCGATGACGCGCCGCGCGACGTGCCCCAGGACGCCACCGACGCCGCGATCGATGACGCGGCCGCATCAAACCGGCCGAAAAAATCATGGCCCCCGCCGCGCGGACCCGCAAGTTTTGCCTGGACACTGGGCACCGCCATGCCGCTGAACGTTCTTGCCGACTACCTCCTGCTCGCAGCCGTGTGGGGCGCTTCGTTCCTGTTCGCGCGGCTGGCGGTGGTGGAGTTCGGCGCCCTGCCCACCGCTGCGCTGCGCTGCGTGATCGCGGCGCTGGTGCTGCTGCCGCTGCTGCTGGCGCACGGGCTCGGCCCCCAGCTGCGCCGGCACGGCAAGACGGCCGCCACCATCGGCGTACTCAACTCGGGCATTCCCTTCGCGCTGTTCGCCTTCGCCGTGCAGTACATCAGCACCGGCCTCACCTCGATCCTCAACGCCACGGTGCCCATGTTCGGCGCGCTGGTGGCCTGGCTCTGGCTCAAGGACCGTCCCGATGCAAGCCGCGTCGCCGGCCTTGCGATCGGTTTTGCCGGCGTGGCGCTGCTGGCCGGCGGAGGCGCCCGATCGGGCGGCGGCGCACTGGCCGGCTGGGCCGTGCTCGCCTGCCTGGCGGCCTGCGTGTGCTATGGGGTGGCCGGCAACGCAGCGAAGGTGCATCTCGCCGGGGTGCCGCCGCTAGTGACGGCCACCGCCAGCCAGATCGGCGCCAGTGCCCTGCTGGCCATTCCTGCGCTCTGGATGGCGCCGGCGCGCATGCCCGGGCTGCAGGCCTGGGCGGCGATCCTCGCGCTGGGCGTGCTGTGCACGGGGCTGGCCTACGTGCTGTTCTTCCGGGTCATCGACCGCGTCGGGCCGGCGCGGGCCATGACCGTCACCTTCCTGATCCCCGTGTTCGCCGTCTTCTACGGTGCGCTCGTGCTGAACGAGCGCATCACGCCCTGGATGCTCGTGTGCGGCGCCGTCATCGTCGCTGGCACCGCGCTGTCCACCGGCCTGCTCACACTGCGCCGTCGCGCCCCCAGCGCGCCCTGACGCGCCCGTGCCAGGCCGCCGCGGCGGCCCACCCGAGCAAGGTGCCCAGCAGGTCCTGCACCACCCCGGCGACGTTGGGATGGCGATCGACCGCGAAGTACTGCAGGCCTTCCGTAACCAGGGCCAGCCCCAGCCCCAGCGCGGGCAACTGCCACCAGCGCAGCTCCCACCAGCGCGCAAGCGGAAGCAGGAACGCCATCCCGGCGAACAGCGACACGTGCGCCAGCGCGGCCAGGTTCAGCGTGAGCGGGATGCGGTCGATGGCGCCGTCCTTCCAGCCGCCGGGCATGAGCGTTCCGAAGAGCAGCACCACCAGCAGGAAGACGACGCCCCTGCGGGCGAAGGTCTGAAGCATGGCAGAGCATTTTGCGGCCGCCGAGCCGTGCGCCCGAGGCGAAATAGCCTGAAAGAGCCATCGCGAGACGGTGTTTTCCGACGCTCCAGCTTGGTCGAGCAACCCAGAATTTCCTGGCACACCCACTCACCCCCAGGATGGATCGATGAAAGCCCTTGCCGCGACGCTGACTTGCCTGTGCTTGCACACGGCTGCCTTCGCCCAGTGCGACGGTGCGGCGGCGCTCGCGCAGGCGCCGCAACCGTCCTGCACGCGCGCCGCCACGCTCTCTCCCGTCGGGACCTTATCGGCGGTCGCAGCGGTTGCGACGGTCGCCGCCGACAGCCCCGCGATGGTGCGCACCGCCACGGCGCGCAGTGAACCCGTGCGCGCGGCGGAGCTGGCGTCCCGTCCGGCCGTGGGCGACGAGGCGGCAGCTGCCGGCAGTGACGGCGCGCATCACACCAACTCCCGCGCCTTGCTCATGGTGGGCGTGGCCCTGATGGCCGGCATTGCGCTGCGGCGCTGGGGCACCGGACGCTCATGACGTCTGCTTCGCTGGCCAGCTTGGCCGAAAAAGCCGTCAAGTGGAGCGCCATGACGACGGCGGCGCGGTTCGTGCTGCAGCTGGGTGCCCAGGTGGCCCTGGCCCGGGTGCTCGGACCGGCCAACTACGGCGTCTACGGCATCGGCATCGCCGTGCTCACCTTCGCCGCCTTCCTCTCCGGCTCTGCCTTCAGCTGGAACCTGCTGCTGCAAGAGAAGATCGACCGCAACGACGTGCGCTTCGCCTTCACCTGGCAGGCCCTCGCCGGCCTCGGCACGGCGGTCGCGATGTTCTTCGGAGCGCCGCTGCTGGCCGACTTCTTCGGCGACCCACGGGTCGAGCCGATGGTGCGCTGGCTTTCGCTGGCCTGCCTGCTCACGGCGCTGGGGGCACCGGCGGTGTGCCTGCTGCAGCGCGACCTGAACTTCCGCTCACTCGGCCTGCTGCAACTGGCCAGCTATGCGCTCGGGTACCTCGCGGTCGGCCTGCCGCTGGCGCTGGCCGGCTGGGGCGCACAGGCGCTCGCGATGGCCTGCGTGGTGCAGGCCGGCGTGACCATGGTGGGCGCGTTCGCGCTGCGCCCGCATGCGCTGCGCCCGCTGTTCGCCCATGCCGCCGGTGCGCAGGCGCTGTCCACCGGCCGCACGGTATTCGTCACCAACATCGTCAACTGGCTGCTGGGCAACCTGGACCGCATCATCATCGGCCGCCTGCTCAATGCCCAGGCAGTGGGCCTGTTCACGCTCGCCTACAACTTCGCGCAGATCCCCAACACCCTGCTGGTCGGCGCCATCCAGCCGACCTTCCTGGCCTCCGGCGCCAAGATGGCCGGCGAGCCGCAGCGCCTGGCGCAGGCCTGGATGCTGGTGCTGGGCTGCGTGCTGGTGCTGGTCACCCCGGCCGCCGCCAGCATGGCGCTGGTCGCGCACGACCTGGTGCACCTGCTGTACGGACCGGACTGGAGCGAGGCGGCCTGGGTGCTGGCGCTGATGTTCCTGTGCCTGCCCGCCTGGGCCGGCTGGGGCATGTCCACCCCGGTGCTGTGGAACACCGGGCGCAAGCACCTCGAAGCGCAGTTGCAGCTGCCGGTGCTCGCACTCGCCATCCCCGCCTGGTGGTTCTTCACGCCGCAGGGCTTGCGCTGGGCCGCCATCGTTTCGGCCATCGCCATCTATGCGAGGGCACTGATCACCATCGCTGCCGGAGTGCGGGCGCTGCACCTGCGCTGGTCGGCGCTGGGCCCGCTGGCCGTGCGTGGGCTGCTGCTGGCCGTCTGGTGCGGTGCGGCAGCCCGCGGTGCACAGCTCGCGGTGCAGCCGCTGGAGATGGCTGCGGTGTCCTTCGCCGCCGGAAGCGTTGCATCGTTCCTCGCCATGGCGCTGGTGGTGGTCGCGGCGCCGCAGCTCCTGGGCGACGAAGCGCGGCTCGCGCTCTCGCGCCTGCTGCCCTTCGTCCGCATCGCCACCCCCGCGCCGTCCACGCCGGCCGCGGCAGCCCCCGGGAGCAAGGCATGAAGCACCGCGTCACCCGCGTCCCCACCCGCGAACCCGGCTCCGGGCTGCTCCACTGGATCTTCCCCGCGATGCTGTGCGTGGGCGCGCTCGACGTGCTGCTGATCGGCCGCGATCTGACGCAGCAGTTCGCCTCGCTCATGTCCGTCGCCGAGACGCCGCGCCACCCGGTGATGCCCTGGGTGCAGCGCGCGGTGTCCGTGTTCCTGCTGGTGGCTGCGCTCCAGCAGATCGTCCGGCACCTCGCCGCGCGGCGCCCCATTCCCTCGGCCACGCTCCTGATCAGTTTCGTTGCCTTCTGGATCGGCACGGTGGGACTGACCGCGCTGTTCGCGGCCAACCCCCTCATCAGCCACGAATACGTCTACTCGCTGGTGGTAGGCGTCGCCATCTGCCTGGTGGGTGTGCAGGAGCGCGAACGCATCCAGCGAACGGCCCGCGACGCGCTGTTCGTGCTGATGCTGGTCGGGCTGCTGCTGATCCCGCTGAAAACCACGATGGTGCTGGACACCAGCTACACGCAGGGGCTGATTCCGGGTCTGCCGCGCTTCGGCGGCGTGACGGCGCACCCCGTGACGCAGGGCATGCTGGCGCAGGTCGCTCTGCTGGTGCTGTGGTGCGTTCCCTACCAGCGCCGCTGGCTGAACGTCGCAGCGTGGGTGATCGGTCTGGGCGTGCTGTTCATAGCGCAGTCCAAGACGGCCTGGACCGCCTTTGCCGCCTGCGCCATGGTCCTGCTGCTGGTGCGCAACGCGGGGCCGTTCTGGCGCCGCGTGAGCGACCCGCGCACCGGAAGTGCCGGCGGCGTGCTGGTGTGCCTGCTGGCGGGACTGTTCGTGCTGGGCTTCACCCTGTGGGTGCTGCTGGGCGACCCCATGGGCCGCGCCCAGGACTTCGCCTCCACCCGCGAGGGCGCCCAGCTGATGTCGCTGACCGGGCGGGACCGCATCTGGGAAGTGGCCATGAGCGAGTGGCGACTCAACCCGACCTTCGGCTACGGGCTGTCGCTGTGGGACTCGAGTTACCGCGCGGCGATCAACATGCCCAACGCCACGCACGCGCACAACCAGTTCCTGGACGACCTCGCGCGTTCGGGCAGCGTGGGCGCGACCACGCTGGTGATCTACGCCGCCGTGCTGCTGGCCATCGCGCTGCGCAGCGCGCGTGCCAGCGGCGGCCTGTCGCTGGCCCTGTTCGTCGCGATCGCCCTGCGCTCCGTCAGCGAGGTTCCGCTGTCCCTCATGGGCTACGGCACCGAGCTCTTCACCCACCTGCTGCTGCTGGCCACGCTGGCGGCGGCGAGCGCGCAGCGCCGGGCCGTGCCCCGGCGCGCGCCGATGCCATTCGGAGTTGCCTCATCATGAATTTCTCGGTTGTCATTCCCCTCTACAACAAGGCGCGGTTCGTCGAGTGCGCGGTGGCCTCGGTGCTGGCACAGACGCTGGCGCCGCTGGAGGTGCTCGTGGTGGACGACGGCTCCACCGATGGCGGCGGCGACCGCGTCGCGGCCATCGACGATCCGCGCGTGCGCCTGATCCGCCAGGCCAACGCAGGCGTCTCGGCCGCGCGCAACCGCGGCATCGAGGCGGCGCAGGGCGACTGGGTCGCCTTCCTCGACGCCGACGACGCCTGGCATCCCGAGTTCCTCGCCGTCCTCGCCCGCGCCCACCGCGACTGCCCCGAGGCCGGCATGCTGGCCACCCGCTTTCGCACCGTGGTCGAGCCGACCGGCCGCGCCTTCGAGCCCTGGGCGGTGCCGGAGTCCTTCTGCGAGACCGAACTGATCGAAGACCTGCGCCTGCGCTGGATGAAGAACACGCCGCTGTGCAGCAGCACCGTCGCCGTGCGCACCAGCTGCCTGCGCGCCATGCCCGAGCGCTTCATCGAAGGCGACTCCTGGGGCGAGGACCTGGACATGTGGTTCCGGGTGGCCGACCGCGCGCCGGTGGCCGTGGTCAACGCCCCGTACGCATCGATCCGCGGCGAGGTGCCCAACAGCCTCAGCCGCACGCCGCGCAAGCGCCACCTGCCCCCCTTCCTGGTGCGCATGCGCGCGCAGGCCCGCGACGGCACCCTGCCCCCGCGGTCCCGGCGCTCTGCCCTGTGGTTCGTCGATCAGCTGCAGGTGACCATCGCCCGCGAGGCGCTGTCCGAAAACCGGCGCGCCGAAGCGCTGTGGTGGCTGATGCAGGCGCGCGGCGGCGCACTGAGCCGGCGCTGGCTGGTCACCGCCTTGATGGCCTTGTTCATGCCGGTCGGCCTGGCCGACCGCTGGCAGCGCTGGCGCGTGCGCAGCGCCGACACCTTTGCCCAGGAGCCCGTGCAATGACCCCGCCCACCATGACGCAGGCCCGCCCCGCCCGCGTGACCGTCGTGATCAAGGCGCTGAACGAGGAAGGGCGCATCGCGCTCGCCATCGAGAGCGCGCTGCGGGCCGTGCAGGCGCTCGGCGGCGAAGTGGTGCTGGCCGACTCCTGCTCGAGCGACCGCACGGTGGAGATCGCCTCGGCCTACCCGATCCGCGTGGTACAGCTCGCGCATGCCAGCGAGCGCTGCTGCGGGGCGGGTCCGCAGCTGGGATACCAGCACTCGGTCGGCGAATACGTCTACCTCATGGACGGCGACATGGAACTGCTGCCCGGCTTCCTCGAGCGGGGGCTGGCCTTCCTGGCGCAGCACCCGGAGGTGGCCGGCGTCGGCGGCCGCGTGATCGAGTGCAACCTCGACAGCATGGAATACCGCGAGCGGGCAGCCCGCGAAAAGCACGAAGCGCACCGGGTACCCGGCGCCGTCGATCGCCTCGACGGCGGCGGCCTCTACCGGCGCTGCGCGATCCAGGAGGCGGGCTACCTCTCCGACCGCAACCTGCACAGCTACGAGGAGTTCGACCTGGCCGTGCGCCTGCGCGCGCGCGGCTGGAAGCTCTGGCGGCTGCCGATCGATTCGGTGGCGCATGTCGGCCACGACGCCCCGCCCTACCGCCTGCTGATGCGGCGCTGGCAGACCGGTTACGTCTGCGGCTCGGGCGAGCTGCTGCGCTCTGCCCTGGGCCAGCCGTGGCTGCGCCTGGTGTGGCGCAACCAGCGCGAGCTGCGCATCTACCTGGGCGTGCTGGCCTGGTGGGCGCTGATGCTGAGCATTCCGCTGTGGCCGGTGACGGCCACGATGCAGTTGACGGCGCTGGCGGTGCTCGCCCTCGGTCCCTTCACGCTCATGAGCCTGCGCAAGCACTCGGCCAGTCGGGGCGTGTACTCCGTGGTGTCGTGGTGCTTCAACGCCGCCGGACTGGTGCGCGGGCTGCTGCGCCGGCGCAAGCCGGCCAGCGAACCCATCGCCAGCCGCATCCTGCGCGAGCCCGGAGAGCCGCCGTCCGGCAGCCACCACACGCCCTGGAGCGCCGCACCCGGCGGTGCCGCGCTGCGTGTCTCCCAGCCACCCCGGCCACCGTCCGCCCACCGCTCCTGATATGCCCCACCGCCCGATCGAAGACACCCTCGAACGCCCCGCGGCCGTGCCCGCGCAGCCGCACCGCCGCACCATCTACATCGCCTGTCCGTGGACGCCCGTGGGCGGCGGCATGTACAAGGTGGCGGACTACCTGATCCAGGCGCAGGGCGCCGGCGCCGACGAACGCAGCGCCGCGCTGCGCCCGCTCGACACCCGCGGTGCGGGAAGCGCCGCGGCCTCCATGCTGGTGCTGGCCCAGGCGCTCGCGCGGCTGGTGCGCGGTCGCCTGGGCGGCCGGTTGGCCGGCGTGCACGTGAACATGGCCGAGCGGCTCAGCCTGGTGCGCAAGAGCGCCATCGTGGTGGCCTGCAAGGCGCTCGGCGTGCCGGTGGTGCTGCACCTGCACGCCGCGCAGCTGCACCGCGCTTACCCGGACTTCCCGGCCTGGGGCCGCGCGCTGGTGCGCTGGGTGTTCTCGCTGCCCCGCACCTGCATCGTGCTGGGCCAGGCTTCGGCCGATTTCGTCACCCGCGACCTGGGCGTGCCGCCCGAGCGCGTCGAGGTGGTGATCAACGGCGTGCCGGCACCGACGCTGCCGCGGCGCGCGCCGGGCGCGGGGCGGCGCATCCTGTTCGTGGGCAACCTGTCCGAGCGCAAGGGCGTGTCGGACCTGCTGCGCGCGCTGGCGCAGCCGCGCATGGAAGGCATTCCGTTCGAGGCCACGTTCGCCGGCGGCGGCGACGTCGAGGGGTACCGGGCGATGGCCGCGCGGATGGGCCTGGCCGAGCACGTGCACTTCGCGGGCTGGGCCGACGCCTCCACGCTCGCGCAGCTGCTGTCGCAGGCCGACGTGCTGGTGCTGCCCTCGTACGACGAAGGCCTGCCGCTGGCGATCCTGGAAGCCCTGGCGCAGGGCGTGGCGGTCGTCTGCACGCCGGTGGGCGAGATCCCGCACGTCCTGACCGACGGCCACAACGCCTGCTTCGTGCAGGCCGGCGACGCCGCGAGCATCGCCGACGGCCTGGCGCGCGTGCTGGGCGACGAGCGGCTGCGCCGCACGCTGGAACACAACGGACAGGCGCTGTACCGCCAGCAGTTCTCGCTCACCCGCTTCTACGAAAACATCGCGCGCATCCACCGGCGTCACTTCGGCATCGCGGGCGCCCCTGCGTCGGCCGTCGCGGAGGGCAGCGCCGAGCCGCTGCACACGCCCCGCGAGACCGCCGCGCAAGCGGTGCGGGAGCAGCCATGATCGGCGACGCCAACGCGGTCGCGCCGGGCAGCGTGCTCGAGGCCGACGTCTGCATCGTGGGCGGCGGGCCGGCCGGCATCTCGGTGGCGCTGTCGCTCGCCGACACCGGCCTGTCGGTGCTGTTGCTGGAGGCCGGGCGCAAGCCGCAGGACCGCGCGGCCCAGGCGCTCTACGAAGGCGAGGTGGGCGACGAAGCCCTGCACAGCCCGCCGCATCGCTACCGCCAGCGTGGCCTGGGTGGCTCCAGCGCGATCTGGGGCGGTCGCTGCATGCCCTATGACCCGATCGACTTCGAGCGTCGGCCCTGGGTGCCCGAAAGCGGCTGGCCGCTCTCGTATGAAGAGCTCCTGCCGCACTACGTGGCGGCCAATGCGCTGGCCGAGGCGGGCCGCTACGCCTACGACGCGCGCGAGGCCTTTCCCGACCTGCCGCCGATGATCGCCGGCTTCTCCAGCGAGGTCGTGCGCACCACCGGCCTCGAACGCTTTTCCTGTCCCACCCACTTCGGCCGGCGCTACCTGCGCCGCCTGGAGCTCGCACCGCGCGTGCGCGTGCTGCAGGGCGCCGTGTGCACCGCGCTGCGCCTCGCCCCCGAGGGCGGCTCGGTGCGCCACCTCGACGTCTCCAGCCTGGAGGGGCGCCGCTTCCAGGTGAAGGCGCGCGCCACCGTGCTGGCCATGGGCGGGCTGGAGACGCCACGCCTGCTGCTCGCCTCGAACGACGTGGCGCCGCAAGGCGTGGGCAACGAGCACGACGTGGTGGGCCGCTACTACATGTGCCACATCGCGGGCAACGTCGGCACTCTCACCGTGCAGGGCCCGCCGTCGGACGTGCGGCACGGCTACGAGGTGGCACCCGACGGCGTGTACTGCCGGCGCCGCCTGACCATCGCGGCCTCGCGCCAGAAACGCGACGGACTGCTCAACGCGGTGGCACGCCTGCATTTCCCGCGCATCACCGACCCGACCCACCGCAACGGCGTGCTCTCGGGCCTGTTCCTGGCGCGCCACTTCATCAGCTACGAATACGGCAAGCGCCTGCACGACGGGCCCGCGCCCACCGCCGGCCTGTACGCGCGCCACCTGCTGAACGTGGCCACCGACCCGCTCGACACCGCCGCCTTCCTGGGCCACTGGCTGCGCCATCGCACCCTGGCGCAGCGCAAGTTTCCCTCGGTGATCCTGCGCAACCGCATCAACCGCTTCAGCCTCGAGCTGCAGGGCGAGCAGGTGCCGCTGGCGCACAGCCGCGTGACGCTGGGCCAGGGCGTGGACGCGCTCGGCATGCCGCGCATCCGCGTCGATTGGCGCTACTGCGCGCAGGACATCGATTCGCTGGCCCGCACGCTGGAGCTGGTCGCCGCCGAAGTCGCACGCAGCGGTGTCGGCCGCTTCAGCTTCCAGCGCGACACGCTGGAGCGGGACCTGCTGCGCTACGGTGCCTATGGCGGCCATCACATCGGCACCACCCGCATGGGGAGCGATCCGCGCACCAGCGTGCTCGACCGCGACTGCAAGGTCCACTCGGTGGACAACCTCTACGTGGCCGGCAGCGCCGCCTTTCCGACCTCCAGCCAGGCCAACCCCACCCTCACGCTCATCGCGCTCTCGCTGCGCCTCGGAGCGCACTTGGGCCAGCGCCTGCAGACCCGAAGCGCGCCGCCCCTGGAGATCGCGGCATGACGATGCGGGTGCTGGTCCTGGGCGGCACCGGCTACATCGGAGCGCGCCTGTGCGCGCTGCTGCAGGCTTCCGGCTGGGCGACGCCGATCGCCGCGTCCTCCCGCGGCACAGACCGCGCCCTCAAGCTGGACACCCGCGACGAAGCCGCGTTGAGCGCCGCGCTGCGCGAGGCGGACGCGGTGGTCAACTGCGTGGCCGGCAGCGGCCCGGCCATCGCCCAGGGCGCCCGCGTGCTGGCCCGAGCGGCACGCGCAGCCGGCTGCCGCCGCGTCGTGCACTTCAGCACCATGTCGGTCTACGGCGCGCGCGAAGGCGTGCTGGACGAGCAGGCGCCGCTCGACGCCTCCCTCGGCTGGTATGGCCAGTCCAAGATCGAGGCCGAGGCCGCGCTGGCGACGCTGGCCGACGACGGCTGCAGCGTCACGGTCCTGCGCCCGGGTTGCGTGTTCGGCCCCGGCAGCACGCTGTGGGTCGAGCGGATCGCCCAATGGCTCGCCGCAGGGCGCCTCGGCGACCTGGGGCCGGCCGGCGACGGCTGGTCCAACCTCGTGCATGTCGATGACGTGTGCCAGGCCGTGCTGCTGTCGCTGCAGGCGGACGAACACCCGGGCAGCCGGCGCAGCTACAACCTGGCGGCGCCCGACAGCCCGCGCTGGAACACCTACTTCGCCGACCTGGCGCTCGCGACCGGCGCGACCCCGCTGCGGCACGTGCGGCTGCGGCAGCTGCAGATGGACGCCTTCCTCGCCGGGCCGCCGCTGCATGTCGGACGCAAGCTGCTTGCACGCCTGGGAGGGCAACGGGCTGCGCGCCTGCCCCACCCGATCACGCCCGGCCTGCTGGGACTGTGGCATCGGCACCTGAAGCTCGATTCCACGGCCGCCGGCCGCGAACTCGGTCTGGCGTGGACCCCCTACGCCAAGTCCGTGCAGCAGTGCGCGCGCTGGGCGCGGGAGAGCCGGCAGGCACCCTCGCGCTGGCCGGCGGCGCAGCAGGCGGCATCGCAGCGCGAAGGCTCCTGAGGCCCTGCGACTGCGTGAAGGTGCGCTTGTGCGCCGGGCCGGCTGGCCGGCGTAGGGCCGCCCCCTGGCGCAGGTCCGAGGAATGGCTGCTCTGGTCGTCTCGCCTCGTCGTCGCAGCCTGATCGGGGCTCGACGGCCCTCTGCGCCCCGGCCCCTCCCCCTATCGTGTACGACGGGTTCGGCCCCGTGATGTGCAGCGAAGCCGCCGTCACCAACGCGGTGCGGTGTGCACGCAGGCGCTGTGGCGCAACGCGCGCACGCAGCGCCTGCGGCGGCGCGATGGAGGAAATGCGGCGCGGTCGGTGCGGGCGGGAGTCGCAGCGCGGGCGTCGCAGCGGCCACGGCAGCCGCCGCGCGACCGCCTGTCAGGCCATCGTTTCGCGCGGCTTGTTCAGCTGGCGCATGCTGTGCGCCGCCAGCCGCAGCGAGCGGCCGATGAAGATCGGGTTGCCCAGCACATAGCGCTCGAACAGGCGGCGCGGTTCCCGGCTGAGGCGGTAGAGCCACTCGAGCCCCGTCTGGCGCATCCAGCGCGGCGCGCGCGGGGTCTTGTCGCCGAGGAAGTCGATGATGGCCCCGCCGCAGACGATGACGCAGGGATACCCCAGCGCCGCGCGCAGCACCACGGCCACCTCCTCCTGCCGGGGCATGCCCATGCCGAGCACGATCAGGCGCGGGCGGTGCAAGGCCGCCAGCCGCACGTAGGTGGCGGTGTCGTGGAAGCCGTGTGCCGTCACGCAGGTGGATCCCTTGGCGAAGCGCCCGAGGGCGGCCCGCTTGGCGCGCGAGAGCCAGGGCTCCTGGGTGCCGAACAGGGCGATCGGACTGCCGGCGTAACGCGCCATGATCTTGGGAATCAGGTCGGTGCCGTTGAGGTTCAGCCCCGGGCGCTGGTTGAGCAGTCGCATCAGCATGGCCATGCCGATGCCGTCGCGCAGCACCACGTCGGCGGACATCAGCGCCTCGAAGAAGTGGGCGCTGGTGGCCGCCGAGTTCATGGCGTGCGCGTTGACGAAGGCGACCACCACCGATTCCTCGGGCTGGGTCAGCCAGTCGAGCAGCTGGCGCTCGCCCTGGGGCGTGTGCACGCGCACGAGCGAGCACACCATCTGGTGCCAGCGCGGCAACCAGTCGCCCGGGGGAGCGGCCGCAAGCCTCATGAGCGCCCGGCCCCGTTGAGAACGGCACCGACCACGGCCACGCCGTATTCGCGCAGATCGTCGCTCAGCGCCGTGACCGACGGCATGCTGCTGGTGTCGCGGCAGGCCACGATGAGGGCCGCGCCGGCACGTGCGGCGACGGTGGCCGCATCGGCGCAGCCGCTCGCGGCCGGCGTGTCGATCAGGATCACCTCGAAACTGGCCCGCAGCGAATTCATGAGGCGACTGAGGCCCTCGCGTGCCAGCAGCTCCTGCGGGTTGGGCGGGCAGATGCCCGCCGGCAGCACGGCGAGCGAGGGCACGCCCGCGATATCCACCACCGCCTCCGGGCCGCTGCGCCCGGCCAGCAGCGCAGACAGGCCGATGCGCCCCTGGATGCCGAAGATGCGGTGCTGGCGCGGATGGCGCAGGTCGGCGTCGATCAGCAGCGTGCGCTTGCCCAGCTGCGAGAACAGCACCGCCAGGTTGGCAGTGATGTAGCTGCGGCCCTCGCCTTTGTGGGGGCTGACGACCGCGAGTGCCGTGTGGCGGGCATCGCTCTCGAACCAGCGCAGCAGCAACTGGCTGCGCAGCGAGCGCAGGTGCTCCACCGCCGGGCTGTCGGGTTGCCAGGCCGCGATGAGTTCGCTGCTCAGGCCCGACTCGCGCGGCAAGGCGATGTGTCCGAACTGCAGGGCGAGCGCCAGTCGCACGTCCTGCGCGGTGAGCAGGCCCATCTCGATGCCGGCTTCGCCATAGAGCTGGCCGCTGCGCTCCTGGTAGTCGTGGATGCGCTCGGCGTCCTCGAAGCTCAGGCGACCGCTATCGACCAGCAGGGCGCCCATCGGCAGCGCGGTGTCGCGCGGCAGAGCGAGGGCGGTCTCGTGCTCGCGGGGAATGGCCACGACGCGGCTGGTGCTGCTCATGATGCGCTCCCGGGGGAATAGGCCAGACGCTGGCGCGCGGCAGGCAGGGCGGTGTAGCGGCTGGACGCCGC
The DNA here is from genome assembly GCF_037726105.1 of Ramlibacter sp. AN1015. Lineage (NCBI taxonomy): Bacteria > Pseudomonadati > Pseudomonadota > Betaproteobacteria > Burkholderiales > Comamonadaceae > Ramlibacter > Ramlibacter sp. AN1015. The sequence goes on from NZ_JBBJUM010000013.1 coordinate 102,295, forward strand.
GGGAACGGTGGCCAGCACGGGCAGCTGGGTCGCCATGACGAGGTCGTCGGTGCTGCGCACGCGGCGGTTGACCAGCTCCAGCAGCAGGGCGCCGAGCAGCGCCAGCAGCAGGCCGGCGCCGGCGGCGATGGCCACCGTGTTGCGCTTGCTCAGGCCGACGGGGTCGGCCGGCTCCACGGCCGGGGCGAGCGGGCGCAGGTTGGTCATGGTGGTGAGGGAGGTCAGGCGCACCTTGGCTGCGTTGTCGTTGACCTGGTTGTAGGCCTGCTGGGCGGCTTGCAGGTCCTGGCGCAGCAGGGCGAGCGTGCCGCGTTCGCGGTTGAGCGAGAGCACACGCGAACGCTGGGCGTTCAGCGCCGCCTGCAACTCGCGCTCACGGGCGCGCCCGGTCTCCAGGCTGGTGTCGATCGAGGTGCTGATGCGGCCGGTCTCGGATGCCAGGCGGCTGCGCAGCGAGGCGAGCTCTGCCTGCAGCTGCAGGATCTGCGGATGGCGCGGGCCGAGCGTGGCGCTCGCCTGCTGCAGTTGCGCCTCGACCCGGCCGATGTCGGCCTTCAGGCCATTGATCAGAGGGCTTTGCATCACCTCGGCGACGGTGTCGCGCCCGGCGCCGCGCTTGCTCAGGCTGTCGGTGGTCTGCGCCTGCACCTGCGCCAGCTGGGTGGCCAGCGTGGTCAGGCGGGCCATCTCGTGGTCGGCCATTTCCTCGCCGACGATGCCGGCGCGCTGCTGGAAGTCGGACAGCCGCGCCTGGGCCTGCTCGAGCTTGCGCCGTGCGGACTGCACCTGCTCGTCGAACCAGGCGGACTCCTGCTTGGCCGGGTTGGTCTTGAGGTCCAGCGCGAGGTCGGTGTAGGCCGCCGCGAACATGTTCGCCACGCGGGCCGCGTCGGCCGCCGTGCTGGCGGTGAAGTCGATGTTGATGATGTTGCTCTCGCGCGCCGGCCGCACCGTGAGCATCTCCTGCAGGCGCTCGACCAGCTCGCGGTGCTGGCCCTGCGGCGTGGTGGCGCGCAGCGGCTCGCGCAGCTCCGGCAGCAACTGGGGCTTGAGCTGCTCGAGCACGCGCTCGGCCACCCGGTCGCTGCGGGCGATGTCGATCTGGGTGGCCAGGTAGCTCGACAGCATCCCCGGCGCATAGCCGCCGCCGATGTCGGAGGCATTGACGTCCACCAGCACCGGGGCGCGGGCGGTGTACTGGCTCGGGCGCAGCAACGCCCAGGCCGTGGCCGCGCCCACGACGAGCAGGAAGATCAAGGTCGCTGCGAACCAGCGGGCCCGCAGGATGGAGAGGAACTGGTGGAGGCTCATGGCACGTTTCCGGTGATGCGCGCGGCGCTCAGAACAGGCTTTCGCGCACGTAGATCACGTCGTTCGGCTGCACCAGGTCGGTCAGGCGTGGTGTGGTCTCGACGATGCGTCCGTCGGGGCCGGTGCGATGCAGCTTGAGGCGGTTTTCGCTGCCACGCGGCGTCACGCCGCCGCCGGCTGCCAGCGCCTGCATGACGGTCATGCCACGCTCGACACGATAGGGGCCGGGCCGCTGTGCCTCGCCGTAGATGTAGAACATGGGCGCGCGGCTGACATAAAGCGTGTCACCGTCCTGCAGCAGCACGTCGTCCTCCGGGCGCAGCCCGGCGAACAGCGCAGGGATGTCGATCACGCGGCGAAACTGCTGGCCGTTGCGGCTGCCGGTGACGACCAGCACGTCGTCCCCCTCGGGGGTCACGCCGCCGGCGGCCGCGAGCATTTCGCTGGCACGCACGTTGGTGGTCTCCAGCGGGAAGCGCCCGGGCTTCTGCACCTGGCCGAGCACGGCGACCTGGTTGCCGCGCACCTGCAGCAGGTTCATGTTGACCTGAGGCGACTTCAGGTAGCCCCCCTTGACGAGAGCGTCGGCGATGCGGCGCTCGGCCTGTCCGATGGACAGCCCGCCCACCTGCACCGAGCCGATCAGCGGGTAGCTGATGGTGCCGTTCTCGGACACCCGGGCCTCGACGGTGAGGTCGGGGTTCTGGAACACCTGGATGCGGATGGCGTCGCCGGGGCCGAGCTTGTACTCCGGTCCGGGCTGCGGTGCCTGGCGCGCGACCGACTGCCCCGGCGCCACCTGCGCGGGCGCGGCAGGCGCGGGCGGCCGCGGCGCCTGCGCCTGGACGGCGAAGGTGCACGCGGCGAGGAATCCGCAGAGGAGGAGGCGAAGCTGTCTGGTCATAGTGGTTTTCTCCCTGAGCGTTGCTTGTGTGACTGCTTTTCTTCTTCGGTCCGTCGATGCGAGGCGCCTGGCCTAGAAGGTGTAACGCGCTCCCACTCCCACGATGGTGGCGCGGTAGTCGAAGGCATCGATGCTGGAATCGCGGCGCTCGGTGCGGATCGCACCGGACACCACCACGCGGCGCACCGGCTCCCAATCGACGAAGACACCGAAGGCGTTCACGTCGTCGGAGCGGTTGAAGTCGGGCGCGGCAGCGGTGGTGACCCAGGTGCGGTCTTCGCGCTGGTAGCGCAGGCGCACGGCCGTCTTTGCGGTGGCACGCCAGATCGGCTGGATGAAGGTGCGCACGCTGCGCACGTAGCCGCCGCTGGCGACCTCGTAGCTTCCGAGGTTGCGCTCGATTCCGGCGTTCAGGCTGGTCTTGCCCGTGATCTCCCAGTTCACGCCGACGTTCGCCACCAGGCCGTCGAAGTCGAAGGCGGGGTTGCCGTCGTGGTCGCGTTCCAGGTAGCCGATGCTGCCGTCGAGGGTGGTCTTGGCGGTGACGGGCCAGCGGGCGATGACGGAGAGCTCGTTTTCCTTGAAGTCGGTCGCGAGGTTGTCGTACTCACCGTCGCCGCGGCGGTATTGCAGGATGACCGAGCTGCCGCGGGCGGTCTCGTAGCCGGTACCCAGGCGCAGGCTGCGCACGCTGGGGCTCGACTCCAGCGTGCGGGCCACCTCGGCTTCGCTGCTGCTGTGGCTCAGGCCGGCCTGCGCGAGGAAGCCGCCGCCGGGAGCGTAGGTGCCCTCGATCAGCTGGATGCGCTCGGTGCGCACGTTGGACTCGGAGACGCCCGTGGTGGCGACCGAGACGTCGCGGTATTCATTCTGGGTGGCGCTCAACACCCCGCGAAAACGCGGCGTGATGGCGAAGTTCCAGGCGGCGTTGTAGTTCAGGGTGTTGTAGTTCAGGCTGGAGAAGTCCTGGTGCCGGTGGGTGGCGACTTCGGCATCCAGCACGACGCGCTGCAGGCTGAACTGCTTGTCGTAGCGAGCCCCTGCGGTGAGGATTCCGACGGTGTCGGAGGGTCCGTCGGGCGCCCGAAGTACGTTGGAGTCGCGCTCGAGCGCGGCACCGACGCGAAACTGCAACGTATCCCCCGTCTCCGCGTTCTGCGCGTGTGCCAGCGGCCAGGCGATGCACAGGCACGCCGCCGGCACGAAAGCGCTGCGTTTCAAGTTCTTTTTCACTTCATTCCTCTTTCTTCGAGTCGTCTGCCCTCGCCCCGGGCCGGGGTGTTCCCGCGACAACCCGTCTGTATGTTGAGCGACCTGGCACCACCACAACAATGGCTCCTTCGGGCTAGATCTGCTCATCAGTACGCCGCGCTGTCTCGAAAGACGAGCTTGATCGTACGGAAGATGATGTACAGGTCAAGGCGCAGCGACCAATTGCGCAGGTAATCGAGGTCGTAGCGGATGCGCCCCTCCATCTTTTCGAGCGAATCGGTCTCCCCCCGGAAGCCGTTGACCTGGGCCCAGCCGGTGACGCCGGGCTTGACCTTGTGGCGCACCATGTAGCTTTTGATGAGGGAGCGGTAGAACTCGTTGTGCGCCACGGCGTGCGGCCGCGGTCCGACGATGCTCATGCGCCCCTGCAGCACGTTGACGAACTGGGGCAGCTCGTCCATCGAGGTGCGGCGCAGGAAGCCGCCGATCGGGGTGACTCGCTCGTCGTTGCGGCTGGCCTGCCGGATGCTCTCGCCGTCCTCCACCACGCGCATGGAGCGGAACTTGTAGACCACGATCTCCTCGCCGTCCAGCCCGTAGCGGCGCTGGCGGAAGATCACGGGCCCGGGCGAGCTGAGCTTCACCGCGATGGCCACCCCGAGCAGCAGCGGCGACACCAGCAGCAGGATCAGGATGGACAGCACGATGTCGCTGCCGCGCTTGAGCAGCCCCGCAGGGCCGCGGAACGGGGTGTCGCACACCGAGATCACCGGCATGCCGCAGACCTGGTCGGTGCGGCCCTGGATCAGGTCGGTCACGAACATGTCCGGCACGAAGTAGACCGAGGCGGTGGTGTCCTTGAGGGCATCGAGCAGTTCCTTGATGCGCGGCTGCGACGCCATGGGCAGCGACAGGTAGATCAGCTGGACGCGATTGCGCTTCACGAAGGCCGCGATGTCCGCGAGCCGTCCCAGATAGGTGTAGCGCCCGGCGGAGTGGTGGCGGCTGTCGGTGCGGTCGTCGAAGTACCCCAGGAGATCGATGCCGGTGTCCCGCTCGGCGTCCAGGCGCTCGGCGAGGGAGGCCCCCTGCTCGTTCAAGCCCACCACCACCGCCTTCATCGGCGGCCCCTCCAGGCGCACCAGATGGCGCGCGCCGCGCCGCAGCGCCCAGTGCGCGAGCAACTGGCTCGCCGGGGCGAACCACAGCCAGTGCAGCACCACGCTGCGCGAGAGCTCCTGGAGCTGGTTGGTCGCGAAACCGGCGACCAGCAGCAGGCCGGCGATCCAGCACCAATCGACCAGCGTGGAGGCCACCACGCGCCGGGCCGGCAGCCGCAGCCGCGGCCGCCCCGGATAGGCGAGTGCGAACGCAAGGACCGACGTGACCAGCCAAGGCGTGGACATCGCCCCTTCGAACCACCACACCAGCAGCCATAGCGACAGCACCAGGATCAGCGGATCGAGCGCCGCTTCCAGTGCGCGCAGCAGGCGGCTCTCCGGCGCCGCAGGCACGCCCAGCGAGACCGGCGGGGTCGGCGCGAGCAGGGGCTGCGAAGGCACGTCACGCATACGCGGCCATCCGTGTGAGCTTGGCCACCGCCTGCGCGCGGTTGGTGACATCGAGCTTGGTGAAGATGCTTTTCATGTGGTTCTTCACCGTGAACTCGCTGATGCGCAGGATGCAGCCGATTTCCGGGTTGGTCTTGCCCATGGCGACCCACACCATGATCTGGCGTTCGCGTTCGCTGAGGGTGCCGAGCGGCCCGACCAGCGCGTCGAACTCACCGCGGTCGAAGCGCGCCTGCCGCGCCGGGGTGGAAGGCATGCCGCGAAGGGACAGGTCGATGAAGGGCATGAGCAGGCGCAGCATGCCGGGGGCACTGTCGGCGGGTTGCGGCCGGTTGGCCAGCGCGGCGAAGATGCGCTCGCAGCCGGTGCGCGGATCCCGGGTGCCGTGCACCACGCCGCTGCGCATGAAACTCAGGGCATGGCCTGGGCCCCAGCCCTGGCCCGGCGCGCCGAAGAGGTCGGCGCAGCCATGCAGGTCCAGCTGGCAGGCGGCGTGTCCGGCGGCGATCCAGCAATCCCGCAGGTAGTTCACCAAGGGCTGCAGCCGCCCCGCGCCGCACTCGTGGGTGCGCAGTCCCGGCAGGCTGGAAACCAGGTCCACCTGCAGGTCCCCTGCAGTGAAGTCGCCCCAGGCGACCAGCAGCAGGTCGTGCGGCAGCAGCGCCTGCACGTCGTCACGCAGCCAGCGCCACAGGTCGGCATGCGTGGACAGGGTTGCGCCACGCGTGGCGACCTGCAGGAATGCAGCCGCATCGGCCCGCGACTCGGGGGCACAGAGAACTTCGCTCATGCCGCGCTCCTTGCGATGTACGACTGTTTACGCACGGCTGCTGCGCACGTGTCGCAAGCCGTTGCAGCGCCGTAAGAGCACGTGTCGGTGTGTGACGCGGCGCAAGCTGGGGCTGTGCCATACGGTGCGACGGTTTGATACGCCCTTGAGCTGGAAATAGGTGTTTTATTGCGCATGGACGGGCCTCCCTGGGTGACTTCAAGACGTAATCGTGCGCTAGCGGGACAGCAGCAACTTGTAGGCGCCAGACGTACGCCGCTGTCGGCGCTCCCCCTGCTTCCGGCAGAGCATGTCTGCGACGTTGATTTCGAAACCGCATGTGTCGTGTACACCGCTCTCGACACGTCCGCTTACGCAAGCAGCCCTGTCGCCGCGTTTCAGCCGGGATACACAGCCACGCTGATTTCGCGATTGCGTTGCGGTGTTGCCACGGGTCCAGCCCGGTTGCCGCAATCGCCGCCGCGCCACAGATGTCTCGCCCGTCGCCGATGTCTCCCTCGACGCTCTGGATGCCGGTGCGTCGCGCGTCCGACGGGTGGTCCGTGCGCGGGGCGGGATGCCCGGGCCCGGGCACTGAAGGTTGCAGCGGCGACCGTCGAGCCGGCGACAGCGGCCCGGCCGCGGCCCACGGACCAGCGAGGACGGATTCAGCTCAGAAGCGCGGCAGGTCTTGCAGGCGAGCGCCGGGCGGCTCGTCTTCGAGCGCGAGCGTTTCGAGGCCGCTGCGCGACAGAGCCACCTGCAGTCCGGGGCCGACCCCGCCGCGGCCTTCCTGCGGCAGCCAGGCCACGACGGTGTCACCGTCGAGCAGGCGATCGATCACGGTCGTGGTGCGCGTGGGGGCCGGCGCCAGGTCCCACTGCATGCGATCGACGTCGAGCAGCCCCATCATGGCCTGCTCAATTTCGTCGGGCCCCTGCCAGCGCAGCGCAGTGATGGCATATACGGCGTTTTCCATGGATGTGGATTGTGGGAGGGCCCCGCCCCGGTCCGATCGGGCAATCGCGACAACGACCGTGGGACCGCACCGACGGGCCGCCGGCGTTTCCCGCCCCCGCCGTGCCGGACGGGGCCCGGCCGGCACGTCGGCCGCGGTGACGCGGCTACACTCGCGGCCGCTGTGACCGCACCCCCCGTTGACGACGACCAGGCGCCGAGCGCCATCGGGCGGCTGCACGCGCGGCGGCTGCGCGACATCTACCGCTCTGCAGGCTGGCCCTGCCAGGACGGCATCGAGCTCGAGTTGCTGGCTGCCGGCCTGCTCGAGCGCGTGCAGGACTCCCAGGGGCGCGAGTGCCTGCGCCTGACCGATGCCGGCATCCGGCGGGCAGCTGCCGAGCGCGCCCTCCACCGGGGCCGCCTCTCGGAGCACGAGGCGCTGGTGCGGCGCATCGCGCTGGAGATGGCGCGCGCCGGCCGCATCGCCTGGTGCGGGCTCGGCCTGCGTGCCCGCCCCGCACCGGAGGCCGACTGGACCATGGCGCGCCCCGACGTTTTCTCCATTCGCCACACCACGGTGGCCGAATACGTCGAGCCGCTGGTGCACGAGATCAAGGTGCGCCGCTCGGACCTGCTGGCCGACCTGCGCCAGCCAGGCAAGCGCGCGGCCTACCTGGCCCTCGGCAGCTGCTGGTACGTGCTCGGGGTGGACGCGCGCGGCCGTCCGATCGGCGAGCCGGACGAAATACCGCTGGAGTGCGGTGTCCTGCTGGCCCGCGGCGACCGGCTGGAGGCGCTGCGGCAGCCGCCCGCGCGCCCCCGGGCGCCGCTGCCCTTCCCGATCTGGATGGCTCTGGCGCGGGCAACGCCCAGCGCACCCGCTGTGCACGACGAGGACGCGCAGGGACTGCTGGGCGATCAGCCGCCAGACTGATCCTCGGGCGGCAAGGGCTCGGTGTCGAAGGCTCCCTCGGCGGCCGGCGGGCGCTGCGTCACGGGCCGCGCCGAAGCGTCGCCGGCATCGCTGCCGGGGCGGGTCCGCCCTGCAGCGCGCGCTGCCGCGTCCGCCGCCCGCCCGGTGTCGTCGCGCCGGTCCTTGGGTTCGTGGTCGTTCATGTCATCGAACCGGGGGTATTTCCACTGGGACGCTGCAGCCGCGACCTCTCCAGGCGCATCTGCGCTCACGGCAGCTGCGGCTTGGCTCCGGGATCTTCGGGTTCCGCCGGCGACCAGTCGGGCAGGAACTCGGGCTCGATCGGCAGGCGTGTGGTGTTCGGCGCCGACGGCGGTTCGGCGCCGCCTTCTTCAGGTGCTTCCGGCTCGACAGGGTGGGTAGCCATGGCAGATTCTTTCCTGCTCGCCGGCTCAGAAGGCGCTCGTGCCGTGGCCGTTGCGGTGGGCGAGGCCGTCGTCCGCAGCGGCATCGCCCGACACCGGCGGCGACCGGTGCGATGCTTCCTCGGAAAGCGCGGCGGGTGGGCCGCAGCCGTCGTCCAGCCGATCGGGCGCCGGTGGCGCCGCATGCAGGCTGGGATCGACCTGGTAGGGGATCACGTGATTCCTTCCATCGTGCAGCGCAGTGCGCCGCATCAAGTCACGGCCGCTCAGGACCGCTCTTCCGAGTCCTCCGAGATGCGCTGCGCCTCGCGGCGGATCACGGTGCTGGGCTCGTGGGTGAACGGCAGGCGCGGCAGGCCTATCAGCGTCTGCAGGCGGGCATGTGCCCGGTCCATGTCGGCGCCGACCATGGCCAGCGCCACCTCGTGGCCCGGTTCGTTCTTGGCGATGTCGAGATAGGCAGCGCGAAAGCGCTGGTAGTCGGCTTCGGCGCGTGCGACCTCCTGCTGCGCCGCCACCATCTTGGCGTATTCGGAACGGCTGTAACGCATGGGATTCCTGCTATCGGCTCCTGGAACACAAATCCTAGGCATCGCAGCCCCGCCGTGTGTTCGTGAAGTGCAACAAACGCTTTCGCGTATCGCTGAGGGTCGAAGGCAGCCCCCTGAGGCTGCGGCGCGCCGTAGCATGCGACGAGGGCCGCGCCAGCCGGCGGCGCGGCTGCCCTGCCCTCCCTGGAGACTTCCGCATGCACGTTGCCGTTTTCAGCACCACCCCCACCGATCGCACCTTTCTGGGTGAAGCCAACTCCGGCGGTCGCCACCAGCTGATCTTCATCGAGGCGCGGCTCGACGCGACCACCGCAGCAGCCGCCGCTGGAGCGCAGGCGGTGTGCGCCTTCGTCAACGACCGCCTCGATGCGCCGGCACTGCGCGAACTGCAGCGGCTGGGGGTGCGTATGGTGGCGCTGCGCTGCGCCGGGTTCAACAACGTCGATCTGGCCGAGGCCGCGGCACTGGGCATTGCCGTGGGACGGGTGCCCGAATACTCGCCGTATGCCGTCGCCGAGCACACGGTGGCGCTCATCCTCACGCTCAACCGCAAGATCCACCGCGCGCACAGCCGGGTGCGCGAGGGCAACTTCGCGCTGGAAGGGCTGCTGGGGTTCGATCTGCACGGGCGCACCGTGGGCGCGATCGGCACCGGCAAGATAGGCGAATGCTTCCTGCGCATCATGGCCGGCTTCGGTTGCCGCCTGCTCGCACACGACCCGCGGCCCAGCGAGGCGTGCCGGCAGCTCGGCGTGCAGTACGTCGAGCTCGCTGAGCTGCTGGAGCGCAGCGACGTGGTGAGCCTGCATTGCCCCTTGACACCGCAGACCCGCCACCTCATCGACGCGCGGGCGCTGGCCCGCATGCGGCCGGGGGCGATGCTGGTGAACACCAGCCGCGGCGCGGTGATCGACACCCGCGCAGCCATCGCGGCGCTGAAATCGGGACGGCTCGGAAGCCTCGGACTGGACGTCTACGAAGAAGAGGCCGACCTGTTCTTTCGCGACCTGTCGGGCGACATGATCCGCGACGACGTGTTCGCGCGCCTGCTCACCTTCCCCAACGTGGTGGTCACCGGCCACCAGGCGTTCTTCACCGAAGACGCGCTGCGCGCGATCGCCGCGACCACCCTGGGCAACCTGGACGCATTCGAAGCCACGGGCCGTCCCGACCACCCGGTATCGGTCGAGCGGATCGCCTGATGCCGGGCACGGCGGCCGCCCTGGCCGTACTGCCCATTGCGGCCATCCTGGTGCTGATGCTGGTGGCGCGCTGGTCGGCCGCCCGCGCGGGGCTGGCCGGCCTCGCACTGGCCGCGGTACTTGCGCCCACGGCCTTCGGGTTCGGCGGCGCGGCACCCCGGGAGACGGCGCAGGCCTTCGCCGGCGTGCTGGCCGAGGCGGCCTTCACCACGGCCACCATCCTCTGGATCCTCTGGCCGGCGCTGGCGCTGCATCACCACCAGCGCAGTTGCGGCGCCCTGGACGACCTGCGGGTAGGGCTGGGCCGCCTCACCCGCCGCACCGACCAGCAGGTGCTGCTGGTCGGCTGGTTCCTCGCTTTGTTCCTGGAAGGCGCGGCAGGCTTCGGCACGCCGGTGGCGCTCACGGCACCGATCCTGGTGGGGCTGGGCGTGGCGCCGGTGCAGGCGGTGGTGCTGGCGCTGCTCGGGCACGCGGTGGGCGTGTCTTTCGGCGCCCTGGGCACACCGGTGCTGGCGCAGGCGGCGCTCACGGGGCTCGATCCGGTAGCCCTGGCCTGGCGCACCGCCGGGCTGCACGCCCTGCTGGGAGCGATCATGATGTTCAGCTTCCATCGCGCCTTCGGCGCCGCACGTGGCGCGGCCTGGCCCGCCGCGGCGGCCGCGGCCTTCCTGGTGCCCAGCCTGGTGCTCGCGGTGCTGCTCGGCCCCGAGCTCGCGACCCTCGGCGCCGCAGTGCTGGGCGCAGCGCTGTTCGCACTGGCGCTGCGCCTGGCGCCGCGGCGCGCAGTGCCGGGAGCCGAGCCGCAGGAGCGCCCCGCCGTCGGCGCGGCGCGCATCCTCGCGCGGGCCTTCTGGCCGTATGCGGTGCTGATCCTGCTGGTGGTGCTGACCCGCACCGTCCCCACGGTGGCCGCACCGCTCGGCGCTCTCGCGGTGGAATGGCGCTGGCTCGACCGCTTCAGCGGGCGCTTCGTCCCGTTCACGCACCCGGGCACCCTGCTGTTCGCTGCGCTGCTGCTCGGCGCCGTACTGCAGGGCGTGGCGCCCTCGCGGCTCGGCGGTGCACTGGCCGACGGGGCCCGGCGGCTCGCCCCGGTCACGATGGCGCTGCTGGCGATGCTCGCGCTGTCGCGCCTGATGGTGCACGCAGGGATGATCGACGCCATCCGCGAAGCGGCGGTGCGCGGGGTGGGCCAGGGCTGGCCGCTGGTGGCACCCGCCGTGGGCGCGCTGGGCAGCTTCGTCACGGGTTCGGCCACCGCGTCCAATGTGCTGTTCACGACCCTGCAGACGCAGACCGCGCAGGCGCTGGGCCTGCCCGCGCTCGCCATCGGGGCGGCGCAGGGTTTCGGTGCCGCCGTCGGCAACATCGTGTGCCCGCACAACATCGTCGCCGGCGCCGCGACCGTAGGGCTCGCCGGCCGCGAGGGCGAGATCCTGCGACGCACCCTGCTGCCGTGCCTGGCGTACCTGCTCGCCGGCGGCCTCACCGTCTATGCGCTGCTGGCACTGGCGCCGCCCTGGCTGGGCTGACGCCGGCTCGCCGGCTGCTGGTGCGCATGCCCACGCGCAGTCGGATGAGAAATCGAAAGAGCATGGGGGTGATCGCCCCGGACCGGTGAAGGCGCGCCGGCGGGCCAGCTGCCGGAGGCCGCAGCGTACTGCCCTCTTCTCCACACGCTGCGCCGCGCAAGCGAGCAGCAGATCGATGGCACGCGATCGCGAGCCTGAGGCGGGACGTCAGGGCGGCCCGTGCGACTGCGCAAGCTGGTCGCGCATGCGCTGCTGCTCGGCGTGCATGCGCACGCACACGGGGTGGCTGCGAAACGCCGCCGTGGCGCAGCGCAGGACGGCGCAGACCTCGCGCGCGAGCTGCAGCTCATGGCGGCACTGCAGTGCGGCCGGCCCGGGCTGCACCTGCCTCGGCGCACGCGCTGCAACGCGCTGCGCTTTCGGCGGGCGCGCCGCGGGCGGCTGTGATCTGGGCGCATGCAGGCCCGCACCGCGCGCGGGGGCCACGTCGATGTCGCCCGCTGCTGGAGCGCCACCCTGCGGAGCCGCCGGATCGGCATGCGCAGCGGCAGCCGGGTGCGTCGGGGCCGGCGCCACTTCGAGCGCAACGGGCGACCGCGGTGGCTGCGCAGCGGGCGCGAGCGCCGGCGTGGGGGCGGCGAGCACCAGTGGCTGCTGCACCCGGCCCGACTGCTCGCGACCGGCACGCCGGCTTTCTTCCTCGACCACGACCGCCTGCGCCCGCAGACCGGCCATTTCGGGCACGGGTGCGCTCACCAGCAGGTTCGCAGTCCAGGCGAGCACCGCCAGGCAGACGGTGGCGAAAGCCATTTCAACCCAGTCGGAGCGCTCGCCGGTCGCAGTGCGCAGTGCGGCGACGGCGCTGGTCGCGGGACGTGCGGGCAGCGCACGCATGCGCGCGCGCACCCACAGGGGCGGACCGAAGGCGGCCTGGAGCGCGGCCGAGAGCGCACCGGCATCCGCAAACCGGTCATGCGGATCCGGTGCCAGTGCGCGACGGAACACTGCGTCGAGTGCCGTCGGCAGTCCCCGGCGGACGGTGCGCCCCGTCCGCGGCTCCTGACGCTGTGCGGGCTCGCCCCTGCCGAAGGCGTCGCTCTCGC
>NZ_JBBJUM010000014.1:0-106031 GCF_037726105.1 Ramlibacter sp. AN1015
GCGACCCGTGGGGCCCTGTCGTGCCCCACGGGCGACCTGCGGTGCTCGGTCGGCGGGGGAAGCGCGCAAACTCGCCCTGCGGGCTCAGACACGCGCGCTTCTTTTTCCCCGCCGCCCTGCGCGCCGCAGGCGCAGCCACAGGGGGGAGGGGGCCCCGACGGGCCATCGCTGCGCTCGGCCGCGGCGCTGGCGGACATTCATCGGCCGAGCCGAGCGTGTGACGCTGGAGCCGAGTGGCTTCATCTGCGCTGTGGCGTTTCGCGTTCTAGGACTTGTGTAGTCGAAGAGAGGCGCCGGGAGTTCGCCCCGGCGGGCGACCTACTTTCTTTGCTTCGCCAAAGAAAGTAGGCAAAGAAAGGCGACCCCGGTGTCTGCGACCCTTGCGGCCCTGTCGGGCCGCAAGGGCGACCTGCGGTGCTCGGTCGGCGGGGGAAGCGCGCAAACTCGCCCTTCGGGCTCAGACATGCGCGCTTCTTTTTCCCCGCCGCTCTGCGCGCCGCAGGCGCAGCCACAGGGGGGTGGGCCCCGACGGGCCATCGCTGCGCTCGGCCCCAGATCTTGGGGAGAGTTCATGGCGGCTGAGAACTGCGGTGTGTCCCGCTCACGTACGCCGTACGACTCCCATACCTAACCGACTTGACGCCACGTCACGCCATCACGTCACGCCATCACGTCACGACACGTCACGCCACGCCACGACACGGCACGACACGTCACGTCACGCCACGCCACGCCACGCCACGCCAAACGCCAAACGCCAAAACGCCAAAACGCCAACGCCAACGCCAACGCCAACGCCAATCCGCAACGCGCGCCAGAAGCAACCACGAAGGACACGGCCACAAGCCGTGTTGACCCCAAGCCCGTGTGTCTGCGCCTGCGCCGGACGGCTTCGGCCGGAAAAAGGGCCGCGCGTGTCTGAGCCCGCAGCGCGAGTTTGCGCGGACCCCGGCCGAAGCCGTTCGGCGCAGGGCGCCCCGCAGCGCAGCGTAGGGGTCGCAGACAGTCGGGTCGCCTTTCTTTGCCTACTTTCTTTGGCGAAGCAAAGAAAGTAGGTCGCCCGCCGGGGCGAAATCCCGGCACGCCGCGCAAGCGATGAACTCGCAACGCCGCAGCACGCCTCGCACAAGCGATGAACTCGCAACGCAGCAGCACGCCTCGCACAAGCAAGCACGGGACCCGCCACGCAACGCCAGCACCGCGCGCCAGAGCAAACCACGAAGGAAACGGCCGCAGGCCGTGTTGACCCCGAAGTCCCGTGTCTCTGCGCAGGTCGCCCCGCAGCGCAGCTCGGGTCGCCTTTTCTTGGTCACTTCTCTTGGCGAAGCAGAAGAAGTGACTCGCCCGCCGGGGCGAGATCCCGGCACACGCCCCCCGCGCACCCTCCACCCGCGCCAACAAGGGAAACCGAGCGCATGAGTACGCTTTCCGAACGAAGGCTAAGCGTTTATGCTCAAGCAAAGACTCGTCAAGGGGCCGTATGAATGCAATGGTGTTGCCCGGACCGGGTGGGCGGAGTCGCCCGTGAGCCTGCGCGAGCTGCGGTTCTTCCGCAACTACAACCGCACCCTCGGCGCCGCCTACCTCGCGCTCCTGCTCGGGATGTCCGGCTTCTTCGCCTGGCAGCTCGATCGCGCCATGGACGACGAGGTCCGCGCCCTCGGCGAGCACCTGCAGCGGCACCATCAGTTCCTCGAATTCGTGCTGCGCTCCTCCGCCGACCAGGTGGAGTCCTTGCGCATGGCGGCGGGCCGACCGGCCGCAGGTGGTCGGCGCCCGCGCGCGACGTGCCCAGGCCGGCCCGCACAGCTCGCCACGCGCGCAGCGCTGCGGCCGGCAGCCGCCGGCGGCTGGAACCGGGACCTGCTCGAGGATCGCGACGCCGGTGGCAACCTCGTGGGCGTGGGCGCGCTCGGGGGACGCGACCCCGACTTCTACTGCGATCTGGACGCGGCCCTGTCGCTGGATGCGCAGCTGCGCTCGGTGGCATTTCGACTGCCGCACGCGGCGCGCGCGAGGTTTCTCTCGGTGCAGCAGTTCCAGCTCGCCTGGCCCTGGCGCCCCGCACACGAGATCCCGTTCATGCCGGCGCTCTACGACGATCCGGTCTGGCGCATCGCGCAGCCCCAGCGCAACCCGGAGCGGCTCAAGTTCTGGGGGCCCGCCTATTTCGGCGGACAGGACGTCGGCCTGCTGGTGCCGGTCGCCGCGCCGGTGTACGACGCCGACCGCTTCATGGGCGTGGTGGCGCTCGACATGAGCCTCGATTACCTGCACCGGGTGCACGCCAGCTTCGCCTGGGGTCTCGGCACGGCGTCGGTGATCGACGAGAGCGGCGCGCTGCTCGCGCATCCCGGGCTGTACGCCGACCCGCTCGCGGTTCTCTCGACGCTGCACATGTCCCAACTCCTGGCGCCCGACGCGCTGCCGGACTTCGCGTCCGTGCTCGCGTTGCCCGATGGTGTGCCGGTGGTGCGCAATGGCAAGCTCCTGATCCGCCGTGGCTTCGCTGCGGCGCCGTGGCACCTGGTCCAGGTGGTCCCGCGCAGCGCGCTGTGGACCAAGCTGCTGTTCGAACGCGGCGCCGGGATGCTGGCGGCGCTTGCCGGGATGGCCCTGCTGATGGCGCTGAGTTGGGTGCTCACCTCGCGCGAGTTCGTGCTGCCTGCGGCACGGCTCGTCTCGCATCTCATGGCCGAATCGGGAGGGCAGCCGCAGCCGGTGCCGCGCGTGCCCCCGGCATGGCGACCGTGGTTCGATGCGATCACCCGCGCCTTCCGGCGCTCGCTGGAGCTCACCGCGCTGCGCCGCGAACTCGACATCGCTGCGCGCTTGCAGCAGTCGATCCTGCCGCGACACTGGCCCTCCGATGCGCGCTTCACGTTGTGGGGAACGACGGCGGCGGCGCGGGAGGTCGGGGGCGACTTCTACGACCACTTCCAGCTGGTCGATGGCCGCTGCGCCCTGGTGGTGGCGGACGTGAGCGGCAAGGGGATCGGCGCCGGGCTGTTCGCCATGGTCGCCAAGACGCTGTTGAGATCGGTGGGCCTGCAGGCGCAGGCGGCGGTGGGCGAGGTCTGCGGCCACGTGAACACCGGGCTGTGCGCCGACAACGACACCAGCATGTTCGTCACGGCCCTGCACGCGCACTATGAGCCCGCGAGCGCCGAGCTGGTCTACGTGAGCGCGGGCCATCCCCCGGCGCTGTGGATCCATGCCCACGGCGGCTGCGAGTGGCTGGCCTCCACCGGCGGCACCGCGCTGGGCGTCGTCGAGGACCTCGCGTACCGGGAAGGCCGCATTCGCCTGGCACCGGGCGAGACCCTGCTGATGTACACCGATGGCGTCACCGATGCCGAGGACGCGGGCGCACGAGCTTTCGGCATGCAGCGCCTGCAGGCGCTGTTCGCGCAGCGTCCGCCGGCCGGGGCGCGCGAGGCCGTCGATCGGGTGCGCAAGGCACTGATCGACTTCACGGACGGCGCCGAGCAGTTCGACGACATCACCTGCATGGCGCTTCACTGCAACCGGTTGGGGGCGGCGGCATGAGGCGCCGCGACGGGGCCCCTGCACTGGCGCAGCGCCGGTCGATGCAGTCCATCGCGTCTTCGCAGGTGCGGTGCTCGCTGGCGCGCCGGCTATCGCACGCATTGCGGTCCGTGCGGCCCTTGCATGTCCTCCTGGCGCTCGCGTTCATGGCGCTCGCGCCACTCTCGAGGGCCGACGCCCTGGACGACATCCAGCGGCGAGGCCGGCTGGTGGTGGGCGTCAAGCAGGATGTGCCGCTCTGGGGATGGACCGATCCGCGCACGGGCGTACCGGTGGGGCTGGAGCCCGACCTCGCGGCCGACCTGGCGCAGCGCCTAAGCGTTCGCCTGGAACTGGTGGGGGTGCTGACCTCCGAGCGGCTGGATGCGCTCGAACGTGGGCGCATCGACGTGCTGATCGCAACCCTGTCCGACACGCTCGAGCGGCGTCGGCAGGCGGCGCTGGTGGAGCCGCACTACTACGCGTCGGGGGCCAACGTCATGGCACGCCGCACCCTGGCCCTGCGCAGCTGGTCCGACCTGCGTGACCGGCGCGTGTGCGGCCGCCGAGGCGCGTTCTACAACCGCGCGGTGACCGTCGAGCACGGCATCGACATCGTGGCGCTGTATAGCAACACGCTGGCCCTGGCCGCCTTGCGTGACGGTCGCTGCGACGCGGTGCTCTACGACGACACCAACATACTGGCCATGCTGCAGGACACCGCGTGGGGCCGCGACTTCGAGATGCCGCTGCCCTCGCAGCACGTGATGCCCTGGTCCATCGCGCTGCACCGCGACGAAGCCGGCGGCCGGCTGGCGGCGATGGTGTCGCAGGCGGTGGTCGATTGGCACCGCTCGGGCGAGCTGGCCCGACTCGAGCGCAAGTGGGGCATACCGGTCTCGGCGTTCACCAGGCGCATGAACGCGCTCTGGAGCCGGCGTGACAAGGGCGGCGCCTGGCACTGCGGGGCATCGGTCGGGCCCACGACGCCGAAGGAGTGCCTGTGAACCTCGGCTGGAGCGGCGTGCGCGAGCAGCTGCGCGATCTCTACGACGCCTACTACGCCTCGCGAGATTACGAGCGCCGCTACCCCCGCGCGAACCACGGCACGCTGGCGTTCATGTGGCGCCATGGCGCGGCGCGTGCGCGCTGCGTGCTCGACGTCGGTTGCGGCAGCGGACGCTATGCCATGCCGGTGCTGGCGGCCGGCAATGCCCGCGTGGTGGGCTGCGACATCTCGCGTGCGGCCATCGACGCCTTCGCCGCTCGGCTGCGGGGACACCGGCACGCAGCCCGCGTGACGCTGGTGCATGGTGGCGCCGAGGCCCTTGCGCCGCAGCTTCGGGCCGACTGCATCCTGCTGCTGTTCGGCGTCCTCAGCCACGTGGGACCACGCGCGGCGCGCGTGCGCGCGCTCGCCGAGCTGCGCGCGCGTGCCGCCGACGACGCGCGCCTGCTGCTGTCGGTGCCGAGCATCTGGCGCCGCCGGCCGATGGAATTGATGGCGTCCTTGGCGGACGTGCTGCGGGGCCGGCGCGAGCGATGGGGCGACATCGCCTTCCAGCGCGACATCGGTGGCCACAAGCGCACGTTCCACTACCACCTGTACACGGTGGCCGCGCTGCGCGAGGAGCTGGCGCTCGCGGGCTGGCAGCTCCAGGCCTGGGAGGCGGAGAGCCTGCTGCCGGAATGGCTGCTGACGCAGTGGCCGGCGCTGGAGCGGCTGGATCTCGCCGTGCAGCCGTGGCTGCCGGCGGCGTTCGGCTACGGTATCCGCGCCATGGCGCGCGCCACGCCCCACCAGCGCCCGCCCGCGGAGGGCGGCGCGGCGTGAGGCGCTGCCCAGGCGTCCGCAGCGCCTGCATGCCGGCGCTCGTGTCGGCGATCCTGCTGTCCGTGTCGGGTGCTCTGCCGGCGTCCGTCGTGGCGGCGGCGGCGGCCGGTGCCGAGCCCGTGGGCGACACGCTCGCGCGCATCCGTGCGCGCGGCGAGGTGGTGGTCGGGGTCAAGGCCGACTACCCGCCATTCGGCATGCGCGATCCGGCCGGGGAACTGCGGGGTCTCGAACCCGACCTGGCGGCTGACCTGGCCGCCCGGCTCGGGGCCAGGCTGCGCATGGTGCCGGTCACCGGAGCGAACCGCCTCCAGAGGCTGGAGGAGGATGCG
Source organism: Ramlibacter sp. AN1015 (assembly GCF_037726105.1). Classification (NCBI taxonomy): domain Bacteria; kingdom Pseudomonadati; phylum Pseudomonadota; class Betaproteobacteria; order Burkholderiales; family Comamonadaceae; genus Ramlibacter; species Ramlibacter sp. AN1015. The sequence continues at coordinate 5,695 of NZ_JBBJUM010000014.1, forward strand.
GTGGATGTGGTGATCGCCACGCTCGGCGACACCGCGCAGCGGCGCCGGATCGCCACGCTGATCGAGCCCAACTATTACGCCTCGGGCGTAACCCTGATGGTGCGCCCCGGCACTCGGCTTGCCGACTGGCCCGCCGTCCGCGGCCAGACCGTGTGCGCCGTCCAGGGCAGCTACTTCAACCGGGCCATGGCCGAGCGCCACCTCCTGCACTTGCTCACCTTCACCAGCGGGCGCGACGCCAGGCTGGCGCTGCGCGACGGCCGGTGCATCGGGTTCCTGTTCGACGACACCGCCATCCAGGCCGACCTGCGCCAGCCGCAGTGGGCCGGATATGCGGCGCCGCTGCCACCGACGCTGAACGTCCCGTGGTCGGTGGCGCTGGCCCGGCGCGAAGCGGGCGGTGCACTGGAGCGGCTGGTGGGCGACGCGGTGGCCGAGTGGCATCGCAGTGGCTTCCTGCGCGATCGCGAGCGCGCCTGGGGCCTGCCGCCTTCGCGCTTCCTGGCCGAGGCCGAAGCCATGTGGCTGGCCCGCAGCCCCGACGGCACGCCGGTGTGCGCCCGCCTGCCGGACGGGCGCTGGCCGGCCGACTGCCGCAACCGCGCGCTGCTGCAGGCGCAGGACGTGGCCGGGCTGCACCAGTTCGGCCTTGCAGTGCGCGAACTCACCGGCTGGGACCTCAGCTTCGTCTACGACCCCTTCGACCGCATGCGATTCCTCTCGGGCCTCGGGACGACGGTGCTGCTGATGGTCGCCTGCGTGCTGGGCAGCCTTGCACTGGGAATCACGGGCGCGCTGCTGGCGCAGGCCCGCTGGCGCGCGCTGGCTCTGGCGACCCGCGCGCTCGCCGAGTGGGTCCGCATGACGCCGCCGCTGCTGCAGATGCTGCTGCTGTATTTCGGCCTGGGCTCGGTGTCCTGGTCCGCCTGGGTGCTCGGGGCACCGGCCTGGGCCATCGCCGTGCTGGCGCTGAGCGGCTATGCCGGAGCGTCGGTGATGGCGGCGCTGCTCGAATCCGCGCAGTTGCATGCGCGCCAGCTGCCCGGCTTCCGCCTGCGGCCCGCCACGCTGGCCCCGGTGGTCGGCGACGCGGCGGGCTCGATCACGGCCAGCCTCGTGAACGTCTGCAAGGCCACGATGATGGCCTCGGTGATCGCGGTGCCCGAGCTGCTGTCGGTGGCGACCGGGATCCTGGTGGATACCGGCAACGTGCGCGAGGTGATGAACGCCTTGCTGCTGAGTTTCCTGGTGCTGATCGCGCTGGCCGTGCGGCTGCTGCGCGGCCTCGAGCACGCCCTTCGGCGGCATGCGGCGGCCGTGCCGCTGCCCGCGGGCGCTCCTGAAGTCCTGGAGCAAAGCCGGTGAGCACGCTGCAGGCGCTGCTCGCGTGGACGCCGTTTCTGCTGGGCGGCTTCGCCTGGAACGTGGCGATCGCCTGCGCGGCGATGCTGCTCGGCACGGCGGCGGGAGCGGCGCTGGCCCGCGCCCGGCTGTCATCTGCGCCCTGGCTGCGCCGCCCGGCCGAAGCCGCCACCGAGCTCAGCCGCAACGTCCCGACCATCGTGTTCCAGTTCTACCTGGCGCTGATGCTGCCGCCCGACTGGGTGCCCACCTGGCTGAAGGCTGCCCTCGCGCTCGCCGTGGCGGTGGTCGGCTTCACCTCGGACAACCTGTTGATCGCCCTGCGCGCCTGGCGTGAGGGCCGGCACGGCGCGGCGCTGCTGTTCGTGCCCTCATGGGCCAGTTTCCTGCTCATCATCGTGATCGCCTCCAGCACGGCCTCGATCATCGGCGTGGGCGAACTGGTGAGCCGCAGCAATACGGTGATCGCCGCCACGGCCGACACCAGCCTGCTGGTGCCGGTCTATCTCTACGCCTGTCTCATCTTCTTCTGCTTCTGCTGGCCGCTCATGGCCGGGCTGCGCAGGGTGCGTGCGGTGCTGGGCGAACGCCTCGGCTCCTGACCCCGCGGCGGGCGCTGCTGCGCCACAATCGCCGGATGCGATCAGAGGTTGTCTATCTGCCGGGTACCACGCCGCTGGTGCTCGATTCGCCGCACAGCGGCACCGGCTATCCCGACGACTTCGGCCACTGCTGCGACCCCGCCGTCCTGCGCCGCGCCGAAGACACCCACGTGGAGGCGCTGTACGACTTCGCGCCGCAGCTCGGCGTGGCCTGGATCGAGGCCTTGTTCCCGCGCAGCTATCTCGATGTGAACCGGGACGTGGGCGAGCTCGACGTCGAGCTGCTGGACGGTTCCTGGCCCGGCGAGCTCGCCACGGATCCTGTCGTGCTCTCCAAGGTGCGGCTGGGCAAGGGCCTGGTGTGGCGCTGCACCGACGACGGCCAGCCGATCTACGACCGGCGCCTGTCGGTGGCCGAGGTCCAGGCGCGCATCGACCGCTGCTGGACTCCGTACTACGCCGCCGTGCAGGCGGCGATCGATGCCGCCCACGCACGCCACGGCTACAGCATCCACATCAACTGCCATTCCATGCCCGCGGTGGCCGCGAGCCACGCGACCGAGTTCCCTGGCATGGAGCACGACGACTTCGTGGTCGGCGATCGCGACGGCAGCACGGCCTCCGCGGCGCTGTCGCGGTGGCTGTGCGAGTGGCTGCGCGGGCGAGGCTACAGCGTCTCCTACAACCACCCCTACAAGGGCGTGGAGCTGGTGCGGCGCTTCGGCTTGCCGGCCGACAACCGCCACAGCATCCAGCTGGAGATCAACCGCAGGCTGTACATGGACGAGCGCACCTTGCAGCGCCACGCCGGCTTCGAGCCGCTGCGCGCCCAGCTGCGCGAGCTGGTGCAGGCGCTGCTGGTCCTCGATCCGCGGGGGCTGGGCTGATGGAGCGGGTCGATGCACTGGTGATCGGCGGCGGGGTGGTGGGACTGGCCGTGGGCAGGGCGCTTGCGCAGGCCGGCCGGGAGACCATCGTGCTGGAGGCGCAGAACGCGATCGGGCAGGGCGTGAGTTCGCGCAACAGCGAGGTCATCCACGCCGGCCTCTACTACGCGCCCGGCTCGCTCAAGGCGCGCCTGTGCGTGCGCGGCAAGGAACTGCTGTATGCGCTGTGCGCCAGCCACGGCGTGGACCACCGCCGCTGCGGCAAGCTCACCGTGGCCAACAGCGAAGCCGAAGTGGGCGCCCTGCGCGGGCTGCAGGCGCGCGCGTCCGCCAACGGCGTGGAAGCGCACTGGCTGGAGGCGTCCGAGGCGCATGCCCTGGAGCCGCAGCTTCGCTGCATCGCGGCGCTGCTCTCTCCCAGCACCGGCATCATCGACAGCCACGGCCTGATGCTGGCGCTGCAGGGTGACCTGGAACACGCCGGCGGCATGGTGGCCCTGGCCTCGCCGGTCGCTTCGGCCGTGCTGGGCCGCGGGGGGGAGCCGCACGTCGTGCGCCTGGAAGACGGCAGCGAAGTGGCGGCTGCGGTGCTGGTGAACGCAGCAGCGCTGCACGCCTGCCACTTGGCCCGGCAGTTCACGGGCCTCGACGGCGCGCACATTCCGCAGCCGCGCTATGCCAAGGGCAACTACTACGCCCTCCAGGGTCGCGCGCCGTTCTCGCACATGGTGTATCCGGCTCCGGCCGACGCGTTCCTCGGGGTGCACCTCACGCTCGACCTCGGCGGCCAGGCCCGCTTCGGCCCGGACCTGGAATGGCTGGAGAAGGCGGAGCGGCCCGAGGACATCGATTACGCGGTGGACCCGCGTCGCGCGGACGGCTTCTATGCCGAAGTGCGCCGCTACTGGCCCGACCTGCCCGACGGAGCGCTGGTGCCGAGCTACAGCGGCGTGCGACCGAAGATCCACGGGCCAGGGGAGCCGGCGCCCGACTTCCGCATCGACGGCCCCACGCGGCACGGCGTCGCAGGCCTGGTAAACCTCTTCGGCATCGAATCGCCCGGCCTCACCAGCTCCATGGCCATCGGCGAAATGGTGCGCGACCTGCTGGCAGCCTGAGGCGGACCAAACCCCGCTTCGTCAGGCCCGGTCCCGCGCCGCGGCAGCAACGGCGCGCGCCGCCTGCGGCACCAGCGCCGGGCCCTTGTAGATCAACCCGGTGTAGATCTGCACCAGGTCGGCGCCGGCCTGCAGCTTGGCCGCGGCATCGGCACCGCTCAGGACCCCGCCCACGCCCACGATGGGAAATTGCGGCCCCAGCGCCGTGCGCAGCTGCCGGATGACGCGGTTGCTGGCCTCGAAGACGGGACGTCCGCTCAGGCCACCCGCCTCCTGGCCATGCGGCAGCCCCTGCACGGCGTCGCGGGCGAGGGTGGTGTTGGTCGCCACCACGCCGTCCATGCCGTGCCGTTGCAGGGTGGCTGCGATCACATCGATCTGTTCCTGCACCAGGTCGGGCGCGATCTTCACGAACAGCGGCACGCGGCGCCCATGGCGCGCCTGGAGTTCGGAGCGCCGTGCGGCGAGCGCGCCGAGCAAACCGGCGAGCGCTTCGTCGCTTTGCAGCTGCCGCAGGTTGGCGGTGTTGGGGCTGGAGATGTTCACGGTCACGTAATCGGCGTGCGGGTAGACGCCGTCGAGGCCGGCCAGGTAGTCGTCGGTCGCGCGCTCGATGGGCGTGGCCGCGTTCTTGCCGATGTTCAGGCCCAGCACGAGGGCGTCGCGCACCTGCCGCACGCGCGAGCGGCGCACGTTGTCCAGGAAGGCGTCGAGGCCGTCGTTGTTGAAGCCGAGCCGGTTGATCAGGGCTTCGGCGCGCGGCAGGCGGAACATGCGCGGGCGCGGGTTGCCGGGCTGGGCGCGCGGGGTGACGGTGCCCACTTCGACGAAGCCGAAGCCCATGGCCGCGAACGCGTCGATGCAGCGCGCGTTCTTGTCGAGCCCCGCCGCGAGCCCCACGCGGTTGGGAAACCGCAGGCCTGCGATCTCGACCGGATCGGCAACGCGCGCCTGTTGCCAGCCATGGCGCAGCGGCGTGCCCTGTAGCCGGGCGAGCGTGTCGAGCGTGAGGTCGTGGGCGCTTTCGGCGTCGAGGGTGAACAGCAGCGTGCGCGCGAGCGGATAGGGCAGGAGGGCCATGGATAATCGTCGATTCGGATTCGAAGGATTGTCGCGTGACTCAGGACGAATTGAAGGCGCTGGTCGGCCAGGCGGCGCTGCAGTACGTGGTGCCGGGCGAGATCGTGGGCGTGGGCACGGGGTCCACGGTCAACAAGTTCATCGACGCGCTGGCATCCATGAAGGACCGCATCGCCGGTGCGGTGTCGAGCTCCGTGGCCTCGACCCAGCGTCTGGCGGCTTTGGGTATTCCCGTGTTCGATGCCAATGCCGTGGGCGAGCTGTCGGTCTACATCGACGGCGCCGACGAGATCGACGGCAACGGCTACCTGGTCAAGGGCGGCGGAGCGGCACTCACGCGCGAGAAGATCGTTGCGGCGCAGTCGCGCCGCTTCGTGTGCATCGCCGACGCGTCCAAGCGGGTCGAGGTGCTGGGGCGATTTCCGCTGCCGGTGGAGGTGATCCCCATGGCGAGCGCGCGCATTGCGCGCCAGTTCGCAGCGATGGGTGGCACGGCCCGCGTCCGTATGGCCGGTGACACCCCTTTGGTCACCGACAACGGCCAGCACATTCTGGACGTGACCGGCCTTGAGATCCGCGAGCCGCTCGCGTTCGAGTCGATGGTGAACCAGTGGCCCGGCGTGGTGACGGTGGGCGTGTTCGCGCACCAGAAGGCCAACGTCTGCCTGCTGGCGACGGCCGAGGGCGTGCAGACGCTGAACTGGTAGGCGAGAGGCCGGCGTCCGAGCCGCGGGCCGGCAGTTGCGCGCCAAGGCGACACGGCAAGCTAGCCGAAATCGGCGCAGCCATCTCACGGTGCTCCGCTAGCCGAAGATGCGCGGGCCGTCGCGTGCAGAGGAGGCGGAATCGCCGAGGTGGGCTGGCGCGGGGGGCGCGTCCCCCTCATCTGCGATCTCGGCGATGCGCTTCTTCCAGCGCTCGGCCTGGTTCACGAAGGTCTCGACGAGTTTCTCGAACGAGGCGTCGTCCAGCTCGGTGACGGCGCGCGCATGGGCCAGGATGATTCCGTTGCTGGCCTCTTCGAGCCCGAGCGTGGCGCCGTCGGTGCGGTGCCAGTACAGGTTGGCCACCATCAGTTCGCGCAGCAGCCGCTCGCCGCCCTCGGCGGGCGCTTCGGCGAGGTACGTGGAGAGGATCAACTGGCCCTCCACGTCGTCGAATTCGATGTTGAGGATGATGTCGCCGTCGAACAGCAGGACGCAGCTGTTGGTGGTCGCATCGAGTGTGAGCTCGGGCAGCGTGAGCAGTTGGCCGAAGTTGGCGATCAGTTTCTCGGCGAGGGATCTCTTGTCCATGCGGGCTCCTGGTGGTCCACGGCTTCAGTGACCGGCGGCCCGCGGTGGTTCCGGGAGTCGAGAGAATGGGCGCCGTGCCGCGGCAGGATGCGAGGACGGTCTTCAGGTTCGACGCACGCGGGCATGCGAAGCAGGGCCGGCGCCGCGGCGAATGCAGCCTGCGGGCCGATAGCTCCACTGCCAACGCAACGCCAGGCGCCCGCGTGGACCCTAGAACTGGATACCTGCGGGGTTGCTGGTGTTGCTGTCGCCAGTGGCACGCGAGCCCCCTCCGGGGCTTGTGGCGGCCGCCCGGGGCGAAGGCTGTTCGGCCTGCGCCGGTGCCGGCGCAGGCACGGCAGCGGCCGTGGGGGGCGCGAGCGGGCTGGCAGGGGCGGCGCGCCAGCCGGCGGGCAGGGCCGAGACCTGGGGGTAGCCGGCGGCGTCGAGCAGCTTGTGCCACTCGCTGGCGGCAAAGCCCTTCACGTGCTGCTGGCCGATGGTGAGAAACGGCAGGCTGCGTTCACCGGAGACGCGCTGCAGGGCGTTTCCATCTTCGGCGGTGGTGATGGAGCGCTCGGCATAGGGAATTCCCCGCGCCACCAGCAGCGTCCGCGCGGAATCGCAGGGAGGGCACTCGGGTCCGGCGTAGAGGACGACGGGGAAGCGCTGCGCCACCTGCCGCAGCGCGAATGGCAGGGGCGCGGTGGGCGAGGGCGCGACACCGCCCGTCGGCGCGGACGCTTTCGCATCCGGTGGCGGCACATCGGAAAAAACGACCCGCCCGTCGGGGCCGACGCTGCGGTAGATCGGCTGGGCCTGCGCGGTGGCCGACAGGGCTGATGCGGCCAGCGCAAGCAATGCGGCAGATACGGCGGTTCGGGTCATGACTTCTCCTCGTACTGCGACTGCACCCCGGCCTCAGGCCATGCCCTGATGGCGCAGCAGTGCGTCCATGGTGGGCTCGCGCCCGCGGAACTCCTTGAACGATTCCATCGCCGGGCGGCTGCCGCCGACCTCGAGGATGGACTGCCTGTATTTTCGGCCGGTTTCGCGGCTCGGCAAACCCTCGGCATCCATGGTTTCCTCGAAGGCGGCCCAGGCGTCGGCCGACAACACCTCCGCCCACTTGTAGCTGTAGTAGCCCGCCGCGTAGCCGCCGGCGAAGATGTGGCTGAAGGTGTGAGGCGTGCGGCTGAAGGCCGGCGGCTTGATCACCGAGACCTCGTCGCGCACGCGCGCGAGCAGCGGCAGCACGTCGTCGGCCGGGTCGTGTTCGCTGTGCAAAAGCATGTCGAACAGCGCGAATTCGATCTGGCGCAGCGTCTGCAGGCCGCTCTGGAAGTTGCGGGCCGCCACCATCTTGTCGAACAGTGCGCGCGGCAGCGGCTCGCCGGTATCGACGTGGCCGGTCATGTGGCGCAGCACGTTCCACTCCCAGCAGAAGTTCTCCATGAACTGGCTGGGCAGCTCGACCGCATCCCATTCGACACCGCTGATACCGGACACGTCACGCTCCTGCACCTGGGTGAGCATGTGGTGCAGCCCATGGCCCGCCTCGTGGAACAGGGTGGTCACGTCGTCGTGCGTGAGCAACGGCGGCTTGCCGCGGCCACCGCCGGCGAAGTTGCACACCAGGTGCGCCACCGGCGTCTGCAGCTGGCGCGTGTCGGGCCGCAGCCAGCGTGCGCGCACGTCGTCCATCCAGGCGCCGCCGCGCTTGCCGCTGCGTGCAGTGGGGTCCAGATAGAACTGGCCAACCAGCTTGCCGTCGCGCTCGATGCGATAGAACTCGACGCAGTCGTGCCACACCGGCGCCTCGTCGCGGCGGATCGCCACTTCGAAAACCGACTCGATGATCTTGAACAGGCCGGCCAGCACCTTGGGCGCGGTGAAGTACTGCTTGACCTCCTGCTCGCTGAAGGCATAGCGCGCCTCCTTGAGCTTCTCGCCGATGAAGGACCAGTCCCAGGGCTGCGGATCGGGGATGCCGAGGTGTTCGGCCGCAAAGGCGCGCATGTCGGCCACGTCGCGCTCGGCGAACGGCCGCGCCTTGCCCGCGAGCGTGCGCAGGAAATCGACTACCTGCTGCGGCGAATCGGCCATCTTGGCTGCGAGGGAAGCCTCGGCAAAGTTCTTGAAGCCTAGCAGTTGCGCCTCCTCGTGCCGCAGCGCCAGGATCTCCCGCATGATTTCGGAGTTGTCGAAGCGGCGGAACTCCTCGGGCGCCTGGTCGCTGGCGCGCGTGGCATAGGCCCGGTACATGCGCTCGCGCAGCGCGCCGCTGCGGGCGAACTGCATCACCGGCAGGTAGCTGGGCATCTTGAGGGTGAGCCTGTAGCCTTCATGGCCCTCGGCCTCGGCAGCCGCGCGGGCGGCGTGCACCACATCGTCGGGTACGCCGTCGAGTTCGTCGGCGCCGGCGTAGTAGGCGAACGAATCCGTGGCGTCGAGTGCGTTCTCGCTGAACTTCTGGGCCAGCTCGGCCTGCCGCTCCTGGATGGCGGCGAACCGCTCCTTGGCTGCTCCGGTCAACTCGGCACCGCCGAGCACGAAGTTGCGGATGGCGTTCTTGTGGGCCTGGCGCTGCTCGGCGTTCAAGGTGGACGGGTCGATGGCCTTGTACTTGGCGTAGAGGCGCTCGTCACTGCCCAGGCGCGTCCAGAACTCGGTCACGCGCGGCAGGCCCGCGTTGTAGGCGGCGCGCAGCTCGGGTGTGTCGGCCACGCCGTTGAGGTGGCTCACCGCCCCCCAGGAACGGCCCAGCTTTTCAGTCGCGCAGTCCAGCGTGAGTGCCAGGCGGCTCCAGTCGGCCGGGAAGTCGGGCACGACCACCGCCTCGAGGGCCTGCTCGCACTGCGCGAGCAGGGTGTCGAGCGCCGGGGCGACGTGCTCCGGCCGGATGCGGTCGAACCGGGGAAGGTCTTGGAAGTCGAGAAGGGGGTTGTCACTCATGCGGGGCATTGTGCGCCAGCGGCTTTCTCCCGTGCCGGCGCGCGGATTGATTTGCCCGATGGCGCCGATCGCCGATCGCCGAACACCGATGGGCGATCGGCATGCGGCGATCAACGCGTGGCGCGCTCGGCCGCTTCGAGCGTGTTCACCAGCAGCATGGCCCGCGTCATGGGCCCGACGCCGCCGGGAACCGGGGTGATCCAGCCCGCCACCTGGCGCACGCCCTCGAAATCGACGTCGCCGCAGAGCTTGCCTTCGTCGTTGCGGTTCATGCCGACATCGATGACCACGGCGCCTGGCTTGACCATGTCGGCCGTGAGCACGTTGCGCTTGCCGACCGCAGCGACGATCACGTCGGCCTGGCGCGTCATCGCGCCCAGATCGGCCGTCGCGCTGTGGCAGATGGTCACCGTGGCGTTCTGCTGCAGCAGCATCATCGCCATGGGCTTGCCGACGATGTTGCTGCGCCCGATGACCACGGCGTGCTTGCCGCGCAAGGAGAAGCCGATGCTCTCGAGCATCTTCATGCAGCCGTAGGGCGTGCACGGCCAGAAGCCCGGGCGCCCGACCATCAGGGCGCCGGCGCTGGAGACATGGAAGCCGTCCACGTCTTTCGAAGGCGCGATGGCTTCGATCACTTTTTGCGCGTCCATGTGCGCCGGCAGCGGCAGCTGCACCAGGATGCCATGCACAGCGGGGTCGGCATTGAGCGTCCGGATCCGCGCGAGCAGATCGGCCTCCGGGAGGTCGGCCGGGTAACGCTCCAGCGTGGCCTCGAGGCCGGTCTCGGTGCTGTCGTTGACCTTGTGGCGCGTGTAGACCTGGCTCGCCGGGTCGTCTCCGACGAGCACGATCGACAGCCGTGGCTGGATTCCGCGCGACTTCAGGTGGGCGATGCGGTGCGCGACGTCGGCGCGGATGGACTTGGACAGCGCGATGCCGTCGATCAGCTGGGCGGGCATTTCGGCAGGAGAGCTAGAAGCTGGAATTCAGGTGCGGTGAAGTGTGGTCTGCGATCCGGCACCGGGGGGCCAGGGCAAAGGACGCGATCGACGCCCCGGCTGCCTGGTGCTGGAACGTGGGTGCAGGCCGGGTGGAAAGCAGGCGCATGGGCGGGAGTGCAGCTGGTTTGCCGTGGCACCCGGCCCGTGCGTTCCGTGCCTGCCCTGGCAGCCCGGCGGGGCCTGCGTCAGGCCCTCGGGCCCAGGGCGATCTTCAGCAGATCGGCCACCGTGTTCGCGTTCAGCTTCTCCATGATGTTGGCGCGGTGCGCCTCCACCGTCTTGATGCTGATGCCCAGGTCGTCGGCGATCTGCTTGTTCAGGCGGCCGGCGACGATGCGCTCGAGCACCTGCGCCTCCCGCGAGGTGAGCTTGGCGAGCAGCGCATCGCGGCTGGCGGCACTCTGGTATTCGGCGAAGGAGCCGCGGGCGTGATCGAGCATGCGCTCGACCAGATTGAGCAGCTCTTCTTCCTTGAACGGCTTCTGGATGAAGTCCATCGCGCCCTTCTTCATGGTGTTCACGGCCATCGGCACGTCGCCGTGGCCGGTGATGAACACGATCGGAAGGGGAGACTTGCGTTCGATCAGCTTGTCCTGCAGCTCAAGGCCCGTCATGCCGCCCATGCGGATATCGACGATCAGGCAGGCGACCTCGCGCGGGTCGTAGCGGGAGAGGAAGGTTTCGGCGGAATCGAAGCAGCGTACGCGGTAGTCCTTGCCTTCGAGCAGCCACTGCACGGAATCGCGAACGGCTTCGTCGTCGTCCACCACGTACACGGTGCCCTTCTTCGGAATAAGGCTCATGCTGTGACCCCTGCGTCCTTGCCTGCTGTGTTGTGGGTCGCGGCGTTGACCGGAATCCAGAAGGAAAACTCGCAGCCCGCCACGTCGGGGCCATTGTAGATGTTCTCTGCATGCATTCTTCCCTGGTGCGACTCCACGATGGTGCGACACAGGTTCAGGCCGATGCCCATGCCTTCGGCCTTGGTGGAGAAGAAGGCTTCGTAGAGGCGGTCGAGGACTTCGGGAGAGAGCCCGCGTCCGGAGTCGCGCACGGTGAACTCGACCACCTCCTGGGCGTCGATCTGCCGCGGCACCACACGCAGTTCGATGCTGCGCGCGGAGGGTCCGCGCCGCGCGAGGTCGATCGATTCGGCGGCGTTCTTCAGCAGGTTCACCAGCACCTGCTCGATCAGGATCGGATCGACCATCAGGCGTGGCAGCCGCGCGGCCAGATAGTGCGAGAGCTTCACGTTGCGCCGGCGCAGTTCGATCTCCACCAGTTCCACCGCCTCGGTCACCATCGGTCCGACCTCCGACAGTGTCCGGTTCGGTTCACTGCGCTTCACGAAAGTGCGTATGCGCTGGATGATCTGCCCGGCACGCTGCGCCTGGCGCGCGGTCTTCTCCAGCGCGGCGAGCAGGTCCTCGTCGTTGATCTGGCGGCCCTTGATGCGCGAGACCATCCCGTTGCAGTAGTTGTTGATTGCCGTGAGCGGCTGGTTCAGTTCGTGCGCGACGCTCGAAGCCATCTCGCCCATGGTGATGAGCCGGCTTGCCGTCTGCGCGCGTTCGGCCTGCATCGCGGCCTGCTCCTCGGCGAGCCGCCGGGCGCTGATGTCGGTGGCGATGACCATCTGTGCCAGGCGCCCGTCCACCCAGTTCAGGTAGCGCGAGCGCACCTCCAGCCACTTGCCGAGTTCGGGCACGAAGATCTCCGCGTTCCCGCTGTGCACGGAGTCGAGCTGGCCGGTGGGCAGCCCGACGAAGGCATCGACGTCGTCGAGCGCCTCGTCCGGACTCAGGTGGGTGGGCGTGCCGGCCTGCGCCACCATCTGCAGGTGTCCGGCGGTGTGGGTGCCGAACCACTGCCGGTACAGCTTGTTCGCGAACAGCAGCTCTTCGCTGCCCAGCGGCGCGACCGACACCGAGGCGTCCAGCGCCTCCAGCACCGTGGTGAAGCGCTCGTGCGAGGCCTGCAACTGCTCACGGATGCGATTGGGCTCGGTGATGTCCGTCATCGAGGTCATCCAGCCGGTCTGCTGGCCCTTGGCGTCGATCAGCCGCGATACGTACAGCCGCGCGTCGAACAGGCTGCCATCCTTGCGCTTGACACGCACCTGGAAGCCGCCGGGCGTGTTGCGCCCCTGCAGTTCGTCCTCCAGACGCGCGGAGAGCAGGTCCCGGTCTTCGTCGGGCCAGTAGGGGAAGGGAGGGAGCCGGCCCACCAGTTCGGCTTCGCTCCACCCCGTCATCTGGCAGAAGGCGAGGTTCACATACGTGATGCGGCCCTGCATGTCCATGGCGCGCATGCCGGTGAGCACCGAGTTTTCCATGGCGCGGCGGAAGTTGGTCTCCGCGACCAGCGCACGCTGGGCCTGCAGGCGGCGGCGCACGTGGCGCCAGTTGCCGATCAGCATCCACGCGGTCATCACGCTCAACGTCCCCACCAGCCAGAAGAGGCCACTGCCGACCATGCCGAGCGAGGTGCGGTACGCCTGGGCGCGGATCACCAGCCCGTTGCCGACGGGGGAGACGGGAATCTCGTAGCCGTTCGCGCTGCGCGAGATCCACGGCAGCAGCTGGCTGGCCGCGCTGCGCGCCGGAACGGCCGTTCCCGCCAGCATCTGCCCATTGCCGTCGAGGAGGGCGACCGCGTACTTGGCCGCCACCTCGGTGGGAACGCCGTAGCGCAGCAGGCTGTCGATGGAGTATTCGCCCAGGATCACGCCGCCGAAGCGGCCCTGGTCGGTCAGCGGCACGTGCAGCTGCAGCAGGCCGGCGTTGTCCGCGCGTGCGGCGGGCTGCGAGTACACCGGTTGCTGCAGATCACGCGCGAGGCTGTACATCGTCTCGGTTTCGCCGGTGCGCAGCACTTCACCGGGCAGCCGCTGCTGGAAGCTCGCCACGCTCGGCGCGGAGTAGGTGGCCTTGATGCGGCGGCGCTCGTCGATCCACGACAGCGCCTGCAGCTCCGGATACTGGATCACCATGGACTCGGCGCGGCCCATGAACTCCTCGGGGTCCACTTCCTTGTTGGAGATGTCGCGCGCAATGCGCATCAGCTGCTCCTGGCGCTCGAGCAGGCGCAGGCGCACACGCTGCTGCGCGTACTCGACATCGCGCTTGACGGCTTCGAGTTCGCGGTCTTCCTCTTCGAGGCGCAGGTAGCCGAAAGCGGAGACGATGGCCGCCAGGAACAGGAAGACCGCGACCAGCGGCGCCAGCATGGCGAAGCGGTCCTGCCGGCTCGCCGGCTGCTTGCGCCACCAGCGGCGCAGCCAGGGAGCGGGAGGCACGGCTTCGTGCAATTCCGACGGGGATACCGAGTCCTGCATAGACCGGCGAGTGTAGGCTTGCAGGGCATTGACACCGGGCCGCACGGCTTTGCAACGCGCATGGCGAGCGGGCTTCTAAATTTCGCATTGCAAAAGGCCTGTGCGCTATTTGAAAGGTAGGCGAAATGTGTCACACTGCGCGCCGCCACGGAGCCCCCGTACTTCCGCTAACCTGCCCCCGAAGGAGACAAGCACATGTCAGCTCAGCCCGACAGCACGTTCGGCTCGGCCGCGAACGACGCGGACGCCCAGGAAACACGCGAATGGGTGGACGCGCTGTCCGCTGTGATCGCCAACGAAGGGCGAGAGCGCGGGCATTTCCTGCTCGAGCAGCTGCTCGAGGAAGCCCGGCAGCAGGGTATCGACCTTCCTTTCTCGGCTACCACCGGCTACGTCAACACCATCGAGCCGCAGGACGAGGAGCGTTGCCCGGGCAACCTGGAGATCGAGGAGCGGCTGCGTGCCTACATGCGCTGGAACGCGATGGCGATGGTGGTCAAGGCCAACCGCCTGCACCCGGCCGACGGCGGTGACCTGGGGGGACACATCAGCTCGTTCGCCTCGCTCGCCACCATGTTCGGCGCGGGCTTCAATCACTTCTGGCACGCCGAGAGCGAGAACCACGGCGGCGACCTGCTCTACATCCAGGGACACAGCGCACCCGGCATCTACGCGCGGGCATTCCTCGAGGGACGCATTACGGAGGAGCAGCTGCTGAACTTCCGCCAGGAGGTCGATGGCAAGGGCCTGTCCAGCTATCCGCACCCCAAGCTGATGCCGGAGTTCTGGCAGTTCCCCACCGTCTCGATGGGCCTGGGCCCGCTGATGGCCATCTACCAGGCACGCTTTCTCAAGTATTTGCACGCGCGCGGGATCGCCAACACCGAAAACCGCAAGGTCTGGGCCTTCCTGGGCGACGGCGAGATGGACGAAGTGGAAAGCCTGGGCGCGATCGGCGTGGCCGCGCGCGAAGGGCTGGACAACCTCATCTTCGTGGTGAACTGCAACCTGCAGCGCCTGGACGGCCCCGTGCGCGGCAACGGCAAGATCATCCAGGAGCTCGAGGGTGAGTTCCGCGGAGCCGGCTGGAACGTCATCAAGCTGATCTGGGGCAGCTACTGGGACCCTCTGCTGGCCCGCGACAAGGACGGCATCCTGCGCCAGATCATGCTGGACACGCTGGACGGCGACTACCAGGCGATGAAGGCCAACGACGGCGCCTACGTGCGCAAGCATTTCTTCGGCAAGCACCCCAAGGCGCTGGAGATGGTCGCGAACATGAGCGACGACGACATCTGGCGGCTGAACCGCGGCGGCCACGATCCGCAGAAGGTGTATGCGGCCTACCACCGCGCGGTGAACCACAAGGGCCAGCCGACCGTGATGCTGATCAAGACCGTCAAGGGCTTCGGCATGGGCAAGGCCGGTGAAGGCCGCAACATCGCGCACCAGGCCAAGAAGCTCTCCGACGAGGACATCCGCACCTTCCGCGACCGCTTCAACATCCCGATCCCGGACGACAAGCTGCCGGACATCCCGTTCTACAAGCCCGAAGAGCACACGCCGGAGATGCAGTACCTGCACGCCCGCCGCCAGGCGCTCGGCGGCTACCTGCCCAAGCGCCGCGCGCGCGCCGACGAGCAGCTCAAGGTGCCTCCGCTCGAAGCGTTCAAGTCGGTGCTCGAGCCCACGGCCGAGGGGCGCGAGATCAGCACCACGCAGGCGTACGTGCGCTTTCTCACCGTGCTGCTGCGCGACAAGGAACTGGGGCCGCGCGCCGTGCCCATCCTGGTCGATGAGGCCCGCACCTTCGGCATGGAAGGCCTGTTCCGCCAGATCGGCATCTACAACCACGAAGGCCAGAAGTACACGCCGCAGGACCGCGACCAGGTCTCCTACTACAAGGAGGACAAGTCCGGGCAGATCCTGCAGGAAGGCATCAACGAGGCCGGCGGCATGGCCAGCTGGATTGCGGCGGCGACGTCGTACTCCACCAACAACCGCATCATGGTGCCGTTCTACATCTACTACTCGATGTTCGGCCTGCAGCGCGTGGGCGACCTGTGCTGGGCTGCGGGTGACATGCAGGCGCGCGGCTTCCTGCTGGGGGGCACCTCCGGGCGCACCACGCTCAATGGCGAGGGACTGCAGCACGAAGACGGCCACAGCCACGTGCTGGCGGCCACCATTCCCAATTGCGTGAGCTACGACCCGACCTACGCGCACGAGGTGGCGGTGATCATGCAGCACGGCCTCAAGCGCATGGTGGAAGACCAGGACAACGTCTTCTACTACATCACCCTGCTCAACGAGAACTACGCCATGCCTGGACTGCAGCAGGGCACGGAGGAGCAGATCATCAAGGGCATGTACCTGCACAAGCCCGGCGACGGCGCGGGCGCGGGCAAGCCCCAGGTGCAGCTGCTCGGCTCGGGCACCATCCTGCGCGAATCGCTGGCGGCGCAGGAGCTGCTCGCGCAGGAGTGGGGCGTGTCGGCGTCGGTCTGGAGCTGCCCGAGCTTCAACGAGCTTGCGCGCGAAGGCCAGGACTGCGACCGCTGGAACCTGCTGCACCCCACCGAGGCGCCGCGCGAGTCCTTCGTGCATCGGCAACTCGCGCCCCATGCCGGACCCGTGGTCGCATCGACCGACTACATGAAGGTGTATGCGGACCAGATCCGCCCCTTCGTCCCCAAGGGGCGCAGCTACCGGGTACTGGGCACCGACGGTTTCGGCCGCAGCGATTTCCGCACCAAGCTGCGGGAACACTTCGAGGTCAATCGCCACTACATCGTCGTGGCGGCACTGAAGGCGCTGAGCGACGACGGCGCCGTGCCCGCGACCACGGTGGCCGAAGCGATCGCCAAGTACGACATCAAGGCCGACCGCATCAATCCGCTGTACGCCTGAACGCCGTTGCGGCGAACAACAAGAACAGGAGAACACGCACATGGCGTTGATCGAAGTGAAGGTCCCCGACATCGGGGATTTCGACGAAGTCGCTGTCATCGAGGTACTGGTCAAGCCGGGCGACACCGTCAAGCCCGAGCAGTCCCTGGTCACCGTGGAGTCCGACAAGGCTTCCATGGAGATCCCGTCCTCCGCGGGCGGCGTCGTCAAGGAACTGCGCGTGCAACTCGGGGACAAGGTCGCCGAAGGCAGCGTGCTGCTGCTGCTCGAGGGCAGCGACAGCCAGGCTGCCGCCCCGCAGCAGCCGGCTCCGCAGCAGGGGGCCGCGCCTGCACCGGCACCTCAGCCCGCCGATGCCCCGCGGGCTGGTGAGCGCGCTGCGCCGCCGGCGGCGCCCGCGTCCGAGCCTGCCGGTGTCGCGGGCCCCGTCGAGGTGCGGGTGCCCGACATCGGCGACTTCAAGGACGTCGCCGTCATCGAACTGCTGGTGAAGCCGGGCGACACGGTCAAGCCCGAGCAGTCGCTCATCACGGTGGAGTCGGACAAGGCCTCGATGGAAATTCCATCTTCGGCCGGCGGCACCGTGAAGGAGCTGAAGGTGAAGCTGGGCGACAAGGTCAACATCGGTGACCTGATCGCGGTGCTGGAAGGCGTGGCGGCCGCAGCGTCGCCTGCCGCCTCTGGCGGCCCCGCTGCTGCGGCTTCGCCAGAACCGGCACCCGCGCCCGCGCCCGCGCCCGACAAGGCCGGCGCTGCGCCGGCGCCCGCCGCCGAACGCATCTCGCCCACCGCCGCGCTGCCGCCGCACCAACCCGAGGTGCGCACCGGCCTGCCGCATGCATCGCCCTCGGTGCGCAAGTTCGCACGTGAGCTCGGCGTGCCGCTGGAGGAAGTCAGGGGCTCCGGCCCCAAGGGACGCATCACCCAGGAGGACGTGCAGGCCTTCACCAAGGCCGTCATGCGTGGCGACGCCAGCACCAAGGCTTCGGCTGCACGTGCACCCGCGGCAGGGGCAGGCGGCGAAGGCCTCGGACTGCTGCCCTGGCCCAAGGTCGATTTCACCAAGTTCGGTCCGGTCGAGCGCAAGGAGATCGGGCGCATCCGCAAGATCAGCGCGGCCAACCTGCACCGCAACTGGGTGATGATCCCGCACGTCACCAACCACGACGACGCGGACATCACCGAGCTCGAAGCGTTCCGCGTGCAGTTGAACAAGGAAAACGAGAAGAGCGGCATCAAGGTGACGATGCTGGCTTTCCTGATCAAGGCCTGCGTGGCGGCCTTGCGCAAGTTCCCCGAGTTCAACAGCTCGCTCGACGGCGAGCAACTCGTGCTCAAACAGTACTTCCACATCGGCTTCGCCGCCGACACGCCCAACGGGTTGGTCGTGCCGGTGATCCGCGAAGCCGACAAGAAGGGCGTGCTGCAGATCAGCCAGGAGATGGGCGAACTCGCGAAGAAGGCGCGCGACGGCAAGCTCTCACCCGCGGAGATGCAGGGCGCGAGCTTCACCATCTCGTCGCTCGGCGGTATCGGCGGGCGTTACTTCACGCCGATCATCAACGCGCCGGAAGTCGCTATCCTTGGCGTCTGCAAGAGCCAGACCGAGCCGGTCTGGGACGGCAAGCAGTTCCAGCCCCGGCTGATGCTGCCCCTGTCGCTGTCGTGGGACCACCGTGTGATCGATGGCGCCGCGGCTGCCCGTTTCAACGCCTACCTGGGGCAGATCCTGGCCGACTTCCGGCGGGTCCTGCTCTGAAGAACAAAAGCGGCTTTTCATGACGACTGTGGTTGTGGTGCGAAAGGCGGGGCAAATTGCCATCGCCGCGGACACTCTGGTGACTTTCGGCGATACCCGGCTCGCGCATCGGTACGAGAACAACACCAAGATCTTCCGTGTCGATACGGACGCGGGCCCCAACTACATCGGCATGGCCGGCACCGTGGCGCACTTTCCGGTGCTGCGCAAGGCGCTGGGCACCATGCCGCGCGAGATCCTGCAGCTGGGCAGCAAGGACGAGGTGTTCGACACCTTCACCAAGCTGCACCCCTACCTGAAGGACAACTTCTTCCTGCAGACCAAGGAAGAGGACAGCGACCCGTACGAGTCCAGCCAGTTCAGCGTCATCATCGCCAACGCCACCGGCATCTACGGCCTCTACAGCTATCGCGAGGTGTTCGAGTTCAAGGAGTTCTGGGGCATTGGCTCGGGTCGCAGCTTCGCGCTGGGCGCGATGCACGCCGTCTACGCCAAGGCCAAGACCGCCCGCGAAGTGGCGGAGGCGGGCATCGCCGCCGGCTGCGAGTTCGACCGCAATTCCGACGGACCCTGGGACCTGTTCACCGTCAAGACCAAGGAAAACAGCAAATGAGCCTCGTCGAAGTGAAGGTGCCGGACATCGGCGACTTTTCGGAAGTCGCGGTCATCGAGGTGCTGGTCCAGCCGGGCGACACCATCCGCGCCGAACAGTCGCTGGTCACCGTCGAGAGCGACAAGGCTTCGATGGAGATTCCTTCGAGCCATGCGGGCGTGGTGAAGGAGCTGCGCGTGAAGCTCGGCGACAAGGTCGCCGAAGGTTCGGTGCTGCTGGTGCTGCAGGCGCAGGACGCCGACCCGGCGTCGCAACCGCAAGCCGCTGCTTCGCCGGCACCGGCGCCCGCGGCCTCCGCGGCGGCCCCGGCTTCCCCATCGACGCCTTCCTCATCCCCGGCGCCCGCTTCGACACCGACGCCGGCTGCTGCTGCGCAGGCCGGTGCCTCCGCGCCCCAGCCAGCGAGCTACGCGGGCGGGGCCGACCTCGAATGCGACATGCTCGTGCTGGGCGCCGGTCCCGGCGGCTACTCGGCTGCATTCCGGGCCGCCGACCTCGGCATGAAGGTCGTGCTGGTCGAGCGCTACGCAACCCTCGGCGGGGTGTGCCTCAACGTCGGCTGCATTCCGTCCAAGGCCCTGCTGCACGTCGCCGCGGTGATGGACGAGGTGAGCCACTTCGAAGCACTGGGCGTGCAGTACGGCAAGCCGGCGCTCGATCTCGACAAGCTGCGCGCGCACAAGGCCAAGGTGGTGGGCAAGCTCACCGGTGGTTTGTCCGCCATGGCCCGGATGCGCAAGGTAACCGTGGTGCGCGGCCACGGCGCCTTCGTCGATCCGCACCACCTGCGGGTCGAGGAGACTGCCGGCGAGGCGCAGGAGCGCACGGGCAAGTCCCAGACCATTCGCTTTCGCAACGCAGTGATCGCGGCCGGCTCGCAGGCCGTGCGCCTGCCGTTCATGCCGCAGGATCCGCGCGTCGTCGATTCGACCGGTGCGCTCGACCTGGCATCGGTTCCCAAGCGCATGCTCGTCCTCGGCGGCGGCATCATCGGCCTCGAGATGGGGACGGTGTATTCGACCCTGGGCGCGCGGCTGGACGTGGTCGAAATGCTCGACGGGCTGATGCTCGGTGCCGACCGCGACCTGGTGAAGGTCTGGCAGAAGTTGAACGCTCCGCGCTTCGACAACATCATGCTCAAGACCAAGACGGTGGGTGCCGAAGCCACGCAGGACGGCATTCTGGTGCGCTTCGAGGGGGAGCAGGCGCCCAAGGAGCCCCAGCTCTACGACCTGGTGCTGCAGGCGGTCGGCCGCGCGGCCAACGGGCTGCGCATCGGCGCCGACAAGGCGGGTGTCGCGGTCGGTGAACGCGGCTTCATTCCAGTGGACGTGCAGATGCGCACCAACGTGCCGCACATCTTCGCCATCGGCGACATCGTGGGCCAGCCCATGCTCGCCCACAAGGCGGTGCACGAGGGGCACGTCGCGGCCGAAGCCGCCGCGGGCGAGAAGTCGGTGTTCGATGCCCGCGTGATCCCCAGCGTCGCCTACACCGACCCCGAAGTGGCCTGGGTCGGCATCACCGAAGACCAGGCGAAGGCCCAGGGCCTCGCGGTCAAGAAGGGGTTGTTCCCGTGGACCGCCTCGGGTCGGGCCATCGCCAACGGGCGCGACGAAGGTTTCACCAAGCTGCTGTTCGACGCGCAGACGCACCGCATCGTCGGCGGCGGCATCGTCGGCACGCACGCCGGCGACATGATCGGCGAAGTGGCGCTGGCCATCGAGATGGGCGCCGACGAGGTCGATATCGGCAAGACCATCCACCCGCACCCCACCTTGGGCGAAAGCATCGGCATGGCCGCCGAGGTCGCGCACGGCACCTGCACCGACGTTCCGCCCGCGCGCCGCTGAGCGCGCG
Source organism: Ramlibacter sp. AN1015 (assembly GCF_037726105.1). NCBI lineage: Bacteria > Pseudomonadati > Pseudomonadota > Betaproteobacteria > Burkholderiales > Comamonadaceae > Ramlibacter > Ramlibacter sp. AN1015. The sequence goes on from NZ_JBBJUM010000014.1 coordinate 26,456, forward strand.
GCATGGGCTGCACTCGGCTGCGGGTGTGGGTGCGAGTGCGAGTGCGAGTCGGGGCGTCGGTGCCTCGTTGTCCGGCGTTCAGGTGCTTCTGTGCTTCGGCGGTTCGACGACTCGGCGGCGCCTCGATGAAACATGGCTCAAGGGATGGGTCGGTGGCTGTCCGATCGCTGCCCGAGGGCGCCGCGCCTCGATGACGAAGTGTCCGGGCAGTGCATTCGGGCGTGGCGAAGTTCGTGAGCGGAGACCCTGATCGGCGGCTTCGCGCCACGTGAAGCTCCACCGCAGTGCAGCGGTCCCGGATCTGACTCGGAGTCGGGGCGTCGCCGGACCTCGGCTCAGACGCCTGCGGCGCTGCTTCCGAAGCGGATTCTGCCGAATCTCGCTGGCAGCTCAGTTCTGCGCTTCGCCGGCTATGGCCACCCGACGTGCTCCGTCGAAGCGCTTGGACCAGTAGCTGCCGCCCATGTTCTCGACCCGCACCTGCGCCCCGGCGCGCGGGGAGTGGATGAACTTGCCGTCTCCCACGTAGATGCCGACGTGGCTGAAGGCGCGGCGCATGGTGTTGAAGAAGACGAGGTCTCCGGGCTCGAGGTCCTGCTTGTCGATGACCTGGGTGGCGGCGGCTTGCTCGTTGGCACGGCGCGGCAGCACCAGGCCGACCGACTGCTCGTAGATCGCACGCACGAAGCCGCTGCAGTCGAATCCGGTGTCGGCCGAGCTGCCGCCGCGGCGGTACGGAACGCCGAGAAAGCCCATGGCGTTGACCACCAGCTCCGAGGCGCGATCGCGCACCGTTCCAGCGCGGTCCATCATCGTGCCGGCGCGATCCATCACGCTGTTGCCCACCTGCTCGACGCGTGTGAACAGGCCCTTGTCTTCCATGAAGCGGCCCACGTCTTCCTCGGCACTGGTAGTCCGCGCCGCCTGGCTCGGCAGGGCGAGAACGAGCGTCGAGGCGAGCAGGAGAGGGCGGAGCCGTAGGCGGGCGAGCATGGCCGCGAGCTTAGCACCGCGCCTGCCGAAGTCCAACATGAGGTATCTGGTGTAACTCGCTGCTGTACATGGCGATTCTGCGCGGCGGATCCCGGCGGGACCTGATCGGGATCGGCAGCCTGCGGCGTCTCGGTGTCCCGGCGTCCCGCGAGACGCGCGTGGCGCCAGAAAGAACGATACATCCACCCCAAGCGCAAGGCACGCTGCCGCGCTGCCCGCCTTGCTTCGCGTCGCCTCGCGCACCTTCCCCGCCAGCACGTTCCTGCTGATCGCGGCGGTGTCGGTCCGCGCGCCGCCACTTTCGAAGCCGTCGCCTCGGGCCTGGAACACCCGTGGGCCGTCGCGGTCCTCCCGGACGGTCATTTCCCGCCGGCTCGTCCGCCCATGCACCCGGCAGCCGCGCAGCCGCTGTCAGTTCCAGGACAGTTCGGCCGGCTGAAATAATCGGCAGATGCTTCTCGATCTCGACGATTCACAGCTCGTGCTCCTGGACTACCAGGAGCGGTTGATGCCCGCAATGCACGACGGCGCTGCCGTACTGGCACAGGCGCAGCGCCTGGCCCGGCTCGCCCGGCTGCTCCAGGTGCCGGTGTGGGCCAGCGAGCAGAACCCCCAGGGCCTCGGCCCCACGGTGGCAGCGCTGCGCGAGCTGGTGCCGCCACCGGCTCCCAAGATGGAGTTCAGCGCGGCGGCGACCTTGATGGCGCGGCTGCGGCCGCCGCAGCGCGCAGCCGTCGGCGGCAACGCGCGCAGCCTGCCCAGGCACCTGCAGAAGCCGGCGGCGCCCGCACCTGGGCGCAACACGCTGCTCCTGGCCGGCTGCGAGGCGCATGTGTGCCTGCTGCAAACCGCCCTGGAGCTGCTGGAGGAGGAATTCGAGGTCTGGGTCGTGACCGACGCCTGCGGCTCGCGCAGCGAGCGCAACCGCGACGCCGCCTTCGACCGGCTCGCCGGAGCCGGCGTGGAGCTGGTGACCACCGAGATGGTCGGCTTCGAGTGGCTGCGGTCGGCCGAGCATCCGCGCTTCAAGGAAGCGCTCGCCCTGATCAAGTAGGCATGGGTGCGGTCCTCGCGACCTGCATGCCACGAACCGTGAAGGAGACCAGCATGACGTACGAGGATTTCTATCGCCGCTCCATCGACGACCCGGACGGTTTCTGGGCCGAGCAGGCCCGCCTCATCGACTGGCACACGCCGCCCCAGCGCATCTGCGACAACGATCGGCCGCCGTTCACCCGCTGGTTCTCCGGAGGCCGCACCAATCTCTGCCACAACGCGGTCGATCGGCACCTGGCGGCCCGCGGCGGCCAGGCCGCCCTGATCCACGTGTCCACCGAAACGGGGCGCGAGCAGACCTACAGCTTCGCCGAGCTGCACCGCGAAGTGCAGCGCGCCGCGGCCATGCTGCGGGAGCTGGGGGTGGGCATGGGCGACCGCGTCCTGATCTACATGCCCATGATTCCCGAGGCCGTGTTTGCCATGCTGGCTTGCGCGCGCATCGGCGCTGTCCATTCGGTCGTGTTCGGAGGCTTCGCCTCGGTGTCGCTGGCCTCGCGCATCGAGGACGCCGCGCCGCGGGTGGTCGTGAGCGCCGACGCCGGCTCGCGCGGCGGCAAGGTCATCCCGTACAAGCCGCTGCTGGACGAAGCGATCCGCCTTTCGAGCCACAAGCCCGACGCGGTGCTGCTGGTGGACCGCAAGCTCGCGCCCATGGAGTGCGTCGCCGGACGCGACCACGGCTGGGAAGCCTTCGGCGCGCGGCACGCCGACGCACAGGTCGCGTGCGAGTGGCTGGATGCCACCGACATCAGCTACACCATGTACACGAGCGGCACCACCGGCCGGCCCAAGGGCGTGCAGCGCGACGTGGGCGGCTACGCCGTCGCGCTGGCGGCCAGCATGCGCCACATCTTCCAGGGCGAGCCGGGGCAGACCTATTTCTGCACCAGCGACATCGGCTGGGTGGTCGGCCACAGCTACATCGTCTATGGACCGCTCATCGCCGGGATGGCGACCATCCTGTACGAAGGCCTGCCGACCCGCCCGGATGCAGGCATCTGGTGGAGCCTGGTCGAGAAATACCGGGTCTCGGTCATGTTCAGCGCGCCCACGGCGGTCCGCGTGCTGCGCAAGCACGATCCGGCCTTCCTGCGCCAACACGACCTCGGCAGCCTGCGGGCGCTGTTTCTCGCCGGCGAGCCCCTGGACGAACCCACGGGGAGATGGGTCAGCGAGTCCCTGGGCGTGCCGGTCATCGACAACTACTGGCAGACGGAGACGGGCTGGCCGATCCTCACGATCGCGAACGGCGTCGAGCCGCGCGCCAGCCGCTTCGGCAGCCCCGGGGTGCCGATGGCCGGCTGGCGGGTCAAGCTGCTGCACGAAACCACCGGGGAAGAACTTACCGCGCCGAACCAGAAGGGCGTGGTCGCCATCGAGCTGCCCACGCCGCCGGGGTTCATGCAGACCATCTGGCGCGACGACGAGCGCTTCGTGAAGACTTATTGGCAGACCATCCCGGGGCGCACGGTCTACAGCACCTTCGACTGGGGTATTCGGGACGAGGACGGCTACTACTACATCCTGGGGCGCACCGACGACGTGATCAACGTCGCCGGCCATCGCCTGGGCACGCGCGAAATCGAGGAGAGCATCTCCAGCCATGCGGCCGTGGCGGAGGTGGCGGTGGTGGGGGTCGCCGATGCCTTGAAGGGCCAGGTCGCAGTGGCCTTCGTCGTGCCGCGCGACGCGGCCGCCACGGCCGACGCGGCATCGTGCCTGCGCCTGGAGGGCGAGATCATGAAGGTGGTGGACAGCCAGCTCGGGGCCCTCGGGCGGCCGGCCCGGGTGCGCTTCGTGTCCGCCTTGCCCAAGACCCGCAGCGGCAAGCTGCTGCGACGCGCCATCCAGGCCGTGTGCGAGGGGCGCGACCCGGGGGACTTGAGCACCATCGAGGACCCCAGCGCGCTACAGCAACTGCGCGACGTGGCGCAGGGCTGAGCCGCCTGCGCGGCCGACGGCTTCTGCCCTAGGGCCTCGCGCTGCGGGCCGCGATGATGGGATGCGCGCAAGGCGCGCGGCCAGCCCGTGCAGGACTTGCGCGCACGTCGGTGGCGCGCGATGGCGGCCGGTGTCGCGACCCCGCCTTTGTGGCAATCACAGCCATGCGTGTGGGCGCGTGCTGCACAGCGCCCGGAAGTACACTGGCCATTCGGTGCGGTAATCAAAGTATCCTTTAATGAGCTAAGGGTCACTATGCGAACCATCATGGAGCTCGCCACCACGCTGGAGGATGCGCGCCTGGCACAGCAGGTCACGTTCGAGGAACTCGCTGCGGCTGCCGGGCTGTCGCGGCTCGCGACACGGCGGGTGTTGCGGGCGGAGTCAGCGCCGCGCGTGACCACGCTCATGGCCATCGCCGACAAGCTCGGGCTGGAACTGGTGCTGGTGCCGCGTCAGGTGGCGGCTGGTTTGGCCGCGCCAGCCTCCTCGCAGCGTCCCCTATCTCGTGTGGAGCAGTTGAAGTTCGGCACCGACGCACTCGCGCGCGACGCCGCGGCCGACGCGACGGCCGCTGTGGGCGCGCCGGCCGCTCCCGCGCCGCGGCGCACCCGCGTCTCCCGAAGCAGGAAGGGCGCCCGATGAGGCTGCGGCTGCTCGACATCCGGCTCGGCTCGCGGCATGTGGGCCAACTCTTTCAATGGGGCGAGGGCGCCTCCGCGCTCACCCGCTTCGTGCCGGACGAGGCCTGGTGGCGCGATCCGCAGGCACCTTTGCTTTCCTGGGCCACCGTGGTCGCGCCCGAGGCGCGCGAGCTGTTCTGGAGCTCGCACGCAAGCATTCCCTTCTTCAACGGCACCGGTGCGCAACTGCCGCCCTTCTTCCAGAACATGCTGCCGGAGGGCGCCCTGCGCCGGCACCTGGCGCAGATCCGCAACTGCGCGATCGACGACCACTTCGAGATCCTCGCCGCCTGCGGCACCGACCTGCCGGGCGCGGTGCTGGCGCTGCCGGCCGACGTCTCGCGCGACCGGGTGGCGGCCATCGTCACCCAGCACCACGACGCGCTCGAGGTGAGCGTCACCGCCGATCCCATCGCCGACGCCACTTCGCTGTCCGGCCTGCAGGCCAAGATGTCGCTGGTGGAGCAGGCCGGCCGCTACGTGGCCCGCACGCGCGACCCCGCGGGCGTGCACATCATCGCCAAGCTGCCGACGCCCGAATTCCCGCTGCTGCCGGAGGTGGAGGACCTGTCGCTGCGCCTGGCGGCGGCGGCGGGCGTGAGCACCTGCCGTGCGTCGCTGGCGCCGCTGAGTGCCATCCAGACCGATGTGCCGTTCACCGTCGGTGAGGCACGCAACTTCCTTGCGGTGGAACGCTTCGACCGGCGCGACGGTCGCGAGCACGTGCATTGCGAAGACTTCGCCCAGGTGCTGCAGGTGCCGCCGGAGATGAAATACCAGGACCCGAACGTCTCGTATGCGCTGATCGCGCGGGTGCTGGAGGCCATGGGGGGTGCCGAGGCGGCCGTCAAGGAGCTGCTGCGCCGGCTTGCGGTGAACGAGATGCTGGGCAACTACGACGCCCACGTGAAGAACTTCGGCGTGGTCTACCCGGATGGGCGCACGCCGGCACTCGCGCCTGCCTACGACGTGGTGGCCTACGCGGCCTACCTGCCGGGGCGCGGGCACGCGCTGCCTTTCGCCCGCGGCACGCCGGCGCGCGCGCGGCTGGGGCCGGCCAGCCTGCGCTCCTTCTGCAACGACTGCGGGATGCCCGAAACCGTGGCCTCCGCCGTGGTGCGCGCTTCGGTGCGCGCCGCCCTGGACACCTGGCCCGACCTGATCGCCGCCAGCGCCCTGCTGCCGCAGCAGAAGGAGCGGCTGATGGCGCACTTCACGGCGGTTCCGGCGGTGGCTGCACTGGTGCGACGCGTGCGGTCGCGTAAGGCACCGCCAACCCCGTCGGCCGAGGGGCCGCCCCTGGAAAACCCGTAATACAACGGTATTTCAGTGGCACAATTCCGGGCGCAACCACGGTCCTTCCAGCCACAGTCGCATCCGCCAACCGGTCCAGCCGTGTCGCGGAAGGTTGTCCAACCATGCTCATGCTCCCTGCAGGGGGGCGGAAAGTAGCGAAACATGAGTGAGACGAGCTCCGTCTACAAAGCCTATCGAGGCAACTCCCATCTCTTCGGGGGCAACGCCCCATACGTCGAGGAGATGTACGAGAACTACCTCGCCAATCCCGGCAGCGTTCCCGACAATTGGCGCGAGTACTTCGACGCGCTGCAGAACGTGCCCGCCGGTGACGGCAGCAACACACGCGACGTTCCCCACCTCCCGGTCATCAACGCTTTCGCGCAGCGTGCCAAGCAGGGCGGCACGCAGGTGGTGGTCGCCTCCGGCGCCAACTCCGAGCTCGGCCGCAAGCGCACCGCCGTCCAGCAGCTGATCGCCGCCTACCGCAACGTCGGCCAGCGCTGGGCCGACCTCGATCCGCTCAAGCGGACCGAGCGACCGAACATCCCCGAGCTGGAGCCGTCGTTCTACGGCTTCACCGACGCCGACCAGGAGACGGTGTTCAACACGAGCAACACCTTCTTCGGCCGCGAGACCATGACGCTGCGCGAGCTGATCAACGCGCTGCGCGAGACCTACTGCGGCACCATCGGCGCCGAGTACATGTACATGACCGACCAGGGCTGCAAGCGCTGGTGGCAGCAGAAGCTGGAGTCGAGCCGCACCAAGCCCAACTTCAGCGCCGACAAGAAGAAGCACATCCTCGATCGGCTCACTGCCGCCGAAGGCCTCGAACGCTTCCTGCACACCAAGTACGTCGGCCAGAAGCGCTTCTCGCTCGAAGGCGGCGAGAGCTTCATCGCCTCGATGGACGAGCTGATCCAGCAGGCCGGCAGCAAGGGCGTGCAGGAGATCGTGATCGGCATGGCCCACCGCGGCCGCCTCAACGTGCTGGTGAACACGCTGGGCAAGATGCCGCGCGACCTGTTCGCCGAGTTCGAGCACACCGCCAAGGAAGACCTCCCCGCCGGCGACGTGAAATACCACCAGGGCTTCAGCTCCGACGTCTCCACCCCCGGCGGCCCGGTGCACCTGAGCCTGGCGTTCAACCCCTCGCACCTCGAGATCGTCAACCCGGTCGTCGAGGGCAGCGTGCGCGCGCGGATGGACCGCCGCGCCGATGCGCAGGGCAAGCAGGTGCTGCCCGTGCTGGTGCACGGCGACGCGGCATTCGCGGGCCAGGGCGTCGTCATGGAGACGCTGGCGCTCGCCGAAACGCGTGGCTACTTCACCGGCGGCACGGTGCACATCGTCATCAACAACCAGATCGGCTTCACCACCTCCGATCCTCGCGACAGCCGCTCCACGCTGTACTGCACCGACGTGGTCAAGATGATCGAGGCGCCGGTGCTGCACGTGAACGGCGACGATCCCGAAGCCGTGGTGCTTGCGACGCAGCTCGCCCTCGAATACCGCATGGAATTCGCCAAGGACGTGGTCGTCGATATCGTGTGTTTCCGCAAGCTCGGTCACAACGAGCAGGACACACCCTCCCTCACGCAGCCGCTCATGTACAAGAAGATCGCGGCGCACCCCGGCACCCGCAGGCTCTATGCCGACAAGCTCGCCACGCAGGGCCTGGGCGACACGCTGGGCGACGACATGGTGAAGGCCTACCGCGCCGCCATGGACGCCGGCACGCACACCGTCGATCCGGTGCTGACCAACTTCAAGAGCAAGTACGCCGTCGATTGGAGCCCGTTCCTGGGCAAGAAGTGGAGCGACGCCGCCGACACCGCCATTCCGCTGACCGAGTGGAAGCGACTGGCCGAGCGGATCACCTCGGTGCCCGAGAACTTCACCGTGCACCCGCTCGTGCGCAAGGTCCTCGAGGACCGCGCTGCGATGGGACGCGGCGAGGTCAACGTCGATTGGGGCATGGGCGAGCACATGGCCTATGCCTCGCTGGTGGCCAGCGGCTACCCGGTGCGCCTGTCGGGCGAAGACGTGGGCCGCGGCACCTTCGTGCACCGCCACGCCGTGCTGCACGACCAGAACCGCGAGCGCTGGGACGTCGGCACCTACGTGCCGCTGCAGAACGTGGCCGAGAACCAGGCCCCATTTGCCGTGATCGACTCGATCCTGTCGGAAGAGGCGGTGCTCGGCTTCGAGTACGGCTACTCGTCCAACGACCCCAACACCCTGGTGGTCTGGGAGGCGCAGTTCGGCGACTTCGCCAACGGCGCACAAGTCGTGATCGACCAGTTCATCGCATCCGGCGAAGTGAAGTGGGGCCGGGTCAACGGCATCACGCTGCTGCTGCCGCACGGCTACGAGGGCCAGGGCCCCGAACACAGCTCGGCGCGCCTGGAGCGCTTCATGCAGCTGTCGGCCGACCTGAACATGCAGGTCTGCCAGCCCACCACGGCAAGCCAGATCTTCCACCTGCTGCGCCGCCAGATGGTGCGCCCGGTGCGCAAGCCGCTGGTGATCATGACGCCCAAGTCGCTGCTGCGGAACAAGGACGCCACCTCGCCGCTGTCGGAGTTCACCAAGGGCGGCTTCCAGACCGTCATCCCCGACGCAGCCGACCTGCGCGGCGACAAGGTCAAGCGCGTCATCGTCTGCTCGGGCAAGGTCTACTACGACCTGGCCAAGAAGCGGGCCGAGCGCGAGAGCGAGGACGTCGCCATCCTGCGCGTCGAGCAGCTCTATCCGTTCCCGCACAAGGCCTTCGCCGCAGAGCTCAAGAAGTATCCCAACGCGACCGATATCGTCTGGTGCCAGGACGAGCCGCAGAACCAGGGCGCGTGGTTCTTCATCCAGCACAACATCCACGAGAACATGATGGACGGCCAGAAGCTCGGCTATGCCGGCCGAGCCGCCTCGGCCTCGCCGGCGGTCGGCTACTCGCACCTGCACCAGGAGCAGCAGAAGGCGCTGGTGGATGCGGCCTTCACCAAGCTCAAGGGGTTCGTGCTGACCAAATGACGAAACGGCGAACCGCTGGCGGCCGCCAGGCCGCGCGGGTGCGGGGGTGGGGCCTGCAGTTCCAGGCCCCACGCCGCGCCACAAGAACAACATCCCGAAAGAACACCCATGATCGTTGAAGTCAAAGTCCCGCAGCTGTCCGAATCGGTCGCCGAGGCCACGCTGCTGCAGTGGAAGAAGAAGCCGGGCGAGGCCATCGCGCAGGACGAAATCCTGATCGAGATCGAGACCGACAAGGTCGTGCTGGAAGTGCCCGCGCCCAGCGCCGGTGTGCTGGCCGAAGTGGTCATCGACAGCGGCGGCACCGTGGTGGCCGACCAGGTGATCGCCCGCATCGACTCCGAAGGCCGTGGCGGCATGTCGGCCGCCGCCCCCGGCGCGCCCGCCGCGGCGGCTGGCGCCGGTGGTACCGCGCCGGCTCCCGCGCCGGCTCCCGCTCCCACCGCCGCACCCGCTGCCGCCGGTGGCGGCTCCATGGCCGGCGTCGCGATGCCCGCGGCCGCCAAGCTCATGGCCGACAACCAGCTGGCCGCCGGATCCGTCGCAGGCACCGGGCGCGACGGCCGCGTCACCAAGGGCGACGTGCTCGGGGCCGTGGCCTCCGGCAGCGCCAAGGCGCCGGCGGCTCCTGCCGCTGCGCCGCGCGCTCCCGCGCCGGCCCTGCAACAGGTCGCCGCGCCGGCACCCGCCGACCTCGGCGAGCGTCCCGAGCAGCGTGTGCCCATGAGCCGCCTGCGGGCCCGCGTCGCCGAACGGCTGCTGCAGTCGCAATCGACCAACGCCATCCTCACCACCTTCAACGAGGTGAACATGGCCCCGGTCATGGAGATGCGCAAGCGCTTCCAGGAGAAGTTCGAGAAGGAGCACGGCGTCAAGCTCGGCTTCATGAGCTTCTTCGTGAAGGCCGCGGTGCACGCGCTCAAGAAGTACCCGGTGATCAATGCCAGCGTCGATGGCAACGACATCGTCTACCACGGCTACTTCGACATCGGCATCGCCGTCGGCTCGCCGCGCGGGCTGGTCGTGCCCATCCTGCGCAATGCCGACCAGATGACCTTTGCCGACATCGAGAAGAAGATCGGCGAGTTCGGCCAGAAGGCGCGCGACGGCAAGCTCGGCCTCGAAGACATGACCGGCGGCACCTTCTCCATCTCCAACGGCGGCGTCTTCGGCTCGATGCTGTCCACGCCCATCATCAACCCGCCGCAGTCGGCCATCCTGGGCGTGCATGCCACCAAGGACCGCGCCGTCGTGGAGAACGGGCAGGTCGTGGTGCGGCCGATGAACTACCTGGCCATGTCCTACGACCACCGCATCATCGACGGCCGAGAAGCCGTGCTGGGCCTGGTGGCCATGAAGGAAGCGCTGGAAGACCCGTCGCGCCTGCTGTTCGACATTTGAGTAGAGAAGTGGCCGCAGGCCAGGAGCCGGTGACCGGGGGAGCGTTCCTCCGGTTGGCGGCTCCCGCCGGCGGCACTGCCCGTCAACGCCGAGGTCGGCGCCCCGTTCGTTTCCTGGCACGCAGCCCCCAGATCGAGTTCCTCACACCATGAACCAACAACAATTCGACGTCATCGTGATCGGCGGCGGACCGGGCGGCTACATCGCCGCCATCCGCGCTGCGCAGCTCGGCATGCGCACCGCCTGCATCGACGAGTGGAAGAACGACAAGGGCGGTCCGGCGCCAGGTGGCACCTGCACCAACGTCGGCTGCATTCCCTCCAAGGCCTTGCTGCAGTCCTCGGAGAACTTCGAGCACGCCGGCAAGCACTTCGCCGACCACGGCATCAAGGTCAGCGGTCTCGAGCTCGACCTGACCAGGATGCTCGGCCGCAAGGACGCGGTGGTGAAGCAGAACAACGACGGCATCCTGTACCTTTTCAAGAAGAACAAGGTCACGTTCTTCCACGGCCGCGGCTCCTTCGTGAAGGCCGAAGGCGGCAGCTACGAGATCCGCGTTTCCGGCGCCGCCGAGGAGACGCTGGTCGGCAAGCAGGTGATCGTGGCCACCGGCTCCAATGCGCGGGCGCTTCCCGGCGTGCCGTTCGACGAGGTCAACGTGCTGTCCAACGATGGCGCGCTGCGCATCGGCAAGGACAGTGGCGCCGTGCCCCGCAAAGTGGGCCTCATCGGCTCGGGTGTCATCGGTCTCGAGATGGGTTCCGTGTGGCGACGCCTCGGCGCGGAGGTGACCATCCTCGAAGGCCTGCCGACCTTCCTGGGCGCGGTCGATGAACAGGTCGCGAAAGAGGCGCACAAGGCTTTCACCAAGCAGGGTCTGAAGATCGAGCTGGGCGTGAAGGTCGGCGAGATCCGCAACCAGGGCGCCGAGGGGGTCTCGGTGCAGTACACCGATGCCAAGGGCGAGGCGCGCACGCTGCAGGTCGACAAGCTCGTAGTCTCGATCGGCCGCGTGCCCAACACCGTCGGCCTGAACCCCGAGGCGGTCGGCCTGCAGCTCGACGAGCGTGGCGCCATCGCGGTGGATGCCGAGTGCCGCACGAACCTGCCCGGCGTCTGGGCGGTGGGCGACGTGGTGCGCGGGCCCATGCTGGCGCACAAGGCCGAGGAGGAGGGCGTGGCCGTGGCGGAGCGCATCGCGGGGCAGCACGGGCATGTGAACTTCAACACCATCCCCTGGGTGATCTACACCAGCCCCGAGATCGCGTGGGTCGGCCGCACCGAGCAGCAGCTCAAGGCCGATGGCGTGCAGTACAAGGCCGGCAGCTTCCCGTTCCTCGCCAACGGGCGGGCCCGGGCGCTGGGTGACACCACCGGGCTGGTCAAGGTGCTGGCGGACGCGACCACCGACGAGATCCTGGGCGTGCACATCTGTGGTCCCATGGCCAGCGAGCTCATTGCCGAAGCCGTGGTGGCCATGGAGTTCCGCGCGTCCAGCGAGGACATCGCCCGCATATGCCACGCGCACCCCTCCCTGTCGGAGGCGACCAAGGAGGCCGCCCTCGCGGTGGACAAGCGCGCGCTCAACTTCTGACGCCGATGGGGGACGATCGCCAGCCGGCACTCGTTCACCAGGCCTACGAGGCCGAGCTGGCAGCGCGCGGCTTCCAGAGCGATCCGGCGCAGCTGCGCGCGGTGCAGGCGCTGGAGCGCTGCGCGCGGGAGTGGGCGCTGTTCAAGGAGCAGCGTTCGAACGTTTTCAAGAAGCTGATCAACCGCCCCGAGATTCCGCGCGGCGTCTACATGTACGGCGGGGTGGGGCGCGGCAAGAGCTTCCTCATGGACTGCTTCTACGGCGCCGTGCCACTTCGGCGCAAGACGCGGCTGCACTTCCACGAGTTCATGCGCGAAGTGCACCGCGAGCTGTCCGACCTGCAGGGAACGGTGAATCCGCTGGAGGTGCTGGGCGAACGCATGGCCAAGCGGTACCGGCTGATCTGCTTCGACGAGTTCCACGTCGCGGACATCACCGACGCGATGATCCTGCACCGCCTGCTGCAGGCGCTGTTCGACAACGGCGTCGGGTTCGTCACCACATCCAACTTCCGCCCCGACGAGCTGTACCCCAACGGCTTGCACCGCGACCGCATCCTGCCGGCGATCGCACTGCTCAACGAGCGGCTGGAGGTGATCAACGTGGACAACGGCACCGACTACCGGCGGCGCACGCTGGAGCACCTGAAGCTCTATCACACGCCGCTCGGACCGCAGGCCGACGCCGAGATGGACGCCGCCTTCACCGAGCTGGCCGAGACGCACGACGAGAACCCGGTGCTGCACATCGAGCAGCGCGAGATCCGGGCCCGCCGCAAGGCCGGCGGCGTGGTGTGGTTCGACTTCAAGACGCTGTGCGGTGGTCCGCGTTCGCAGAACGACTATCTCGAGATCGCGACGCAGTTCCACACCGTGCTGCTCTCGGACGTCCCTTACATGCCGGTGCGCATGGCGTCCGAGGCGCGGCGCTTCACCTGGCTGGTGGACGTGCTGTACGACCGGCGCGTCAAGCTGATCATGTCTGCGCAGGTGCCCCCGGAGCAGCTGTATACCGAAGGGCCGCTGGCCCACGAGTTCCCGCGCACCGTCTCGCGGCTGACCGAGATGCAGTCGGCGCAGTTCCTGGCGGAGGAGCGCCGTACCGTGGACACGAGACTGACATGAGAACGCCCGCTGCCACCGCGCTCGCCTGCCTCCTGCTCTCCGGCAGTGCAGCCTTCGCGCAAGTACCGACCGATCCGGCTTTGGTGGAGGCGGAACGCGTACGCATCGCGCAGGAACGAGCGGCCGCCGAAGCGCGCTTCGCCGAGGAGTCGATCGCCTGCCGGGCGCGCTTCGCGGTCAATGACTGTGTCGCCCAGAGCCGCGCCCGCCGACGGGCCGTGCTGTCGGAATTGCGGCAGCAGGAGCTGGCGCTGAACGCCTCCGAGCGCCAGCGGCGTGGTGCCGAACGGCTGCTGGAACTGGAGCAACGCAAGCGCGATGCCGATGATCGGGCACCGGACCGTACGCCTTCCGGTGCAGGTGCAGGTGCAGGTGACCGGTCCGCGCCGGCGGCGTCCGCAGGCTCGCAACGCACCCCGGTGGCGCCCGCTGTGCCGCCTGCGATGACGGCCCCCACCGCGCCCTCACGCCCTTCTGGCGCAGCAGGCGTGCCGCCGCTGGCCGGCACGCCCGCGGGCTCGACCACCGGACCCACGCGCAGGACCGAGCGGCCCGCCGTGTCCGGCGCTGTACCCCAGCGGCGCGACACGGAGCAGCCCCCGACCCCGGCAGCAGTCGGTCGCTCCGCGCGGGTGATACCGTCCGCTCCCGTGGATCCGCTCGAGACCGAGCAGGCGCGCCAGGAGCGGGAAGCACGCGCCCGGGAATACGAGGAGCGGCTCCGGGATGCTGCCGAGCACAAGGCGCAGGTTTTGCAGCGCCTTGAGAACCGCAGCAAGCCGCGCTCCGATCCGCTGCCTGTGCCACCCTGAATTTGAGGCCCGGCGCGCCTCAAGCCTCGCGCTTCGCGCCTCCTCACGCCTCAAAGCCTCAAAACCTCAAAACCTGTACGAGGCGCAGCGCGCGTCAGGCGTCGGCCAACGGCTCCAGCTTGACGATGATCAGCGAGAGGTTGTCGCCCGAGCCTGCCGCGCGCGCACGGGCTTTCTCCACCAGGAACTCGCTGGCTTCGCGCGGCGCAAGCGAGGTGAGCGCTGCACCGAGCTCCTCCGGCGTGAAGTAGTGCCACAGGCCGTCGCTGCACGCCAGCAGGATGTCGCCCGGGCGCAGGCGCGAGATGCAGTGCGCATCGGTGGGTGGCTCATCCTCCGATCCCAGGCAGCCGACGACGATATTGGCCTGCGGATGCGTGCGGGCCTCTTCCTCGGTGATCTCGCCGCGCGAGACGAGCACCTGCACCAGGGAGTGGTCGAGGGTGCGCGTCACCAGCTGACTGCCGTGGAAATGGTAGATGCGGGAGTCGCCTGCGTGAACCCAGTGGCAGTCGCCGCCCGGGTTGATCAGGAACGCCGCGATGGTGCTGTGCGGCTCCTGCTCGGCGGAGATGGCGGTGAGCTTGATGACCAGGTGGGCCTCGCGCACCATCTGGCGCAGCAGGAAGGCTGCGTCGTCCTGTTCGGGTGAGTAGCGCTCGAACAGCTGGCGGGCCGTGAGCATGACCTGGTCCGATGCCTTGCGGCCGCCGCTTCGGCCGCCCATGCCGTCGGCAATGACGCCCAGTACACAGCCCGGTATGCGCGGATGGCCGATCAGCGCGAGCTGGTCTTGCTGGTACTCGCGGTCGCCCTTGTGGATGCCGGTGGCGGCACTGATTCGGAAGCCTTTTGCCATGCTGGTGTGTGGGGGCAGCGAGCTGGGAAGCAGGTATTATCAACCGCGATCAACCGCGCCCCGGACGTCCCTGCGGCGACGCGCACCCCGCTCCTGCCGTGAACTCCAACCTGCACTCTCCCGAGCGCCGCCTCATAGCGCTGCGCATCGAGCACGCCGACCTCGACGCCGTCATCGACCAGGCCGGCCAGGAACCCAGCATCGACGAACTGCTGTTGCGGCGGCTGAAGAAGCGCCGCCTGGGCTTGCGCGACGAGATCGCGCGCCTCGAGCGGCAGCTCGCTCCCAGGGAGCCCGCGTGAGCCGGGCCAACGACCTCGAAGAAGCGGTGTGTGAAGCCTTTTCCGCGGGTGGCGCGCTCTCGCGCGCGGCCGAGCGCTTCCAGCCGCGCCTCGGACAGACGGAGATGGCGCGCGCTGTGGCCCGCACCATCGAATCCGGCGGGGTGCTGGTGGTCGAAGCCGGCACCGGCGTCGGCAAGACCTTCTCCTACCTGGTGCCGGCCCTGATGTCCGGTGAGCGTGTGCTGCTGTCCACCGCGACCAAGACCTTGCAGGACCAGCTCCATGGCCGCGACCTGCCGCGCCTTGCAGAGGCCCTCAACCTGCCGCTGCGCACCGCACTGCTGAAGGGGCGCGCCAGCTACCTGTGCCTGCACCGCATGGAGGTAGCACGCCAGGACCCGGCGCTGTCCGAACGCGCGCAACAGCGCACGCTGGCCAAGATCGAGGACTGGTCGCGCAGCACGCGCACCGGCGACCTCGCCGAACTGCCCGGGCTGGACGAACGCTCCCCCGCGATCCCCCTGGTGACGTCCACGCGCGAGAACTGCCTGGGCGCGCAGTGTCCGCGCTTTCGCGCCTGCCACGTGAACCAGGCGCGGCGCGAGGCCCTCGCGGCGGACGTGGTGGTCGTGAACCACCACCTGTTTTTCGCCGACCTCGCCGTGCGCGAGTCGGGCATGGCCGAGCTGCTGCCGACCGTGCGCGTGGCCGTGTTCGACGAAGCGCACCAGCTCAATGAAATAGGCGTGCAGTTCCTGGGCGCGCAGCTCGGCACGGGCCAGTTGATCGATTTCTGCCGCGACATGCTTGGCGCGGGGCTGCAGCTCGCCCGCGGGCTCGCCGACTGGCAGGCGCTCGCGGGGGGTGTGGAGCGTGCTGCGCGCGACCTGCGTCTCACGGTGGGACGCAGCCCCGCGGGGGCGCGCCTGCGCTGGAGCGAGGCGGCCCCCGAGAACGTCGATCCGACGGCCTGGCGCGCGGCGCTGGCTGGCGTGGCGGACAGCTGCGAAGCAGCGGCGCAGGCGCTCGACACGGTGAGCGAAATTGCGCCCGACTTCGTGCGCCTGCGCGAGCGCGCCGACGCGCTGGCGCAACGCGCTTCGCGCTTCGTGCAGCCCTGTGAGCCCCAGTCGGTGCGCTGGGTCGATGTCGGCATGCAGCTGCGCCTGCTCGAGTCTCCCCTGGACATTGCACACGCGGTGCGCAGCCGGCTGCTGCGCCGGCCGTCAGGTGCGGGGGCGCAGATGCACGCCGACGCCGATGCGCGCTCCGAGGACACCGAGGACGGCGATCGCCGCGACGCCGCGACGGAGCCCGACGACGGCGGCTCGAAGGCCTGGATCTTCACCTCGGCCACTCTGGGCAACGATCCGCGCCTGCGTTGGTTCACCGAGCCGTGCGGCCTGCACGATGCGCAGGTGCTGCGCGTGGGCAGCCCGTTCAACTACGCGCAGCAGGCGGCGCTCTACGTTCCCGCGCAGTTTCCGCGTCCGGCCGATCCCGCGCACAGCGGCCGGGTGGCGGCCATGGTGGCCGACGCGGCAGCGCGCATCGGGGGCCGCACCCTCGTGCTCACCACCACGCTTCGGGCGCTTCGGGCGGTGGGCGACGCGCTGCAGGTGCGCTTCGACGGCAGCGCCGAAATCGAGGTGCTGGTGCAGGGCCAATGGCCCAAGCGCCGGCTGATCGAGCGTTTCCGCGAGGGGAGTTCCGGCGCGCGCGCGGGCTGCGTGCTGGTGGCATCGGCGTCGTTCTGGGAAGGCGTCGATATTCCGGGCGACGAACTGCAGCTGGTGGTCATCGACAAGTTGCCGTTTCCACCGCCGGGCGATCCGCTGGTGGAGGCGCGTGCGCGGCGCCTGGAACTGCAGGGGCGCAACGCTTTCGGCGACTACCACCTGCCCGAGGCGGCAGTGGCACTCAAGCAGGGCGCGGGGCGTCTGATCCGCAGCGAGTCGGACCGCGGCGTGCTGGTGGTGTGCGACAACCGGCTGACCGGCATGTCCTACGGTCGGCGCCTGCTGTCGTCGCTGCCGCCGATGCGGCGTCTGGCGAGCGCACAGGAGTTCGAACAGGCGCTGGAGGACCTGGCAGCTACCAGAAGCGCCACCACGCATCCTGCTGCCGCTTGAAGCCGCGGCTCAGGAACTCGCTCTGGGGATAGTTGGTTTCCAGGACGCGGCGCGCGTCCGCGGCGAGCTGCTGCATACCCAGCGCCTCGTAGGAGCGGTGCAGGATGAACAGGGCTTCTTCGAGCGCCGGCACTTCCTTGTACTCCGCAAGTGCCGCCTGGGCCCGGTTTATCGCGGCGACGTAGGCGCCGCGCGAGTAGTAGTAGCGGGCCACATGCACTTCGTAGGCCGCGAGCGAGTTGACGATGTACGTCATGCGCGAGCGCGCATCGGCCGCGTAGCGCGATTCGGGAAAGCGCGCGCTGAGTTCGCGGAATGCTTCGAACGATTCCTTGGCCGCCTGCTGGTCACGCTCGGAGAGGTCCTGCCGCGCCAGCGCCGAGAAGATCCCGAGCTGATCGTTGAAGTTGACCAGGCCCTTGAGGTACAGGGCATAGTCGGCGGCCGGGCTTGCCGGGTGCAGGCGCAGGAAGCGGTCCAGCGTGGCAATGGCTTCGACCCGCTCGCCGGCACGGTAGTGCGCATAGGCCTTTTCCAGCTGGGCCTGCTGTGCCAGCGGCGTGCCGGCAGCCCGGCCCTCGAGCCGCTCAAGCAGCGGGATCGCCTTGTCGTAGGAGCCGGCGTCGAGCTCGCCCTTGGCTTCGGACAGCAGGCGGTTGGGGCTCCAGTTGGCGGAAGCGTCCTCGGCGGTGGTGGAGCAGCCGGCCAGCAGGCTGCAGGCGAGCAGCAAGGGAGCGACCGTCGATAATTTCGCACGCAGCATCGCGCAGGCTTCTTTCAGTGGAACAAGGCACCTTGATTATATCGACCGACCCCCTCGCAACCGCCCTTGACGGCGGGTTGGAGGAGGGCGCCGAGGCCGGCGCCGACAGCGAGCTGCGGGCCTTTTCCATCGATGTTTCGGGGCACGGGATGCGCCTCGATCGGGCGCTCGTGCAGCGCGTTCCGGAGTTCTCGCGCAGCTACCTGCAGCAGCTGGTCGAAGCCGGCGCAGTGCGCCTGAACGGACAGCCGGCGCGCCGCAGCGCGCAGCGGGTCCAGGCCGGTGACGCGTGCGAGGTGGAGCTGCGTCCCACGCCGCAGAGCCAGGCTTTCATACCCGAGCCCATGGCCTTGTCCGTGCTGCACGAGGACGAGCACCTGCTGGTGCTGCACAAGCCGGCCGGACTCGTGGTGCATCCCGCCCCGGGCAACTGGTGCGGCACCCTGCTCAACGGCCTGCTGGCGCGCGATGCACGGTGTGCGCTCCTGCCGCGCGCCGGCATCGTGCACCGGCTCGACAAGGACACCAGCGGGCTGATGGTGGTGGCCCGCGAACGCCAGACGATGGAGGCGCTCGTGCGCCTGATCGCGGCGCGCGAGGTCGAGCGGCAGTACGTGGCGCTGGCGCACCGGCCGTGGGCCGGGCCGCCGCAGCGCGAAGTCGAGGCAGCCATCGGGCGCGATCCCGCCAACCGCTTGCGCATGGCCGTCGTCGATCCGCAGCGCCACCCCGGAAAGCCGGCCGGCACGCAATTCCAGCTGCTGCAGCAGGCTGCGCATGGCTGCCTCGTTCGCGCCAGCCTGCGCACCGGCCGCACCCACCAGATCCGGGTGCACATGGCGCACATCGGCCATCCGCTGGTGGCCGATACGCTCTACGGCGGAGCGCCGGCCGCCGGCATGGCGCGCCAGGCGCTGCACGCGGACCGGCTGGCGTTCACCCACCCTGCAACCGGTGCGCATATGGAGTTTCACGCGCACCCGCCGGCCGATCTTCTGCAGGCTTTGGCGGCCTGGGGGCTGCGTTACAATCCGCCGGCGCGCGCCACGCCCCGCCCATTCGGCCAATCTCCCGGAGACGCCGGCGCATGAGGTCCTTCCGGGCCCGACTGTTTCGCCTGCCGCACCGCGGCACTTCCTGCGACAAGAGACCATGAATACCTCGGATGCCAAGCGCGTCCTGGAAACAGCCCTGATCTGTTCGCCGCAGCCGCTGCCGGTGCGGGAGTTGCGCGTGCTGTTCAACGACGAGTTGGGTGCCGACACCATCAAGACGCTGCTGCAGGAGTTGCAGGACGAATGGACGCCGCGCGGCGTGGAGCTGGTGCAACTGGCCGGCGGATGGCGTTTCCAGAGCCGCCCCCAGATGCGCGAGTACCTCGACCGGCTGCACCCGGAAAAGCCACCGCGCTACACGCGCGCCACCCTGGAGACGCTGGCCATCATTGCCTACCGGCAGCCGGTCACGCGCGGCGACATCGAAGACATCCGCGGAGTCACCGTCAACTCCCTCATCATCAAGCAGCTCGAAGACCGCGGATGGGTCGAGGTGATCGGCCACCGCGAGGCACCGGGGCGACCGGCGCTGTTCGCCACCACGCGCCAGTTCCTCGACGACCTCGGGCTCGCCTCGCTCGACCAGCTTCCGCTGCTCGAAAGTCCCGCACAGGGCGCCGCCCTGCTGCAATCCCTGGCCGGAGATCCCTCCGAGCAGCCTGAACTCGCGATCGAAGCCGCGGCCCAGCCCGAGTTGGTCGCCGCCGAGAACGATGCGCCTGCCTCCCGATCGATTGCCGACGACCAGCGTCCTCCCGAAGCACCATGACCCACTCCACCCCTGAAGGCGCCGCATCGCGCACCCCTGACTCCGAGACCGACCAGCGCGAGAACGCCCGGGGTGCTGTCCCGCACGCGGAGAGGGCACAAGACGAGAGCGCGCAGGAGGTGCATGCGCCGGCGGTTGGCGGCCAGGCGCGAGACGGGCAGGGTGCCGCGCCCGCAACGCCCGCCGCGCAGGCACAGGCGTCGGACGACGCCCCAGCCGAGGAGCGCCTCCCACCCCGGCTGGACAGGGGTCAAGCGGAACGAACGGACCTGAACCGAGCTGCCGCAGTGGGAGATGCGGACGACGGGCACGACCAGGAGGACGACGACGAGGACGACGAGGACGACGAGGACGACGATGATCACGACGGCGCACGTCAGGCTCGCCGCCACCGCGCCGCTGCGGCCGAGTCCGCTGCCGTGCCCCCGATCCGGTTCGAGGACGTGGTATCCGGGCAGTACGACGCCGACGAGCAGAGCGTTGCGCTGGCACCGCCCAAGCGAGTGCTCTCACCGCAGGCGGACACGCCCAAGCTGCACAAGGTGCTGGCACAGGCCGGACTCGGCTCGCGCCTCGAGATGGAGCAACTCATCACCGAGGGGCGCATCTCCGTCAACAACGAGCCGGCGCACATCGGACAGCGCATCCAGTGGGGCGATCAGATCAAGGTCAACGGCAAGCCGATCCGGGTGCGCATTGCACCGCCGCCGGCCCGCGTGATCGCCTACCACAAGCCCGTGGGCGAGGTAGTGACGCACGACGACCCGCAGAACCGCCCGACCGTGTTCCGCAAGCTGCCCAAGCTGTACCAGGGCAAGTGGCAGTCGGTGGGCCGGCTCGACCTGAACACCGAAGGCCTGTTGCTGTTCACCAGTTCGGGGGAGCTGGCCAACAAGCTGATGCACCCGCGTTTCGGCCTGGAGCGCGAGTACGCGGTCCGGGTGCTCGGAGCCTTGAGCAACGAAGAGAAGCAGCGCCTCCTGGACGGCGTCACCCTCGACGACGGGCGGGCGCAGTTCGGCTCCCTCGAGGACGGGGGAGGCGAGGGCGCGAACGCCTGGTACCGCGTCACCATCTCCGAAGGACGCAACCGTGAGGTGCGGCGCCTGTTCGAGGCGGTGGGCCATGCGGTGAGCCGCCTCATCCGCATCCGGTATGGCGCGATGGTGCTGCCGCGCGGGCTCAAGCGCGGCGCCTGGATGGAACTCGATGAGCGGGACATCCGCGAACTGATGCACGCAGCCGGAGCGGAGCGCCGCGAGCGGGGCGAGGGCGACGCGGCCGACGGCGCGGGCGCGCGCCGCGGAGGCGGCAAGCAACGCCGCGGCGGCGGCCCCCGCGGTAGCGGCGACTCGCGCGGCGCCCCGCCGGCGCGAAAGCGCGGTCCAGGGCAACAGGCGCAAGGCCAGGGGCAGGGGCAAGGCCAGCAGCGGCGCAAGGAGCGGGGCGACCGACCCGCCAGCAACCAACCCGACCCCATGAAGACGTCGCTGGGCTATATCGGCGCCGACAGTTTCACGCGGCAGCGCCAGGCCGGAGGCCCCGGTCCGCGGCGCGGCGGCGGCATGGGCGGCGGCGGCATGGGCGGTGGCAACGGCGGCGGCCAGCGCCGCGGCGGCGGGCGTTCGCGAGGCTGAGCGCCCAGGCGCATCGGCTTCGCCGGCGCAGCGTTTCGACCTCTGCGCCGCGGGTTAAAATTGGCGGCTTTGTCGAACTTTAGGGCGCGGCTGCGACACGAAGCCAGTGCAGCATTTCTGCGAGCACGAGTGCCGAGCCCCCATCCGTTCAAGAACACCCACTCCAGGAAAACAACATGGCCATCGAACGCACCCTGTCCATCATCAAGCCCGACGCCGTCGCCAAGAACGTCATCGGCCAGATCTATTCCCGTTTCGAAGGCGCCGGCCTGAAGGTGATCGCCGCCAAGATGGCGCACCTGTCGCGCGGCGAAGCCGAGCAGTTCTACGCCGTGCACAAGGCCCGCCCCTTCTTCAAGGACCTGGTCGATTTCATGATCTCCGGCCCGGTGATGATCCAGGTGCTCGAGGGCGAGAACGCCATCGCCAAGAACCGCGAGCTCATGGGCGCGACCGACCCCAAGAAGGCTGAGAAGGGCACCATCCGCGCCGACTTCGCCGACAGCATCGATGCCAATGCCGTGCATGGCTCCGATGCACCCGAAACTGCTGCCGTGGAAGTCTCGTTCTTCTTTCCCGGCATGAACGTCTACTCGCGCTGACCCCAGCGACGTTCATGCGATGACGGCCAACCTTCTCGACTTCGACCTGGAGGGCTTGGCCGCGTTCTGCGAAACGCTGGGCGAGAAGCGCTTTCGCGCCACCCAGCTGTTTCGCTGGATCCACCAGCGCGGCGCGAGCGACTTCGAGCAGATGACCGATCTGGCCAAGTCGCTGCGCAGCAAGCTGCAGGGTGCCGCGCGCGTGCAGGGGCTGTCGGTCCTCACCCAGCAGGAGTCCGCCGACGGCACGATCAAGTGGCTG
Source organism: Ramlibacter sp. AN1015 (assembly GCF_037726105.1). Lineage (NCBI taxonomy): Bacteria > Pseudomonadati > Pseudomonadota > Betaproteobacteria > Burkholderiales > Comamonadaceae > Ramlibacter > Ramlibacter sp. AN1015. The sequence continues at coordinate 48,755 of NZ_JBBJUM010000014.1, forward strand.
TTCGATGTCGGCGGCGGCAACGCCGTCGAGGCCGTCTTCATCCCGGAGGACGACCGCGGAACGCTCTGCGTGTCCTCGCAAGCGGGATGCGCCGTCGGCTGCCGCTTCTGCTCCACGGGCCACCAGGGCTTCGCACGCAACCTCACCACCGGCGAGATCGTGGCGCAGCTCTGGTTCGCCGAGCACTTCCTGCGCGGCCATCTGCAGACGTCCGAGCGCGTCATCTCCAACGTCGTGATGATGGGCATGGGCGAGCCGCTTCAGAACTACGGCGCGCTCGTTCCGGCCCTGCGCACGATGCTGGACGATCACGGCTACGGCCTGTCGCGGCGACGCGTGACGGTGTCCACCTCCGGCGTGGTGCCGATGATGGACCGCCTGGCGCAGGACTGCCCCGTGGCGCTGGCCGTCTCGCTGCACGCACCGAACGACGCTCTGCGCGACGGGCTCGTGCCGCTGAACCGCAAATACCCCATCGCCGAGCTGCTCGACGCCTGCAACCGGTACCTGCTGCGCGCCCCTCGCGACTTCATCACCTTCGAGTACTGCATGCTCGACGGGGTGAACGACCAGCCTGCCCACGCGGAGCAGCTCATCGCGCTGGTGCGCCAGCACGCGGGGGTCGGCGTGAGTTGCAAGCTGAACCTGATTCCGTTCAATCCGTTCCCGGCTTCGGGCCTGACGCGATCGCCCCACACACGGGTCATGGCCTTCGCGAAGAAGCTCATCGATGCTGGTATCGTCACGACGGTTCGCAAGACCCGCGGTGACGATATCGATGCGGCCTGCGGACAACTCGCCGGCGACGTGCAGGATCGCACCCGCGTCGGCGAGCGCATTGCGCAGCGTCGCACCATCGCGCTCACGCCGGTGCACGACACCGCGCCCACTTCCAAGGAGAGGACGCAATGACCCCCCGCCACGCACATCCCGAAAGCCTCTCGCCGCTCGTTCGCCGTTCGCTTGCCTGCTGCGTGGCCGTGGGCCTGCTCTTGCTCGCAGGCTGCGCGAGCCCCGGCGGCACGGCCGGGGGAGCTGGTGCCGGCGCGGGCGCCGACCTCGTCACCGAGTCCGACGAATCGCCCGAACGCAAGCGCGCCCGCATCCGCATCGAGCTGGCCGTGGGCTACTTCGAGCAGGGGCGCACCGAGTTCGCGCTGGACGAGGTCAAGCAGGCGATCTCGAGCGACCCCTCCTTTGCGCCGGCCTACAACCTGCGCGGCCTCATCTTCATGCGCCTGAACGACATGCGCCAGGCCGAAGAGAGCTTCCGCCGCGCGCTGGCCATCAACCCGCGCGACGCCGACACGCTGCACAACCAGGGGTGGCTGTTGTGCCAGCAGGGGCGTTACGAGGAGGCGCTGGGCGCATTCCGCCAGGCGCTCGTGAACCCGTTGTATGCCGGCCGCGCCAAGACCTACATGACGCAGGGCCTGTGCCAGGCACGCGCCGGGCGTTTCGAGGACGCCGAGCAGAGCCTCGCACGATCCTACGAGCTCGATGCCGGCAATCCGGTGACCGGCTACAACCTCGCGAACCTCCTGTTGCGTCGCAACGAGCTCGAGCGTGCGCAGTTCTATATCCGACGGCTGAACAACGGCGAGTTCGCCAACGCCGAGTCGCTCTGGCTCGGCATCCGGGTCGAGCACCGGCTGGGCGACAAGCTTGCGATGACCCAGCTGGCCGAGCAGCTGAGGAAGCGCTATCCGCAATCGCGTGAACTCGCGGCCTATGACAGGGGAGCTTTCAATGAGTGAGGTGGTGGACGTGGCCGACACCCGGCAGGCGGCGAGTGCCGGCGCGCTGCTGCGCGAAGCGCGCGAGCGCGCCGGACTGCACGTGGCGGCGCTGGCCGGCGCCCTGAAGGTGCCGCAGCGGCAGCTCGAGGCACTTGAGCAGGATCGTCTGGAACTCCTGCCCGACGTGGTCTACGCGCGTGCCCTCGCCGCGAGCGTCTGCCGCACCCTGAAGATCGATTCCAGGCAGGTCTTGTCCCTCCTGCCCAAGGGCGGCGATTCGCGCCTGGGCAAGGTCGAGCCGATCAACGTCCCGTTCCGCGCGTCGGGAGATGTGGGCCGGTCCGCAGGCCGTGAGCTGCTGCGGCGGCCGCCGGTTCTGGCCGCGCTTGCCCTGCTCGTGGGGGCGGTCGTGCTGCTGCTGCTGCCGCTCATTCCCAACCGGCAGGAGCCTGCAGCCACGGGCGACGCGATGGTGAAGCCGGAGGCTGCGTCGAATGCCGCAGCGGGGAGTACCACCGGCGCGGGCGACGCGGCTACTTCCGCTGCGGCCCCTCTGGCGCTGCCCGGTACGGTCACCGAGGCCGTCGTGCCGCCGGGCGCTGCGCTGGCGGGCGCCACGCCGTCCGCCGGCGTCCCGCAGGTCGCTCCTGTCACGCCTGTCGCGCCGGTTGCGCCGCCGCTGCCGACCAGCGGCGGCACGGTGCCGGGCGCAAGCGCAGGTGCTGCCACGACCTCGGCCGGCTCCGACGCCGCCGTCGAAGCGCCGGTGATCCAGTTCTCCGCGCGCCAGGCTGCGTGGGTGCAGGTGACCGACTCGCGCGGCTCGGTGTACCTGCGGCGCATGCTGGCCGCCGGAGAGACCGTCGGCGTCTCGGGCGCGACCCCGCTGGCGGTGGTGGTCGGCAACGTCAGCAACGTGCAGGTGCAGGTGCGGGGCCGTCCGCACGACGTCGCGTCGTCCACGCGCGATAACGTCGCCCGCTTCGAGGTGCGCTGACATGACCCCGGACTGCGGACCGATCGCCGTGAGCTCGCCTTCCGCGCGGCGCTCGCGCCAGGCGCGCATCGCGTGGGGGTCGCGCGTGGTGACCGTCGGCGGCGACGCACCGGTGCGCGTGCAGTCGATGACCAACACCGACACTGCCGACCCGATCGGCACCGCCATCCAGGTCAAGGAGCTTGCCGTGGCGGGCTCTGAGATCGTTCGCATCACCGTGAACACGCCCGAGGCGGCGCAGCAGGTTCCCTACATCCGCGAGCAGCTGGACCGCATGGGCATCGATGTCCCGCTGGTGGGCGACTTCCACTACAACGGCCACCGCCTCCTCACCGAATTTCCGGCTTGTGCGCAGGCGCTGTCCAAATACCGCATCAACCCCGGCAACGTGGGCAAGGGCGACAAGCACGACCGGCAGTTCGCCCAGATGATCGAGGCCGCGCTGCGCTGGGACCGTCCGGTGCGCATCGGTGTCAACTGGGGCAGTCTCGATCAGGAACTGCTGGCGCAGATGATGGACGAGAACAGCCGCCGGGCCCAGCCCTGGGACGCCAAGGCGGTGCTCTACGAAGCGCTCATCACGTCGGCCACCGACTCGGCCCGGCAGGCGGTGGCGCTCGGCATGGACCCGAACCAGATCCTGCTGTCCTGCAAGGTCAGCGGCGTGCAGGACCTGATCTCCGTCTATCGCGAGCTGGCTCGCCGCTGCGACCACGCCCTGCACCTGGGCCTGACCGAGGCGGGCATGGCGACCAAGGGCACGGTGGCGTCGAGCGTCGCCATGGGCGTCCTGCTGCAGGAAGGCATCGGCGACACCATCCGTGTCTCGCTGACGCCGCAACCGGGCGAATCGCGCACGCAAGAGGTGGTCATCGCCTCCGAGATCCTGCAGGCACTCGGGCTGCGCACCTTCGTGCCCAGCGTGACCGCCTGCCCAGGTTGTGGGCGCACCACCAGCACCACCTTCCAGGAGCTCGCCAAGCAGATCGACGACCATCTGCGTGCGCAGATGCCGGTGTGGCGCGCGCGCTATCCGGGCGTCGAGCAACTGAAGGTCGCGGTGATGGGCTGCATCGTCAACGGACCCGGCGAGAGCAAGCACGCCGACATCGGCATCAGCCTGCCGGGCACCGGCGAGGCGCCCGCGGCGCCGGTCTTCATCGACGGCCAGAAAGCTCTCACGCTGCGCGGCGAGAACATCGCTGCCGAGTTCCACCAGCTCGTCGCGAACTACATCGAAAAACGCTTCGGCGGCAGCACTGCCACCGTCTGACCCACGCGCCCATGTCCGAGAAGAACGAGAAGATCGAGAAGACTCCCGCCGCAAAGGCGCAGCCCCTGAGCGCCGTCAAGGGCATGAACGACATCCTGCCGCCGCACTCCGGCCAGTGGGAGTGGCTCGAAGACAAGGTTCGCGCGCTCATGGCGCGCTACGCGTACCGCAACATCCGCACGCCCATCGTCGAGCCCACCCAGTTGTTCGTGCGCGGCCTCGGCGAGGTCACCGACATCGTCGAGAAGGAGATGTACTCCTTCGAAGACCGCCTGAACGGCGAGCACCTCACCCTGCGCCCCGAGAACACGGCAGGCGTGGTGCGCGCGGTCGCCGAGCACTCGCTGCTGTACGACGGCGGCAAGCGGCTCTACTACATGGGACCCATGTTCCGCCACGAGCGGCCCCAGCGGGGGCGCTACCGCCAGTTCCACCAGATCGGCGCCGAAGCCCTCGGCTTCGCCGGGCCCGACATCGACGCCGAGATCATCCTTCTGGCCGACGCGCTCTGGCGCGAACTCGGCCTGCAGGATGTCCGGCTGGAGATCAACAGCCTGGGACAGCCCGAGGAGCGCCGCCAGCACCGGGCCGAGCTCATCGCCTATCTCGAGCGCCACGCCGACCTGCTCGACGAAGACGGGCGGCGGCGCCTGCACAGCAACCCGCTGCGCATCCTGGACACCAAGAACCCCGCCATGCAGGCGGTCGTCGAGGGTGCGCCGCGCCTGATCGACTTTCTGGGCGAGCAGTCGCTCGCCCACTTCGAGGGCGTCAAGGCGATGCTGGAGGCGAACGGCATCGCCTATCGCATCAATCCGCGCTTGGTGCGCGGCCTCGACTACTACAACCTCACCGTGTTCGAGTTCGTCACCGAACGGCTCGGCGCGCAAGGCACGATCTGCGCGGGCGGCCGCTACGACCTGCTGATCGGCCAGATCGGCGGCAAGCCGGCCCCGGCTGTCGGCTGGGCGTTGGGTGTCGAACGCGTGCTGGAGCTGGTGCGCGAGCAGGGCACCGACATCCCGCTTCCGGTGCCCGACGCCTACGCCGTGGTGCCGGACGCGTCGGCCTTGCCGCTGGTGCTGCGTACGCTCCAACAGTTGCGCGCCGCCGGCGTCGCCGTGCAGATGCACGCGGCGGGCGCCGAGGGCATGGGCAGCATGAAGTCGCAGTTCAAGAAGGCCGACGCGAGCGGCGCGCGCTACGCACTGGTGTTCGGCAGCGACGAGCTCGCCGCCGCAGAGGTGACCGTCAAGGCCCTGCGCGACGGGTCCGGTGCGCAGTCGCGGGAGTCGCTCTCGGGCGCCGCCGCGTGGGCGAGCCGCCTCAAGACCTGAGCTTCCGAAACACCGCGTCACTACAATCGCCCCAGTTTTCCAACCCATCCATGGCACAACACCTCGACCTCGAAGAACAGGAGCAGCTTGCAGAGCTCAAGCACTTCTGGAGCAAATACGGCAACCTGATTTCCACGGTGCTGATCGTGGTGTTCGGCAGCATCGCCGCGTGGAACGGCTGGAACTGGTGGCAGCGCAGCCAGGCGGCCAATGCGTCGGCCCTGTACGCGCAGGTCGAGCTCGCCGTGCAGACGAACGACCTGGAGCGCGTGCAGCGTTCGGCCGCCGACATCCAGTCGCAGTTTGCACGCACCACCTACGCACAGCAGGCCAGCCTTCTGGCGGCGCAGGCACTCCAGCAAGCAGGGCGCACCGACGCGGCTCGCAGCGCGCTCGAGTGGGTGGCGGACAAGGCGTCCGATCCCGGCTACCAGGCCGTCGCGCGCCTGCGGCTGGCGGCCATCCTTGTCGATGCCAAGGCCCATGACGATGCGCTGCGACGGCTGTCCGGCAGCATGCCTGCCGAATTCGCACCGCTGGCCGCCGACCTGCGCGGAGACATCTACAAGTTGCAAGGCAAGGCCACCGAAGCGGTCGCCGAATACCAGAAGGCGTTGGCGGGCTTGCCGGCGGACGCCGAATACCGGCGGCTGGTCGAGGTCAAGCTGACTTCGCTGGGCGCGGAGGTGCCCAGGTCATGAGTCGGCGCGATGGCGTTCGCCTGCACCTGCCGGCTCTCGCGCTGGCGGCCGGCTTGCTTGCCGGGTGCTCGTCCCTTCCCGGCTTTCTCGGCGGCGGGCCTGAGCGTCCCAAGCCGGCGGAGCTGGCGCCGAATCCGCAGCTCCTGGGCGTGCGCCAGGCCTGGTCCGCGCGCGTCGGTGCGGTCGATTTCCCGCTTTCGGTGCAGGTGAACGGCACGCGCGTGACGGTGGCGAGCGGCGACGGGACGGTCGCCGTCTTCGATGCGCAAACCGGTCAGGAGCAGTGGCGCGCCAGCGTCGGCGCGGCCCTGGCGGGCGGCGTCGGCAGCGATGGCAGGCGCGTCGCGGTGGTCACGCGCGAGAACGAACTGGTGGCGCTCGCCGACGGCGCCGTGCAGTGGCGCCAGCCGCTGGGCGCGCAGAGCTATACCCCGCCGCTGGTCGCCGGAGAGCGGGTCTTCGTGTTGGCCGCTGACCGTTCCGTCACCGGGCACGACGGTGCTAGCGGGCGTCGCCTCTGGAGCCTGCAACGGCCCGGGGAGGCCCTGGTGCTGCGACAGGCCGGTGTGATGCTCCCGGTCGGCGACACGCTGGTGGTCGGGCAGGGCGGACGGCTCGCGGGCGTGAACCCGCTCACGGGCAGCGTCCGATGGGAGGCGCCGATCGCGAGCTCCCGCGGTACCAACGATGTGGAGCGCCTGGTCGATCTGGTCGGGCGCGCCAGCCGGCAAGGCGACTCGGTCTGCGCGCGCGCGTTCCAGGCTGCGGTGGGCTGCGTCGATGCCGCCCGCGGCACGCTCAGCTGGACACGCCGGGCCAACGGCTCCGACGGCCTCGACGGCGACGAGCGCCTGCTGTACGGCACCGAGGCCGATGGTCGCGTAGTGGCCTGGCAGCGTGCCACCGGCGAGCCGGCCTGGACCCACGAGCAGCTGCAGTGGCGCAAGCTGAGCGCGCCGCTCGTCATCGGGCGCTCGGTAGCCGTGGGCGACGACGCCGGCTTCGTGCACCTGCTCTCTCGCGAGGACGGTCGGCTCCTCGACCGGCTCACCACCGACGGCTCGGGTATCGCCGCGGCGCCGATCCTGGCCGGCAACACCCTCGTCGTCGTGACCCGCAGCGGCGGTGTCTTCGGCTTCGTTCCCAACTGATCCTTTCTCCCGGGCGCCCCGCCATGAAACCCGTCGTCGCCCTGGTGGGCCGGCCCAACGTCGGCAAATCGACGCTTTTCAACCGGCTGACCAAGTCGCGCGATGCCATCGTCGCCGACTTCGCAGGCCTGACCCGTGATCGCCACTACGGCAACGGCCGCCTCGGTCCCCACGAGTTCATCGTCATCGACACCGGCGGCTTCGAGCCCACGGCCGAAACCGGCATCTATGTGGAGATGGCCAAGCAGACCCGTCAGGCCGTTGCCGAGGCGGACGTCGTGGTCTTCGTGCTCGACGCACGCGCCGGGCTCTCCGCGCAGGACCACGACATCGGCAACTACCTGCGCAAGCTCGGCAAACCGACCGTGCTGGTGGCCAACAAGGCCGAAGGCATGACCGAGGGCACCCAGCTCGCCGAGTTCTACGAGCTCGGGCTGGGCGAGGTCTTGCCGGTCTCGGCCGCGCATGGGCAGGGCGTACGCAGCCTCATCGAGCAGGCCCTGGGGATGCTCGATCTGCCGGAGCCAGGTGAGGACGCCGAAGAAGGCGACACCGGCGTCACCCGGTTGGCCGTTGCCGGGCGTCCGAACGTCGGAAAGTCCACTCTCATCAATACCTGGCTGGGTGAGGAACGGCTGGTCGCCTTCGACCTGCCCGGCACCACCCGCGATGCGATCACGGTTCCGTTCGAGCGCGCCGGCCAGAAGTACGAACTCATCGATACGGCCGGGTTGCGGCGCAAGGGACGCGTGTTCGAGGCCATCGAGAAGTTTTCGGTCGTCAAGACGCTGCAGGCCATCGAATCGGCCAACGTGGTGCTACTGCTTCTCGACGCCACCCAGGGTGTCACGGACCAGGACGCCCACATCGCCGGCTACATCCTCGAGAGTGGCCGTGCGGTGGTGATCGCCGTCAACAAGTGGGATGCAATCGACAACTACGAGCGCGAGCAGGTGCAGCGGCAGATCGAATCGCGCCTGGCCTTCCTCAAGTTCGCCACGGTGCACCTCATTTCGGCCAAGAAGCGGCAGGGGCTCGGTCCGGTGTGGCAGTCCATCACCGAGGCCCACCAGTCGGCCATGCGCAAGATGCCGACGCCGGTGCTCACGCGGCTGCTGCTCGAAGCCGTGCAGTTCCAGGCGCCCAAGCGCGCCGGCATGTTCCGGCCCAAGCTGCGCTATGCCCACCAGGGTGGAATGAACCCGCCGGTGATCGTGGTGCACGGCAACTCGCTCGAGCACGTCACCGACGCATACAAGCGCTTCCTCGAAGGCCGTTTCCGCAAGGAATTCAAGCTCGTGGGCACGCCGCTGCGCATCGAGATGAAGACCTCGACGAATCCATACATCGAAAAAGAGTGAGGAAAAAAGGGCTCGCGCCCTTGAAGCGATGGCCCACGCTCCCATGTGCAGGGCTGTCGGCAGGGGCCTACTTGTGTGTAGGGCTTGCTGTGGTAAGGTGCAAATTCCAAAGAACTTCCGAACAACACGGAGAATATCGTGAGCAACAAAGGGCAGCTACTACAAGACCCCTTCCTCAACACCTTGCGTCGCGAGCATGTGCCGGTTTCGATCTACCTCGTCAATGGCATCAAGCTACAGGGTCAGATCGAGTCTTTCGATCAGTATGTTGTGCTCTTGCGCAACACCGTGACGCAGATGGTCTACAAGCACGCCATCTCCACCATTGTCCCCGGGCGAGCCGTGAACTTCTCCGCGGCTGAAAGTCACGAGGCACCTGCAGCCTGAACACACCATGCATGCAGGGCGCTCCTGGCGCCGCCCGGGTCCGCTATCGCGCACGACTCGGGTAACCATCCTTGCAAACTAATTCTCCCAACGCCACTGCTCCGGTCCTGCTGGTCGGAGTCGATTTCGGCACCCCCCATTTCGATACGCAGCTCGAGGAACTGGGCCTGCTTGCGCAGACCGCCGGCCTCGAGCCTGTCGCTCGCGTCACCTGCAAGCGCAAGGCCCCCGACGCGGCGCTGTTCGTAGGCAGCGGCAAGGCCGACGAGATCAAGGCCCTGGCCGAGAGCGCCGGCGCAGCCGAGGTCCTGTTCGACCAGTCGCTCAGCCCCGCGCAGCAGCGCAACCTCGAACGCCACCTCGGCCTGCCGGTCAACGACCGGACCCTGCTCATTCTGGAAATCTTCGCGCAGCGCGCCCGCAGCCATGAAGGCAAGCTGCAGGTCGAACTCGCCCGGCTGCAGTACGTCAGCACGCGCCTGGTGCGGCGCTGGTCGCACCTGGAGCGGCAGACTGGCGGTGCCGGCGTGCGCGGCGGTCCCGGCGAAAAGCAGATCGAGCTCGACCGCCGGATGATCGGTGAGGCCATCAAGCGCACCCGCGATCGCCTGGAGAAGGTCAAGAAGCAGCGCACCACGCAGCGTCGCCAGCGAGAGCGTCAGAACGCATTCAACATCTCCCTGGTCGGCTACACGAACGCCGGCAAATCGACGCTGTTCAATGCGCTGGTGAAAGCGCGGGCCTACGCCGCCAACCAGCTCTTCGCGACCCTCGACACCACCACCCGCCAGCTGTATCTGGGCGACGGCCTGGGCGGCGGCCGCTCGGTGTCGCTGTCCGATACCGTCGGCTTCATCCGCGACCTTCCGCACGGCCTTATCGATGCCTTCGAGGCCACTTTGCGCGAAGCAGCCGACGCCGACCTGCTGGTGCACGTGGTGGATGCTGCCAACCCGGGATATCCCGAGCAGATCAACGAGGTGCAGCGGGTCCTGCAGGAGATCGGCGCAGCGGACGTTCCGCAGCTGCTGGTGTTCAACAAGATCGATGCTTTGGCGCATTTCCAGCAGCCGCGCGCCGCCTGCGACACGTTCGATGTGGACGGTCGCGCCGTGCAGCGCGTCTTCGTGAGCAGCCACACGGGCGAAGGGCTGGGGAGCCTGCGGCACGTGCTGGCGCAGCGCTCGCAGGCCGAGTCGGCGGCGTCCATCCCCAGAGAAACCCCGTACCTGCATGAGGCGGCCGCGTGATTGGGCACAATCGCAGCGCCACACGATTAGAGATGCACATCGAATGAATCTGAAAATTCCCAGCTTTGCCAGAGGACGGCTGAGCACCCGGCTGCGGGGCATGTTCAACCTCAACGACCCCCGGTGGGGCCGCGGCGAAGACGTGCGGGCGGAGAACAATCGCCCCGATCCCGGCCCGGGCGGTGGTGGTCCGCGCGGTCCCAACCAGGGACCGCCCGACCTCGACGAGCTGTGGCGCGACTTCAACCGGAAGCTTGGCGGCCTGTTCGGCGGCCGCGGGCGCGGCTCCGACCCGGGAGGAGGGGGCGGCAACTTCCAGCCCGACATGAAGAGTGCGGGCGTTGGAGTAGGCCTCATCGCCGCGGTAGTCGTTCTCATCTGGCTTGGGACGGGCTTTTTCATCGTGCAGGAAGGCCAGCAGGCGGTGATCACGCAGTTCGGCCGCTACACGTCTACCGTGGGCGCCGGCTTCCACTGGCGCCTGCCGTACCCGATCCAGCGTCACGAGGCGGTCACGGTGACGCAGATCCGCTCGGTCGATATCGGGCGGGACACCGTCATCCGGGCCACGGGCTTGCGCGATTCGGCCATGCTCACGCAGGACGAGAACATCGTCGAGATCAAGTTTGCCGTGCAGTACCGCCTGAAGGACGCGCGCGCCTGGTTGTTCCAGAGCAAGGACCCGGCACAGACGGTGGTCAACGTCGCCGAGACCGCGGTTCGCGAGGTGGTGGGCAACATGCGGATGGACTCGGCCCTGGCCGAAGAGCGCGACCAGATCGCCCCGCGCGTGCGCAAGCTGATGCAGACCATCCTGGACCGCTACGCCATCGGCGTGGAGGTGGTTGCCGTCAACCTGCAGCAGGGCGGCGTTCGTCCGCCCGAGCAGGTGCAGGCCGCCTTCGACGACGTGCTCAAGGCTGGCCAGGAACGCGAGCGTGCCAAGAACGAGGCGCAGGCCTACGCCAACGACGTGATTCCCCGCGCGGTGGGTGCGGCTTCGCGGCTGGGCGAAGAGGCCGAAGGCTACAAGGCCAGGATCGTCGCGCAGGCGCAGGGCGATGCGCAGCGTTTCCGCTCGGTGCTGACCGAGTACCAGCGGGCACCACAGGTGACGCGTGACCGCATGTACCTCGACGCGCTCCAGCAGATCTACTCCAACGTGAACAAGGTCCTGGTGGATTCGCGCCAGGGCTCGCAGCTGCTGTACCTGCCCCTGGACCGCCTGATGCAGCAGGGGGGCAATCCGGGTGGCACCGAGGTCGTTCCGCCGCCGCCCAGCCCGGCGCCGCCTGCCAATGGCGCCGCGGCTGCAACCGACGTGCGCGCCCGCGACGGTGGCCGCAGCCGCGAACGCGAGACGCGTTGATCCCCAAGGACTTGCACTCCCAATGAACAGAATCGGTTTCCTCGTAGCAGGCCTGCTGGTCGTCCTCGCGCTGCTCAGCTCGATGGTCTTCGTGGTCGATCAGCGCCAGTACGGCGTGGTCTATGCCCTCGGACAGATCCGCCAGGTGATCACCGAGCCCGGCCTGCACTTCAAGCTGCCGCCGCCGTTCCAGAACGTGCGCTACATCGACAAGCGCCTGCTCACGCTCGACAGCATCGACGCCGAGCCCATGCTGACCGCCGAGAAGCAGCGCGTGGTCATCGACTGGTTCGTGCGCTGGCGCATCAGCGATCCGCTGCAGTACATCCGCAACGTCGGCCTCGACGAGCAGGCCGGCGCGATCCAGATCAACCGGGTCGTGCGCAACGCCTTCCAGGAAGAGATCAACCGCCGCACGGTGAGCGAGCTGCTCTCGACGCGGCGCGAGCAGCTCATGGCGGACGTCAAGCGCGAGGCGCAGGAGGTCGTGTCCGGCAGCAACCCCTGGGGTCTGGAAGTGGTCGATGTGCGCATCACGCGGGCGGACTACGTGGAGGCCATCACCGAGTCGGTCTACCGCCGGATGGAGGCCGAGCGCAAGCGCGTCGCCAACGAACTGCGCTCGACCGGCGCGGCCGAGGGCGAAAAGATCCGGGCAGACGCCGACCGCCAGCGCGAGATCACCATCGCCAATGCGTACCGCGAGGCCCAGAAGGTCAAGGGCGAGGGCGACGCACAGGCGGCCGCCGTCTACAACGAAGCGTTCGGTCGAGACCCGCAGTTCGCCCAGTTCTACCGCAGCCTAGACGCCTACAAGGCCAGCCTGGGCAAGCGTGGGGACGTGCTCGTCCTCGATCCCTCCACCTCGGAGTTCTTCCGCACCTTCCGAGGCGGCGGCAACGTGGCTCCTCCCGCAGGCGGATCCGGCGCCCCGCCGGCCGGTCCGCGGGCGGGAGCTCCCGCCGAACCCGCTTCCTCCGGCGGGAACAACCGGACGCCGGCCGCCGCCGCTTCCGCCGCGGCCCGCTGAGGACGGCTCGAACGTGCACGGGCGCACGGCCGTCGCCGCTTGCCTTGGACGCTGACCTGTTCTGGGCGGCCCTGGCGCTGGTCCTCGTGTTCGAGGGCCTGTTTCCGCTGCTGGCGCCAGGGGCCTGGCGACGCACCTTCGCCCAGCTCGTCGCCATGCGCGACGGGCAGTTGCGCTTCTTCGGTCTGTGCAGCCTGGTCGTCGGGCTGCTGCTGTTCTGGGTGGTGCGCTGACGCACCTGTCCACCGCCCGAACCGCTGGTGGCCCACCCGGGGCATGCTCAGCGGTGGGCACGCGGCCGGCCGGTAAAATAACCGTTTCATCACTCGTCCCCTCCCATGTCTGCCTGGGTCCTGCCGGATCACATCGCCGATGTTCTGCCTTCCGAGGCCCGGCACATCGAAGAGCGTCGCCGCGAACTGCTCGACACCGCCCGCGGCTATGGCTACGAGCTGGTCATGCCGCCGCTGCTCGAACATCTCGAGTCTCTCCTGACCGGCACCGGCGAAGCGCTGGACCTGCAGACCTTCAAGCTGGTCGATCAGCTGTCGGGACGGATGCTCGGCCTGCGCGCCGACACCACGCCGCAGGTCGCACGCATCGATGCGCACCTGCTCAATCGCCAGGGCGTGGCACGCCTGTGCTACTGCGGCCCGGTGCTGCATACCCGGCCGGACCGTCCACACGCCACGCGCGAGCCGCTGCAGTTCGGCGCCGAGATCTACGGGCACGCCGGACGCGAGGCCGACCTTGAGATCCTCACGCTCGCCCTCGACTGCCTGGCCGCCACGCAGGTGTCCGACTTCATCGTGGATATGGCGGACGTACGCATCGTGCGCGCGCTGCTCGACGGCTGTGTGAGCGATCCGCGCCTGCTGGCCGACATCCACGCTGCGCTTGCGGCCAAAGACGCCAGCAGCATTTCAGCGCTCACCCGTAGCCTTCCGTCCTCCTCACGCGAAGGGCTCGTGGCCCTCGTCTCGCTCTACGGCGACGAGCAGGTGCTGGACGAAGCGGGCAGGGCGTTGCCGGACACGCCGGCGCTGCGTGAATCCCTTGCGGGCCTGCGCTGGCTCGCTGGTGAGCTCGGTGGTGCGCGGGTGAGCTTCGATCTGGCCGACCTGCGCGGCTACGCCTACTACAGCGGAGTGCGCTTCGCCCTCTACAGCCCCGGCGCCAGCGATGCGCTGGTGCGCGGCGGCCGCTACGACGAGGTCGGTGCGGTGTTCGGCCGCAACCGACCGGCGGTCGGCTTCAGCCTGGACCTCAAGGAGCTCGTGGGCGTCGCTGCGCGGCGTCCCCTCAAGGCGGCCATCCGCGCGCCATGGGGGCAGGATGCCGGCCTGCGCGCGGCCATCGCCCATCTGCGGCGCCAGGGCGAGACGGTGGTGTGCGTCCTGCCGGGCCATGAAAGCGAGATCGACGAATTCGACTGCGACCGCGAACTCACCGCCCAAGGCGGTGCCTGGGCCGTGCGCGCCCTTTGAACTTCATTTTTCCAGCGAGTTTTTTTGATGAACAAGACGATTGGTCGCAACGTGGTCGTGGTCGGCACCCAATGGGGCGACGAAGGCAAGGGCAAGCTGGTGGACTGGCTCACCGAGATGGCGCAGGGTGTGGTGCGCTTCCAGGGCGGTCACAACGCCGGCCACACGCTGGTGATCAACGGCGTCAAGACGGCGCTGCACCTCATCCCCTCGGGCATCATGCGCCCCGGCGTGAAGTGCTACATCGGCAACGGCGTGGTGCTTTCCGCCGCCAAGCTGTTCGAGGAGATCGAGGGCCTCGAGGCGGCGGGCGTGGAGGTGCGATCGCGACTGCGCATCAGCGAAGCGTGTCCGCTGATCCTGCCGTTCCACGCTGCACTCGATGTGGCCCGTGAGGCCCTGCGCGAGAAGGGCGGCACCGAGAAGATCGGCACCACCGGCCGCGGCATCGGCCCCGCCTACGAAGACAAGATCGCGCGGCGCGCACTGCGCGTGCAGGATCTGAAGCATCCGCAACGCTTCGCCGAGAAGCTCAGGTCGCTGCTGGAGCTGCACAACCACGTCCTCACGACCTTCCTGCAAGCGCCGGCCGTCGATTTCCAGCAGACGCTGGACGAGGCACTTGCGCTCGGCGAGCGCCTGCGGCCCATGATGGCCGACGTGTCGCGCGAGCTGAACGAAGCCCACCGCGACGGCGCCAACCTGCTGTTCGAAGGTGCACAGGGCACCCTGCTCGACGTCGATCACGGCACCTATCCGTACGTCACCTCCAGTAACTGCGTGGCAGGTAATGCGGCCGCAGGTGCGGGCGTCGGGCCGGGCATGCTGCACTACATCCTCGGCATCACCAAGGCGTACTGCACCCGCGTGGGTGGCGGCCCGTTCCCCACCGAACTCGACTGGGCGACTCCGGGAACGGTGGGCCACCACCTGTCGACGGTGGGGCAGGAGCGCGGCGTCACCACGGGCCGGTTCCGTCGCTGCGGCTGGTTCGATGCGGCCCTCCTCAAGCGAAGCGCGCAGGTGAACGGGCTTTCGGGCCTGTGCATCACCAAGCTCGACGTGCTCGACGGACTGCAGGAGCTCCAGCTGTGCACCGGCTACGAGCTCGATGGCGAGCAGATCGACCTGTTGCCGCTGGGTGCCGACGAGATCTCGCGCTGCGTTCCGCTGTACGAAACGCTTGCGGGCTGGAGCGAAAGCACCGTCGGCATCACGCAATACGACGCGCTCCCTGTGAACGCGCGTCTCTACCTGCAGCGCATCGAACAGGTCACCGGGGTGCCGATCGACATGATCTCCACGAGCCCCGACCGCGACCACACGATCATGAAGCGCCACCCCTATCTGGCCGCCTGAACACCGACACACGAAAGAGGAGTTCCCGATGTTGACCGAAGACGGCAAGCACCTGTATGTGAGCTACGACGAGTACCACAACCTGATCGAGAAGCTCGCGATCCGGGTGTACCAATCGGGCTGGGAGTTCGACACCATCCTGTGCCTCGCGCGCGGCGGCATGCGTCCGGGAGACATCCTCAGTCGCATCTTCGACAAGCCGCTGGCGATCATGTCCACCAGTTCGTATCGCGCCGAGGCGGGCACCGTGCAGGGGCACCTGGACATCGCGCGCTACATCACCACGCCGCGCGGCGAGATCGCGGGCCGGGTGCTGCTGGTCGATGATCTCGCCGATTCGGGCCATACCCTGCACAAGGTGGTGGACCAGCTGCGCAACAACTACAAGCCCATCACGGAATTGCGCAGCGCGGTGATCTGGACCAAGGGCCTATCGACTTTCACGCCGGACTATTCGGTCGAGTTCCTGCCGACCAATCCCTGGATCCACCAGCCCTTCGAAGGCTACGACAGCATGGGTCCCGGCAAGCTGCTGGAGAAGTGGAAGATCTGACGGCGCCAGCCGATTGCCGTGAGGCGGGCGGCGGCCGCTACGATGCGCGCATGCGCGCTCCCATCACCGACCTGATCCACCACCCGTACACCGCTCCGGCGGGGTTCGGCGCGCCGCAGCCCGGCGTCTTCAAGGCCTCCACCGTCTTTTTCCCGAATGTCGCCGCGATGCGAGCGCGCGACTGGAAGACCAAGGACGGCTACACCTACGGGCTGCACGGCACGCCCACCACCTTCCTGCTCGAGGAGCGCATCGCCGCGCTCGAAGGAGGGCGGCAGTGCCTCCTGGTGCCGAGCGGACTGGCGGCGCTGGCCAACGTCAACCTGTCCCTGCTGCGCAGCGGCGACGAAGTGCTGCTGCCGGACAACGCGTACGGGCCGTCCCGCGCGATGGCCGAAGGCGAGCTGGCGCAGTGGGGCATCGGCCATCAGCGCTACGACCCGATGAACGTGGACGACCTCGCGCGGCGCATCGGGCCGCGCACGCGCCTCGTGTGGCTGGAGGCGCCCGGATCCGTCACCCTGGAGTTCCCGCCGCTGGAGCGCCTGGCCGCACTGTGCCGTGAACGCGGAGTGACCAGCGCCCTGGACAACACCTGGGGTGCCGGTCTGGCGTTCAACGGCTTGGAGGCCGGCGCCGACATCGTGGTGCAGGCCCTCACCAAATATCCCAGCGGCGGCGGAGACGTGCTCATGGGCAGCGTAGTCACGCGCGACGAGGACCTGCATCTGCGGCTCAAGCTCACGCACATGCGCCTGGGCTGGGGAGTCGGTGCGAACGACGTCGAGTCCGTGCTGCGGTCCTTGCCCAGCCTGGCACTGCGCTACCGGGCGCAGGACGCGGCGGCGCGCGTCCTGGCGCGTTGGTTGAGTGATCGGCCCGAGGTGGCGCTGGTCCTGCATCCCGGCCTGGAGGGCTCGCCCGGACACGCGAACTGGCGCGCGACCTGCGGCCCTGATGGCCTGGCTGCGGGCCTGTTCTCGATCGTGCTCCACGAGCATCATGCCCCGGCGCGCGTGGATGCCTTCTGCGACGCGCTGCGGCTGTTCCGCCTGGGCTACTCCTGGGGCGGTCCGATCAGCCTCGTGGCGCCGTATGAGCCCTCCGCCATGCGTTCGCCCGAGCTCGGCACCTGGCCCCATCGCGGGACGCTGGTTCGCTTGTCCGTGGGCCTGGAGGCGGTCGAAGACCTGCAGGCGGACCTGGCCGCGGCACTGGCACAGCTCGCCTGAGCCGTCCGCCGGATGACGGGTTTGGCCTCTCGGCCGAATCGCGTACAGTGAGCCGATCAACATATCGGGAGACGACGTGGCAACACCCAATTACGGATACGAAAAGCGCCAGAAGGAACTGGCAAAGAAGAAGAAGAAGGAAGAAAAGCTGCGGGCCAAGGCCGAGCGCAAGTCCGGCACCGGGCCGGCCGACGGGCAAGCGCCCGAGCCGGGCGAAGGCGATGGCAGCCTCAGCGGCGACGACGCGGCACCCGCACCCTCTGTGTCAGCCTAACGCTAGGATTTTCGTTCCCCGCTGCCGATAGGATCGCAGTCTTTGTGATTACAAAGACTGCCCGATGCTCCGGTATTCGCTTCATCCGTTCTCCCGCGCATTTCATCTTGGGTCCAGGCACGCGACGGGGCCGACCTGATGGGCGGCCTGGAGCTGCCGCTGCTGCTGCTGGCCTGGTCCGGGCTGTGTGCCTTGATCGCCCACCGCATCGGTGACCTCTTCATCGACAACCCGCTGCGCACCGAGCTGAAGGCGATCATCTTCCTGGCGCTGCTGCCGGTGCTGCTGCTGGACGAGCTGCTCGCCAAGCCGCAGTTCGAGAAGCTCTGCGCCGAAAAGGCCGTGATGACGGTGCATGTGCCTGCCGTACATGGCCGCAGCTACTACCTCACCGAACTCCCGATCGAGCAGCTGCCCGGCCTCTTCGTCCCGGTGCACATGCAAAGGCGCCTCTACGTGGACGCACGCACCCACCAGCCCCTCGTGAGCTTCACCATCCTGCGTGCCGGGGGCGGCAAACTGGTCCGCGTCCTGCAGCGCGAAAGCGCCACGCCCATGACCTTCGAGGGGCAGTGTCGCCCGCGCAACTGGCAGCAAGCCTACGCGGCGCTCGGCCTGCAAGCTGCGCCGCCACCTGCGGGTGCGGCAGAAGCGCAGCCATTGCGCTGAGGCGCGCCACGACGGCGGCCACCAAGTTGTCGTGCGCCTCCGCCGCGCGAGGCGTTGGAGAGCTGCCGCCGCTCAGATGCCTGCCGGCGCGGCCGATGGCGCCAGCAGCGCGACCGCCACCTCGTCCATCGACTCAGGGGAACGATCGCGGGCCGGAAGGGTTCGCGCCTGCGGCCACTGGCTGAAATTGCGCGCGATGGACGCCGCATACATCGGGTCGTAGTGCTGCGCCAGCAGTTCATCGACGACTTCGCGCACCCGCCCCGCGCGCACGCGTTCCTGCCAGCCGCCTACCACCGCCTTGCCGCGCAGCTCTGTCAGCGCAGCAAGTCGGCTGCAGAAGAACTCCGGGTCGCGAACGAACCAGTCGTAGTCTTCCATCAGCAGCGCCACGCGCTCTTCGCGCGGCAGGTCGAGATGCAGGCAGGGGCTGGCCCGCATGGCGACGATCAGCGCCTCGGGCACGGCAACGTTGCCGACCTTCTTGCTCTCGCTCTCGACGAACACCGGCCGCGACGGATCGAAGCGGCGCAGCCGGTCCCACACGCGGGTGTCGAACTCCTTCTGGCTCGGCTGGCGTTCGCCCGGCACCAGCCCGAGCACCGAACTGCGGTGCTGCGCCAGGGCCTCGAGGTCGAGCACCTGCGCGCCTCGGGCGGACAACGCCTGCAGCAGCCGCGTCTTGCCGGAGCCGGTGGGACCGCACACCACGCGCAGGGAGACCCGAGCAGCCAGCAGCGGCAGCTGCGCGAGCACCTGCGCCCGAAAGGCCTTGTAGCCGCCCTCGACCAGGTGGACGCGGAACCCGATCTGGTCGAGCACGAGCGCCAGCGAGCCGCTGCGCTTGCCGCCGCGCCAGCAGTACAGCAGGGGCTGCCAGCCCTTGGGCTTGTCCAGGACCTCGCGTTCGATGTGCCGCGCGATGTTGGCCGCTACCAGCGCCGCGCCCAGCTTCTTCGCTTCGAAGGGGCTGACCTGCTTGTAGAGGGTTCCGACCTGGTGGCGCTGCGCGTCGCTGAGCGACGGCCAGTTCAGGGCGCCGGGCAGGCGGTCTTCCTCGAACTCGGACTCGCTGCGCGCGTCGATGATCGTGTCGAAAGCGTCCAGGCGCGCTATCGCCTGCGCGGCATCGATCAATTGAACGGTCACTTGGGCAGCAGCTTCTTCAGTTCGGGCCAGACGTTGGCCAGCATGATCGGCTGCGCCTCGGCCGTGGGATGGATGCGATCCGGCTGGAACAGCCGCGCCGCGTCGGGCACGTCGGCCACGTCCTTGAGGAAAAAAGGCACCAGGGCAGCGTCGTAACGGCGGGCGACCTGCTCGTAGAGTGCAGCGAAGCGCTCGCCGTAGTCGCGCCCGTAGTTCGGCGGCAGCTGCATGCCGAGCAGCAGGACACGTGCGCCGGACTTCTGCGCCGCCTCGGTCATCGCTGCGATGTTCGCCTCGGTCATCTGCAGCGGCAGCCCCCGCAGCGCGTCGTTGCCACCGAGCTCGATGACGACGTGCGTCGGCCGGTGCTGGGCCAGCAGCGCGGGCAGTCGCGCACGGCCGCCGGACGTGGTGTCGCCGCTGATGCTGGCATTGACCACCCGGGCGGGGACGCCTTCGCGCGCAAGCCGCTGCTCGAGCAGCGGCACCCAGCCGCTGCCGCGTTTGAGGCCATACTCCGCACTCAGCGAATCACCGAGCACCAGGATGACGGGCTCCGCCGCCGCGGCCGGCAGCGTCACCGCAGCCAGAGCCAGCGCCGCCGCCGCTTCCAGGATTTGCCTTCGACCGAACAACACGCACTCCATGTCAGAACCCATCATCGCCGTCGAGGGGCTTTCCAAATCGGTGACCGACTCGACCGGCACGCTCGACATTCTCCGTGATATCGATTTCACCCTGGCTCCGAAGGAAACCGTCGCCATCGTCGGCGCGTCCGGCTCGGGCAAGAGCACGCTGCTGTCCATCGTTGCCGGGCTGGACACCCCCACCAGGGGCACCGTTCGCCTGGCGGGGCAGGATCTCTTTGCCATCGACGAGGACGATCGTGCGGCGCTGCGCGCACAGAAGGTGGGCTTCGTGTTCCAGAGCTTCCAGCTCATGGCCAACCTCACGGCGCTCGAGAACGTGATGCTGCCGCTGGAGCTTGCGGGGCGGAGGGACGCGCGGCGCGCGGCCGGCGAGATGCTGGCCCGGGTTGGGCTGTCGCAACGGCTGGGCCACTATCCGCGCGTGCTGTCCGGGGGCGAGCAGCAGCGGGTCGCTCTGGCACGGGCCTTCGTGGTCCAGCCGGCGGTGCTCCTGGCCGACGAGCCGACGGGGAGCCTGGATTTCGCCACCGGCGAGACGGTGATGCAGCTCATGTTCGACCTCAACCGCGAACTGGGGACGACCCTGGTGCTGGTCACGCACGACCGCGCCATCGCGCAGCGCTGCGATCGGCGCATCACCATCGAGGCCGGGCGCATGGTGCGGCCGTAGCAGGCGGCGTGCCGGGTTGAGCCGGGCTGTGCATGCCCGCTGCGGTTTGATCATGTGCCGCCCGACCCTAGAGCCTCAGCTCACGCTTGGCGCTGGCGCGAAAGGCATCGCGCAGCGCCTGATCATCTATGTGCGCCGCCAGCGCGGACACCAGTTCGGCTGTGTCTCCGTGCTGGTCGAGCTCACGCGCCAGCAGCATCCGTGCAAGCGGGCCGATGTGCTGCGTGAGCAGGCGTTCGAGCTCGACCAACTGGCGCCGCGCGAGGGGCCGCTGCGCATGTGGGGCCTTGTGCAGCGCAGGCGCTTCGGACTGCGTCGATTCCTTCTCGAGGCGCAGCGACACCGGGACGGCGGCTGCGAGCGCGCGGCGCAGGTTCTCCAGCGAGCCTGCGCCGCGCCGCACCTTTTCGACCAGCACGCGCGAGAGCGGCCCGGTGTAGCGGTCCATGTCACGTGCGATCGCGGGCGGCATGGGGCCCGGGAGGAGGGGGGCGTCGGCGACCCGCTGGCGGGCGGATGCGCGCCAGGGCGCGGGCGCGGGAACCGCGGCGGCATGCGCCTGCGGCACGATCGCGTGCACTTCATGGACGCGCCCGTGCTTGTCGCGGAAAGGGCCGACGAACTGGAACAGGGGCACGGCGGCATCGCAGACGCAGCAGATGACCTCGTGATAGGCGGTCGAGACCAGCACCTGGTTCGGGTTGGCAAAGTCCATGATGCGCTGGGCGGCGTTGATGCCGTCGCCCACGACGTTCAGCCGCCCGTTCAGGTCGTGAACGACCCGCACCAGTCCCAGGTGCAGCCCGACGCGCGCTTCCAGGCGTGGCTGCGTGAACTGCGGCAGCATGCGCGCGAGCATCAACGCCGCGTGCAGCATTTCCTCGGGGTCGCCTACGAAGCAGATGACGGCGCCGTCGCCGGTGTCGATCCCCAGCCGGTCCGCTTCGTCCATGCCGCGCAAGGCGAGCGCGAGCAGGCGGTTCAGCGCCTCCTTTGCGGCAACCTGCTCATCGACAGGTCGCGTGGAATAGCCCACCAGGTCGATGAACAGCATGGTGCACAGCAGGTTGCGCTTGCCGGCGTACGCCGCGAACGCGCTGGAGGCGGCCGGATCTGGCGGCGGCGATGCTGGCCGCACCGCGCCTGCGTCGCGCGCAGGTGGCGGGCGCACCGCAGCCGCGCGCAGCGGCGGAGTGCCGAACAGGGCGGCGCGCAGCTGCGGCACCGACCGCGGCCGCATGTCTTCGTGGGGGGCCATGGCCCAGTCGATGGCGTGCAGAACCGCCGGGTCGAACGCGCTGGCGGCGGGCAGCGTCCGCGCAGGCGCCATGGTGTCCTGGCGCACGCGCGCGGCGGCATCGATCGGGCGCTCGCCGCTCACCAGCCAGTACATCACCGCACCGAGCGCATAGATGTCGGTCCATGGACCTTGCTGGCCGCCCGAGTGGTACTGCTCGAAGGGTGCGAACCCCGGGCTCACCAGATTGGTCATCGGACCGCCCGTGAAGTGGCGCCGCGCCGCGCCGAAGTCGATCAGCACGGGCGATCCTTCGCTGCGTACGAAGATGTTGTCCGGCTTGATGTCGCGGTGCAGGAAGCCGGCACGGTGCACCGCCTCCAGGCCGTCCAGCAGCGGTTCGACCAGCGCCAGCAAAGCGACCTGGGAGGGTGCGCCGCTGGCGCGCACCCACTCGCGCAGCGACTGGCCCGATTCGTACTCCATCACGATGCAGGAGGTGCCGTTCGCCTCGAAAAAGCGCAGCACCCGCACGATGTGCGGGTGGCGGAACATCGCGAGCGCCCGCGCCTCCTCGACGAAGCGCTGCAGCCCGGCGCGAAAGCGCGCCGCCGCGTCCGAGTCGTGCCGGCGTGCCTGGACGGTGCCGTCGGGGCGGCGCGCCACCAGTTCGGCGGGAAAAAACTCCTTCAGGGCTACCGGCAGGTCCAGGTGCGCATCGCGGGCCAGGTAGGTGATGCCGAAGCCGCCGACGCCGAGCACGCGCTCGAGCCGGTATTCCTGCACCAGTGTTCCCAGGGGGAGGGCGGCGGTGTCGGACGGCAGGGGCAACCTGGGCTGCGGTGGCGGCGCGCCGAAGGTCACAGGCGCGACTCCATCGCGATCATCTGCATCGCCTTCTCCAGGCTGCGCCGCATTCGGTTGAAGGAGCCGCCCAGGATGCCGATCTCGTCGGCGCGGCGCTCGTCGAATTCCTTTTCGGAGAAGTCACCCGTGCTGATGCGATCGGCCGAACGGGCCAGCAGGCGCACCGGACGCAGGATCAACCAGCCGAGCATCAGGTTCAGGACGACGAAAAACGCTGCGAACACGGCGCTCAGCGAGACCATGAACGTGGTGAAGGTCGCGCGCGCCTGCCGCAGCGGAACGTCCATGGGGACGCTCACGATCTGGGCACCGACGATCTCGCCCTGGCGCCACCCGAAGCCGTTGGCTTCGCCGTAGATGCGCAGCATGGCCGGCGGAGCGGCCGAGGGCGCACCGTGGCACTGCATGCAGGCGGGGTGGTTCACCTGGATCGGGCGCGCGATGTACAGGGCGCGGCCTTGCAGCGCGTCGCGTTCGGCCACGATCTCGGGCTGCTGCGGCAGCTGCCGGAAGCGGTTCACCACGTCCGCCTCCCAGTCGGCCGTGCGGTTGCGGGGGTTGGTCGGGTTGAGGGTGGCTTCCTTGTAGCTGTACTCGGGGTACTCGCGGCGCAGCGAATTGATGGTTTCGGTGGCGGCGAAGGCGGGCACCGACTGCGGCAGGAAGACGTCGGCGCGGGCCGCGAAATGCGGGGCGATGTGGTCGATGGTGTAGGTGCGCACCGCGCTGGCGGCCTCCATCATGAGGCGTGCATCGCGCAGCACCTCGCGGCGCGCGCTTTCCTCGAGCAGCGGGCGGGTCACTGCGCCGGCGGCCGCCAGGCTGGCCAGGAACACGAGGGATAGAGCAAGGTTGAACCTTAGGCGTAATCCCATCGTATTCATCTCCCATTGACCCGCGCATTCTAGCCATGCACGAGCTGGCGCAGGCACGCCGGATAATCCCGCCATGTCTGCACCCCGTGTCCTGTTCGGCTTCCATGCGGTCGGGGTTCGCCTCAAGACCGCACCCCAGTCCGTAATCGAAGTGCTCTTCGACCCTACCCGGCGCGACGCACGCATGCGCCAGTTCCTGGAGAAGGCGCGATCAGCCGGCGTGCGCCTGATCGAAGCCGACAACCTGCGCCTGGCCAAACTGTCCGGCAGCCACGGACACCAGGGCGTTGCGGCGCGGGTGGCGGAAATCGAGGTGGCGCATTCCCTGGACGATCTGCTCGACTCGATTGCCGAGCCGCCCCTGCTGCTGGTGCTGGACGGCGTCACCGACCCGCACAACCTCGGCGCCTGCCTGCGGGTGGCCGACGGTGCCGGCGCGCATGCGGTGATCGCGCCCAAGGACCACGCGGTCGGCGTGAATGCCACCGTGGCGAAGGTCGCCAGCGGAGCGGCCGAGACAGTGCCCTATTTCATGGTGACCAACCTGGCGCGCACGCTCGGGGAGCTGCAGGAGCGCAATATCTGGTGCATCGGCACGGCCGGTGACGCGCCCGCCACTCTCTACCAGGCCGACCTGCGCCGGCCGGTGGCGCTGGTGCTCGGGGCCGAGGGAACGGGCATGCGCCAGCTTACGCGCAAGACCTGCGACGAACTCGTGTCGATTCCGATGCAGGGGGCGGTGGAGAGTCTCAACGTCTCCGTCGCGAGCGGCGTGTGCCTGTACGAGGCACGGCGCCAGCGCCTGTAAGCACCTCCGGCGCCGCTCAAACCCAGCCGTGCCAGCCCAGCAGGCCACCGGCACCGAGCAGCCACAGCAGGTGGATGCGGGTGCGCCAGACCACCGCGGTGACCACGGCGCTCAACAGCCAAAGCCGCCAGCGCGCGGGGTCGTAGCTGCCGCCCGTGGCCAGCAGCCAGCCGGTAGCGATCAGCAGGGCCAGCACGATCGGCGTCATGCCCTGCTTGAAAGCGCGCACTGCGCGCAATTCCCGGTTGCGGTGGCCCCAGCTCGCCGCCGCGTAGGCCAGGGTGGTGCTGGGCAGCAGGATGCCCAGCATCGCCAGGCCAAGCCCGACGGCCGCCCCCGGCAATCCGGCGGAATTGAGCCCGACGTTCCATCCGAGCAGCGCCACGAACAGCACGTTCGGCCCCGGTGCGGCCTGCGCGATAGCTATCGAGGCGGTGAACTGCGCGTCGGAAAGCCATTGGTGGCGATCCACCAGGAAGCGGTGCATCTCGGGAGCCGTCGTGATCGCGCCGCCGATCGACAGCAGCGAGAGCACCAGAAAATGCCCGAAGAACGCCAGCCAGTCGGCGCCGGTGAGCACGGTGTTCATGGCGCCAGCCGCCGCCAGGTGAGCGCGAAGGCGCAGGGGCCCAGCACCAGCAGCGTCAGCGCGAGCGGCACCCGCAGCAGAGCCACCGCCACGAAGGTCGCGGCCGCCAGGGCGATGCACATGGGCAGGCCCATCGGGTTGCGGCCGAGCGTGCTCAGCAGCTTGAGCCCCGTGGCCGCCACCAGCCCGGCCGCCACCGCGCCCATGCCGCGCAGTGCGCCGAGCACCTGCGGATGCCCGGCGAACTGCGCGTAGGCCAGCGCCAGCACCAGCACGACCACCATCGGCAGGGTCAGCATGCCGGCCAGCGCCACCAGGGCGCCGCGCAGTCCGAAGTAGCGCTGGCCGATCATGAGCGACAGATTGACCACGTTGGGCCCCGGCATGATCTGCGCCACGGCCCAGTCCTCGACGAACTCGTCGCGGCTCAGCCAGCGCTTGCGCTCGACCAGCTCGCGCTGGACCACCGCGAGCACGCCGCCAAAGCCCTGCAGGGCAAGCCATGAGAACGAAAGGAACAGATCCCCGAGCGACTGTGGCCGGGGCGATGCGCCATCGCCTGCATCAGCGGTGGCTGTTGGGGGTGCTTGCGTCACGCCCCGGATTATCGAGGCCGGCCCTGCGCGCTGCGCCGCCGCAGGCGGCGAAAAAATCCCCCGGGGTTTTGCAGCGCCGGGGGACAAGTGCCGGGGGAAGAAACTTGAAAGAAAACCCGGCCTGCGTTGGAGCAGCAACGCCCTCCAGGGTTCCCTCGGGAAAAGTTCACGCGAGCGCGTCCTAGCACGGTAACGGTGCTTGCATGTGGTGGAGTTCAGCCAGCGTCTATGTAGGATGGCTCCGACAACCTTTCTGCCACGTTCTGCCCCTGAAGGACACTATGTCGGACTTATCGGCGAGCACCTCCAACCGCCCCGAATTCACCAAGGAAGAGCCGCCTGAGGGCAGCCTCTTGCTGGCGATCAAGAAGGCAGCGTCCCGGCTGTCGGACTGGTTCGTGATCCAGACCACGGCCGTGAAGCTGCTGATCATTGCGTTTGCGATGCTGATCCCTATTACCGGTATCTACTCTGTCGTCCTGCTGCAAAAGCAGGCCGCCGTCGCCGAGCAGGTGCGCCTGATGGGGGGTGGCAAGCCGGGCGAGGGCGCCTGGAGCCTCAACGAGCAGCTCCCGGTCGTGTTCGGCGCCGGATCGGTGCTGTCATTCCTCGAGAACAACCCGATCGAGCGCATCACGGTGATCTACAAGCCGCTGATGTGGAACGTGTCGGACCGTTTCGTACTGGTCGAGTCGGGCGGGCGCCAGCACGCGTTCTACCCCTCGGACATGGAAACCAAGATTTTTGCCGACAAGGCGGTGCATGCCGGCTGGGGTGGCAAGCTCAGCTTCGTGCCGCGTGCCGAGCTCAGCCCGAGCAGCATCGCCATGATCGAGCGCCTCGACCAACGCTTCGAGGGGTCGCGCCCCCAGTCCGAAAAGGACGCCTGGAAGGCTGGCGTGAGTGGCGTTCTCTCCGCCTCCCTGACCCTCGGCCTGCTGGGCTTCCTGTTTTTCCAGCTGCGCGGCCAGCACAAGTCGCTCAAGTTCATCGAGCCGGCCAACGTGCAGGGCTCCATCGGCGACCTGGTCGGCATGGACGACATCAAGAGCGAAGTCGCCCAGATCAAGGACCAGTACCAGCGCCGCGCCGAGTACGCCGAGTACGGGATCAACAAGCCGTTCAACGTGATGTTCAGCGGCCCGGCGGGCACCGGCAAGACCAAGCTCGCGAGCTACCTGGCCAAGGAGCTGAACCTGCCGATCCTGTTCCACTCGGCGGTGAATCTCGAGACCGGCTACGTGGGCGGCGGTGCCAGCACGCTCAACCGCATCCTGTCGATGGCCAAGCGGCGCAAGCGCTGCATCGTCTTCCTGGACGAGGCGCAAGACCTGTTCATGAAGCGCGGCGGACACCGCAAGTTCGACGACGACACGCAGAACATGCTGCTGGCCGTGCTGGATGGCGTGCGCACCAAGAGCGATGCCGAGATCATCTGGATCGTGGCGAGCAACTTCAACAGCGAAAGCATGCAGATGGACGAAGCCATGCTGCGCCGCTTCCAGATGAAGGTCGATTTCCGTCTGCCCAACAAGGAAGAGCGCGCCGCGATCATCGGCCACTACCTCAGCCAGCGCGCCGAGAAGGTGCTGCCCGACCTCGATCTGCGCCACATCGTCGAGATCACCGAAGGCCGCAGCCCGGCCGACCTCGAGACCATCGTCAACCAGGCCGGCATCTCCGCGGTGCAGGCCGGCGAGATGATCGGCACCGAGACGCTGATGCAGGCCGCCGAGCGCGTGATGGTGGGCAACGTCAACACCAACACCACGAAGGAGCGCGAGCGCGACCGCCGCATCATCGCCATCCACGAGTGGGGCCACTTCCTCGTTGATTTCGAGCAGGAGCGCAAGCGCTGCGGCGGCGACTGGGACCGCATCCTGGGCGACATGAAGACGCTCAAGATCTCGCTCAAGGCCAATCCGCGCAACAACGCGCTGGGCTTCGTGTTCCACAAGCAAGGCGCCAACCTGCTCAAGACCAAGGGCGATATCGAGCACGACGTGCGCGTGCTGCTGGGCGGCATGGCCAACGAAGAGCTCTTCTTCGGTGAGGAAGGCACGACCAACGGTGCGCACAACGACATCACCCGCGTCACGCGCCTGCTGCACCACGCCGTCGGCGAGATGGGCATGTACCGCAAGACGCGCCTGAATTTCGGTGCCCTGGCGACCGAAGGCGGTGGTGGACGCAACGTCGATGAGGAAACCCGCTCCATCATGGAAGCGCAGAGTGAGCGGCTCTACGGCGAGACCAAGCAGTTGCTGGCGCGCCTGAAGCCGCTGACCGAGCACCTTGCCGGCAAGCTGATGGAAGCAGGCGAGATGAGCCTGCAAGAGGCACTCGCCGAGATTCGCAATTTCGAAGCGGCCTGCCTGAGCTTCAACAATCGCGTGGGGCTGGTGCAGCAGCCGGTCTGACTGCCGCCGTCAAATCAGCGACAAGCCGCCTTCGGGCGGCTTTTTCGTGTGCTAATGACTGCCCTGAGCGGCAGCTGCACACTTTCATACCGCGGGTAAACCGCGCCATTTTCCTGAATTTGAACGTCGCACACTGCACCATCCTTGTTCGAGGATTCGCTCATGCATCGACGTGGCTTTCTCCAGGCCTGCACCGCACAGGCCACACTCGTTCATCTGGCGGCCGGAACGCCGGCATTTGCGGCGCACGAGAAACCCCGCCCTTTCGAGCGGGCGGTGTTGACCGACGCGACGGGTCGGCAGCTGCGTGCATCGGACCTGCAGCCGCGCGTGAACTACGTGTTTCACTACCCGTTCGAGGCGACGCCGGTCTTCCTGCTCAACCTCGGCAAGGAGGTGTCACCGCAGGCGGTCACCGGTCGCGAGAAGGCGGACCAGTACGCATGGCCGGGCGGGGTGGGGCGCCGACGCAGCATCGTGGCGTATTCGGCCATCTGCACGCACAAGCTGGTCTATCCCACGCGCGACGTGAGCTTCATCAGCTTTCGCAAGTCGCGCGCCCGCCGCGGCGTACAGGACGACCTGATCCATTGCTGCGCCGAGCACAGCCAGTACGACCCCGCCCAGGGCGCCTCGGTGGTCGCCGGTCCGGCGCCCGAGCCACTGGCGGCCGTGCTGCTGGAGCACGATGCGCGAGACGATTCGCTCACCGCGTACGCCACGCTCGGGCCGGACCGATTCGACCTGTTCTTCGAGCGCTACGCCGCGAAGCTGCAGCTGGAGGTTGGGCCGACGGCGCGTGAGCTGGTGCGCAGCCAGGCCCGCGTGCTGCCACTGGACAAGTTCTGCCGCAACAGCGTGCAGTGCTGATGCGGGCGCCTCACCCGGCTCAGAGGCGCGCGAGCCGTTCCAGCGCGGTGCGCAGGGTCTCGTCCTTCTTGGCGAAGCAGAAGCGCACCACCCGCTGGTCGAACCCGTCGCCATAGAAGGCCGACAGCGGGATGGCCGCGACGCCCAGGGTGCGGGTGAGCCAGAGGCAGAACTCCGCCTCGGGAAGGTCGCTCACCTGCGAGATATCGACGCACTGGAAGTAGCTGCCTTCGCTGGGGAGCAGGCGCAGCCGGGTGGCGGCCAACCCGGCACGGAACAGGTCGCGCTTGCGCTGGTAGAACGCGGGCAGCTCGCGGTACGGCGCGGGGTCGGACATGTAGTGCGCGAGCCCGTGCTGCATCGGGGTGTTCACCGTGAAGACGTTGAACTGGTGGACCTTGCGGAACTCCGCGGTAAGCGGGGCCGGCGCCGCGACGAAGCCGACCTTCCATCCGGTCACGTGGTAGGTCTTGCCGAAGCTGGAGACGATGAAGCTGCGTGCGGCGAGCCCGGGAAAACGCGCCGCGCTCTGGTGCTCGCGGCCGTCGAACACCATGTGCTCGTAAACCTCGTCGCTGATGACCAGCACGTCGGTAGGCGCGAGCAGCTCCTGCAGCGCGAGCATGTCCTCGCGGCTCCAGACGGTGGCGCTCGGGTTGTGCGGCGTGTTGATGATGATGGCGCGCGTGAGCGGCGACAAGGCGGCTGCGATGCGGTCGAAGTCGGGGCGGAACGTGCCCGGGGTGAGGGGCACCCGCACCACGGTGCCGCCGGCCAGTTCGATGTTGGGCACGTAGCTGTCGTAACACGGCTCGAGCACGATCACCTCGTCGCCGGGGCGCACCACGGCCAGCACCGCGGTGATGATGGCCTGGGTGGCGCCGGCCGTGATCGTGACCTCGGTGAGCGGGTCCCAGCGGCGGCCGTGGAGCGCCTCCATCTTGGACGAGACTGCCTCTCGCAGCGGCGCGATGCCGGCCATCGGCGGGTATTGGTTGTGCCCGTCGCGCATGGCGGTGGACACCGCATCGACCAGCCGCGGGTCGCAGTCGAAATCCGGGAAGCCCTGCCCGAGGTTCACGGCGCCGTGCTCCGTGGCCAGGGCCGACATGACGGTGAAGATGGTGGTGCCCACGGCGGGCAGCTTGCTGGCCAGCAGCGGGGTGTGCGCGGTCTGCATATCAGAGCTCATAGTCGTTGACGTGGCCGGTCATGGCCTTGGCGATGAGATTGCGGTCGAGCCGGTTGGAGAGCAACTCGGCGAACTTGTAGACGAAATTGCGCAGGTAGGCACTGCGCTTGAACGCTACCCGCGCGACATTCTGGCCGAACAGATGGCCCAGGGGCCGCACCGCCAGCCGCGATTGCTGCGGATCGTCTTCGCGCATGGCCATCTCGGCCACGATGCCCACGCCCAGCCCGAGCCGCACGTAGGTCTTGATCACGTCGGCATCGATCGCCTCCAGGGCGATGCGCGGCTGCAGCTTGCGCTGCGCGAAGGCGGCGTCGATGCGGGTGCGGCCGGTGAAGGACGGGTGGTAGGTGATCAGCGGCTCGGCGGCAAGGTCTTCCAGGCTGACCCGCTCCTTGTCGGCAAGGGGATGGTCGGTGGGCAGCACCAGCACGTGCTGCCATTCGTAGCAGGGCAGGGTGACGAGGTCGGGATAGTCGGCGAGCGATTCGGTGGCGATACCCACCTCCGCGACCTCGTCCAGCACCATTCGGGCGACCTGGTCCGGGGAGCCCTGGTGCAGGCTGATGTTGACCTTGGGGTAGGCCTCGCGCAGCCTGGCGACCGGCACTGGAAGGACGTAGCGCGCCTGGGTGTGCGTGGTGGCGATGGACAGGGTGCCGCTGTCCTGTGCGCTGAACTGTTCGCCTATGCGCCTGAGGTTGCCTACCTCGCGCATGATCAGCTCGATGCTGCGCAGCACGTGCTGGCCCGGCTCGGTGACCCGCTTGAGGCGCTTGCCGTGGCGCGCGAAGATCTCGATGCCCAGTTCCTCCTCCAGCTCGATGATGGCCTTGGACACGCCCGGCTGCGAGGTGTGCAGGGCCTTCGCCGCTTCGGTGAGATTCAGGTTGCGGCGCACCGCCTCCTGCACGAAACGGAACTGGTGGAGGTTCATACTGGATTTCTACTAAAGAAGAAATTCATTATGCCTCCGCGCAGATCACGGCCCCGCAGCGCGCAGGGCCAGATCGGCAAGGTGGTCGAGCAGGCGCGGGTCTTCGCCCACGGGCGGCCGAAGATCCCAGAGCATGTCCGGATGGCGCTGCCGCAGCGCATCCACCAGCGTGGGCAGATCCTCGCGCACATGCCTGCCCGCCCCCAGGAACATGGGCAGTATCGCCACTGCCGAAACACCCGCAAGCGCGAGCTCGTCGGCAACCCGCTCGAGGGTGGGTTCGGTGAGTTCCAGAAAGGCGCAGCGCACCGACAGGCCCGGCTGGAGACGGCTCAGGCGTTCTGCCACGGCATCCATCGGCCGGCGCCACAGGGGATCACGCGAGCCATGCCCGAACAGGATGACCGCGCGCGTCATCGCCGCAGCACCAGCCAGCCGAATGCGCTGAGCGAGAGCACCGAATAGATCAGCCCGGGCAGCGCCGCCGTGAGCCAGGGCGACCAGTTGCGCAGGTTGCCGATGTAGCCGAACACGTTGTTCAGCAAGAAGAAGCTGATGCCGATCAGCACGCCGCCGAACACGAAGCCGGTGATGCTGCCGGAGCGGAAGTGGAGGTACGCGAAAGGCAGGGCCATCACTACCATGACCAGGCAGCTGAGGGGATAGAACACCTTGCGCCAGAACTGGATCGCGTAGCGCTGCGAGGTCTGCTCGTTGGCTTCGAGGTGGCGGATGTACTGGAACAGGTCCAGCGTGCGCATGCGTTCCGGTCTGAGCAAGGCCACCGACACCATTTCGGGGCTGAGGTCGGTCGGCCATTCCAGGCTGGCGAGCTCGCGGGTGCGCACCTGCGGCACGCCCTGCGCGTCGGTGGTGAACAGTCGCTGCTGCACCTCCAGCAAGGTCCAGCCTTCGGCGGCGAAGCGCGCCCGCGCGGCCTGCGTCGCCGACAGGAGGGCCCCCTGGCGGTCGGCTTCGAAAATGCGCACGCCCTCGAGCGTGCCGTCGGGGCTCAGGGCGGCCACGTTGACGGTGAACGAGCTGTCGGGACGGCGGTCCTTGAGCCACGCGCCGGTCTGGCCGACGCTGATATTGCCCTGGTAGCGGGCCTTCAGGAGCTGGGCGGTGCGGTCGGCTGCGGGAGCCAGGTAGTCGCCCACCGCAAAGGTGAAGAGCGTGAACACCGCCCCGAGCACCAGCAGCGAGCGCAGCGCCCGCCAGGGCCCGAGCCCGGAGGTGCGCAAGATGGTGTATTCGGAACTCTGCGCCAGCCGCGCCATCACGAAGATCGTGCCGATCAGCACCGCGATGGGCACGAGCTCGTAGAGATGGCTGGGCAGCAGCAGCACCACATAGCTCAGCGCCTGTGTGAGCCCGTAGGCGCTGCCGCGGCGGCCGACGTTGGAGAGCTCATCGACGAAGTCGAAGAAGAAGAACAGGGCGAGGAAGCCCACCGTCACGAAGCCGACGGCGCCGAGCACCTCGCGGTACAGCAGGCGGCGGATGGTCCTCATGTCGCGGACTTTCGGCGACGGAAGATGCGGGGAACGAGCGACCAGCCGTTGTGCTGCTTGGCAAGCCAGAACGACGCCAGCGCGAAGACGCCCCCATGCAGAGCCAGCAGGAACGCTCCCATGCCGACACGCTCCGAGCCGATCCAGCTCTGCCCGAGGTTGAGGAGGTTGTAGTAGACGATGAAGGCGCACAGCGCGAACAGCAGATGGCCGCTGCGCCCGGCACGCGGGTTCACGCTGGAGACCGTGGCCGCGATGATGACGAAGTTGAAGGCGGCGATGCTCAGCCCGAGCCGCCAGGCCAGCTCGCCCCGGTCGCGCGGGCCGGGATCATCGAGCAGGTCCCAGGTGCGGCGCGCCTTGGGCGGCATCTCGTCCCGAGCGGTGTCGCGGGCCTCGCCGACCCGCGTGCCGAGTTCGGCAAAGACGCTGAGCTTGAGTTCGCTGCCGTCCAGCGCGCGTTCCATGCGCTGGCCGTCGCCGAGCAGCAGGAACTGGCCGTCACCCTGGGTCACCACCTGCCCCGTGCGCGCCGAAGTGACGGTCTCGCGCTCGCGCTCCTGGGTGGCGATGAAGATGTTGCGGCCGCTGCGGTTGTCGGGGCTGTCCTTGTCGAGGAAGAAGACCCGTGTGCCGCCCGCGGACTCCTGGAACTGCCCGGGCGCGACCCGCTCGAGATCGCCGCGGCTGCCGTAGCGGCGCCGCAGCTCCAGCGTCTGTTCGTTCGCCCATGGCCAGCCCACCAGCGCAAGTGCCACGACCACCAGCAGCACCGGCCACGCGAATGAGAAGAGAGGCCGCAGCAGCGAGGACAGGCCGCGACCGGCGCTGAACCAGATCACCATCTCGCTGTCCCGGTACATGCGCGAGAGCACGCCAACCATCGCCACGAACAGCGACAGCGTGAGAAGCGGCGCGAGGTAGCCGAGCACCGTGTAGCCCATGACCATCAGCACTTCCTGCGGGTTCACGCTGCCCCGGCTCGCCTGGCTCAGGGTGCGGATCAGGGTCATCGTCATGACGATGGTGATGAGCACCACCAAGGTCGCGCCGAAGCTTCTTGCGAGCTCCTTGCGGACGGAGGAATGGAATAACATCGGCGCGCAACGGCTGTGGCGAAAGAACGGGAGATTATGGACTTCGAACTCAAGACCCTGAACCTCGATGGCGCGGCCAGCGAAAAGTGCGACGTGCTGCTCGTGCTGGTCGATGAAAGCTTCAAGCCGGCGAGCGACGCGCTGTCCCGCCTCGCAGCCGATGCCGTCAAGGCCAGGGCCTTCGAAGCCAAACCGGGCAAGACGCTGCACGCCTGGCGCGCCACCGGGGTGCAGGCGCCACGGGTGCTGCTGGTGGGCTGCGGCGACGGCAGTCCGCGTCGCATCCACTCGGCCGTGCATGGTGCGGTCGCCAGCCTGCGCTCGGGCGTGCGGCGCATCGCGATCTGCCTGCCGCAGGCGGCCAACGGCCGTGCGGTACGTGCCGCTGTTTCCGCCGTCGCGGAAGCTAGCTACGTCTACATCACCACCAAGTCCAAGCCCGAAGCCTGCGAAATCGAGAAATGCGTCGTCGGATGCGCCGATGCCGCCGCGTCGAAGGCAGACTTCGAGGCCGCGCGCGGCGCTGCCGCCGGCATCGCAGTCGCGCGCGAACTGGGCAACCTTCCACCCAACGTGGCCACGCCGACGCGGCTGGGCGAAGAGGCCAAGCGCATCGCCAAGTCGGGCGGCTTCCAGTGCGAAGTGCTTGGCCCCCGCGAAGTCGAGAAGCTGCGCATGGGCGCGTTCATGGCGGTCGCCCAGGGCTCCGACGAACCCCTCCGGTTCATCGTGCTGCGCTACCAGGGCGCGGGCGCCTCGGATGCGCCGGTGGTGCTGGTGGGCAAGGGCATCACCTTCGACAGCGGCGGCATTTCCATCAAGCCTTCGCCCGAGATGGACGAGATGAAGTTCGACATGGGGGGCGCGGCCAGCGTGCTCGGCACCTTCCGCGCCCTGGCCGAGCTCAAGCCGCGGCTGAATGTCGTGGGGCTGGTGCCGGCATGCGAGAACCTGCCCAGCGGCCGCGCCTTCAAGCCGGGCGACGTGGTCACCAGCATGAGCGGCCAGACCATCGAAGTCCTCAACACCGATGCGGAAGGCCGGCTGATCCTGTGCGACGCGCTGACCTACGCCGAGCGCTTCAAGCCGCGTGCGGTGGTCGATGTCGCCACCCTCACGGGAGCCTGCGTGATCGCGCTGGGCGGGGTGCGCAGCGGCCTGTTCGCCACCGACGAAGCGCTGGCGGCCGCGCTGCAGCAGGCCGGCGACGTGGCCCTCGATCCCTGCTGGCGCATGCCCCTGGACGACGAGTACGGCGAAGGCCTGAAGACCCAGTTCGCCGACATGGCCAACGTCGGCGGGCGCCCCGCCGGCGCAGTCACCGCGGCCAAGTTCCTGCAACGCTTCGCCGGCGCCTACCCGTGGGCCCACCTCGATATCGCCGGCACCGCGTGGAAGGGCGGAGCGGCCAAGGGATCGACCGGTCGCCCCGTGG
Source organism: Ramlibacter sp. AN1015 (assembly GCF_037726105.1). NCBI lineage: Bacteria > Pseudomonadati > Pseudomonadota > Betaproteobacteria > Burkholderiales > Comamonadaceae > Ramlibacter > Ramlibacter sp. AN1015. Next base: position 83,830 of record NZ_JBBJUM010000014.1, read on the forward strand.
GCATGCTGGTGGAATACCTGCTGTCGCAGCAGCAGGCAGCGGTTGCCCGCAAGGCCGCACCCCGATCCGCCGCCCCGCGCAAGGCGGCGGCCGAACCCGCAGCGCGGCGCAAGCGGTCCGCGAAAACAGCGGCATGACGACCCAGGTCGCGTTCCACTTCAACGCGTCGGCCAAGGTGGGCTATTCCTGCCGGCTGCTGCGCAAGGCGGTGGCAAGCGGCGCACGCGTGGTGGTCTGCGGTGACGTCGACCTGCTGCGCGAACTCGACCTGCAGCTGTGGACCTTCTCCGCGCTCGACTTCGTGGCGCACTGCCGCGCCGACGACGCACCGCCGCACGTGCTGGCGCGCAGTCCGGTGGTGCTGACCGAGCCGGCGCACGCGGCGACCGCCGCGCCGCACCGCGAGGTGCTGGTCAACATCGCCGAGCGCGTGCCCACCGGCTTCGAGCAGTTCGCGCGCGTGATCGAGGTCGTCACCGACGACGCCGACGACCGTCAGCGGGCCCGCGCCCGCTGGAAACAATATGCCGGACAGGGCTTCGCGATCGAACGCCACGACCTCGCGGAGTCGCGCTGATGGTGCGTCGTACCCCGCCCAAGAACGTTCCGACGCTCACCGAAGTGGTGCAGCGGCCGACCCGCAGCCAGCCGGCCGCCGAGGGTCTGCGCGGCCGTGACGAGCGCCTGGTCCAGCGCATCATGCAGCGCATCGATGCCGACCTCGAGCAGCGCCTGCGCGAGGCGGTCGCCGCGATGGTGGTGGAGCAGACACGCGCCCTTGCGCCGCGCCTGCGCGAAGAACTCGAAGCGAGCGTGCGCGTGGCGGTCTCCGAGGCGCTGGCCCAGGAGCTCGCGGCGCGGCCTGCGGCCGATCCGCCCGGATCGATGGAGCCCGGGGGCGCTTGACGGATCGGACGGGCGTTGCCGCGTGGCGGGCTGCCGCACCTGGGCTTTCCTCTATGCCTCGGGCGCGGAATTTGCGATATGTTGCCCCGGTTGAGAAAACTGACGACTCAACTTTTCCATCTGGAGGTTTGACCTTATGCAAATGACTTTGAAATTGACGGTTGCCGCGGCAATCGCCGCGGTGGCCGGCATCGCCTCGGCCCAGGACGTCCAGGTTGTGAAGATCGGCCATGTGGCCCCGATCTCCGGCGCCCAGGCGCATTACGGAAAGGACAACGAAAACGGCGTGCGCATGGCCATCGAGGATCTGAACAAGCAGAACCTCACCATCGGCGGCAAGCGCGTCCGCTTCGAAATCCAGGCCGAAGACGACGCCGCCGATCCGAAGCAGGGCACGGCTGCCGCACAGAAGCTGTGCGACTCGCGCGTCGCGGGCGTGGTGGGCCACCTGAACTCCGGCACCACCATCCCCGCCGCCAAGGTCTACAACGACTGCGGTATCCCCCACGTCACGGGTGCGGCCACCAATCCCAACCTCACCAAGCCGGGCTACAAGACCACCTACCGCATCATCGCCAACGACAACGCCCTCGGTGCTGCGCTGGCGCACTACGCGGCCGACAACCTCAAGCTCAAGAAGGTCGCGATCATCGATGACCGCACCGCCTACGGTCAGGGCGTCGCCGATGTGTTCAAGAAGACGGCGAAGGAGAAGGGCATGCAGGTGGTGGACGAGCAGTTCACGACCGACAAGGCCACCGACTTCATGGCCATCCTCACCGCGATCAAGTCCAAGAACCCCGACGCCATCTTCTACGGCGGCATGGATCCGCAAGCCGGCCCCATGCTGCGCCAGATGGAGCAGCTGGGCATGGGGAACGTCAAGTACTTCGGCGGCGACGGCATCTGCACCGCAGAGATCGCCAAGCTGGCCGGCGGCGCGAAGACGCTCAACAACGTGATCTGCGCCGAAGGCGGCTCGTCGCTGGGCAAGATGCCGGGCGGCGCCGAGTGGAAGAAGCGCTACGACGAGAAGTATCCCAACCAGTTCCAGGTGTACAGCCCCTACACCTACGACGCGACCTTCGTGCTGGTGGACGCCATGAAGCGCGCCAACTCGACCAACCCCAAGGACTACACCAAGGAGCTGGTCAAGACGAACATGAAGGGTGTGACCGCCACGATCGCCTTCGAGCCCAACGGCGAACTGAAGAACCCGGCGACCACCCTGTACAACTACAAGGAAGGCAAGAAGACGCCCATCAACTGACGCCTTCACGGCCATCAGCAAAAAGCCGCCTCAGGGCGGCTTTTCTACTTACCGGCGTGTCGTCTGCGTTCCCGGGGCGAAGCGGCTGCACGCCGCATCGCCTCGTAGGCCGCGAGGCCGTGTTTCTGTAGGTACGCGCCTACACGCCGCGCCCAGACTTGTGTAGCAGCCCATGCGTCGGGTTCCCTCGGTTGTTCGCCTCGAGCGAACTGACTACTCTCGACAGCTCTCAGCCGACGCGCACTCTGACGGGAATTCGCATGGAAGTTGTTGTAGGCAAGCGGGAGCCGCTCGACCAGCGCGAGCGGGAGCTGCGCATGATCCTGCAGGCGCTCGGCGCCCTGCGGCGCGGCGATGCCGATGCGAGCCTGCCCACCGAGTGGGAGGGCCTCGCCGGGCGCGTGGCTGCCGAGTTCAACGAGCTGGCGGCGCAGACCGCGCGCGGCGCGCACCGCCTGCGCGCGCTCGACACGGCCCTGCTGTCCGGGCTCGAGCCCAAACGCCTGCCCGAAGAGCGCCTTTCGGGGGTGTGGCTCGGCAACGTCGCCTCGGTCAACCTGCTTGTCGATCAGGCGCAGGCCTGCTCCGAGCGCACGCGTGCCGTGCTGCAGGCGCTGCACAAGCTGCGCAAGGGCGACGCGCAGGCCCGCCTGCCGGACGATTGGCCCGGCGCTTTCGGCAAGCTCGCCGACGCGTTCAACGCCGTGGTGGACGAGAACCTGCGGATGTCGCGTGAACTGGCCCGCCTGTCGCGGGTCGTCGGCAAGGAGGGCAAGCTCAAGGAGCGGGCCCTGCTGCCGCAGGCCGGAGGTTTCTGGCGCGAGTCGGCCGAGTCGATCAACTCGCTCATCGCCGACCTGGTGCACCCCACCTCCGAGGTGGCCCGCGTGCTCGGTGCCGTCGCGCAGGGCGACCTCTCGAAGTCGATGGCGCTGGAGGCGGACGGCCGGCCGCTGCAGGGCGAGTTCCTGCGCACGGCAACCACCATCAACCGCATGGTGCGCCAGCTGGGCACCTTCGCGGCGGAGGTCACGCGCGTGGCGCGCGAGGTGGGCACCGAAGGCAAGCTCGGCGGCCAGGCCGAAGTGCAGGGGGTCGCGGGCACCTGGAAGGACCTCACCGACAACGTCAACTTCATGGCGTCCAACCTCACGTCGCAGGTGCGCAACATCGCCGACGTCACGAAGGCCGTGGCCGCGGGCGACCTGTCCAAGAAGATCACGGTGGACGTCAAGGGCGAGATCCTGGAGCTGAAGAACACCATCAACACCATGGTGGACCAGCTGCGCTCCTTCGCCTCCGAGGTGACGCGGGTCGCGCGCGAGGTGGGCACCGAGGGCAAGCTCGGCGGCCAGGCCGACGTGCAGGGTGTCGCCGGCACCTGGAAGGACCTCACCGACTCGGTGAACTCGATGGGTTCGAACCTCACCGCCCAGGTGCGCAACATCGCCGAGGTGACCACGGCCGTGGCCGCGGGCGACCTGTCCAAGAAGATCACGGTAGACGTCAAGGGCGAGATTCTGGAGCTGAAGAACACCATCAACACCATGGTGGACCAGCTGCGCTCCTTCGCCTCGGAGGTGACGCGGGTGGCGCGCGAGGTGGGCACCGAGGGCAAGCTCGGCGGTCAGGCCGAAGTGCAGGGCGTCGCCGGCACCTGGAAGGACCTCACCGACAACGTGAACTTCATGGCCTCGAACCTCACCGCGCAGGTGCGGGGCATCGCGCGGGTGGTGACCGCCGTCGCCGGAGGCGACCTCGACCGCAAGCTCACCGTCGAGGCCAAGGGCGAGATCGCCGCACTGGCCGACACCATCAACTCCATGACGGACACCCTGGCCACCTTCGCCGACCAGGTGACCACCGTGGCGCGCGAAGTGGGCGTGGAGGGCAAGCTCGGCGGGCAGGCGAAGGTGCCGGGCGCGGCCGGCACCTGGAAGAACCTCACCGAGAACGTGAACCAGCTCGCGGCCAACCTCACCACGCAGGTGCGTGCCATCGCCGAGGTGGCCACTGCCGTGACGCAGGGCGACCTGACGCGTTCGGTGACGGTGGAGGCGCTGGGCGAAGTGGCGGCCCTGAAAGACACCATCAACGAGATGATCCGCAACCTGCGGGACACCACCCAGCTCAATAACGAGCAGGACTGGCTCAAGACCAACCTCGCCAAGTTCACCCGCATGCTGCAGGGCCAGAAGGATCTGGTGGCGGTGGGCCAGCTGATCCTGTCCGAGCTGGCGCCGGTGGTGGGCGTGCAGCAGGGCGAGTTCTACGTGCTGCGCCGTGCACCCGACCAGCAGGCGCCGCGCCTGTGCCTGACGGCCAGCTACGCCTCGCAGGGCCACGGTGCGCACGGCAAGGAGATCGCGCTCGGCGAGGGGCTGATCGGCCAGTGCGCGGTGGACCGCAGCAAGGTCCTCATCACCTCGGCCGTCCCGGAAAACCTGCGCATCGCCTCGGGGCTGACCGAGCTCACGCCGCTGAACGTGCTGGTGCTGCCCATCGTGTTCGAGGGGCAGGTGCGCGGCGTCGTCGAGCTGGCCTCGCTGGAGCGCTTCAAGTCGACCCACCTTGCGTTTCTCGACCAGCTGGCCGAATCCATCGGTATCGTGATCAACACCATCGCGGCCAACATGCGCACCGAGGACCTGCTGGCCCAGTCGCAGTCGCTCGCCCAGGAGCTGCAAAGCCGCCAGCAAGAGCTGCAGCAGACCAACCTCGAGCTGCAGGACAAGGCCAAGCTGCTCGCGCACCAGAACCACGAGGTGGAGCACAAGAACCGCGAAGTGGAGCAGGCGCGCCAGGCGCTGGAGGAAAAGGCCAAGCAGCTGGCCCTGACCTCGAAGTACAAGTCCGAGTTCCTCGCGAACATGTCGCACGAGCTGCGCACGCCGCTGAACTCGCTGCTGATCCTGTCCGACCAGCTCTCCAAGAACCCCGAAGGCAACCTCAGCACGCGTCAGGTCGAGTTCGCCCGCACCATCCACTCGTCGGGCAACGACCTGCTGATGTTGATCAACGACATCCTCGACCTCTCCAAGATCGAGTCGGGCACCGTCGCCGTGGAGATCAGCGAGCTGCACCTGTCCGACCTGCAGGTGTACGTGGAGCGCACCTTCCGCCACGTTGCCGACGCCAAGAACGTCGGCTTCGGCGTCGAGCCCGGCATCCGCCTGCCCGAGACCATCCTCACCGATGCCAAGCGCCTGCAGCAGATCCTCAAGAACCTGCTGTCCAATGCGTTCAAGTTCACGCACCAGGGGCAGGTGACGCTCTCCATCGAGGAGGTCGTGGGCGGCTGGAGCCGCGACCACGAAGCACTCAACCATGCGCAGTCGGTGATCGCGTTCTCGGTGTCCGACACCGGCATCGGCATCGCCACCGACAAGCAGCAGATCATCTTTGAAGCGTTCCAGCAGGCCGACGGCTCCACCAGCCGCAAGTACGGCGGCACCGGGCTCGGCCTGGCGATCAGCCGCGAGCTCTCCAAGCTGCTGGGAGGCGAGATCCGCCTGGCCAGCGCACCGGGGCAGGGCAGTACCTTCACGCTGTACCTGCCGGCGCACTTCCCCTCGACGCGAGGCTCGTGGCGCACCGCATCCGTATCCGCGAGCCGCGAGGTGGCGCCGCAGGCCCGGCATGCGCCTGCCGATCGCGAAACGCCGCCTGCGACGCCCGCCGCAGTCGCTGCGAGCGCCAGACGCGTCGCCGTGGCGCACGTCGCGGCCGACGACACAGGAGACGAAGCCACGTTCGGTCTGCCGAACGAAGCGGACGACGACCGCGACACCATCGCGCAGGGCGACGCGGTGCTGCTGATCGTCGAGAACGACCTCGGCTTCGCGCGTTTCCTGCTCGATGCGGCGCGAGCCAAAGGCTTCAAGGGTCTGGTCACCGGACTGGGGGCGGGCGCGCTGACGCTGGCCGGCCAGCACGCGCCCCTGGCGATCACGCTCGACATGCACCTGCCCGACATGGACGGCTGGCGCGTCCTGGACCGCCTCAAGCAAGACCTGGCCACGCGCCACGTGCCGGTGTGCGTCATTTCCACCGACGAGTCGCGCGACCGGGCGTTCAACGCGGGCGCCCTCGGTTTCGTCGCCAAGCCGGTGCCGAGCCGCGACGTGCTCGATGCGCTGCTGGAGCAGTTGCTCTCCTATGCCGGTCGCATGCAGCGCAAGGTGCTTGTCGGCCTGGACGACGAGCCGACGCGCCGCGCGTTGCTCGACCTGCTCGCGGACGTGGAGGGCCTGAACGCGGTGCTCGCCGAAGACACGCAGCAACTCCTGGACGCCCTGGACGAGCACCGCTTCGACTGCGTGGTGCTCGACCAGCACTGCCTGGGGGCGAACCAGGCCCATCTGCGCGAGGCCCTCCAGCAGGTGCCCGGGCCGGGCTGCGGGCCCGTGCCGCTGCTGCTGCTGCGTGGCGCCCCCGGAACACCGGCCTGGAAGGACGCGCCCGGCATGGCCGCCCAGGTGCTGCCCGACGCGGTGGCATTGTTCGACGCGGCGCTGCGGGCCATGCACGTCGCCACCGGGAAACTGCCGCCGGCCACCGAGCTGACGGTCAGGGAGTTCGCTGCGGCCAGCCGCCCACTCGCGGGGCGGCGCGTGCTGATCGTCGATGACGACATGCGCAATATCTTCGCGCTCGCCACGGTACTGGAGGAACACGGCATGGATATCGTCTGGGCCGACAGCGGCCGCGAAGCAATCAACCGTGTCGCCAACGACGCGCACATCGACGTCGTGCTGATGGACATCATGATGCCGGAGATGGACGGCATGACCACCATGAAGGAAATCCGGCGGCTGCCGCAGGGGCGCAGGCTGCCGATGATCGCGGTCACCGCCAAGGCCATGAAGGGCGACCGCGAACGGTGCATCGAGGCCGGCGCATGGGACTACCTGTCCAAGCCGGTCAACACCCAGGACCTGCTCGCCGTTCTGCGCGCATGGCTGCCGCGATGACGCACGTCGTGGCCCACCAGCACGCACCCGCCGTCCGCCCGGAAGAGGGCAAGGCGAACATCCTCATCGTCGATGACCTGCAGGAGAAGCACGTCGTCTTCCGCACCGTGCTCGAGGAGCTCGGCGAGAACATCATCAGTGCCCGCTCCGGGCGCGAGGCGCTGGCGCAGGTACTGAACAACGAGTTCGCCGTGATCCTGCTGGACGTCAACATGCCCGACATCGACGGACTGGAGACGGCCAGCCTGATCCGCCAGTACAAGCGCTCGGCCCAGACGCCCATCGTCTTCATTACGGCCTACGTCGATGAACTGCAGGCCAAGCGCGGCTACGCGCTCGGTGCGGTGGACTACATCCCTTCGCCCGTGGTGCCTGAGGTGCTGCGCTCGAAGGTGCGGGTGTTCGTCGAGCTCTATCGCATGAACCGGCAGCTGCAGCTGCGCGCGGCCGAGCGCGAGGCGCTGGCGCGGGCCGAAGCGGCGCGCGCCGCCGCCGAGGCGACCACCGTCCGCGCCGACTTTCTCGCCAATGCGACCCAGCGGCTCACGCGCTCGCTCGACACCGACCAGACCGCGGCCGCACTGCTGGAGGTCTGCGTGCCTACGCTGGCCGAGCAGGCCTTGTTCGTGGGTGTCGGGCTCGACGGCGGTGTCGGCGTGCAGGCCACCGCGGGCGGCGGCGCGGCGCCGGCGCTGGCGCCGACCCTGTCCGCGGCGGTGCGCGAGGCGCTGGCGCAGGGGCACATGCAGCGCTGGCACGAGCCGGCCCCAGCCGCCGACGCTGTGGCGCGCTCGGGGCTGGTGTTCCCGCTGCGCGAGGGCGAGCGGGCGGGAAGGGCACTGGTGCTGCTCGGACCCGCAGGCGCGTTCGATTCCCAGCGTTGCGCGCTGGCGACCGAGGTGGTCGGCCGCGCGGCCATCGCCCTGGACAACGCGCGGCTCTATGCCGCCGTGCAGCAGGCAGATCGCCGCAAGAACGAGTTCCTGGCCATGCTCGCCCACGAACTGCGCAACCCGCTCGCACCCATCCGCAACGCGGTCCACATCATGCAGGGCAGCGAAGTCGCGCCGGGCACCCTGCACTGGGCGCGCGACGTGATCAGCCGCCAGGCCGACCACATGACGCGGCTCATCGACGACCTGCTGGACGTCTCGCGCATCGTGCAGGGCAAGGTGGTGGTGCGGCCCGAGCGCCTCTCGCTTGCCGCCCTGGTCGAGCGCTCGGTCGAGGCCAGCGCGCCGCGCGTCGCCGCCCGCGGCCAGCAACTGCGCGTCACCCTGCCGGAGATTCCGATCCTGCTCATGGGCGACGCGGTGCGCCTGGCGCAGGTCATCTCCAACCTGGTCAACAACGCATCCAAGTTCGCACCTGCGGGATCGCCCATCGACCTGGAGGCCCGCTTCAACGGGGAACAGGTGACCCTCACCGTGCGCGACCGCGGCTGCGGCATTCCGCCAGAGTTCCTGCCGCACATCTTCGAGCTGTTCGTGCAGGGCGACCAGACGCTGGACCGCGCGCAGGGCGGCCTGGGCATCGGCCTCACGCTGGTCAAGCACCTGGTGGAACTGCATGGCGGACAGGTCGAGGCGCGCAGTGGCGGCGCCGGTACCGGCACCGAAATGCTGGTGCGCCTTCCGGCCAAGGCCGGTACGCCACCCGAGCGCGCGGTTCCGACCGGCAAGCCGGCGCGGTCGGCGGCGACCGATGAGCGCCAGCTCGCACGCGTGCTGGTGGTGGACGACCTGGCGGCCTCCGCCGAGACGCTCACGCTGCTGCTGCAGATGGAAGGCTATCCCGTGCGCGTCGCAGCGGATGGCCCCACGGCGCTTGCCATCGCCGAGGACTTCCTGCCCGACGTGGTGCTGCTCGACATCGGGCTGCCTGGCATGCACGGTTTCGAGGTCGCACAGCGCCTGCGCCAGCACCCCTGCGGAGCCGACGCACTCCTGGTCGCGCTCACCGGCTACGGCGAGGCTGAAAGCCGCCACCGCTCGGCCGAAGCCGGCTTCGATTTCCACATGGTCAAGCCCGCAGACGTGAACCTGCTGCTCACCATGGTTGCCGACCCGCAGAAGTTCCGCCGCATCAAGGTCGCCTGATCGACGCTGCTACAATCGCGGGCTTCGCAGGAGAGGTGGATGAGCGGTTTAAGTCGCACGCCTGGAAAGCGTGTGTGGGTTAATAGCCCACCGCGGGTTCGAATCCCGCCCTCTCCGCCAGAAATAGCTCCACTGATGACCGCTAGGCACCAGCAGCACCCCAGAAAGCCCCGCCGGACGGGGCTTTTTCATGCGCAACGCTCCGCCGTTGACCATCGACAGCCAGCGGCGACCGGGGGACTGTCCGGGGGAACAAGACGGCCTTGCCCCCGTTTGCGCGCGTGCTCAAGGACGAGTTGAGCAAGAACGGGCGACTAGGCGCGCAGAGCGCCCCGGCCCGAAAAAAAAAGACCGGCTAACCGGTCTTTTCGCTGGAAGCGGCAGGCGTCAGTATCGACCGCCGCCGAAGCCGCCATTGCCATAGCCAACGTCGCCGCGATTGCTGGCCTTGAAACCCTGCACACCGTCTCCACCGGGGCCACGGCCTTCTTCGCGCGGACGGGCGAGGTTCACGGTGATCGAGCGCCCATCCACGAACATGCCGTTCAGCCCATTGATCGCAGCCTGGGCGACTTCGGCGGACGCCATTTCCACGAAGCCAAACCCCTTGGAGCGGCCGGTTTCACGATCCATCATGACTTTGGATGAGGCAACGCCACCGAACTCGGCGAAGTTGCTTTCCAGAATGGAATCGGTCACGGAGTAAGGCAGGTTGCCTACGTAAATTTTTCTGCTCATGCAAGAGCCTTTCTTTGATTAGGGCGCGCGGTCGTGCGCACGGGGAGGTGGCGGCCGCAGCCGCCGCTAGCTTCAGCGAATCAGTGTCGATTGCCGCCATAGCCACCCGCATGGGCGGAGCGCGGCTCCATAGGCTTGGCGACGTTCACGACCATATCGCGGCCGCCCAGGCCCTGGCCATGCAGGGCAGCGATGGCCGCGGTGGCCTCAGCGGCGGTGGCCATCTGGACGAAGCCGAAGCCTTTGGAGCGACCGCTTTCGCGGTCCATGACGACCTTCGCGCTGCTGACCGACCCGAACTCACTGAAAGTGCGGTGCATGTCGGCGTCGTTGAAGGCGTAGGGCAGGTTGCCTACGTAGAGTTTGTTTTCCATGATGTCTCCATTGAGGAAGGTGCCGCGCAGCAACATGCCGTGCGGTGCACAACGCCAGAGAACATCGACGGGATTTCAGACAACGACGCGGCGGGTTGCAAGTCCGCCGGAGGGAGAAAGTAAACCTTGAAGAGCGACGATCTGTTGAACGTCCAGCAGCGCGCAGGTTAACACGCTATGCACTTCCTCTGCGCAGAGCAAACTCTCGCCCGACGTGGCGAGGTCGCATTGAGCTCCTTGCCAGCGGAGCGCCCCTGGGTGCGGACGTCACTCCACCGCGCGGCGCGGGCTCGGAGCGGAAGCCGAGCACCGGTTCCTTGCGGTGTCCGCTTCCGGCCAGGAGCGGGCATCAGCTTTGCGCGGGCCCCCGGATAATCTGGCGAATGAATTCAGAGTTCTCAGGGAAGTGCGCCTGCGGTTCGGTCCGCTACCGATGCAGAAGTGAGCCCATCGCAATGCTGAACTGCCATTGCGCTGACTGCCAGCGCTCGAGCGGCGCTCCGTTCGCTTCCGGCGTGGTCGTCGTGAGCTCGGATCTCGAGGTCCAAGGCTCCCCCAAAACCTACGACGTTCGCGCAGGCAGCGGTATGACGACCCGCAGCTTTTGTGGCGACTGCGGCAGCCCTCTGTTCACCCGTAGCGAAGCGAACTCGCAGTTCACTTCGATCCGCTTTCCTTCTCTCGACGATCTGTCTACCTTCGCGCCAATGCTGGACATCTGGACATCTCGCGCACAACCCTGGGTGTGCCTCGACGAGAAACTCCCTCACTTCCCCAACTCGCCGAAGTAAGCCGCGTCAATCAATTTCCGGAGACGCAACCGTGGGGCATGGGACGGCCCATTGCCAAGGCGTGGAACGCCATCGGCTCCGACTCCTTCGCGCGAAAGGCAAAGCCGGCCGGCGAGCCGGAGCGTATCGCCATCCCAGTGGCGGCTGATCGCGAGCGTGGCCGTAAGGTGGCAATGGCTCTCGTCGAGGACACCGGCTTCGACGCCGTTAATGCGGGCGCGATCGCGGAGTCGTGGCGGCAACAGCCGGGCGCGCCGGGCTACTGCACCGACCTTACGCGTGAAGAGCTGCGTCGCCCGTTGGCGGCGGCGGAATGGGCGCGCCTGCCTAAGCGGCGCGACTTGGCTGTCGCTGCCATCATGGAGCGGATGGAGGGCCGTGGCATGGCGAACCCTGATGCCGACTATCTCGTGCCCCTCAACCGCGCTCTGTACATGTGAGGCGTTTCGAGCCGAGGAACGGTCTTCAGCAGAACGCTCCCTCTGCTGGCACGCTCCGATCACTCAAGGTGAGGCGTTCGCGCAGATCGTCGCCCAGAGGTTGTCGCCGCTCGCCCCGAGCGGGGCCTTATCCCGATAGAGCCGGATCTCCACGTCGATCCGCCATTCCGACCTGATGGCGGGCACCAGCCGTCCGGCCTCCACGTCCTCCCTAACAAGCGTCCGGGGGAGCCATGCCATGCCCGCGCCGTCCAGCGCCATGGTCCGCAGCGCCGACGCCAGGTGCGCCTTGAAGACGTCCTGCACGGGAACGCGCTCGAAGAATGCTGCGTTGACCTCCCGAATGATTCGCCCGATGCCGGACTCCTCGCTGTAGCCCAGCAGGCGCAGGGGCGCCGATGCGGCCGCGTGGTCGATCATGTGCAGTGGGCGTCCATCCGGTCCGGGCGCAGTCAGCGGCAACAGCTGGTCCATGCCGACGCACACGGACGGAAAGTTGTCTGCCTGCAGCTTGCTAGAAGCCCGCGGGTGCGCGTGGCACATGACGAACTGCACCTTGCTCTCCGACAGCATGGCTTCGCACCGGGTCAGCACGTCGGACACGAGGGTGAGAGGTCCGATTTCTCCCTGCGGCTTCAAGCCGCGCAGCCATCCAGGGAGGAAGGTAAATGAGAGCGCGTGCGTCGAGGCAAAGCGCAAGGACGCGGAGTGTGAGCCTGCCACGGCACGTGCCTCGCCGGGCAGGCGAGCGACTTGCGAGAGCAACTCCAGCGCCTCGTCGCGGAACCACTTGCCCGCAGGCGTCAGGGTGGCTGGCTGGCGGCTGCGGTCGAACAGGTCCGTCCCCAGCCATTCTTCCAGTGCGCGGATGCGCCGGCTGAACGCTGGTTGCGTCATGTGCCGCTCCTCCGCCGCCCGCGAGAAGTTCCCGCTGGTGGACAGGGCCAGGAAGTCATCCAGCCACGACAGGTTCATCGGCATGGTGGATCGGTGCTTTCAGAACATCAAAGACGAAAAAAATAGCATTGGCAGAAGAAGGGCGCATGCCAGAACATCGCCAACCAGTTCATTCACTCTAGCAACAAGGCGCAGATCAAGCTAGACAAAGAGGCAATTGCTTTACTTGGACGAAATGTTCTCCAGGTACCAGCACACGGCAACAGGCCAACTCGTCAAGCTCGCCTGAAAAAAGCATCCGCATGAAAATCGTTGAAATCCGAGAGAAAACCGTTCCCATCAGCTCGTCGATTCGCAACGCGTACATCGACTTCAGCAAGATGAACCTGAGCCTGGTGGCCGTCGTCACCGACGTGATCCGCGACGGCAAGCCCGTGGTCGGCTACGGATTCAATTCGAATGGCCGCTACGGGCAGGGCAGCATGATGCGCGAACGGTTTATCCCGCGCATCATGGAGGCCGCGCCGGGTTCCCTGGTGGACGACAGTGGTGACAACCTGGACCCGCACAAGATCTGGGTCACGATGTTCACCAACGAGAAGCCGGGTGGCCATGGCGAACGGTCCGTGGCGATCGGCACCATCGACATGGCTGTCTGGGATGCGGTGGCGAAGATCGAGGGCAAGCCTCTGTTCCAGCTGCTGGCCGACCGGTACGGCAACGGCTCCCCTAACCGCAAGGTGTTCGTCTACGCGGCCGGTGGCTACTACTACCCGGGCCAAGACCACAAAAAGCTGCAGGATGAGATGCGCAGCTACATCGACCGGGGCTACACGGTCGTGAAGAAGAAGATCGGTGGCGCGTCGCTCGACGAAGACCTTCGCCGCATCGACGCCATCATGGAAGTGCTGCAGGACGGGCAGAAGCTGTGCGTGGATGCCAATGGCCGCTTCGACCTGGACACCGCTATTGCGTATGCTAAGGCGCTGTCGCAGTACGACCTCTTCTGGTACGAGGAGCCGGGCGACCCGCTCGACTTCGAGCTGCAGGCAACGCTGCGCAACTACTACGACAAGCCAATGGCAACGGGCGAAGACCTGTTCTCGATGCAGGACGCGCGTAACCTGATCCGCTACGGCGGCATGCGTCCGGACCGCGACTGGCTGCAGTTCGACTGCGCCCTGAGCTACGGACTGGTCGAATACCTGCGCACGTTGGACATGTTGAAGCAGCATGGCTGGTCACCCAGCCGCTGCGTTCCCCACGGGGGGCACCAGATGTCGCTGAACATTGCGGCCGGCCTCGGCTTGGGCGGCAACGAGTCCTACCCCGACCTGTTCCAGCCGTACGGCGGCTTCCCCGATGGCGTGAAGGTCGAGAACAGCCACCTGACCCTGCCGGACCTGCCCGGCATCGGATTTGAAGGCAAGGCGGACCTGTTCGCCGAGATGAAGAAGCTCGCCCCCTGATCGGCGTACCACCAAGGAGACTGAATTGAACGCACCCCGCTCCCTTATTGCGGCGCTTGCAATCGCCCCGATCTTCGCCGCGGCACAGGCCGACTTTCCTGCCAAGCCGGTCACTCTGGTCGTGCCGTTCGCGGCCGGCGGACCGAGCGACAAGATCGCCCGTGACCTGGCCGAAGCTCTGCGCAAGCCGCTGGGACAGACCGTCGTCGTGGAAAACGCAGCTGGAGCCGGCGGCACGATCGGCGCCGCGAAAGTGGCGCGAGCGCCTGCCGATGGATACACGCTGCTGGTCCACCATATCGGCATGGCCACCGCGCCGGCCTTGTACCGCAAGCTGACGTACAAGGTGCCAGATGACTTCGAGACGCTCGGCGTGATCAACGAAGCGCCGTCGGTCCTGATCGGCAACACTGCGTTGGGTGCGACGAACTTCGCGGAATTGCGCAACTGGATCGCGGCAAGCGGCGACAAGGCCACCATCGCCAACGCGGGCGTCGGTTCCGCATCGCACCTGTGCGGACTCATGCTGCAGAGCACTCTGAAAGCGAAGATGACACCAGTTCCGTACAAGGGGACGGGGCCGGCGATGAACGACCTCATCGGGGGACAGGTGAACCTGATGTGCGAACAGGCGACCAACGCCGTTCCGCAGATCGAGGGCCGAAAGGTCCGGGCGTTCGCGCAGACGGGAACACAGCGACTTCCGCTTCCATCACTCAAGGAGGTGCCGACGCTGTCCGAAGCCGGCCTGCAGAACTTCAACGTGCAGGTGTGGCACGCGGTGTATGCCCCCAAGGGCACTCCGCCGGCGGTTCTGGCCAGGCTGAATGCGGCGATTCGTGCGGCGCTGAAGGATCCCGAGTTGGTCAAGCGTCAGGAAGCCATCGGACTGACGGTCGTCACCGATAACCGGCTGGAGCCTGCAGGTCATCGGAACTTCCTCGATGGAGAGATGGCGCGCTGGGGCAAGGTGATCAAAGAATCGGGCGAGTACGCGGACTGAGGTCGCCCGTAAGTGCGCTTCGCATCAGGTGGCGCGTCCAGCCCGCCTGGACTACGGGCGACTGACCCTGCGGCTCTCGCGCACTGGGGTAGGAACTTCGGACCCATCCATCGCTGCGCACGCGTCGCCTCCTGACAAGGCCCGGTGCAAGATCTCGCCAGTCGCAAGCGCTCAGGCCAAGCTTGACCCGTCGGCCGGACAAATGCAGCGTAGCTTGTGTTCCCTCGCCTTGGTGGGCTGCTGTGGCAGCGGCAGCTTCGGGTCGGATGCAGCCCTCACGACGGAATGATGATGAATTCGTCAGTCACTGCGATAGCCAGATTACGAATCGGTCGTTCGCACCGAAGCTGGACGCGCGTGTTCCCGAGCTGGATGGTGGCGCGGGCTAGCAAGGACTCCCCAAGCGCATGATGCGTCCCTGATAGGGGCGCGCCGCTCCAGAGCGTCGCCGTCAACGAGCTGTCGTACGCTTCTCGCGCCGGCGCACCCGGATGCGCTCAACAATCTTCCACACGATCCCGCTGACAATCAACAGAAGTGGAATCGCGCCTGGCTCGCTGTCCTCAACGATCTTGAGGACCATCAGCCCTCCGCCAATTCCGATGAGCACGGAAGAAAGCACTGTCTGCAGCTTCATTTCGGCATCGTAGCGCAGGGCTGGCACGGCACGCGCAGCGGCCGTGCCGGCTGACGGAGTGCATGAGCAGGCGCGCACGCGGCTGATCACGGGATGCAGCGGACGGTCCGCTGCAGCAGCCGTTCAGGCGCTGACAAGCTCTTGTCGTTGGGCCGGCCTGATGTTCTGGTTCACGCGGAAGACGTTCTCCGGGTCGTACCTGGCCTTGACTGCCGCCAGGCGGGCGTAGTTCTCGCCATACGTGGCCTGCACACGGCCATCCGCTTCGTCGTCCATCATGAAGTTGACGTACGCGCCCTCGAGGTTGAAGGGGTGGATCGCCTTCCAGTAGGCGCGTCCCCACGTCCTGAGCGCCTCCGCCTTGTTCGGGTCCGGATCGATGCCCGCGATCACCATCGACCAGGTCGCGTCGCGCGCGCTCCACGCGGTTGCGTCCTTCGCGACACGCTGGGGAGCGCCGTCGATCGGGTAGAGGTGCATCAGGCACAGGTCGCTTGGCGCGTTGGCGGCCTGGGCGATGTGCGTATCGATGGCCGCTTCGGACAAGGTCTTGACGAAATCGCCCTTCCAGTACCACTGCAGACCCTTGGGGAAGAAGGGATCGAACATCGAGTTGATCGCCGGGAAAGGCATTTCACCCATCCAGTTGAAGATCGGCGCAGGCAGCTTTTCAAGCAGGCGCGCCATGAGCTTCTGGCCTTCTGCCGCGCTGCCGTTGTAGCTGCCGATGATGGCGCAGGCGCGCCGCCCCCAGTAATCCTTCGGAAACGGGTCCATCGGTGGCACTGTCTTCAGCCCGACGAAAACGCCCAGTTCTTCCGGCGCGGTGGGCAGGAAGTCCCGATAGGCCGCCATCACCGCCTTCGCGTGCACGGCTTCCCAGAAGACCGGGCCCGCATACACCATGCGGACAGGATGCGCCTTGAACAGGAAGCTGGTCACGACCCCGAAATTGCCGCCCCCGCCTCGCGCCGCCCAGAACAGGTCCGGATGCTCGCGCTCGCTGGCCGTCACGAGGCTGCCGTCGGCCAGCACCATGTCCAGCTCGAGCAGGTTGTCGATCGTCAGGCCATGCTTGCGCGTGAGATACCCGGTGCCGCCGCCCAGCGTCAGGCCGGCCACGCCCGTGGTCGAGACAATGCCGAACGGAACTGCGAGCCCGAAGGCGTGCGTGGCGTGATCCACGTCGCCCGACGTGCAACCGGGGTCCACTCGCACGGTGCTTGCCCGGGGATCGACGCGCACGCTCTTCATCAATGACAGGTCGATCATCAGGCCGCCGTCGCAGCTGCCCAGGCCAGGCCCGCTGTGCCCGCCGCCGCGGATCGCGATCAGCAGGCCCTGGTCGCGTCCGCAGTTGACCGCGGCGCTCACGTCCGCCGCATCGACGCAGCGGGCGATGACCCGCGGCTTCTTGTCGATCATGCCGTTGTAGAGCGCTCGCACGGCGTCGTACTCGGCGTCCTCCGGACCCATGACGCGGCCACGCATTGCTTGCTTCAGGGTCGTGACGATCTGGTCTGACATGGTGTTCTCCTTCGTGTGCGGCATGGCGGAATGGAGCGGCTGGCGCGCGATCAGAGCGTGCTCGCGCCAGGCAGTCTGGCAAACCGATGTAATCGCCTCGTTTCAGGGAGAGCTGCAAACGTATCGGCGGCGTATCCGAGCAGCCGTCGTAGCAGTTCGTGGGGCGCGTCTAGGACGTCCGGAGCGGCGTCGCGAAGCTCAGCTCATGTCCGTCGGGATCGCTGATGTGGAAGTAGCGTTCGCCCCACGTGGCGTCATGCGGGGGCGCCTGGGGCTGCAGCCCGGCGGCGACGGCCTGGCGGTACAACAGATCGACATCCGTCACGTGGAAGATGATCCGGCCCCACCACGACCACTCGCGCTCGCTGCCCTCGGTGGTGACGTTGAGGCAGGAGCTGCCTGCACTGAAACTGCTGAAGCTCGCCGAGGCGCCGCCGTAGCGCAAGGTAAAGCCCAGCGCGGTATAGAACCGCACCGCGCGCGCCATGTCGTGGGTCGCCAGCGTCACGGCACTGATGGATGCAATGAGTGCCGGACGTCCGGAACGCTCGCCCGGGCCGCTCACCGGGCCGGGAGTGGGTTGCGTGATGACACTCTCCTGAGTCGAATAAAAAAGGTCAGCCTAGGTGGCGCATCCCGGTTTGTCCAAACTTGTTGCTTCTTGCAATCGCGGCTGGAGCGAAAGGTCCATCATCGTGGGATCGCATGGCATGTCTCCCGGTGGTGGCGCGGTGAGGCAGTCCTGCCTGCGCCTGCGGCCGGGAACCCGCGGCGCACGAGCAAGTCAACTATCCCCCGTATCGACAGGAGCCCGTCCCGTGACCCAGACCGAAACGCAAGCCGTCGTCACCCTCAGCCTCATGGCCGCCTTCGCCGACGGCGACAAGCACGACCGCGAGCGCGCCGAGGTCAGGCGGATCGCCGAGGCGCTGGTCAACACCGACGCCGTCCACCTGCCCACGCTGGTTCAGGACGTGCTGATGAAGCGCGTGGACCTGGCCGGTGCCGCCGCGGCCCTGCGCTCGGCGGAGGCGCGCCAGCTGGGCTACGAGATGGCGGTCTGCGTGTGCGATGCCGACGGCGTGCAGTCCGTCCCCGAGCAGAAGTTCCTGTCCGAGTTGCGCAGCACCCTGGGCCTGGATGCCGGACTCGCGCGGAAGTTCACCGAAGACGCCGAAGCCATGGCCGCCGCTCCGATGGACGGCCTCATCCCCAGAGCGGCCGGGCTGTCGGCGGCCGCGCCGGTACCCACGCCGGCGGCCGCGAGCGGCGGTACGGGCACGCGCACTCCGAACGTCGATGAGGCGGAACTCGACCAGACCATCCTGAACGCCGCCATCACCAACGGTGCGCTGGAACTGCTGCCGGAGACGCTGTCGACCATGGCCATCATCCCGCTGCAGATGCGCCTGGTCTACCGCATCGGTCAGGCCTACGGGTACGAACTCGATTCGACCCACGTCAAGGACTTCCTGGCGACGGTCGGAGTGGGGCTGACGTCGCAGTACCTCGAACAGGCCGGCCGCAAGCTGCTGGGCGGCCTGCTCGGACGCATGGGCGGCGGGCTGGCGCGCGGCCTCGGCCAGCAGGCGGTGAGTTCGGGCATGAGCTTCGTGGCGACCTATGCGCTGGGGCACGTCGCCAAGCGCTACTACGCAGGCGGCCGCACGTTCACTACGCAGATGCTGCAGGAGGCGTACGCCGGGATTTCCAGCGAAGCGCAGGACCTGCGGGGCCGCTACCTGCCGCAGATGGAGCAGCAGGCGCGCACCATGGATGTGGGCAAGGTGCTTTCCATGGTGCGCGGCCGCGCCTGAACCGGAGCCAACGCGGCAGCGCCTCCCGGGGGAAGCTGCGGTGTCTGCCGAGGAGGATCAGGCGTGCTCATGCAGGAACCGCGTCGCTGCCGGCCCGATGCTGGCTGCGTTCTTCAGCCAGGGGCAGTGGCCACCGTTGACCACCCGCAGTTCGGCGCAAGGCATGGCGGCCGCAACGCGCTCGCCCACGGCGGGAGATCCGAAGGGGTCACGGTCTCCCCACAACAGAAGCGTAGGCTGTGTGACGAGCTCGAGCTCGCTGGCTGTCAGGCGATGCCGGGGCCGATTGCCGCGCAGGCGCACCAGAACATGAAGCGTGGAGAGAAACGTGTGCCGGAATCCCGGCAGGCGCTCCGTCGCAACCAGCAGGTCGATCAATTCCGCCGGCAGGGGGTACTCGCCCACCATCCTGCTCATCTGCCGCACCTGGCTGCGGGATGGCGGCTGCAAGCGCGTCAGCAGTCTGCCCATGGGCCTGGCCGAAAGAAGGCGCATCGGAAACGGGGCCGACGTTTCGAGCACCACGGCAGGGCAGCCGATATGGATCATCGCCGCGACACGATCGGGCCGCTCCAGTGCCAACCAGGTGGCCCAAAGCGACCCCATCGAATTGCTTACGAACGCCGGCCGCTCGAGCCCAAGTGCCTGGACCGCCTCGTCGAGGAACCGGACAGCGCTGGTCCGCAGATCCTCCGCCAGATCGGGGGTGGTGTCAGTGAGGCCATACCCTGGCAGGTCAATGGCGTGCAGGCGAAAGCCCGAAAGATGAGCCATCAGGGGCGCCCACATGGCTGCGGGAGTTCCGATGCCGTTCACCATCACCACCGGCGGTCCGTCCCCGACGACCAGAGCGTGCGCGCGCCCGCCGATCGACGGCGTGTAGACGAAGCGCGACTGCGCGACGACGCCATAGCGGTCAAGCATCCGACGCTGGGCCTGCGTAAATTCCAGGCGCTCGTGTCCTGCCATCTGCAGGCCTCCAACGACTGCGGCCGCTCCCAATCTAGGACGGGCGGCGTGTGCGCGCAACCTGCGCAATTGTGAGAACTGAGATGCGTGGCGTTCGTGATCCTGCACCCGGTGGACCAGCAGAGGAGGACGGGCGCTTTGGGTCGGAAGCAGCGTCGCGCCGTCAGCGCTGCACCAGCACCCCTAGCACCACCGCGGCGTTCAGCAGGATCCAGCCGACGCAGGCCACGTAGATCGTCTTGTCGCGCAGCGCCAAGCCATGGACGAACCAGAGGCACGCGCCCAGCAGGTAGGTGCCCCACGACAGCAGCGAGACACCGGCTACCTCGCCGTCCACCCAGACGGTCCAGACCTGTGGCAGGGTCATTACCATGGTGGCGATGGACATGGAAGGCAGGATCTTCGCCACCGGGCTGTCCGGTGGAGCTGCGGCCTGCGAAGCGCCGGGTCCGTGGTCCATGTGCCGCTCCTGGGAGGTGGGGATGACGCATCATGCCGCTGCAGTGGAGTGGCGGATACTTGGCCGCTGAGATGATCCTCGCGTCCCTCATCATTGCGCTCGGCCTGGTGGGCACGTGCCTCGCGGCGCAGGCGGCCGACCCCGTGGTCGTCGGCTCCAAGCGCTTCACCGAAAGCTATGTGCTCGGGGAAGTGGTACGCCAGACCTTGGTGGACGCCGGCGTGCCGGCGCTGCACCGCCAAGGCCTGGGCAACACAGCGGTGATGGAGCAGGCGCTGGCAAGCGGTTCCATCGCCGTGTACCCCGAGTACACCGGAACCATCGTGCGCGAGCTGCTGAAGAAAGAAGGTGCGGAGGCCGTCGCTCCCCCGCTGGAGCAGATCAACCGCTGGCTCGCCCCGCGCGGGCTGAAGGTGGCGGTGCCGCTCGGTTTCAACAACAGCTACGCGCTCGCCATGCGCGAGGACGACGCCGCGCGCCTGGGCATCGCGACGCTGTCGGACCTGGCGCAGGCCGGCGGCCGCTTGCGCTTCGGCCTGTCGCATGAGTTCCTGCTGCGCGCGGATGGCTGGAACGCGCTCAAAGCGGCGTACGGCATGCCCTTCACCCCCGGTAACGCGCTGGACCACGGGCTGGCGTACCAGGCGCTCGCGCGCAAGCAGGTGGACGTGATGGACGTCTACACCACCGACGCGCAGATCGCCCGGCTGGGGCTGCGCGTGCTGCGTGACGACCGCAACTTCTTCCCGCGCTATGACGCGGTGCTGCTGATGCAGGCACAGCTGGAAGAAGGCCCGCTTGCCGCGGCACTGGCCGGCCGCATCGACGAACGCGTGATGCAGGCGATGAACGCCGAAGCGGAGGTTGACGGCAAGAGCTTCGAGCAGGTCGCGCGCGACTTCGTCGCCCGCAACAAGGCAGCCGCGGGCTCCCGTCCTTCCGCAGTGCACTCGGCCCCGGCCACCCATGGCCAGCGTTTCCTGGACCGGCTGCTGGCCCCGGACCTTGCCCGGCTGCTGCGCGAGCACGTCACGCTGGTGTTCGCCTCGGTCGCCATCGCCGGGGCGATCGGCATTCCGGCGGGCGTGCTGGCCGTGCGACGGCCCCGCTTGGGCCAGCCGCTGCTGGCCGCCGTAGGCATGCTGCAGACGGTGCCCTCGCTCGCGCTGCTGGCGTTCCTGATCGCCCTGGTGGGCGGCATCGGCTTCGTGCCGGCCCTGATGGCGCTGTCGCTCTACGCATTGCTGCCGATCGTGCGCAACACGCATGCCGGGCTGGTCTCGCTGCCGCCCGGCATGCGGCAGGCAGGATTGGCGCTGGGGCTGCGCAGTGGCCAGGTGCTGCGCAGCATCGAGCTGCCGCTGGCCGCGCCGACCATCTTCGCCGGCATCCAGACGGCCGCGGTGTTGAACGTCGGCGTGGCCACGATCGCCACGTTCATCGGCGCCGGCGGGCTGGGGGAGCGGATCGTGGCGGGGTTGGCCGTCAACGACACGGCGTACATGCTCGCCGGTGCGGTGCCGGCGGCGATCCTCGCGTTACTGACGCAGTGGCTGTTCGACGCCCTCGAATGGGTGCTGTTGCGCAGGCGCGCCCAGGCCGAGGGGAAGGGCCGCGCCGGATCAGGCGGGTGACTCGACGGGCTCCTTCCATGTGCTGGCTGCTGGCGCTGCCAGCGACAGCGCCCGTCGTTGGGACACCGGCAGTAGAGGCTGGGGCAAAATGACGCGCTCGGCGAGAGGTTGGAATCAAGGTGGCGCACGCTTGACGGCTGCTTCCGGCCAGAACCGGCCGTCGCAGATCCCAGCCGAGACGCAGCATCTTCGAGTCCA